>NZ_CP135438.1:0-600000 GCF_032341995.1 Domibacillus sp. DTU_2020_1001157_1_SI_ALB_TIR_016
CTGATTTCTCAAGTTGTCTTAGCGTGCCAGGCGGCGTCCTGCTCTCACAGGGGGAAACCCCCAACTACCATCGGCGCTGAAGAGCTTAACGGCCGTGTTCGGGATGGGAACGGGTGTGACCTCTTCGCTATTGCCACCTGACTATGAAGTTTGAAAGAAGTGTTCTTTCAAAACTGGATAGAAGCGTTATTGTATGGGCAAAAACCTTTCGGTTACACGCCAAGTGTACATTGATTAAGTCCTCGATCGATTAGTATTCGTCAGCTCCATGCGTCGCCGCACTTCCACCTCGAACCTATCTACCTCGTCATCTTCAAGGGATCTTACTTACTTGCGTAATGGGAAATCTCATCTTGAGGGGGGCTTCATGCTTAGATGCTTTCAGCACTTATCCCGTCCACACATAGCTACCCAGCGATGCCTCTGGCGAGACAACTGGTACACCAGCGGTGTGTCCATCCCGGTCCTCTCGTACTAAGGACAGCTCCTCTCAAATTTCCTGCGCCCGCGACGGATAGGGACCGAACTGTCTCACGACGTTCTGAACCCAGCTCGCGTACCGCTTTAATGGGCGAACAGCCCAACCCTTGGGACCGACTACAGCCCCAGGATGCGATGAGCCGACATCGAGGTGCCAAACCTCCCCGTCGATGTGGACTCTTGGGGGAGATAAGCCTGTTATCCCCGGGGTAGCTTTTATCCGTTGAGCGATGGCCCTTCCATGCGGAACCACCGGATCACTAAGCCCGACTTTCGTCCCTGCTCGACTTGTAGGTCTCGCAGTCAAGCTCCCTTGTGCCTTTACACTCTGCGAATGATTTCCAACCATTCTGAGGGAACCTTTGGGCGCCTCCGTTACATTTTAGGAGGCGACCGCCCCAGTCAAACTGCCCGCCTGACACTGTCTCCCACCCGGATTACGGGTGCGGGTTAGAATTTCAACACAGTCAGGGCAGTATCCCACCAGCGCCTCCACCGAAGCTGGCGCTCCGGCTTCCAAGGCTCCTGCCTATCCTGTGCAGACTGTGCCAAAATTCAATATCAGGCTGCAGTAAAGCTCCACGGGGTCTTTCCGTCCTGTCGCGGGTAACCTGCATCTTCACAGGTACTATAATTTCACCGAGTCTCTCGTTGAGACAGTGCCCAGATCGTTGCGCCTTTCGTGCGGGTCGGAACTTACCCGACAAGGAATTTCGCTACCTTAGGACCGTTATAGTTACGGCCGCCGTTTACTGGGGCTTCAATTCAGACCTTCGCTTGCGCTAAGCCCTCCTCTTAACCTTCCAGCACCGGGCAGGCGTCAGCCCCTATACGTCGCCTTGCGGCTTTGCAGAGACCTGTGTTTTTGCTAAACAGTCGCCTGGGCCTATTCACTGCGGCTCTCTCGGGCTTGCACCCTACCAGAGCACCCCTTCTCCCGAAGTTACGGGGTCATTTTGCCGAGTTCCTTAACGAGAGTTCACTCGCTCACCTTAGGATTCTCTCCTCGCCTACCTGTGTCGGTTTGCGGTACGGGCACCTTACATCTCGCTAGAGGCTTTTCTTGGCAGTGTGGAATCGAAGACTTCGGTACTAAAATTCCCTCGTCATCACAGCTCAGCCTTAATGGAAACGGGATTTGCCTCATTTCCAGCCTGACTGCTTAAACACGCGTATCCAGCTGCGTGATCTCCTATCCTCCTGCGTCCCCCCATCACTCAAACGATGCTTGGTGGTACAGGAATATCAACCTGTTATCCATCGCCTACGCCTTTCGGCCTCGGCTTAGGTCCCGACTAACCCTGAGAGGACGAGCCTTCCTCAGGAAACCTTAGGCATTCGGTGGAAGGGATTCTCACCCTTCTTTCGCTACTCATACCGGCATTCTCACTTCCAGGCGCTCCACCAGTCCTTCCGGTCTGGCTTCACAGCCCCTGGAACGCTCTCCTACCACTGACACCGAAAGGTGTCAATCCACAGCTTCGGTGATACGTTTAGCCCCGGTACATTTTCGGCGCAGAGTCACTCGACCAGTGAGCTATTACGCACTCTTTAAATGGTGGCTGCTTCTAAGCCAACATCCTGGTTGTCTGGGCAACTCCACATCCTTTTCCACTTAACGTATACTTTGGGACCTTAGCTGGTGGTCTGGGCTGTTTCCCTCTTGACTACGGATCTTATCACTCGCAGTCTGACTCCCAAACATAAGTATCTGGCATTCGGAGTTTGTCTGAATTCGGTAACCCGGGATGGGCCCCTAGTCCAAACAGTGCTCTACCTCCAGTACTCTTCGTTTGAGGCTAGCCCTAAAGCTATTTCGGAGAGAACCAGCTATCTCCAGGTTCGATTGGAATTTCACCGCTACCCACACCTCATCCCCGCACTTTTCAACGTGCGTGGGTTCGGACCTCCAGTGAGTGTTACCTCACCTTCATCCTGGACATGGGTAGATCACCTGGTTTCGGGTCTACGACCTCATACTCATGCGCCCTATTCAGACTCGCTTTCGCTGCGGCTCCGCCTTATCAGCTTAACCTTGCATGAAATCGTAACTCGCCGGTTCATTCTACAAAAGGCACGCTATCACCCGTTAAAGGGCTCTAACTACTTGTAGGCACACGGTTTCAGGATCTCTTTCACTCCCCTTCCGGGGTGCTTTTCACCTTTCCCTCACGGTACTGGTTCACTATCGGTCACTAGGGAGTATTTAGCCTTGGGAGATGGTCCTCCCGGATTCCGACGGAATTCCTCGTGTTCCGCCGTACTCAGGATACACTCAAGAGAGAAGAGAATTTCGGCTACAGGGCTGTTACCTTGTACCGCGGACCTTTCCAGATCGCTTCACCTATCCTCTTCCTTTGTAACTCCGTATAGAGTGTCCTACAACCCCAAGAAGCAAGCTTCTTGGTTTGGGCTATGTCCCGTTTCGCTCGCCGCTACTCAGGGAATCGCGTTTGCTTTCTCTTCCTCCGGGTACTTAGATGTTTCAGTTCCCCGGGTATGCCTCCTCCTGCCCTATGTATTCAGGCAGGTGTGCCATCCCATTACGGATGGCGGGTTTCCCCATTCGGAAATCTCCGGATCAAAGCTTACTTACAGCTCCCCGGAGCATATCGGTGTTAGTCCCGTCCTTCTTCGGCTCCTAGTGCCAAGGCATCCACCGTGCGCCCTTTCTAACTTAACCTAAAATGGCGGTGTATCTTACTCGGTTTTTTGCTTTGGTCATACAATGTGTTGCTTCTATCCAGTTTTCAAAGAACAGTTTCAGTTTCGAGCTGCATCATGCAGGCTCTAGAAGGATTGAACCTTCAAAACTGAACAAAATCAAACGTCAACGTGCCAGGAACGGAGTTCCTGTTTCCGTAAATATCCTTAGAAAGGAGGTGATCCAGCCGCACCTTCCGATACGGCTACCTTGTTACGACTTCACCCCAATCATCTGCCCCACCTTCGGCGGCTGGCTCCCGTAAGGGTTACCCCACCGACTTCGGGTGTTGCAAACTCTCGTGGTGTGACGGGCGGTGTGTACAAGGCCCGGGAACGTATTCACCGCGGCATGCTGATCCGCGATTACTAGCGATTCCAGCTTCATGCAGGCGAGTTGCAGCCTGCAATCCGAACTGAGAATGGTTTTATGGGATTGGCTAAACCTCGCGGTCTTGCAGCCCTTTGTACCATCCATTGTAGCACGTGTGTAGCCCAGGTCATAAGGGGCATGATGATTTGACGTCATCCCCACCTTCCTCCGGTTTGTCACCGGCAGTCACCTTAGAGTGCCCAACTAAATGCTGGCAACTAAGATCAAGGGTTGCGCTCGTTGCGGGACTTAACCCAACATCTCACGACACGAGCTGACGACAACCATGCACCACCTGTCACCGCTGTCCCCGAAGGGAAAGCCCTGTCTCCAGGGAGGTCAGCGGGATGTCAAGACCTGGTAAGGTTCTTCGCGTTGCTTCGAATTAAACCACATGCTCCACCGCTTGTGCGGGCCCCCGTCAATTCCTTTGAGTTTCAGCCTTGCGGCCGTACTCCCCAGGCGGAGTGCTTAATGCGTTAGCTGCAGCACTGAGGGGCGGAAACCCCCCAACACTTAGCACTCATCGTTTACGGCGTGGACTACCAGGGTATCTAATCCTGTTCGCTCCCCACGCTTTCGCGCCTCAGCGTCAGTTACAGACCAAAGAGCCGCCTTCGCCACTGGTGTTCCTCCACATCTCTACGCATTTCACCGCTACACGTGGAATTCCGCTCTTCTCTTCTGCACTCAAGCCTTCCAGTTTCCAATGACCCTCCACGGTTGAGCCGTGGGCTTTCACATCAGACTTAAAAGGCCGCCTGCGCGCGCTTTACGCCCAATAATTCCGGACAACGCTTGCCACCTACGTATTACCGCGGCTGCTGGCACGTAGTTAGCCGTGGCTTTCTGGCCAGGTACCGTCAAGGTACGGGCAGTTACTCCCGTACTTGTTCTTCCCTGACAACAGAGTTTTACGATCCGAAAACCTTCTTCACTCACGCGGCGTTGCTCCGTCAGACTTTCGTCCATTGCGGAAGATTCCCTACTGCTGCCTCCCGTAGGAGTCTGGGCCGTGTCTCAGTCCCAGTGTGGCCGATCACCCTCTCAGGTCGGCTACGCATCGTCGCCTTGGTGAGCCGTTACCTCACCAACTAGCTAATGCGCCGCGGGTCCATCTGTAAGTGACAGCCGAAGCCGCCTTTCAATCAAGAACCATGCGGTTCTTAATGTTATTCGGTATTAGCCCCGGTTTCCCGGAGTTATCCCAATCTTACAGGCAGGTTACCCACGTGTTACTCACCCGTCCGCCGCTAACTTGAACAGAGCAAGCTCTGTCAAGTCCGCTCGACTTGCATGTATTAGGCACGCCGCCAGCGTTCGTCCTGAGCCAGGATCAAACTCTCCAAAAAAGTTTGACTTGCTCATTTGTTCCCATTAAAACACGGGGTGTTTTTAATGGGAGATAAAAATTTAAAACGTTGACGTTTTTATTGATTTTGTTCAGTTTTCAATGTTCAATTCGTTTTACTATCTCTGCGACAGTTAGATAATCATAACATCTGCTGTTCTCTAAGTCAATATGTTTTTTTGTGAATTTTAACACAAGACATTATGTCGCTTATTTAAAACACAATTACTACGTCTGCAAAGTCAACTGATTTTCACTGCATCCTGTCAAAGGAAGCAATGTTTCTCTATTATTCATTTGCATCGATTCTTTCTATCTTAGCGACGAATAATAATATAACACTTATTTTTCATCAGCACAAGAAGTTTTTAAAAATAAATTTATATTTTTTGATTGTATGTCTACCTTCTTCCCTCAGGACGCAAAAAAAGCTGCGGCTTTTTAATTTTCATTTCCGGGCTTGTAATTGTTAATCCCTTTTTCATGATCGTGAGTATCATCGTTATCCACCTGCAAACTCCCGTCCTGCGTAAAAACAGCCAGCGTGACATGCTTTATATCCTGTTTGCGAATCCCCCAGTGCTGAAGTTGATCAAAAAGCCAATTCTCATCCCTATTCACAAACTTTAAATTATGATGGAGGATTTCACCATCTATAATGACTGGAATCGAAACGAAAGCAGGTTTTGGAGTGAACTCTGGATCACTTGATTGTTTATTGCGATTATTTACTTTAGGAATAACGCTCACCTTTCCCGTTTCTTCCATTAGAGCAATATCAATGTCTGCGGGGTTTACAAATCCCTTAATCCGAAGCTCTCCAAGCAATTCCTCAATGGTCATTTTTACGCTTTTTAGCCCGTCTTTATCGATATCTCCCCCGCGTATTAATACAGTAGGTGTAGCGGTCAGCGTAGATTTAAACTTGTTAATAAGAATGAGCCTGGACAGTAAAAGATAAAACAAAACAACCGCAAGTGAGTACCAGGTAGCTTTCCAGGCGCTGTCTTGGGCAATTGGTTCTGATATAGCTGAACCGAGAACCGTCACAAAAACAAGATCGTAACTATGCATTTGTGAAACCGCTTTTTTGCCGGAAAGTCTTGTGAGAATATAACCTAATAATATAAGGTAAATGGGCAGTGCTATATATTTTAATATCTCCACATATCCACCTCTTCTCTTATCTTTATTTTTTACTTCAGATAAAAGGGACCTTCAGCGTTTTTCAGATGACAAAATGGCCCGTGCTGCTTTTTGTCCTGACACGACGGCTCCTTCCATTGTGGCAAAATACGGCTGCATGGTGTAATCTCCGGCAAGCAATAATCCATCAACCGGTGTAACCTGTTCAGGCCGCATCCAGTGATAGCCCGGCTCAAGAGAATGAAAGTCATCATAATGATTAATCTGGCGATAGTCGATAATATCCTCTTCAAAGTCCATGCCTAACAATTTCGCATCTTTTATAACCACCTGTAATGTTTCTTCTGGAGTCATTTCTAAAAAACGTTCAGGGTTTGACATAATAATCGATAACCTTCCCGGTACATGACGAAATGTAGAGCGGGATTGTTCGGCGAAGCTGATGAGAGAAGTCCGCGGACCAAACGTTGTAATATCTTTTGGGAGAGCAGGCTTTATTAATTCCATTTGCAGTGTTGCTGCGGACATCATCGGCAGCTCGAACATTGGCTGAAACCATGGGTGATCTTTAAACAAAGGCTTCAGCAGCTGTTTGGCAGAATTAAGGGTTGTGGCTACGACTACTTTTTTGCCATAAAAGATTCTCCCACCTTCCATCTCAACACCTGTTATGTTATTTTGCCCGTCCATGTGCAGCTTACAGACTTTATTATCTGTTTTGACAATACCGCCTTTTTTTCAATTGCTTCCGCCATCGGCTGGCACATTACGTCTGTCATACCGCCTAAAAAAGCGCCTATGCGCATTTTATAAAAGCGTTTAATGGCTGGAGCAAGCAGTCCAAAAAAGACATAAGCGGAATACCGCTCAGGCGGTAAGAAATAAAGGCCCGTACTAAAGGGTATAATAACGTTGTGAAAGGCATCTTCACTGACCTTGTGCTTTCTTGCATAGTCCCGGATATTACAGGCATCCAGCTTCTTAGGATTTGTAATAAGGTCTTTTAATCCGCTCAGAAAAAAGGAAACCAGGGAGAGCTTGTCTCTCAGCGGAAGCAATTCATTATTTCCTAGAATGCCCATGATTGTTTTTTTAGGACCAAACAGTGGTGCAGCGCCTAAGGTAATCAGCTTTTCTTTTTTTCTCACCCGTATTTCTACTTTTTCTTCCCACGTGAAAATCTCATTTAATTGAATGCCCGCTTTTCGTAACATTTTAGGCATTTCAGAATAAAAGCCGATATAGCGGTGAAACCCAGATTCCACTTTCATCCCATTATCTATATAAGAAGAAGTCCGCCCACCTACAACAGGTTCCGCTTCTAATAAAAGCACCTTTTGTCCTTTTTCCGCTAATTCTAAACCGCACGTCAGCCCTGCCAGTCCCGCTCCAATAATTACTGCATCGTATTGTTCCAATAGAAGAACCTGCCTTTTGTCTTCATTGTCTTCATTGTCTTCATTTTCTTCTTATTATTGCCTCATCATTTGCCATAATATGCGCTGGTATCCTTGTATTTAGCTCAGGCCAAAAGAAGATAACAGTATGTGTCCAGGCAGATATTTTATGATGAGAAAAAGGCAGCCAAGAATAGCTGCCTTTTTGTCAGATCCAGGTTATTCTGTTTTGTTTGAAGAATTTCTCGGCAGTGTTTCTTCATATTTTGACGGCGCTACTTCTCCCTCTTTGTACAGGTCACTCACTTGTTCATGGGTCGTAGCCAGCCCTTTTGCTGTTTCGTCATTTTTATGATAATCATTCATATTAAAATTACGAACAGGCGTTACTTGCTGCTTTTCTTTTGTCATGACAGCCCCCTCCTTTCTTTAAGCTTATTTTCTTCAAAAACATATTCCTTATTCAAAAGCTAAAAGCCCGGGCTGGAGAGCAGGGAAAAGGTTTTACGGTTGGTGGCAGAAGAATTCCGAAAGCTGGCTAACGACTCCAAAGACTCTTCTTCACAAATTGCGCACATGATCAGAAGTATCCAGCAGGATATTGAAAAAGCAAAACATTCAATTCACACAAGTACAGAAAAAGTCTTAACCGGGTTGACGTATACCGACAGTGTCAACACATCATTCGGTCACATTGAAGCCTCGATTTCCAATGTTTCCGATAAAGCAGCCGAAGTCGATGCTTCGAGCTGAAGAAATTTCTTCTTCTGCTCTTTCCTTATCCCTGTTAGCCGGAGAGCTTCAACATACGTTAACAGCCTTTAAAATGAGATAACATAATAAAAATCCCTGCTGTTACAGCAGGGATTTCCCATGTAAAAAACTTATATTTTGATCGCCGTAAATCATTTATGGCTTCTTAGTTTGCACATTTAAAATAGAGGAGTTAACTGTGTACTTTTAAAGAATTTAAACTAACCTGCTCTACTGCAGCTGCCACCCGCTCATGAACAGTCCGGTCTAATGGATGCGGAACAAGATCACCTGGCTTTGTGCAGGATGCGATGGCTTCTGCCGCTGCTACAAGCATCGGGTGCGTGACATCATTTGCTTTTGCATTCAATACGCCTCTGAAAATACCAGGGAACCCTAGTACGTTGTTGACAGAGCGTCCGTCTGCCGCGTAAGCCGCTCCGGCTTCAAGCGCTTCTGTCGGCGCAATTTCCGGATTCGGGTTTGAAAGTGCCAGAATAATCTGCCCCTGCTGCACCCATTCTTTTTTAATCAGTCCCTGCACGCCTGTTGTCGCAATGACAATATCGCACTGGCTCATAAGTCCGCCAAGGTTGTTAACCGGTGTGCCGCCGTACTGCTCGAGCCGCTGTTTCGCTTCTTCTGACAGGTCTGCCCCGTACACCGATTTTACACCGTACGCCATCAGCATGCGGCAGATCGCAAGACCGGCTGCACCGAGCCCGATCTGGCCGACTGTGGCTTCTTTCAAGTCTACGCCGGCACTTTTGCAGGCAGAGATAACAGCTGCCAGTGTCACAACCGCTGTGCCGTGCTGGTCATCGTGCATAACCGGGATATCAAGCTCTGCTTTCAGCCGCTCTTCTACTTCAAAGCAGTGCGGTGATCCGATATCTTCCAGCAGGATACCGCTGAAGCCGGGTGCGATATGCTTAACCGTCTCCACAATTTCATCCGGGTTTTTCGTATCCAGCAGGATCGGAATCGCGTTAATATCCACTAATTGATCAAACAGCGCCGCTTTCCCTTCCATGACTGGCATGCCGGCAACCGGGCCGATATCACCCAATCCTAAAATGGCCGTTCCGTCTGTGACAACCGCCACACTGTTGCCGATGTTTGTATAGATTTTCGCTTTTTCCGGCTCTGCCTGAATCACTTTGCACACATCCGCTACCCCTGGTGTGTATACACGGCTCAAGTCTGCGAGTGTCTGAATCGGCACCCGGCTTTTCATCTGTACTTTGCCGCCTTCATGGGCACGAAGCACCTCATCCGATACCGCCTGCACGCGGAACCCTTCTAGTTCGTTGATGCTTTCGATAATTTCTTTCAGCTGCTCTTCCTGTTCAATCTGTACCGTGATGTCCCGATGCGTGTAAGCCGGGCCTACTTTAATCGTTTCTACTTCCCCGATGTCCCCGCCATTTAAACCGATTGCCGTAGCCACTTTTCCAAGGCTGCCCGGAACAGACGGAATTTCAATCATCAGTGTGCGAATTAATTTGTTATATGCCATGCGTACAATTACCTCCAATTATTAAGAACATTTGCTTCCTTTATGAGTGGTTTCAATTAAAATTTTTTAAATTGGTTTTTACACGACGAAGCAGCCTGACTTTGGACAAAACAAAATCAGACTGCAAGCCATATGATATATTCTTTCCTTACTTCTTCTTCTCTATTTACGACATTGAAGAACTTTGGTCGATCGGCTGTACCTTCGCTTTTGGATTTTTTACATACCAAATGTATTTACCTGTATAACCGTAAATAATAGCCAGCAGGATGGATACAAAGCTCAGCCACATAAACGGTACATAAGCGAATGTTGACACACCTAGTATGCCAGCCATGAAAATACCGTTGTCTGACCATGGCACCATTCCAGAGGTTAACGTTCCGCCTACTTCAGAATTCCGCGCGAGTACTCTTCGGTCAATATGCAGCTTATCGTAGCTGTCCGCCATGATTTTTGGCGTTAAAATAAGCGATACATACATGGCACATCCGAAGATATTTGCCAGGAACGCTACTATCAGCGTGGAAAGTGTTACATTACCCGCCGATGTTAGAAAGCGTTCAAAAGAAGAAACGATGACTTTCAAGATTCCCAAATGCTCAAGCAGTCCGCCAAATCCAAGACCTAAAATGATCACAGCGACAGAGCTGAGCATTCCTTCAATGCCGCCGCGGTTTAACAGCTGATCGGTAAATTCAATGCCTGTGCTGATACTAAAGCCGCTGTACGCTGTCGCCACCGCATCTATAAAAGACATGCCCTGGAAAACGGAAGCCCAGACTGCCCCCAGGAGCGATCCTGCTGCAATAGTAGGTAAAGACGGCTTTTTAAGGGCAAGCATTAAAATAACGAACAAAGCCGGTGCGAGCATCCAGATATGGATATCAAATTCTTGAAGAAGCGCATTTTTTAAAAACTCGACTTTTTCAAGGTCTGTATTTTTGCCGCTGTAGATAAATCCAGCCCCTGTAAAAAGAGCAGCGGTAATCAAGTAAGCCGGTATATCCAGATACAGCATGGCACGCACATGGGCCATGACCTCTACTTTTGACATAGAGGCAGCCAAAATCGTGCTGTCTGACAGCGGCGAAAGCTTGTCCCCAAAATACGCACCGGAAAGCACTGCACCGGCTACAAGCGGAAGCGGCATGCCAAGCCCTTCACCAATGGCCATCATCGCAATACCAGCTGTTCCTACCGTTCCCCATGATGTTCCGGTCGCTAACGACGTGACTGAACAAATCAGAAGCGTTGCCAGCAAAAAGATGCTTGGGTGAATCATTTCGAGACCATAGTAGATCAGTGTAGGAACGACTCCGCCGGCAATCCACGTACCGATCAGCGCACCTACCGCGATTAAAATCAAAATAGCTTCGAGTCCGTTGGAAATTCCTTTTGTAATCGCTCCCTGCAAGTCCTGGTAGCGATGTCCCAGCCTCGTGCCAAGTATCATCACTAAAAACCATGAAATAAATAAAGCTAATTGAATCGGCAGATCATATAGTGCTGTAAAAGAAAAAACAATGGCTAGAAACAATCCAAGTGTTACAATGATTTCCCACATAAATGGCAGTCTAATTGTCTTCATCTTGTTCTCCTGTCCCCTTTTACCGGCTTGTATGCACTTTTACTTACTTTTGTGCGATCAATTCACTTCCGGCAATACCTGGTTTTGTCATTTCGTACGGATTTAAAATAAGATCCAGCTCTCGTTCTGTAAGCAGTCCTTTTTGGAGACAAAGCTCACGTACGGATTTCCCGCTCAGTACAGCTTCTCTTGCGATCTGAGACGTTGTTTCATAGCCCAGATGAGGGTTGATGGCGGTAATGACTCCTACACTTTGCTCGACATATTCTCTTAAGTGTTGTTCATTCGCTTCAATTCCCTCTACACAGTAGCTTGTAAAGCTTTGGAATCCATTGTTCATAATGCTGATGGACTGCAGGAGATTGAAAACAAGCACCGGCTCCATAACATTTAGCTCAAGCTGACCTGCTTCTGAAGCAAGACAAATGGTGTGGTCATTTCCGATTACTTGGAAAGCAATCTGATTAATCAGCTCGGCCATAACCGGATTTACTTTACCTGGCATGATGGATGAGCCTGGCTGACGGGCCGGCAGCGTGATTTCACCCAGCCCAGCACGCGGGCCAGAAGCCATAATCCGCAAATCATTTGCGATTTTGGACATATTCATCATGCATACTTTTAAAGCCGCCGATACTTCTGTGTACGCATCTGTATTTTGTGTTGCATCCACCAGATGTTCAGCACTCACAAGAGGAAGACCGCTGATCTCTGCCAGGTGCTTGACTACATTTTCAATATAGCAAGGGTCTGCATTTAAGCCGGTGCCGACAGCGGTTGCTCCCATATTCACTTCATAAAGGTGCTGACGGGCCTGGGCAATCCGCTTAATATCGCGTCCAATAACACGGCTGTACGCTTCAAATTCCTGCCCGAGACGGATTGGCACAGCATCCTGGAGGTGCGTGCGTCCCATTTTAATTACATGGTCGAACTGTTCTGCTTTACTGTGGAAAGCAGTCAGCATCCGCTCCATTGTCACAAGGAGCTTTTCCAATAAATTCAAAGTTGAGATATGAATAGCTGTTGGAAATACATCATTTGTTGACTGTGACATATTTACATGACTATTTGGGCTTAACTCATGATAGGCTCCTTTAGGATGACCCATAATTTCTAGAGCCCGGTTGGCGATGACTTCGTTCGTATTCATATTCATGGACGTACCTGCGCCGCCTTGAATTGGATCGACGATAAAATAGTCATGCCATTGGCCGGCAAGAATTTCTTCGGCCGCTTCGATAATCGCAGCACCTTTTTCTTTTTGCAGGCGCCCTGCATCCATATTCGCAGCTGCGGCTGCTTTTTTAATCATCGTTAGTGCCCGAATCATTTCCTCATGAATTTTATAACCGGTGATTGGAAAATTCTCAACCGCCCGCAATGTTTGAATGCCATAATATACATTGGCTGGCAGTGCTTTTTCACCGAGAAAATCCCTTTCTATACGATACGCATTTTCTTTTTCCACGCTAGTTCCCGCTTTCATATTTGATTTTAAACCATTAAATCGTTAGCAATCGGTGTTTCCATCCACTTTTTCACTTGCTTAATATCGTTTGTTTTACCAAGCGTCCACATCAATTTTGGTACAAGCGCCTCAGTATTCATATTTCCTGCCCGAATCACAACACTTTGATCAATATTCCGGCCGACTTCATATACATCAATGTCTTCTCCTTCTTCAAGACACTGCGTCGTAATGACAACCGCTGTTCCTTGATGGGCCAGCTCATTGACCTTTTCTAAAATATTTCGCCCCTGGAACGGTACACCGCCACTTCCATATCCTTCTATGATAACCCCTTTATAAAGGCCTTTCAGCGCATCAAAAAGGCTGGGCTCAATGCCCGGATATAATTTAATAAGACCTACTTCCGTACAAAGAGACGTATCTAATGTTAATGTCCGTTCTAGTGTTGGCTTAGGATTCTGGTTATATTCCACGCCTTCCTGCGAAACAGAGGCAATATAAGGAAAGTTGATGCTTTCAAATGAATCGTAGCTTTTGGTCCGCAGTTTGATCGCACGTGTTCCTTGAATTACACGGCCGTCAAACACAACGTACACTCCGCCGATTTCCTCGCAGGCAAAGCGAATGGCATCTCTAATGTTGCGCTTCGCGTCTGTTTTTTCGAAAGCAATCGGGATTTGAGACCCTGTCAGTACGATCGGCTTGGCAGAGTCTTGGAGCATATAAGACAGCGCAGCGGATGTATACGCCATAGTATCTGTTCCATGCGTAATCACAAAGCCATCGTACTGATCGTATGCTTCATTCACAGCCTCGGCGATCTGTATCCAATTTTCCGGCTGCATATTTGTGCTGTCTATATTCAACAGCTCTTTCGTATGGAGCTCATACGGAATCTCCATTCCCGGCACGTGGTTTAAAAAATCTTCTGAATTCATTCCCGGTTCTAAGCCGTTTTTCCCTTCCGATGAAGCAATAGTTCCGCCCGTTGTAAGCAATAATAGTCGTTTCAATACAATTCACGCCCTTCATACACTTTTCATGTTCATTAAGTAAATAAAAGTTTCTTTTTTGTAAGCGTATTCTTTTCGAAAATGTTCTCGTTACGCGTACACATTTGTATTATATGAGCTAATATCGAAGAAATCAAGACAAAAAAGTTCTCAGTTCGCGTACTTTTTGTTTGATGAACGTGATATAATAAACGGAAAGACAAAGGAGCGGTGATAATGAATTTAAACAGGTTAATGGCCCTGCGAAAAGACAGAAACTGGTCGCTGCAGTATGTATCCGATCAACTTGGCATGGCTAAAAGTACATATGCGGGTTATGAATCAGGCTATCGCCGGCCTTCACTTGAAGCCATTACAGCTATGGCTGACTTGTTTCATACATCCGTAGACTATATTTTAGGCAGAGTAGACAAACCCGGCACTCATGCAGACCCGCCGAACCGCCAGGATGAAAAAACCATAGACTTAAACAATCTGGAAAATTGTATGCTGTCGGTGGATGGCCAGGCTCTTTCGGAAGAAGAAATCCGCCAGTTTGTTGCGTTTATCAAAGCGAAGCGGGAACTTGAGCAGCCGGCACGCAGCAAGTGAAAAACAAGTATTATTCTCTCAAGCACCGGGCTTCCCCATATACCGGCTGCCTATCCTCCTATACATAACACTTGATTTAGCATTTTCATTAAGTCCCTCGCTTTTGCTCATTTTTTGCGCTAAGTTGTCTCTTTATTCAGACACTTTTGCATCACGATATTAAGCGTCCCTTTCATTAACAGGGACGCTTATATTTTGTCCATCGTTTTCTCTTTTTTCATTAAGCCGCCTCTTTATGCAAACTGTTCTTCTGCCTGCTCCTCAAAACGGGATATTCGCCTATACGCATCGCTATAACCATGGTATATTTATTGGAATAACTGTACTAAAAATCAGCATTTTTTTAATGGAAGGAAAAAAGATAGAAAGGGCCGCCAAGAAACACAATTTTTCTTATGTTTTTATATGTTACAGGCACAAAAATATATATTAAGTGAGGGCCTGAAGGTGACAAAAAACAGCGCTAATCCAATAGTAGAGCAGCCAAAAATGGAAGGACATATTTTTTACTTCTCTGAAAACCAACAAAAATATATAGAAAATGCAGCTTCTTTTATCGTTTCAGGCATTGAGCGCGGTGGCTGCGTGCTTTTAATTGAAAATGAAAAAATAATGGCGTTGCTTCGGAAGAGAATAGCTCGTACTTTAACAAAAGAACAGCTCAAAAAAGTACTTTCTGTCAATAACTATGATTATTACTATTATTCCCGGGGTGCATTTGATACCCCATCGATTGTTTCGTATTTTTCTAAATTAATGCAGCCTTACGTTGAACTCAATCTTCCTATTTTCACTTGGGCTCATATAGAATGGAATGACGAACAGGAAATTACTTCTAAAATAATATCTTTTGAAAAGAGCGCCAATAATGTGGTCACTTCTATGAAGCTGCTATCTATCTGCGCATACAACGCCGACCGGTTAACATTATCGATGAAAGAGTCTTTAATGGAGCATCATGATGCAATGATGACAGATGACGGGCTGGTCAATATATGAGCAGAAACAGCGTCTGCTTATCAAAAAAGGTAAAGCGTCTAGTACGCTTTACCTTTTTTAATTCTTTTAACACGCCCTTATGGCTTTGGCGTTATCTCGGATGGTTTGGATTCCTGATTGTATTTATCCACTGATGTTACATAATACCGGTGGTTTTGAGCTTCTGGATCGCTATAACTCTTTCGTTCAAAAGCCGATATACTTGCCACATGTTTGAACTGGCCGTTTTCTTCGCGGTAAATACGATAGCCGACAACCGTTTTTTCCCGTACAGCGTGCCAGGAAACAAAGGTACCATGTACTTCAACGTTAGTTGGTGCGAATGGCTTTTGAACCGGGTCTTCTTTTAACTTTGTATATACGACAAGCCGTTCTTCATGAGTACCTTCTGATCGGTCGAACCGGCCGGTACACGTAATTAAATTTAATTTCTTTTCGTCCGAGGAGCCAAAAACCTCGTTGATTGGCGCTGAATTTCGCTCATAGCTCCGTTTCGACTGCACTACAAATGTCAGCTGTTTTCCTTCAGCATTTTTGACAATTACTTCATCGCCTTTTTCGAGCTTTTTAAGATCGAAAAAAACGGCCGGACCGGTTTGACTGTCAACATGACCTGCTAAAACGGCATTGCCGACATTCCCCGGTTTAATACCAGGTTCAAACCAGCCGACGTTATTGACTTCCTTTGGGACCCCCATCTGCCCATTTTCTAAAATACCAACGGGTTCAATGACTGCGTTCACTCCAATGGCCGGCATTTCTACACTGGCTGGCACAATACTGTTTGCGGCTGTTTTTTTCGATTCTGCCATCAGCTTCTGCACTTCTTCATCAAGAAGCGTGAATTCCGGCGGCTCTTCTGCAGCATCGGCCGACGTTTGCTTCTGCTCCTTACTTTGAACAGAAGGATGAGAGATATAGCTGCTCGTATAGCCGAACAAAAGAAAACAGATTAAGCTCGCAGCTCCTAATAATAAAATGGATTTCATATTGAATCACCCTTCCTTTTTCCAAAAAGAGAAGAGATGAAATCCTCTCTTTTTTCAGAGTGCAGCCAAAATTAGAAAGCAGGCTGATTGAAAACGTCTGACTTTCCAGGAACGCCACTGGCTGGGAAGCAGAGTGACCTTTTTGGAGTCATGAGCATTCACAGCCAGCAAGTGACGCCGAAAGCGGGCGTTTGTCAACAGCCTGAGAGAAGAGATGAAATATCCTCCCTTCTCTCCTTACTTATGAACGGCTTTACGGCGAAGCATAACAGCCGCAGCAAAGCCAAAACCCGTGCCCATCACAGCCCACAGCGCTGCCATCATTCCGCTGCTTTCTGTTCCGCCAAGACCTGTTTTTGGCATTTCATCCGGCACAGCTGCTTCAGTAAATCGATCTGGCATTTGTGTAACGATTGCTTTGCCAAGCACTTGTCCAATGCCAAACATATACGCATAGCCTTCACGAAAAGAAGCATAAGACGCATTATAATTACTCGCCGTATATTCCTCAAACGTCTGCTGCAGAAGGCCTTCATGTTCTTTTACTGCCGCTGCCGCATCCTGGGCCGGCAGCTTTTTGCCGGTCGCTGTTTCTAAAAAAGTGCCGAAATCATTAGCAAATGTATGAAGTTTTCCTTTTGCAGTGTTGACTGCTTCATCATCGCCTTCTAATGTTGCGATAACCAACTCCGCTTGAGCATTAATATGATTGGTCTGCCATACTTTTTCAAATTGGGCGGCCCCTTCTTCTCCATACATGGAGGAGATGGCTGCTTTAAAATCTGCTGTATTGGCATCTTCTGCCCAGCTGACAAAATCGTAATCTGGCTTCCTATCAAACCCTTTTTGCATGCCCGTTGCCGCGAGCGCAAAGTGTTCTGCTGCCAGGCTGTTTAGTGTAGAGCGCAGGTCCGCTGCAGGCGTATCCGCTTTTGTATGATCAAACTTGTCCGGCATTTGTGTAACAATCGCAGTTGATAGCGCTTTGCTGACATCATACATATGTTTGTAGCCTTCTCGAAATTCTACGTTGGCTGCTTCATAATCGCCCGCTGTATAGTGATCAAAAACAGACAGCACCTGGTTTTCATGAACGCGGATCACTTCTTCAGACGTTGTGGATGGCAGCTTTCCGCCCGTAGCAGTTGCCAGGAAAGCAGAAAACTCCTGGACAAATTGGTCAATATCCTTTTCGGCTGCCGCACGTGCTTCAGCATCTTTTGTTTTTGCTGCTTGTGCCACTTTGGCTGTATCTTCATTATGCCCGCTGAAAATGCGCTCAAACTCGGCGGCCCCTTCTTTCCCGTAAAGAGAAGCGATGGCAGGTTCCATGTCAGCTGCATTTTGCTCAAGTGCTTTTTGGGCAGCCGCTGCGTCATCAGCTCCGTCGTAGGCTTTTGTCATGACTGTAATCGCAAGTACATAATGCTCTGATAATAAGTGGTCTAGTGATGAACGAAGCTCTACTGCCGGTGTTTCAACGGATGGAGCCGCATCCGCATTTGCGGATGCGGATGCGGCACCTGGTGCCAGTAAAGTCAGCCCGATCGCCGGGGCTAAAAGCTTTTTTGCCTGCTTTTTGATTTTCATTGTTTTTCCGCCTCTTTCATTTCATGTTTTTTGCTCTTCACTTTACCTAACGGGCCAGCACGGAAAACGGATCATTTTTTCAAAAAATTTTTTATGCGTTTTTTGGATCAATACTTTGAAGGCGCAAAATCCAATTCTTTTAATATCGTATTTTTGAAAAATAGTTTACAATTTGAATGATTAACTGATCCGAATGTACCGGTAAAACGTTAGCTTAGTACATTCGACCGAACAGGAGGGACTTATGGGCGAGCAGGATTATGAGTTGTACCAGCGGCTTCAGCAATCAGACAAGCGCGCGCTGGAACTGCTTTATGAGCGGTATGAAAAGCTGTTGTTTTCATTTGCTTTCCGAATGACCGGCAGGCGGGATCTGTCGGAGGAAATCGTTCAGGAAGTTTTTATAAAAGTGTGGACAAAGCCAGACCTTTACGACCAGTCAAAAGGAAAGTTTTCTTCCTGGCTGCTGACTATTACAAGAAATGCAAGCATTGATCATATGCGTAAAAAAAGCGAGCAAAGCGAAGGGCTTTCAGACCATCACCAGCTTCAAAGCCGCGAGCCGGCCGTTGAAGATACCGTACAATGGAAGGAAGAAGGAAAAGCTTTGCGAACAGCGATCACTCATCTCGCTGAAGACCAGCAGGAAATCATCGAGCTTTTTTATTTTAAAGGCCTTTCCCAGCGGACAATTGCGGATGAACGGAATATTCCGCTCGGAACCGTTAAAGGGCGGATACGACTTGCCTTAAAGCATTTAAAGAAACATTTGCATACAGAGAAAGGAGGAGAAAAATCGTGACGAAGGAACAACATCAATGTGATAAGTTACTCGATTACTTTAACCGAACACTACCTGAAGCCGAACAAACCGCATTTGAAGAGCATCTTGCCGCCTGCCCGGACTGCCAGGAAGAGCTTGGGGAGCTCCAAATGCTGACAGAAGATCTGCCGTATCTAGCAGAGCCTGTAGAGCCAAATGAAGGAATGAAAGACCGGGTGTTAGCTGCTGTTTTTGCAGAAACGAAGACTCCTGAAAAAACAGTCACTCCCGAAAAAATAGAGCCGGCTCCTGTAACAAAAACACAGCCGTCGCGAAAGCCTTGGCCATGGCTTCAGCCTCTTCTTGCCGCTTCTCTCCTTTTATCCGCCAGCGCCAACGCTTATTTCTTGTTAAGTGACCGGGAAGAAGTCGCCGAGCCAAGAACAGCCAGTGTGATACGGGATGTTCAGCTTGCCGCAACAGAAGGATTTAATGGATCTGCTAAAGCGACTATGATCAGTGAGAATCAAGCTGATTCAGTTGTTCTTCAGGCAGAACAACTGAAGAGCCTTTCGGGAACAGAAGCGTATCAGGTCTGGCTGATTGATGAAAGTGGCAATAAAGTGAGGGCCGGCACGTTCCGTCCTAATGAAAATGGAAGCGGCGCTGTTTCCCATGCTATGCCTGAAGCAAAAAATGGCGACTGGAAAATGATCGCCATCACGCTTGAACCGACACCGGACAGCGCGCAGCCGCTTGGAGATATTGTCTTGGCAGCAGAGCTTTAACGAGCAAAAAACAATAAGAATAGATAATAATAGATCAATAAAAACCTTGCACAATGGGCTGTATGTACGCCCTTTATGCAAGGTTTTTTAGTTGGCTACTTTTCGCTTTCATTAAATGGCAGTTCAACAATAATGGTCGTTCCTTTGTCCGGCGCCGAGCGAATTTCAAGCGTTCCGCCTATGGCACGCGCTCTCTCTTCCATGCTAAATAAGCCTACACCCCGGGATGTCGCGCTCATCTGGAACCCTTTTCCCCGATCTTCAATCATCAGCCGGACTACACCCTCCATCTCCCGAATGGCCACATCTGCTTTACTCGTTTGAGCATATTTTTGAATATTAGTCAGTGCTTCTTGAATAATACGGTAGACAACTGTTTCCTGGTGAACAGTGAGCCGGCGGTTTAACATGCAATCAAATAGAACATCGATTTGATGATGATCGGAGTATCGGGAAAGATACGAGCGAATGGCTGGAATCAGCCCTAGATCATCGAGCACGGATGGACGCAGCTCCCAGGAAATCTCCCTGATTTCCTCAATTAACTGCCTGGTTTCTTCCTGCATTTTCTCGATCAAAGGATGATCGACCTCTGCACTTAAACGGCTGATGGTAATCAAATGGCTGTAAAGGTTCTGGCCCACCCCATCATGCAGGTTTCGAGACAAGCTTCGGCGTTCTTCTTCCTGCACTTCAATTAACCGCTGTGTCATTTCCTGTAGCTCTTCTTCCACTTTTTTTCGGTCGGTAATTTCGTAGCGAATGGCCAAATATTGATAGGGCTTACCATCCTGGTTTAAAAACGGCACGATTGTCGTGTCTACCCAGTACAAAGAGCCGTCCTTGGCCCTGTTTCGAATTTCTCCTTTCCACACCTTTCCCGTAGAAATCGTTCTCCACATATCCTTGAAAAACTCTTTTGAATGAAAGCCTGAATTGACCACCCGGTGGTCGCATCCAATCAGCTCTTCTCTTGTATACTTTGAAATGTGGCAAAACTGATTATTGACGTAATGGATAATACCACGGTGGTCGGTAATAGCTACGATGGAAGAGGCATCAAGAGCAAATTTAATGTCGCTCAGTTCCTGTAAAAGCTGTGGTGTTCCTTCAGAATCGTGACTATTCGGCTCTTGAGACAAGGTATTCAGACTATTAAACAGAACCTTGTTTTCTTGATTTGGCCTGCTGTATTTTTTCATCGTATCCCTCCAGGTGTCTTACATAATCAAGCGTTCAACCTCTTTCGCAAACACATTGACTGTCCCTTTTTCGTCTTCTGTAAACGGGCGGACCTTCCTGCGTCCAATAAGCAGAACGCCTTTCGGGCAGCTTGTATGAAACAGCGGCACTGCATAAGCAGAAACGAGCTGCTCAGCGAGCATAATCGGATAATCAAGTGCTTTTCCATGAATCCCGTGTGGAAAGGCATCAACTGAAATCGGGCTGCCCGTAGATACCACTTTTCCTGCAATTCCTTTTCCATACCGGACTGTAATACGCTTATATTTATCATTACGGTTGCCCAGCGCATAAAGCCAGGTAATATCGGTGCCTGCACGGCGCTGAAGCGCATAAGCCACAAAGTCGCTTGAAACGGCTTCTTTCAAGGATGCAAACAACTTTTCTACTGGTTCCGGCTGTTGATGATTCATCCGTCAATGCCCCGATTTCCGTACCCAAGCAGGCCTTTTTTCAATGCGTACGCGACAAGCTCTGGCTTTGTTTTCATTTGTAATTTCTCTGTTAAATTCCCTTTATGGGTTTCTACTGTTTTCACACTGATCACCAGCTTTTCGGCAATCTCTTTGTTTGAAAATCCTTTTGCGATAAGGGTAAGCACTTCCCTCTCTCGATCGGACAATAAGCTGAAGCTGCTTCCCGTTCCCCCATTTTGCTTAACGCTTCCTACATATTCTTCCATGAGCCTTCTCGTTGCCGATGGATGAAGGTAGGCATTTCCGGCCGCAACAGACCGTACCGCCGACAGCAATTCATCATGCGGTGCACTTTTTAACAAACAGCCGGATGCGCCTGATTCAATGGCCTGAAACAAGTATTCTTCATCATCATGCATCGTTAAAATTAAGATGTTTGCTTCCGGCAGAAGCCGTTTTAATTCCGATGTAGCCGACATACCGTCTTTGCCATGCGGCATGCTCAAATCCATGATCACCACGTTCGGCTTAAGCTCCAGCGCTTTTTGGATTCCTTCATTTCCTTCTGACGCTTCTCCTACCACATTCATATCTTCCTGATTATTTAGCAGCATCCGCAGTCCCATCCGTACAACGGAATGATCGTCAACCAGCAGTATTTTAATCATGGTGCCATCCCCCAACAATATAATTACTTTCTCATTACGCCTTTAAGCCGCACAAGAAACACGAAAAGCCTCCACCAAAGGAGGCTTTTTTTAAAGAGAAGGAAGAGAAACTTCAATAATTGTGCCTTCTCCTTTAATAGATTCTAAATGGAATGTCCCTCCAACTAATGCCATCCTGCCTTTCATAGCGGCCAGCCCTGAAGCTTTTTCCATTCCCTGCTCGGCTTCGAATCCTCTGCCCCGATCGGAAATTCCCATCGTTACAGTGCCCTCTCCCCAAATAATAGTCACTTTTGCTTTTGAGGTATCTGCATACTTGGCAATGTTCGCTAAAGATTCCTGGAATACGCGAAACAGGGCAACTGTTCCTTTTTCCTCTATTTTTCCTGGCTCGCCAATCGTTTCAATTTCTACCATAATACCATAAGTATCCGTATATAACTTTGTATAGCTGTTAATGGCGGATAAAAGGCCGACCGTATGAAGAGTAGGTGGATGCAGCTCCACCGCCAGCATTCTTACTTCTTTAATCGTTTTCTCGAGCAGCTGCACCATATCCTGCAGATAATGCTTCACTTCAGGCCCATCGGCAGCGGATTCCACTACATTTAATCCTGTGTAAACACTATAAAGCGTCTGGCCGACTCCTTCATGAAGGTCCAGCGCAATGCGTTTAAGCTCTTCTTCCTGCGACATAATAATATAAGAACTTATCTGGTGATCCATTGGCTGGATGCTCATCTTTTCTGCTCCTTTAACTCTTTGATTTATGGGCTGTTACATCGCTGATCAAGCCGACGTATTGTTTCGTTTCTCCCGCTTCATTTTTAATGGCGCTGATGGTCAGCCACTCCAGGTAGTTCTGGCCGTCTTTTCGGCGGTTCCAGACTTCCCCCTGCCAGACACCTTTTTGTCCAATCGTCTTCCACATGTCCTGATAAAATTCTTTTGTTTGAATGCCGGACTTTAAGAAGTTTGGATTTTTTCCGATCGCTTCTTCCGGCTCATAGCCTGTTAGAGCTGTGAAGGCAGGGTTTACCGCCATAATTTTCCCGCTTGTATCCGTTAAAATCATGCCTTCAGCAGTATGATGAATAATCTGGCTGGCAATGCTGAGCTTTTCCTGATAAAACATCCAAATTACAAGAACGAGGCTGACAAGAGCCAATTGGGACAGTGCCATAAAGCCAATCGCGTAATGCCCTGTTAATTTAAATAATACCATTAACATAAGCGGCGGGAAAAATCCGCCCAGTCCGCCCATTGCAGAAACGATGCCGTTGACAACACCGGCCTGCTTATGAAAAAACATCGGAACCAGTTTAAAAATCACGCCATTTCCTGCTCCCGCGCAAAAAGCGATCGTTAAGCAGCCCACTGTGTACCAGGCGATAGACGGCGCAAAAGCAAGCAGAACAGAAGCGGCTGCAACACCTGTGAATACAAACATCAGTAAAATAAGGGAGTGAAACCGGTCTGCCAGCCAGCCTCCTACAGGTCTCATGAGCGTAGCAGCGATAATAAAGCCGGCCGTTCTCATTCCCGCATCCACTTTATCGAGTTCAAAATTCGTTACGAGAAAGTTTGGCAGATAAACGGTAAACGCCACAAATGAACCGAATGTAATAAAGTAAAACAAGCTGAGCATCCACATTTTTTCGTTTTTATACACGCCTTTTATTTGCTCCAGCAGCGGCGTCCGCACTTTTGTTTCAGCTTTATCGCCAAGGAAAAAATTCACAATCAGGAAAATGCCAAGTAAAATTAAATAAAGCTGTACAGTGGCGGACCAGCCGATTGCCGAAGCCACAACAGGCGCTCCAAAAGCAGTAATAGCCGTTCCCAGATTTCCAGCTCCATAAATACCGTTTACAAAGCCATGGCGTTCCTTCGGATAATATTTAGGAAGAGACGTAACCCCTACTGAAAAGATCGCACCGCTGACCCCTAAAAACAAGCCGCCGACCATCAAATCTACTGAACTGTTTGCAGCGCTAATGTAGTAAACTGGGAACATTAACAGCACAAAGCTTGCCATAAACATTTTCCGTGCACCAAATACATTGGCGTAGTACCCAAGCGGGATGCGTAAAATAGAACCAAGCACAACCGGAATGGCTGTAATCCAAGCCAGCTGCTCTGGCGGAATGGCAATGTCTTCTTTAATAAAAGGCATAAGCGAGGAAAGAATGACCCAAATCATAAAACCAGCGGTTAAGTTCAATGTCTGCAGCGGCAGTTGTATTTTCTTCATCATGTTATGCTTCTTCCTTTCTGACAATATAGGAAAGCTCCGTTTCTTGATCGAAAGCCATCCATTCCTGTTCGTTTTTCGTTACACAGCTTTTTCTCGGCACTGCCAAGAAAAAGCGCCGGTCGAAGTAAAGCCGGATATGCGTGCCGTCCGGACATATGGCTGCTTTTTGAATCACTCTGCTTACCAGGGGCGCTCTTTCGCCGGAGGCGTCTTGTACGCCTACCTGAACAGGGACCGCGATATACGGACGCAGCTCTTCTGTTTTAATGAGTTCCACAGGAAGCACACCCTTTTTGAAACGGATAGATATATAACTGGCAGCCCTGCACGTATGTCCAGAACCGTTCATCCGCTTTCTCTTCCAGATAATGCAGCAAGTCCCCTTCAGAGGTCCAGTCACTCATCCCTTTAATCTCTGCAATCACCATTTCCGCCGTATCTATTTTCTTTTCTTCTAAATACCAATGTAAGCGCTTTGTGCTGAACAAGTCATGAAGAAGCGCATTAATATCTTCTTTAAACCGGCCTTGCTCATTCCGAATAAAACAAAAGTCCACGTACGTTTCGTTGTTCATGCCTGCTCGCCCTTTCTGCTCTTTTGGTCTCCCTTATAAATAAATATCGCTGCTGGAAATAACACAAGATTGATTCCGCAGTAAACAAGGGCATTTACATAATGTTGAAAAAAGTATTGGTGAACCATAAGCTGTGTAAAAACAATGTTCGCCAGCAAAATCAAACAAAGAAGCGCGACCCGTACATAGTTACGCTTCATAGCGCTTTACCCCAACCGCATAAATGGTGCCGTTTTCCACTTTCACTTTAATTTCCGGCAGCGGCCGTCTTGGCGGGCCGGCCGTTGGTGCTCCTGTTTGAACATCGAATTTTCCGTGATGACACGGACAGATCATTTCACTTTTTTCTTTCACCCAAAAAACAGGGCAGCGTAAGTGTGTGCATGCATTTTGATACGCAACATATTTGTTTTCACTAATCCGGATCAAAAGTGCGCTGTCATGCTCCCCGGGAAAAGTGAAATCAACGGAATCCCCAATGGCGACACTGGACACATCGGCAATTTTCTTTCTCGGATACTCTTTATCACCAAGTCCCATCAGTTCCTTGGCGGCAACCGCCCCCCAGGGAAGTGAAGAAACCGCAAACAAGCCCGCTGCTCCTACAAGTGTTTTCATAAATCCGCGCCGATCCAGTGTCCGCTCGCCGTTTCGTTCAATATTATGCGTATAGTTATCTTCTTTAAATGGAATTTTACTGTTTTTCTCCATCATGCTCGCTCCTTCTAAAACAGCTTGGTTACACCTTGCAGAATACCTGGAAGACTGATTTTCACATTCGTATCTCCTTCTAAGTACGGCATGCTTGTTACCCATTTTCCGTTTCCTGTTTCATGCTGTTTTTTCTTTCTTTCAATCTCTTCTTCTGTCAGCCACTGAAGCGTATTAGATGGGCAGACACTTGCACACATAGGCGGGATGCCGTCTTTTGTCCGGTCGATACATAAATCGCATTTGTACATTAAATTCTGCTCCGTATCAAACTTTGGAATCCCATACGGGCAGGCGATGGTGCAGTTCTGGCAGCCAATGCACTTTTCCACCAGCGCGGACAAAACAGCGCCTGTTTCGTGAATTTGAATAGCTTGTGCCGGGCAGCTTCTTGCACAAGCCGGATTGACGCAGTGAAGGCACATTAAAGGCATCGTCTGCCGGTTTACAAGCGGATTCACATCGTATACGTAATTACGGTTCCGTTCTTCATGCCCGCCGCACTGGGTACAAGCGGCAAGGCAGGAACGGCAGCCGATACAGTTTTCAAGTTCTAGATATAATCTCTTTTTCATTTACTGCACCTTCTTTTGTGCTAGTTTTTCTATTTGTGCGGCACACGCTTTGAATTCCGGCATTCTGGATATTGGATCGAGCGCCGCAATGGTAAGCAGGTTAATAGACTGCTCATGCCCAAAATGGTAAGGAACAAACACCGTGTCTTTTCGGATGGCTTCGGTGATCTTTACACGATACACACTTTCACCACGCCGGGTGAATAAGCGAATGTTTTCTTCATTTTCAATGCCGTACTGAGCAGCCGTTTCCGGATGAACCTCTACATATGGATCTGGGCACATATCATGCAGGAACTGAATTCTTCTTGTTTGATTGCCAGATAAGTAGTGGTAAACAACCCGGCCTGTCGTCAGCCGGAGTGGATACTGTTCGCAAGGCTCTTCTGCCGGCGGACGGTATGGCAGCGCACAGATTTTAGCTCTTTCATCCGGGTGGTAAAACTTTTTGTCTAAAAACATATGGGGTGTTCCTGGATCTTTCTCATCTCTGCACGGCCAGAATACACCGTCCTGCTTGTCGATTTTGTCCCATGTAGCCCCGTAATAGTCGGCATATCCGCCTTTTGATGCCAGCCTGAATTCATCCGCGACGTCTTTGGCCGTTTTTAAATGTGAAAAGTATTTTCCCTTGCCCAGGCGCTCAGCCAGCTCTACCTGCATCTGCCAGTCTGGCTTAGACTCTCCAATGGGTTCCTGTGCTTTATTGATTTTAATGATCCGGCCTTCCAGGTTTGTCACGGTTCCTTCATCTTCCGACCATGTGACACTTGGCAGAATCACATCCGCAAACTCGGCTGACTCGGACAAATAAAAATCGGCACATACCATAAAATCAAGATCTTTCATTGCCTGTCTTACAAAGTTTAAATTCGGCGCAGATACGGCAGGATTAGAACAAAGCAGGTACAGTCCGCGAATGGTTTTTTGGTCCATTAATTCGAACATTTCATAGGCAGATACACCAGGTTCCGGCATTTCCTCCGGTGTGATGCCCCATATTTCGCATACTTCCTCGACATGCTTTGGATTTGTAATCTTTCGGTAGCCCGGCAGCAGATCCGCTTTTTGGCCGTGCTCTCGTCCTCCCTGTCCGTTCCCCTGACCGGTGAAGGTCGCAACGCCGGCTTTTGGACGGCCAATTTTTCCCGTAACGAGTGCCATATTCACATAAGCAGATACGTTATCGACCCCTTTGTGCTGCTGTTCGATACCGCGGGCAAACAAGACAATGGCATTGGGAGCTTTTCCATAAATCTCTGCTGCCCGGATAATTTTTTCGGGTGCAACTCCTGTTAACTGGCTTGTGTATTCAGGTGTGAATTCTTTCACAAGTTCTTTCGTCTCTTGGAAGCCGTTCGTGTGATTGCTGATGAACGCTTCGTCCGTATAATGGTTTTGAATCAATAGATGTAAAATCCCGTTTGCGAGTGCGAGATCCGTCCCCGGTTTTAAATCTAAATGAACGTCTGCTCTTCGTGCCAAAGGCGTTTCACGCGGATCAGCCACAATCAAGTAGCCTCCCCGCTCCTGCACAGACCAAACCCGGAACATAGACGTTGGATGGCACTCCGCTGTATTGCTTCCAGCGATAAATAAGCAGTCTGTTTCATGGATATCAGTCCATGGCAGTGTGGAGCCCCGGTCCACTCCGAATGAACAAAGGAATCCGCCTGCCGCACTGGACATACAGAACCGCCCATTATAATCAATGTAGCGAGTGCCAAGAGCTACGCGGGCAAATTTCCCCGTTAAGTAACATTTCTCGTTCGTCATAGACACGCCGCTGAAAACTCCTAAGCTGTCTTTGCCGTACTTCGTTTGCAGCGCATTGAATTTCTCGGCAATCAAGTCGTATGCTTCTTCCCAGCTTGCTTCACGAAACCCTTCTTTTGTTCCTTTTAGGGACGCATCGTCCCGGATCAGCGGCTTTAACAGCCGGTCTTTATGATTTGTCTGCTGATAGGCGGTTACCCCTTTCGGACACATTTTCCCAACTGTTACCGGCCAGTCGTAACGGGGTTCTACTCCGATGATTTTATTCGTGACCGTATTGACCCGCAGGTTCATGCCGCACTGCATACCGCAATAACTGCAATGCGTTTTAATCAGCTTTTCATTTGGATGGGTCAAGTTTTCAACTTCTTTGAAAAATTTATCCCTTTGCATTTTGATTGGTCTCCCTTGCTTTTATTTCATGTGTGGCAATTCCTGAGAATCGGGAAATCCGATATTTGCGGCGGCATGGCAGACAAAGTTCAGCCAGGTGAAAACCGTCGTCCATTTGAAAATCAATATGATTGGCCCCGAGCACTTCACGTACATCGTTTGACTGCTCAGTTGAAACAAATGAATCTCCGCACACTTTACATTTCTTCATCGACTGTTCGCCGTAGTGCTTCCGGTAATTTTTTGCAAATACACTGAGCGGACGGAACGGAATATGTGCTAACTTCCCAAATGGAAGGTAAATGAGTGTAATAATGACTGAATACTGATGAATAAGCGACATTGCATAATGGCCTTTGCCGTCTAAAAAGATGTTAATAAACGTCAGCAGCAGGCCGGTAACGGAAACAAACAAAAGCAGGTAAAGCGGCAGAAAATCATAGATGAATTTTTGTTCTGCCCGTGCCTGCATGTTTTTCAAGCGGCGGTAAAGTGCCATACATACACCGGTAATGACCATCAAAGCAGTGAAGTTCAGAGCGTTATACGACAAGAAGCCAATGATGCCGTCTGCTTTAATGGTCATGACATTCATACCAAGCGCTACGATCGTATAGTAGCCGTTTTCCTCCATCGTGAAATACATCCATCCAAAGACAAGCGGAAATGTAACGAAGCAGGAAAGAATGCAGCCCCACCCGATTAACAAGTGCTGCGTCCACCGATAAAAGCCGCGATTCCAGATAAAACGGTATACAGCCAGGTGATCCACCGATGTTGTCGCAGTTTCCCTGCGAAACAAAAGCTTAAGTCCCTTTTTAATAAAAATTTTCGTAGGCGGCCGTTCTCCCCAAGAAATAAACCGGTAAAAGAAGCCGCCGATAAAAACAAGCGTGCCGACCATATAGCCATACAAATTCAGATCTACATGGGTAAACATCCTTGTGGCAATAAGAGATAAAATAAAAAGTCCACTTACGGTCAAAAACACGGATTTCGCAAAATGAGAAGCAAATGCACGATTCAATGAACGCTTTTCTTTATGGGTTACTGCTGCTGTTTGTGCCATTTTCGTTCCTCCTTACAAATAAAAAACACTTCCTGACTCTTATAATAAGAATCAGGAAGTGTTTTTCGTATCGGGGAATCTCCCCATCTTGAGGGGGAAATTCCCCTATCTTACTTTTGGGCCAGCCAGCCCCCAAAAGCCCGACTGTTTCAAACAGCCCAGACATATAAAAAGAGTGGTTTTGCCCCTCTTACTAGAATCCGTTTACAAAAATCCTTTTTTGACCAATACACTGCGAACGATTTCATTCATCAGTTCACTCTGGTCTTTCTCCTCGACCGTGTTGATGAATTCGATGATATCCGGATCCCAATTAAAGCCCTTGTACGTTTTGGAGTCTCTTTCCAGCTGCTCACGAAACAAAATACGGTCAATGGCATCAAGCTGGTAATATTCTTCTTTGTCTGTCACCGCGGCTTCCGCTTTGATCTGGGCGTCAGCCCTGGCCATCAATGCTTTGATTGCTGTTTGATTATCCAACATCGGTTTTGATTTTGCTTTTCGCGTTTCTATAAACTCATAAATTGACCGCTCTGCCACTTGAGGCAAATTGTCGTGGTGCCAGCCCCGTGTTCCTCTTTTGCAGTAACATCCGGCATTCTTGAGCGCTTGTCTTGCCGCAGTCTTGCCAATCGTTAAATGCTGCTTTGCGATTTCTTCGAGCGGCTCCTTTCTTGTCATCGCGAGTATATCTCCAATTTTCATGGTTCCATCTCTCCTGCCCTTTTGATCATCAGGGTTTTTGTACTCCTTCCATTCTATAGACAAACCTGACATAAGATTAAACCGGCCACTGCCGAAGCCCGGCCTTAAGCGTTATGTTCTCCACCCTCGTTTATCTGATACCCTCACTCTTTTTTAACTTGAAGCTCGATCAAAAAGCGGAAGTCTTACCTCTACAGTGGTGCCTTCATTTTCTTTGCTTTTAAAGACGATTGTGCCTTTATGCTGGCGGATAATCCGGAAGCACAGCATTAAGCCTAATCCGGTTCCTTTTTCTTTATTGCTGTAAAAAGGCTCTCCTAATTTTTGAATGCGGTCTTCTTTAATCCCCATTCCATTATCTACGATGGTGATCAATACATTCGGTCCTTCTATAGAAGACCGGATGTGTACCACCCCGCCGTCAGGCATCGCCTCAATACTGTTTTTAAGTAAGTTAATAAATACTTGTTTAATCTGGTTTGGATCACACATAAATGAAGGAATAAACTGCTTTGTTTCATGCAGAATCTGCACGTTTTGCAAATAGGCCTCAGATCGCAGCAGCGTCTCCACATCTTCTAGTACCTTGTTAATATTGATCTTTCGCAATTGAATTTCCTGCGGCTTCGCAAGTGTAAGAAATTCCTTGATAATACACTCCACCCGGTCAAACTCTTCCATAATCACTTTGAAAAATTCTTCTTTGATCATGCCCTGCTGCAGCAGTTGAACAAACCCTTTAATCGACGTAAGGGGATTTCTTATTTCGTGAGCAACACCAGCAGCCAGCTCGCCTACTACCGTTAATTTTTCTGACTTTAACAGCAATTCTTCTGCTTTTCTTTTTTCGGTGATATCTCTTCCTACCATAACGACGTGTTCGACGGCTCCGTTTTCTCCTAGAACAGGCGTGCCGACACATTCTATTAACAGCCAGCGCCCATCAGCGTGTAAAAAACGAAATTCTACCTGCGAAGAATGGTTCGTTTCAATAATCTGCTTTACCTCCTGCTGAAAAAACTCAACGTCTTCAGGATGTATTTTTGCGATGGTTTTGTCGCCGCCTAGTTCTTCCTGAGGGTAACCTAGAACCGTTGTATGTGAAGGAGAAGTGTATACAACGTGCCCGCTGCTGTCTAACAGACAAATCAGATCGGTCATGTTATCGGCGATCAGCCGGTATTTTTCTTCGCTTTCCTGCAGCGCTTCTTCAACTTGTTTTCGGTCAGTGATATCGACCGCTGAACCAATGACCTCTACGACTTTTCCGCCTTTCTTGACGGGGCATAAAACGCTAAGGTAATCAATCCCATTGATCATGCTTTCATACGTAACAACCTCTTCTTCCTCCCAGGCCCGTCGGTATGATTTTTCTTTGTCTGCCGCAGCCTTTGGAGGCATAAAATCATACAATACCTTTCCAACTACTTGAGAAGGCGTCAACCCCATCCGGTACAGCAGTTCTCCATCACATAATGTATGAATAAACTGGTCATGAATTTTTTTAAATTTAAAGGTCATTCCTTGCTGAAGACGAATGGTCTCCTGCATTTCCTGCTTTGCTCTGTCTAATAACTCCCGGACCCACATGCGTTCATTTACATCTTCAGGAAGCCCGTGCTTTTTCATCAGCTGCTGGACTTTTGAAAAGGTATTTTCTATTTCATCAGCTGGCAAAGGCGGGCTGAAGAAATATCCCTGGCCTTCATCGCATAAGTGCTGCTGTAAAAACAGCAGCTGCTCCTCTGTCTCAATCCCCTCAGCGATTACATTTAATTTTAAATTGTGGGCCATTAAAATAATATTTTTTACGATGGCTTCTTCATCCGGGTTATGACGAAGTTCTCTAATAAACGACTGGTCAATCTTTAACGTATCAACCGGAAACTGCTTTAAATAATGAAGTGAGCTGAATTCTGTCCCGAAGTCATCCATACTGATCTGCACGCCTAAATTTTTAAGCTGCTTTAATGCTGACAGAATTCGGTCAGCGTCTTCCGAGATACTTCCAATAATTTCAAGCTCTAAGTAACGGGGCTCAAGCTCGGTTTCCTGCAAAACGCCTGCCACAGTAGCAGCGAAATCCGGCTGTATCAGCTGCCTGACGGATAAATTAACGGCTATCACCGTTAAATAACCTTTTTGGTGCCATTGTTTATTTTGTTTGCATGCATGATATAAAGCCCATTTTCCAATTGGAATAATTAATCCGGTTTCCTCAGCGAAAGGAATGAAGGAAGCGGGCGGCAGCAACCCCCAATCCGGATGTTTCCAGCGAAGAAGCGCTTCAAACCCTACAATATTTCCCGTTTTCAAGTTTACCTTTGGCTGATAATGCAGGGACAATTCATCACGCTCAATCGCTTTATAAAGGTCTATTTCCATTTTTAATGGATTTAATTTAAAGCCGCCGTCCTTTGAAAAGTAAAACTTGTAGGTATTTTTCCCTGCTTTTTTTGCTTGACACATCGCCGAGTCAGCATGCTTAATTAAGTCTTCAGCCGTTTCTCCATCTTCCTTGAATAAGCTGATGCCGATGCTGGCCGATGTAAGAATACGATGATTTTGAATGGTAAAGGGGGCTGAAAGAGCATCCAAAATACGCTTTGCCACATTGGAAGCAACCGCCCGGTCCGCATCTCGCAGCACAATAAGAAATTCATCACCGCTCTGGCGGAATATCATATCATTATCGTAAATGGAAGATTTTAAGCGAATGGTGACTTCTTTTAAAAGAAGATCTCCTGCTGTATGATCCAATGTGTCATTAACCACCTTGAACCGGTCAAGATTTAAAAGAAGAACTGCAAAGCTTTTGCTTAGTGCAGACGCTCTCAAAATTTCATCACAAAGGCGTACATGCAGTCCGCTTCGGTTCGGAAGACCCGTTAAATAATCATAAAAATCCTCATATTTAATGGACTTCTCAGCATTTACTATCGCTGGGCTTTTTATCCCACTTTGCAACAGTTCACGGTTTCGGCAGACCGGTGAATCTTTTTCCTCATAATAGAATATATCGGATGTTTCTGGCAGCCCCTTTTCCATAGATTGCAGCGGGCTGCTTGCTTTAGCTGAGAATTTAGGCAACTGATCGCCTTCCGGCTCCTCTTTTCCGACCACCATCACCGTTAATTTTCCATCAAATAAAGCAGGGACTGCTCTTAGCTCAACATACATCGTTTTTCCGTTATGCATTCTCACTTTTATGTTACGGGCAGGAGGCTGCTCGCCCTTTACGACTTTATCCAGCTGATCTCTCAAAACTCCTGCTTCTTGCGGCAAAAAGATGGCTTCGAGCGGTCTTCCTACCAGCTCTTTTGCATGAGAAACTTCCACTGCCTGCAAAGCTGTGTTATTTGCATATACAACGGTTTCTGCTTGGCATAAAAAAATTGAACTGGAAGACAGCTCAATAAATTGACGATACTGCTCTTCCCATTCGGCCAACTGAAGGTCTGCCTTTTTTTGCTTCGTAATATCGAGAACAATACCTGTATATAACACTACTTTTCCATGCTCATCTTTTAAACTATTTGCTGTTTCCTGCACCCATCTCACCGTTCCGTCAGACTGGATAATTCTGTATTCGACCGTAGATGGACTGCTAGATAACAATTGTTGCCTGTGACGTTCAACGATAGGGCGATCTTCTGAAAACACAAATTCCTGCCACAGCAAAAGGTTGTTTTCTAGACCTTTTTGTGAGTATCCATAAAGGCGGGCAGCCTCACTGGAAATCCAAAAAGAAGCATCCTCTACGCTCATATACCAAATGGATAGTTTTAACTCTTCGAACATCGATTGAAGAAAGGCATGATTCTTATGCATTCCTGCTAGATTGGTAATAAAGTTAGTCTCCATTTCTCTTCTCCAATTTATTATTAAATACGCTCCCTGTTATCAAAAAATTATCTACTTTCTGTCATTATAATCTGATAAGGAAGCGGAAACAATATAAGGTTTTTGTTTTATTTTGTACGGGTTTTATGAAGTCTTCTTGGCGAATCATCACATAAAAAGCCATATTTTGAAAGTTTTTGTAAAAACAGAGGAATATTAACGAATATTGCAGCTTGCCGGTAACCTTTTCTTGAGACTTCTTGACGAATGAAGCACTTTTAATAGCCGAAGAAAATGCATTGCACAGCACACAATAATGGAATGTATGTCATAATCTTTAAAAATACATATCATACTGGAGGGACCCATGAAAAAGATTCCTTATTCTATTGTCGATGTTTTTTCTCAAGGCCCATACACAGGAAATCAATTGGCTGTTTTTAAAGAAGCAGAAGACGTTTCCGCTGATGAAATGCAGCAAATCGCCAAAGAAATCAATTTTTCAGAAACAACGTTTATTTTATCGAATACAGAAACGACGGATGGCTACAGCGTTAGAATTTTCACTCCGAACGAAGAAATTCCTTTTGCCGGACATCCAACGCTCGGCACAGCTTTTGTGATTAACAAAGAAATGGTCAAAGAACCGGCAGATTCTATTCTCTTGCAATACAAAAGCGGTCAAATACCCGTTACATTTGATCATAAAAAAGAGATTGTATGGATGAAACAAAATGAACCTTCTTTCGGAAAAATAATCGATGCAGATCAAATAACAGATATTTTAAATATAGATCCAGCATATATCGATGAGAGATTTCCTATTCAAGAGGTATCTACTGGCCTGCCGGTTATTATTGTGCCTGTCACCTCTTTGCATGCCATAAAAAACATACACGTAAATCTAGAAAAATACTATCAGCTTATTGAACAAACCGAAGCAAAAGCTATTTTGGCGTTTTCCCCGGAAACATACAACGCAGAAAACCATTTAAACGTTCGTGACTTTGCCCCTTATTACGGAATCCCGGAGGATGCTGCTACTGGAAGTTCAAACGGATGTTTAGCGGCCTATTTAGTTCAATATCGCTACTTTGGCAACGAGGAGATTGATATTCGTGTAGAGCAGGGATACGAAATAAAACGGCCTTCTTTATTATTTTTAAAAGCAGAAAAAGAAAGGGAAAAAATAAATGTGCAAGTAGGCGGCCAAGTAGTCTCTATCGCAAAAGGGGAATGGTTTTTAAATAAAAGGGAAAATGACGGCTTATGAATAAACGTCAGGAATTCGTTTATATCGAGAATTAATTTCCTGCTAACGACGAGTGGGGTTCATTTCCCTCTACCTCGTACTGCCTTGCTCTGTACTAGAATGTTCCAGAGTGTGCAGCATGGAAACAAAGCAAAAAATTGATTTAAGCATCGTCCATAATATCCGTCAATCACCCAATTGCGGTACGAAAAAAATTATCTATCCCTGTCTCTTTGCAGGGTTCTATTTTTTACTCTTTCACATATACATTATATTTGTGAAAAAAGGTTTTTTCATAGCCTATTACGGGTAATAAAAGGCTTTAGAATAAAGGAGGATCAACTAGTGGGCAAAGTAACTCATGTATTAAAATCCGAAGACGTATATTTAATGATTCCCCCCCTCGAGGGAAGCAGATCTGTTCATACGACGAGTGATATATTGGACTGTACCCATTTTAAATCCCCTGCACATGCTGCTGAATTTTTAAAATACATATCTGCTCTGCCAGATGACTTTACAATGAATTCTCAAGTTAATTTTCAAGATGTTACCATTGTGAAAGCTACTTTAAATGTTACTGAAGAACCTATTAATTTCGATTAATAGGTTTTTTGAGCAAAGAAAAAACATCCCATAGGATGCCTTTAATCGTTATTCTTCACCTTCACGCTTAACTTCTTTCCTTAAACATACCAGCATGCTCTAATGAAAAACGTGGTTGGGGTTGTGTACCAGAAACATGTCGTATGATGTATGCACACTTTAATTATTGTTTGGTATTGGATTTAATTTGAATTATATGCAAACTGTATTTAGTTATAGCGATGAAAGCGTCTTTTTTTTCGTCAGCTTGATCGTATTCATTCCGTTCACACCTGCCCGTTACGAATTTCTGCTTATTATCCAGCCAGTACCTGATTTTGCTCCCTTGTATCCACTTTAATCCACCAACCCTTATAGCTTTCACTCAACTGCTTTATAAGTGCTGCGCATTTATCTTTATAAAGCTTTATTTCATTAAGCACTTCTAGGAACTTCCCTTTGATAAAACTAAAAGCATTTCTTAAAGCTTGTCCGAGGACAGCAAAGCCAGCAGCTATCATCTTGTTTATTTTTTGTATACCTTGGAGGATCCAATAATGCTTTTGGTTATCAAGAGGCTCTTCTGTCTTTAAAGAAGCCCTCTCAACTAATTCATCAAACCATTCCCGATCACGAGTCATTAAAGCAAGATCAATCAAAGTGGAATAATCATCTGCTAAATGCTCAATTTCAATCAGTTCAGCTTGCGATTGATATAGCATTTTGTATTTCCCTAGATGGAAATGCTGACTACCCTTTTTATCAACCCGTTTTAAAATGCACATTTGAAACGCATCTTGACCATCATATACTTTGTTTGCGTAGCCAAAATATGTGTGAAAATCAAAGCGGACACAAATCCAATCCCCTTCTCTCATGATCCTTCCCCCTTGGAATGGTTTATTTGAAAGCTTCCCGCTTTTCTTTTTTCCTGCTTACGTTTTTCATATGCGGCAGCATTCTGATTTATACGCTGGGCGGCTGCAATCATTCTTTCTTCTGCCTGCTTTCACTTTACATTATCAGCATTTCGAGCTGCTTCCTTTGCTGTTGTTTTATTGTGAAAATAGCCACCTACATAAAGATAAATTTCTGACACTCCTCTGTCCCATTTCTGCGATATTAATTACCTGATCTTCCATACGAATAAACATATCTTATTCGCCCTATTTTTTCTTTGATAACGCTCTCCGTTTGTCTAGGCATGTACATCCTAACGCTTCATTGGCTGCATTAATTTGGTCTTCAAGCTCTTTATACCGATTAGCCCCACTGACTTGTTCAATACTTACCATAGATTTATGAGCAATTTTTTTAAGAATAAATGAAAATTAAGCTGGAATTTTGGAACGATAAAGCGCTATAATAGTGGAGTGAAGTTTAACTGATAGTGTTAAAAGCGATTTCGCGCGGAATCGCTTGTGCAACATTTCACAAACTTTTAGAGATTTGGAGAATATATACATAGCAAACAGCTATGGCAAAGGAGAATGGGTTATGCCAGAAACAATGACTCAACCAAAGTCAGAAACATTGACTGTGAGCCAGGAACAATTAGACGTACTTGATCAGCTTTTAAAGCCTGAAGTACAAGAATCATTAACAGTTTTAGTTGAACATCTTCCTAAATTAACAGAATTGACGACAATTCTAACAAAAACATATGATTTCGCTCAATCTGTTGCAACCGACGAAGTGTTAAAAAATGATACGGTTAGTGCGGTTACAGAACTTGCAGAACCGGTTACACATACTGTTAAAAACCTTGCGGCTACTGCTATTGAAGCAAAAGACCGTGCAGATGAAAGTAATGAAGTAATTGGCTTGTTTGGTTTAATGAAAATGCTGAAAGACCCGCAGGCTCAAAAACTATTCCGTTTTGCAAATGCGTTCCTTCAAGTGAGCAACGAGCGCGCAAATCAAAAATAAGTCTTTTACCACTTAATGAGTAAGAATGGAGAATAAACGATGTCAAAACATATTGTGATTTTAGGTGCAGGTTATGGCGGCGTACTTTCTGCCCTGACTGTTCGTAAATATTTAAGCAAAAATGAAGCACAAGTAACAGTGGTGAACCAATTCCCTACTCACCAAATTATTACAGAGCTGCACCGCCTTGCTGGAGGAACACTGAAAGAGCAAGCCATTGCGATTCCATTGAAAAAGCTTTTCAAAGGAAAAGATATTGATCTTAAAATCGCGAAAGTAGAATCTTTCTCAGTAGATAATAAAGAAGTTAAATTAGCAGACGGCTCTTCCCTATCGTATGATGCGCTTGTGGTAAGCCTTGGAAGCCAGACTGGTTACTTCGGTATTCCAGGTCTTGAAGAAAACAGCATGGTGTTAAAATCTGTAGAAGATGCGAACAAAATTTTCAACCATATCGAAGAGCGCATCCGTGCATATGCCGAAACGAAAAACGAAGCAGATGCTACAATCGTCATCGGCGGCGGCGGCTTAACAGGCGTCGAGCTTGTTGGTGAAATTGTCGACAACTTCCCGAAAATCGCTAAACAATACGGTGTTGATTTCAACGACTTGAAAATCAAGCTTGTAGAAGCGGGTCCGAAGATTCTTCCAGTACTTCCGGATGCTTTAATTGACCGTGCAACGGAAAGCCTTCAAAAGCGCGGCGTTGAATTCTTGACAGGTCTTCCTGTTACAAAAGTAGAAGGAAACAAAATTGAGCTAAAAGACGGCTCAAGCATTACAGCAAATACATTCGTTTGGACGGGCGGCGTTGCAGCACTTCCAATCGTGGGTGAATCTGGCCTTGAAGTGGACCGCGGCAAAGCAACGGTTAATGAATTCCTTCAATCTAAATCCCATGCAGACGTATTTGTAGCAGGCGACAGTGCGGTAGCTTTCCCTGCTGACGGCGGACGCCCTTATGCGCCGACTGCACAAAACGCTTGGCAAATGGGTGAGCTTGTTGGCTACAACTTGTTCGCTTACCTGACAGGCAAGAAAATGGATACATTCGAACCAGTGAATTCTGGTACGCTTGCCAGCCTCGGCCGTAAAGATGCTGTTGCCACAATTGGTGCGAACAACACAGCACTTAAAGGACTGCCGGCAACGCTTATGAAAGAAGCAAGTAATGTCCGTTACTTGTCACACATTAAAGCATTGTACAGCCTGGTTCATTAATCAGCCGTTTCGTACAAATAACAAAAAGCCCGGAAGAATATTCTTCCGGGCTTTTTAACATGGTCTTTATAAAAAGGTTACTTATTTTTGAAGCAGTTCATACTGACGCAGCACTTCCTGGGTAATCTCACTGTTTTCATCCAGTCCGCTTACCTGTTTAAGTACTGCAGCTACCCCATTCTCTTGAATCATCTCCTGCAGTTTTACTGCTTCTTCGTCTTCCTTGTAGTCAAACAGCAGGGCTGCTGCAATGGCTTTCGCCAAGTTTGTATAGGAAAGACCTGCTTTTTGAGCTTGGACAGCCGGACGAACCAGACGGTCATCTGGACCAAGCTTGCGAATTGGTGAACGCCCTACTCTTGTTACACCGTCATTTAAATACGCATTTTTAAAACGGTCAATGATCTTATGAATGTATTGCTGATGCTCTTCTTCATTTAATCCGTATTGCTTGATTAAGTAAGCCCCGGTTTCATTCAACGTCGCCTGCACCTGCTTTTCAATGGCTTCGTCTGCGAGCGTTTGATCGATCGTTGATTTGTTTTCAAGATAACCGAGATACGCAATCACTGCGTGTCCTGTGTTAACGGTAAACAGCTTTCTTTCAATAAATGGCGCAAGGTCTGTAACGATTTTCATGCCCTCGATCGCAGGAATATCTTCTGTTGTTTCCACTACCCATTCATGATAAGGCTCTACAAGAACGTCGAGTGACCCTTGATTGTTTTGAATCGGTACAATACGGTCAACAGCAGAATTGAAGAAGAACACTCTGCCTTCTAGACGGCTTTTTATATCATCATCCAGGTTTTCCAGTACATATCCTTTTAATAAGTCCGTTGCTGAAATTTGATTTTCGCAGGCGATAATGAACAGCTTTTCATCGCTTGTCTTCATTCTTTCTGTAAGTCCCTTTGCAATTAACGGCGCGATACGAGGAAGAATTGTCGGTCCAATTGCCGTTGTTAAAAAGGTGGCATGCTGGATGGCAGCCACCACTTCCTCTTCCTGCTTCATGTTATTTAAACCGGATACGTTCGTAATAGTCATCTCATCCTGCTGGTCTGTTGCCAGTTTTACACGATATTGTTGATCTTTGTTCAGCTGATCAATCGTTTGATCGGCAATATCTACAAAGGTCACATGGTAGCCAGAATCGGAGAAAAGCGCTCCGATAAATCCACGGCCGATATTCCCTGCGCCAAAATGTACAACTGTTTTCATTTCAATCATTCCTTTATCAAATTAGTATGAAGATAATCTAAAAAAATCGATTCCATTTTTGTGCGGATCATCTCTTCATTCGAGGAGGAAAAAATCATGATCGCCTCGTTGCTTTCAATCAAGCTGGTGCTCAGTAAACTAATGATTTCCTGCTCTTTCGCACTTAATTCTTCCGGAGCCAGCATCAGCAGCAAACTTTTCATATTTATCTCATTTCCATCCATTCCTTTGATTAAACAAGGGTGATGTAAATACGCAATTTGAAAAACGAGTTCGTGAACGTGTTCACTTCTACAGTGAAAGAGCCCCATTCCTGTGTTAGGGATACCAAGACCGCCTTTTCTTTCACGATTCTTTAACGCCTCGAATACAAGAGGTGCTTGAGATAGGAGCTCGTCTTGTTCTGCTTTTTCTAGCATTTCTTTTATCGTTTGGTTATAATCCTGTGCCTGAGCGATAGGGTGTACACGAAAATGTTCGATCAGCGCCTCAATACTTTGCTGCGTATCTTTAAGTTCTTTAAGCAACTCTGTTAAAGGCCTTTCTACTTTTACAGGTGAGTCTTCCTCTTTCGGCAGTGGTTTTTTATACTTTTTATTTTTGGTTAATTTTTCAACGTTTTTCTGCAGAAAACCCTTAATTGCCATGATGTCTTCCGTGCTTAACAGCGGATTCACCAATACATATTCGGTATGTATAAGCGGTAGGCGGACGGTGGAAATAATGATATCAAATGTATGTACGTTCTGCTGCCCGATTTCTTTCAGTGATTTGATTTCAACTGAATCAATTTCGATAATTTCTTTTTTGATGCGGCTTGCCAGCATCCTCGATGCACCAATTCCCGTTGGGCAAACCACGAGTGCCTTTAGGGCAATGTTTTCTTCCTGCATGACCAGCGCAGAACCGAAGTGAAGGACAATGAAGGCTATTTCATCATCAGGAAACGGTTCAATCTCCTCGAATTCTTTTTCTACACTGTTTTTTACCGCCAAAAATAAAACGGGATATTTCCGCTTAATTTCCTCTGTTAGCGGATTGAAAAGCCCCATCTGCTGTTTCAGGCGAAACAAAGCGGGTTCCATATGGGCAAGAAGGCCTTGAAACAAGGAAAAATCATGGGTTAAATCAACATGGAGCTGAGAGGATACATCTTGAATCACGCGCTTGATCATTTGGCCCAAAACCACACTGTCATAAGGAACGGCCGCTGCTTCCTGCAGCTTGGATCCCTTTAAAACGGTGGTTAAATACTCGACATCTTCTTTCGTAAATGAAACAGAGAAGAATTCTTCAAGCTGTGCACATATCGCCATTACCTGGCTGTGTTCATCTGTTTCTTCGCTCAAAAACAACTCTTCTTCCAGGTAAAAGCCCGCTTCTGTTCTTTGCATCGTAATGCCAATATGAACAATAAGCCCGATATAGTCACTGTCCGCCAGGCGGGAATACCGGTTATTCATCGTTTCATTCACCAGCCGGTCAATCGCACGCATATAATGCGGAAGGAAATAATGCAGGACTTTTTCCTGCTGGTATTTTCCCTCTTCCAGTAAAAAGAGGCTTTCAATCATTTCTTCATTAAAATCCATGAGAAAACAATGGGCTAAAGCTTTGCGCTTGCTCTCTTCGCGTCCTTTCAGTTCTACTCCGACGCCTCGTTTTCGGCTCAGTTCAATGTGAAACGGCTGGAGCCACTCGGTCAATTCGTCTAAGTACATGGATAATGTAGTGATGCTGACACCTAAATCGGATGCTAAAGCTTGAATCTTAAAGGATTCTGCTTCCTCCATCAAGACTAAAAGCAGCAGCAGCTTTCTTTCCTTCGGTGTTTGATCCACTGGATGGCTGCCTGTTAAGTGCTGAATCAGCCGAAATATTTGTTCATTTCTGCCTTCAATGATCAAGCCTTCATTTGTATTTCTTTGCAGGTGAAGATCAAAGTGCTCCAGAATTTTCTCAACCGATTTTAAATCGCGCTGAATGGTTCTCACACTTACACTTAAAGAAGAGGCAATGGAAAAAGCGGTATGCTTCCCTGATGTTTTAATGATCAGCTCAATGATGGCTTTTTCCCTCGAAGTAATAAACATGCTGCCACCTCCTTTTGTCTTATTTCTTTAGAAAACAGGAAGTAGAAAAGCGCACGAAGCACTTTTCTACTGAATAAAAAGCTTATTCATTTGAACCATTGAGGATAGCGATTATTTCTTTCGCTGTTTGAGCGTTCACCAGTTTTTCGATATTCTCCATTTCTGAGCATGTTACGGCGATACCGGACAGAATTTCTAAATGCGTGCCGTCTTTGCCCGCAATACCAAAGATCAAGCGGACCAGGTTGCCGTCAAAATCAACGCCTTGAGGAACTTGAATAACTGTGAATCCAGATTTTAATACTTCTTTTTTCGCTTCTTCTGTTCCATGCGGGATTGCTACATCATTTCCCATATAAGTGGATGTGATTTGGTCACGTTCAATCATGGCTTCAATGTAGTTTTCTTTTACATACCCTGCCTTAAACAAAACATTACCCGCAAAACGAATCGCTTCATCTTTGGTAGCAAAAGATTGATTTAAGAACACATTTTCTTCTAACAATAAACCGTCTGCTGTTCGTCCATCCTCGTTTTGTGGAACGTTGTCTTCCGCATCTTCCACAATTTCTTCTACAGGGTCCTGTCCGCCGTTGTGGAGACGGTCAATTAATTTTTCATACTCTGGGCTGGAGAGGAAGTTGTCAACAGATACATGGTATGCATTCGGAAGTTTGTTTTGCGCCCGCGGCGTTAACTCTTCCTGTGTAATGACAATTTGTGCATCCGCTGGCAGGGTGCTGATCGATGTGTTTGTTACTGAAACATTCAAGCCTGCTTCTTTTACTTTTTTACGAAGAAGCGAAGCACCCATTGCACTTGAACCCATTCCTGCATCACAAGCAAAAACAATTTTGTTTACATCTTGCGGGAATTCTCCAGGGTTTGAAGCAAATACATCGGCAACAGAGCTTTTCTTCCCTTTCATTTCCTGCATTTTTTGAGCCGCATCTTCAATGTTTTCTTCTGTCTGCTTGCCTGTTTTCAACACAAACGAAGCGACCACAAAGGACACTACTGCTGCGACAAGCACAGCGGCAAAGTTTGCAGTAAACGCACTTGCATTATGCGGCGTTACAGCGGCAATCGCAAGGATACTGCCCGGTGAAGCCGGCGCAAACAAACCGCCGCCTAAAAGAACTAGTGTGAACACACCGCTCATGCCTCCAAGAATAACGGCTAAAAACAGCAGTGGACGCATTAAGATGTACGGGAAGTAAATTTCATGAATACCTCCGAGGAAATGAATAATTGCTGCTCCCGGAGCTGATTTTTTTGCAGTGCCTTTTCCAAAAATACAGTATGCAAGCAGAACGCCAAGTCCTGGTCCTGGATTGGATTCAAGCAAGAACAAAGCCGACTGGCCTGCTTGTTTTACTTGTTCAACCCCAATCGGTGATAATACACCGTGGTTGATAGCATTGTTTAAGAACAACACTTTTGCTGGTTCAATCAGGATACTTGTTAAAGGAAGCAATCCTGTTGCAATCAGCCAATCTACACCGCCTACCAGCCAGCTTGTTAAAGCTTTTACCGCTGGACCAACCGCCAGGAAAGCTAAAATCGCGAGCAGCCCGCCTAAAATTCCGGCAGAGAAGTTGTTTACAAGCATTTCAAAGCCAGATTTTACTTTTCCTTCAATCCATTGGTCAAATTTCTTAATCACATATCCGCCAAGCGGACCCATTGCCATCGCACCTAGAAACATCGGAATATCCGTACCGGCAATAACCCCCATGGTAGCAATAGCGCCGACAACCGCCCCGCGCTGGTCATGAACAAGCTTCCCTCCTGTATACCCGATTAAAAGCGGGAGGAGATACGTAACCATCGGGCTGACCATTTTGGCAAGGCTTTCATTTGGAAAAAACCCGCTAGGAATAAAAAGTGCCGTAATCAAGCCCCAGGCAATAAAAGCGGAAATGTTCGGCATAACCATTGAACTTAAAAAGTTACCAAACTTCTGAACAGCGACTTTTATATTAGATTGAGCCATTTATTTTTCTTCCTTTCAAATGTTAATAACATACTTTCATCATAAAGTACGTTTTTTCTTCATTCAATAAAGAAGAAAACTACCTTTGTCGTCACATAATCGACAAAATTAGCGTTTTGTCCACTGTTTACCGTTTTGTTATGTGCGAATCACCTCACAAAGCGTTCACATTGAAAAGAGTCAGAATATTCCGTCCGTCATGGACCTTTAGCCTTTGCTTATCAAGGTTAAACCACCGTTTCTGAATGTCCGCTCTTTCTTTTTCGCAAATGAAAAACCACTCTCATTACAACAAGCAGTCCGACCATTTCACCGAGTGAAGCAGCAATCGCACCGGCACTGCCGTTTAAATAAGGCACAAATTGAACGAGTAAAAAGCTGCTGACGGTCACAGCGGCTAAATTGTACACCTGCGGGGCGACCATACTTTTTGTGTTTTTATGCAGCATAAGAATGCCCCCAAAAAAGTCCACCCAGGGAAAAAGGAATGTTTTTAAAATAAAAAACTGCAGCACTGTTAAAGAAGACTCTGCCAGGGCCAGATTTGTGCCCATCACATTCATCATAAACCAGATGCCTGCCGGACTGTAGCACAGGAAAGCCAGAAGCAAAGAAGGCACAATGCTGAACACAATAACACATTGGATAACAGCCCGTCTGTTTTCTTTGAAAAACTGCAAAACGATTTGATGGGTATACATGAAAAAACTAAGCACTAAATTTGTAATACTGAGGGCCATGGCAAAAGAAGCCATGCCTGTCTGGGCATCTTTAATATTACCAAGAAAAGCATAAATAACCGGAATGATTACCGTTTGAAAAGATAAGTAAAAAACAAGCGGCGTGTAAAATGCGTAAATGTCTCGTTTTTCTACAGCCGGCTCCCTTCTTTTCATTTCTTTTTTGACAATTCGATGGCCCCGCCAAACGCTAATGATGCACTCAATCGCCATACCGGTTAAAAAAATAATGGCTCCTACAATGCTGTGGTTCACATGGCCGGACCAAACAAAGTAATAAGCCACTAAAAACATGCCAAAAAGCCGGACCACGACGCCAATTGTCACCCATTTTGTTTCAAAATGATTAATGATAATTCCTTGATACAAACAGCGGAGGCCGGAAAAAAAAATCACAAAGGTAATGACCCTGAATGTAGAAGTGACAGACGCCAGCATCGTTTCATCCGTATTAAACAAATGCACAAACGCAAAATGACCCAGCGGTGTGTAGCCAATCAAGGCGCACACAACAAAAATCAGAAGCGAAACTTGAATAAAAACACTGCTTAAAAGCCGGAAAGAAGCTTCATTCTTCACAAGAGCAGAACAGGTCTGGCGAAATACCAGGACGGGCCGTTCTATAATTCCAAATAAAGAAAGTGCGATGGCATAGCTGGCAATGACCACTTCGGCGTGATCTGCCCTGCTTAGTGTCCCATTAATGATTAAGTGGGTAATAGCCGTTAAGCTGGCCGAAAAACCGAGCGGAATAAAAAAAATAAGCATATTTGTAAAGGAATACGGACTGACGGCTTTTTCCATGGATAAAACCTCCTTTTTCGTTACTGTCTCAGCTTGCGTTTTACACTCCTTCACCCCAATGTTAACGTTAACATTTTTAAGCAGCAGTTCTTGGCTCAACCTGCTATGTCAGCATACTTTTCGGCATATCATATTAATAACACTTTTAACGTACCACTCCTTCTTGTTTACGCTTACATTTTCCAAAAAAATAAGTAAGAATAGACTTACCTTTCCTCCAAATACCGGTCTTTCCCACTATTTGAATGGGTACGATTATATCATTCCTGGCATCATTAAACAATTTGAATGCTTACAGCTGTTTAAAGCGAAATCAGTTCTTTTCGCTAAAAACCCGCTCATTCCATTCAAGAAAAACGCAAATGGTTACATAAGTTTCACATAAACCCGCAGAATAAATAAAAAATCCGTTCTTTATACATACTCTTCACACCCGCTGGCACGTTCGACGACTTGAAATGAGGTGGATGACCATGAAAAAAAGCGATTGTGATTTTTCTCCATTAAAATTGAAATTAATCCAGCAGCTTGAAGAAATTGTTTTTCATATGAAGGAAGGTATCGAGACCTTAAAAGCGGACGATGGGTGCGCTTTAAGCAAACTTGAAGCCATTAAAGACCAATTTGAAACAGTAGAAAGAATGGCAGCTTCTTTTTACTTAAACTGTTACCTGTCTCCTTTTACAGATAAGTATTTGGATATCTCCACCTGCATTCAGCACCTGTCTAATCAGCGGCATGGAGCGCTGATCGTGATCGAGCGTAAAGACGCGGTGGACCCTTTTATTCACACCGGAACGCTCATGCAGGCAGCCCTGACTCATTCATTGCTTGAATCTATTTTCTATCCTGGCAATCCGCTTCATGATGGAGCGGTGGTGATTCGTGAGAACCAAATTTTCTCAGCGGCAAATACCCTGCCCCTATCCGCCCAAAACTGGTCCGGTAAAAAGTTAGGCACGCGGCACCGTGCAGCGATTGGACTAACCGAAAGATGTGACGCACTTGTACTTGTGGTGTCTGAGGAAACAGGGAAAGTATCGTTCGCCGTGGACGGAAAACTTCATCCAATTATGACAACCAGCTCTCCTTTATAAAAGGAAAAGCCTGCTTAATAAGCAGGCTCTTCTACGTTCCATTTCACAATAAGGCCTAGATGAGTAAGTCCTCCTCCAAATCCATACAGCAGCAATGTGTCTCCAGCTTTCACTTTTGCTTCTTCCACTCCCCCATTTAAAGCGAGAGGGATAGATGCAGCCGATGTATTCCCAAAGAGTTTCATGCTCGTTAATGTTTTTTCAAGTGGAAATCCTGATTTTTGGCAAATCGATTCTATCATGCGCATATTCGCACTATGCGGGATAAACCAGTCGATATCTTCAGCACGGACATTTGATTTTCGCAGCAGTTCTTCTATGCCTTCAGGAAGCGTGCGGGTAGCCCACTTGTACACTTCCCGGCCGTTTTGAACCATTTTGCCGCTTGTATTCAGCTCTTTTCCATGGATAGAATCTGCGAGCGCGGTCCGGTACAAATGGCCGCCGCCTTCTCCCATTGTACCCATGTGTACACCCCAAAAGCTTGGCTGATCCGGATCATATTCTACCAGTAAAGCACTGGCCCCGTCTCCAAACAGTATACAGGTTGTTCTGTCGGTGAAGTCTGTTACTTTGGACAATGTTTCCGTCGCTATAACCAATATTTTTTTATGCACGCCGGATGTAACCATTGTATTAGCTAAATGCAGGGCATAAGTAAAGCCGGCACAAACGGCATTAATATCAAAAGCACCCGTTGCTGGAATATGAAAGTGGTGCTGCACCTGGGCGGCAACACTCGGAAAAGCGTGATCCCCAGTTGAAGTCGCTACAATAATACCGTCAACGTCATGCAGCTCTTTTTTGTATCTTTCCACGAGGTTTTCAACAGCCCGAAAAGCAAGATGGGAAGCATATTCGTCTTTTCCAGCTATTCGTCTTTCTTTTATTCCGGTCCGCTGAAAAATCCATTCATCACTCGTATCTATCATTTTTTCAAGATCATCGTTGGTTAACTTTTCCTCGGGAACATACACGCCAAGGGCCGTTATACGTGCTTTAGATCCATTCATCTCTTTGCACCTCGTTTACTTTTATATACGCCTATTATAACACCTAATTATAGCACCTGGTATTAAATTAAAAGGAAATTCTAAAGTAAGCGAGGCAGCTTAAACTAATTAGAAATAAAAGGAGCTTGATGGATATACCGCTCCCCTTCCAGCTGGCTGACAAGAAAGCGGGCTATATCCTTGTTACCAATAGTCAATCCCGGCATATCCGCAGCGTTTACCTTCACGGCAGCTGCTTTCTCTCGCTCTTTCACAAACGGAAGCCGGACAAGTGTCCAGTCGAGCTCTTTCGTTTGAAAAAGCAGATCTGCCTCTTTTTTCTTATCTTGCAGCATCTCCGTATAGACTGTCTGAAACAGTTTAGCGCCTGCTTTATTGAGCAGGCTTTTTTTATCATTTCTTAACGTCAGCGAACCGCCTGTTACGCCTATGTACCGATTAATTTGAAGCTCACTCATGATCTCAAGAATCTGTTTTGTTACATTGCTGTACAACGGCACTGCCTTCGGCGGCTGGCCAAATGTATTGATGACCGCCTGACAGTCTTTTAACAGCGTTTTGATTATATCCCTGCTTTCCACGTTTCCTTCCAATATATTGATACTGCTGTTTTGCTCATTTATTTTCTGGGGATTTCTCACAAGCATACGGACGCTATAGCCATGTTTCACAGCCTCACCTGCTATATGCCGCCCTACTATTCCAGTTCCGCCGATCAGCGCTATTGTACCTCTTTGACTCATATCCATGCCTCCATCTCTAATCTTAGAGCCCGTTTTTTCTAGAAAACAAGGTTTCTTATCTCTTCGGATAAGAAAGCAGTGCAATGGCTTCTTTTAACAGCGTAATATCGCTTACTATTTGTTCTTTTATTCGTTTATCCTCACAGCGTTTATAATCGCTCGTTAAGCGAGTCATTTCTTGAATAAACATGAACCAATCGCTGTTTGTACTCATGGCGATGGTACCGTCCATTTCTGCAGCCCGGCTATCATGATTCTATTGAATTTTAGATCCGCAGCTTTGCGTCCTAACCTTTCGATTAGTTTGCCTTTAATTATTTATAAATATATTTTATCCAAATCCCCCCAAAAAAACAGCAAAATCTTTGATCTTTTAAGATGGTTTCTCCTTGTATCTTTATGCTATTTTAAGCTAGTATCGCTGTTGTTTTTCTTTCAAAAAATCAAGCACCTGTTTGTCCAATCCATGCTCACGCTGCATCTTCATAAAACTAAAATTAGAGAAGGGTTGTTTCCTCAGGTAGTAGATCGAATGGTAAAAATGATTGCAAAGGCATTACCAAAAAGCAGCATTTTTCAGAAGGAGAGAAAAATTCACGAAAAATTTATGAGAAATTTATTTTTGTTCATTATCCTTTCACTATACCGTGAAAGGAGTTTTGTATGAAAACATTCATGAATACAGTCAAGAAAATAGCAGCTGGATGTCTCGCTCTTGTCCTTGTTGTAACGGCCTTCGTTTATTTGTATCATCATGATCAGCTGAGTAAGGAAGCGGCACTGCTCGAACATAAAGGCAAATATGTTGAATTCGGCGGCCAAAAATTGAATATATACAGTGAAGGCAGCGGCCCGGAGACGTTTGTGTTTATGCCAGGTTCCGGCATTGCGGCTCCTATTTATGAAATGAAAGGGTTATACAGCAAATTTGCAAAAGAAAGCACCATTGCCGTCGTTGAGCGTGGTGGATATGGATATAGTGACGTATTAAACGATCACCGTGATATAGATACGATCGTTGCCCAAACAAGAGAAGCGCTGCTTCAAAGCGGTCATCAGCCTCCCTATATTCTTGTTCCCCACTCTCTTTCCGGACTGGAAGCTATTTATTGGGCACAGATATATCCGGAGGAAATCAAAGCGATCATTGCGCTGGATATTGGATTGCCCCATGAATATGCGAATCATCAATGGAGTACGGCTGACTCACTGATGATAAAGAGCATGAGCCTATTAACGAAAATTGGATTTCAACGCCTGACTCCTTCAAAGGTTTACGATCCTGAAGTGATCCATCAATCCTTTTTAACGGAGAGTGAAAAAAATCAGTTTAAAGCGCTGTCCTTTAAACAAATGTTTAACGACAATATGGCAAAGGAGCTGCTTCAAAGTACGGAAAATGCACAAAAATCAGCGGCTCTCCCCCCTCCGAAACAAACACCTGTCTTGCTTTTATCCGCTTATACAGAGGAAAATAAGCATTCAAAGTACACAAAAGCACAAAACAAAAGTTATCAAGCATTTGCCCGGCAGCTAGAGCACGCAGAAGTAAGAAAAGTAAAAGGAAAACACTCTATCTATTTGTACGCATCTGACGAAATCTACGAGCTGACTGTTGATTTTTTAACCGACATAAAAACTGATTAATCATTTCCACTACAAAAGGAAAAGGTGACGGAATGAAAGGATTTACGATTTTAATTGTAGAAGATGACACCATGATTGGCGGCCTGCTGCAGAAAATTCTGCAGCGGGAAGGCTATGATGTCCGCTGGAAAAAAGACGGAACAGGTATATGGAACGATCTGCGGCATATTGACCTGGTGATTATGGACATTATGCTCCCTGGCGAGGACGGATATCAGTTGACACAAAAAATCAAAAACGCCGGGCTGAACATTCCTGTCCTCTTTCTCTCTGCCCGGCAGGATATAGACAGCAAGCTGCAAGGACTAACATTAGGAGAAGATTATCTAGTCAAACCCTTCGATCCGAGAGAACTGCTCCTGAGAATGCAAAAAATGCTCAATCTTACATACGGAACCTTTATGCAGATTAACCATTTGTATATTGATGCCGAGCGAAAAAAAGTATTTAACGGAGGCTTTCATCAGGAAGTCATGTTTACAGCGACCGAGCGAAAAATCTTTTTTTATTTATACGGGCATAGAGACCGTATTTTAACAAAAGATCACTTTTTTGATTATTTATGGCCGTTGGAAGAGCGAAATCAAAATATTATAAATGTACACATAAAAAAAGTCAGAGCAAAAATTGATGACAATGAAGGCAGCATTATTCAAAACATTTATGGAGAAGGGTACCGATTAAATACATGTACAAAGAAATGACGTTAAAACGAAAATACCAGCTTCTTTTGTTTTCAGTCGTTATTAGTGTTCCTTTATCGTTATTTGCCATTAATTTTATCATGGTCATCATTTACCGTCTTATAGATCCAGCAGAGCGTGTTCCTTTTCATGAATCGTTTGCTTATCCGACGATGATGGCCGCTTTTTGTTTATCTTTCTTTTTACTGTCTTTTTTGTTTTCCAAGTCCATCCACTCGCTGCTTCGTAAAGTAAACAAATTAAATGAAACGGTGCGGAATTTAGCCAGCAGTGAACAGCTCCCGAGCAAGCTGGAAATAAGCAAGAAAGACGAAATAGGAGAACTTATCCAGTCTGTGAATCTGTTAATAGACCGAACGGCTTATAGAGAGCTGGAACTCCGGCAGCAGGAAGAAATGAAGAAAGAACTTCTGCAAAAGCTGCAGCATGACATTAATACACCCTTAACGGCCCTTCGGCTGCAGTTGTTTTATTTAGAAAGCCAGTATCCAGATCAAGACCCCCTGTTTGAATCGCTTTATAAGCAAATCCACTATATTTCCGAATTGACGACTGGATTGAATGTACAGTCCGGAGAAACGCTGGAGAATTCCTACCTGCTAACTCATGACATAGTGGTAGGCGACTTGTTAAATAGTATGGTCACCAAATGGAGTTACTTGTACAACGTGCAGGGGATTGAACTCGTTTATCATGCCAATCACCATTCATTAATTTGGACAAGTAATGAGTTATGGCTGCAGCGGCTGTTTGATAATGTATTTCAAAACACCTTAAAACACTCAAAAGCCGCAAAGCTCGAAGTGAAGATTGAGAATCAAGTTGTTTCCCTTTGTGATAATGGCGCCGGCTTTGATGACAGCCAGGCTCAGAACGGCCTTGGATTGAAAATTATTCACGATGTGGCCCGGCTGCTTCATCTCGATTACGATCTTCAATCCAATCAGAACGGAACCTCTTTTTATTTTAAAAGCCAGAAGCCGTTACCGATCAAGGAAAAATAAAAGAAACGAATCGTTTAGTTCTTTTGTTCTTCTATACAGAGATCATGAAGCTGCTCTGCTCCATTTCGAGTATGTAAAAGAGATACCGCCTTATGCCGCTGTATCTCTTTTTACCGTTCTTGAGATTCTACTAATACCGTTACTTCTCTTCCTCAAAGGCAACGATATCGTACTAATTCTTTTCTCCATACATACATATACGATGGACAGGGCGTCTTTATTTTCAACTGAAAAAGGAGAAACTTATGATTCCATCCATTCGTCTTCATCCATTCACAATCACACTGTCTGTCACCCTTCTTTGTATGGCGTTATTTGTATTCTTTGAACCTTTTTTTAAAAAGGAAGATCTCTTTTCGTCCCTTCCTTCTTCACTTTTGCAGCTGAATACGATTTTTTTAAGTATCCTGATAGAAGCGATTCCGTTTGTTTTAATTGGTGTGTTCATTGCAGGTTTTATACAAATATTTATTCGTGAAGAACACATCAAAAAGTGGATGCCGAAAAACCGGTTTACAGCCGTTTTGGCCAGCTGCCTTATCGGCGCCTGCTTTCCAGCTTGTGAATGCGGCATCGTACCGATCGTCCGGAGGCTGGTTGCCAAAGGAGTGCCCATTCACGCTGGAGTGGGGTTTCTCCTGACGGGACCACTCATTAATCCGATCGTTCTTTTTTCAACTTATATGGCTTTCGGGCAGGATATGAAGATGGCCGGCCTGCGAATGGGCGTGGGCTTTGTCGCAGCAGTTCTCATTTCTTTGCTGGTCGGCCTTTTTTTCAAGCACAATCAGCTGAAGGAGCAGCCCGTAGAACAAGAGGCTTCAGCCATACCGTCTAAAATCACCTTTGGTGCGCGCTTATGGGGCATGCTGACTCATTCAATTGATGAGTTTTTCGACATGGGGAAATACCTTGTGATTGGAGCTTTTCTTGCCGCATTTGTTCAAACGTATGTCTCAGCGCAGTCTCTCCTGCAGGCGGGAGGCGAAAAAATTCCCGCCGCTCTTGTGATAATGGGGCTTGCTTATGTTCTCTCCCTTTGCTCAGAAGCAGATGCATTCATTGGCGCTTCTTTTCGCCATTTGTTTCCCCCCTCTTCTATTTTGGCTTTTTTAATTTATGGCCCCATGATCGATTTAAAAAATACCTTCATGCTTCTCAGTGTATTTCGGATCACCTTTGTTCTTAGTTTACTCGTTTTGATCACGGTCATTGTTTTTCTCTGTACAAACTTTTTACCTTTTCTGTAAAGGAGGCGGCTTTTATGATATTTCACCCCCATCAAGCGTTTAAGGCTCTCGCTTTAACGGCTTTCTCTCTTTTTTTCCTGAATCTTCACACGAGCGGAACCATCTTAAAATATGTAAATCCTGACTATGCGTGGCTTAGTTTATGTGCCGCTTATCTTTTTTTCTTTCTTGTTTTTATTCAATTTTTTCGCCTGTGGAGCCCTAAAAACAAGCACATCCCGTCCTGCAAGCATGACTGCCATCACCATTCCAGGCGGAAATATATCTCTTATTCTGTTTTAACTTTTCCCTTGGTGACAGGCTTTCTACTGCCGCCTCAAACATTGAATGCAACGATCGCGGCCCAAAAAGGAGCCGGTTTGCTTTTGCAAACAGAGAATAAAAGCCTTCCGTCGGAACACGAAGAAATAGCCGTGGACCGAAAAGAAGTACAGCAGGCAGAATTCGACCAAAGGATCAGCGCTCTTGAACGCAGCCGTGTAATTCACCTGACCGACGGGGTGTTTGAGCCTTATTACGAGCGAATAAATGCCGATCCCCACAAGTACAATGGCCGTACGCTCAAAATGACGGGCTTTGTTTTCAAAGAAAAGAGTCTTCAAACCAACCAGCTTATTTTGTCGCGCTTTTTGATTACACACTGCGTAGCGGATGCCAGCCTGATCGGTTTTCTAGCAGAATTCGATAGAGCTGCACACTTGAAACAGGATATGTGGGTTGAAATAGAAGGAACCTTATCTGTCACCTCTTATAAAGGAATTTCCATCCCCGTCGTCAACATCACTTCATGGAAAGAGATTGCCGAGCCCAAAGAGCCCTATGTATATCCGCTTTACATTAAACTTGCCTTCACGCATCATAATGCCTCTTTCTCTTAGAAAAATAGCCGCCATCCAGCGGCATTTCTTTTGCTTCTTCCTATGTATATTTTATGTACGAAGAATAATTTGCCCTTTTTATGAATAAACTAACACCAAAGTGGAAAGACTCTTCATATCTATCGCCAGTCAGTTAGATTTTACTATAACTATGAAAACGAAATGGAGTGACTTACATTGAATATTCGTCAGGATGCCTGGTCAAAAGACAATGATCTTTTCCTAGCCAATACGGTGTTAAAGCATGTGCGGGAAGGAAGTACACAACTGAAAGCGTTTGAAGAAGTAGGAGAAGTATTAAACCGCACAGGAGCAGCATGTGGATTTCGCTGGAACGCTGTTGTCCGCCAGCATTATATTCAAGCGATGGAAACAGCCAAAAAAGAAAGAAAGCAGCGGCTGCGCGCTCAAAGCAAACAGCGGGCAGATATGAAATCAGAAAACGCAGCTCTTCCTTCCGGCAGTTCAGATAGCTATATGACGATGACTGATGTCATTCAATATTTGTCATCGATGACACCTGAAGAAAATACCGCCTCCCTTCAGGAAGAAAACAAGCGGCTCCAGCTTGAACTTGAAAGCGTCACAAAAGAGCTCGATCAGCTGAAAGAAGTGTATAACTCTATGCAGGAAGATTATGAATCTCTTATGCAGATTATGGAGCGCGCTCGCAAGCTTGTCGTATTTTCCGAAGAGTCTCCTCCTTCTGTTAAGTTTAAGATGGAGCGAAATGGTAATCTTGAAAAGGTAGCGGAATAAAGAAACAGATCACTATTTTCCTTGAAACGAAAACAAGCACATGATCCGTCATTCGAATCGTGTGCTTGTTTGGCGCTTCCGCTTTCATTCCCTCAGCGGCTGGCTTCTTCCGCCGAAAGAGCAGTTGTGTCGATCAGTGTTTGGACCGTGACACGCATATGAGGAGGTATATGTTTCTTCTCCAAGCCTGCTCTTTTTCTCTTGAAAGAGTTCGGCAGATCAATATGAAACTCAGGTCCGTTTTGTTCATCTTCCGATGCCAGCCGAATAAACCCTTCACTCATCACGTAATCTAAATAGGAACGCTCTAACCGGTAGAGCTGTTTTTTATACGTATACCCCACGACCATTCTTCCTTCTTTCTCTCTTACACTCAAGATCTCATTATACCAAAAGATCCCTTTGCCGCGTAGGCTTTTTACCAAAAATAAAGTAAACTTCTTGGCTGAGAAATCCTATCTATACAATACTCTTTCCTTTCCTTTATTTTGTATCGTATAAAAATAAAAAACACTTTAACGAGTCAATGACCCATAGAATGTGCTTTCCGCTCGATACGTTTAAAAGATTACTTTTATTTTCACGAGATCTTGAATACTCCCATCTTTAGCGCTTCTCGTGAAAACACGAAGTTCCCCAGTACTTGCTGTAGGGAGTTTGTCGAAAGGCAATGTACTTTTGAAATTTCCGTATTCAGGGGCTCCTGCATCGGCTGTTGTAAAGCGCTCTTTAGAAACGATCACTCCATTTGCATCTCTTAGCTCATGGTGAAGAACGGCTTCAAATGCTCTTGCTTGTCCTTGGACTCGCTGTCCGCTAACTACTTTTGCTCCGGGAAGGGGCAACCATACAGCAATATTTCGAGATGTGGGCAGAGGAAGAATCAAATAAAACTTTGACCAAATAAGGTCTTCTTGATAACCTGGACGTCCCTGATTTGCTTTAGTGATGCTTGAAAGTGAAATTCCAAATCTGCGTGAAATGCTGGAAAGCGTATCTCCTGATTTTATTTCATAGATAAACACCGGAACTTGCAGCTGTTGATCCGGTATGATTGGTTTATTCAATTGGTTTATGCCCGAAACTAGATCTGTAAATGTGCTGAATTTTGATGCGATTCCACTGACTGTATCGCTGTGTTTTACAATATAAGATACTCTCCCTGATTCTAAGATGCTAGGCACCACCAACACATTCCCAGGATAAATAAGCCCAGGGTCTGTCACGGGTGAAGTTAAATGGTTTGCTTCCTCAATGGCTTTAACAGAGCTTCTGAATCTGCTGGCTATTGAAAAAAGCGTGTCTCCTTTTCGTACTGTATAAATAAAGTTCTTTTTCGTCACTATCAATTCTGTCACCTCCATTCTCTTAGAATTCTCTTTATCTTATGCATCTGCAACCAAACTGGCTTGGATGTTCTTATTAGAACAAAATGGAAAAGCGGTTATTAACACCTATAACTACTTTATAATTTCGAACCCTTTCCTTTTTCTTTTTAAAAGGTTTTGCTTTATTGGTTAAAACGACAAAAAGAACATTGCTATGATATGTATTAAATTTTCTACATATGATAACAAGATTCTTTTTAATGGTTTTAAACATTAGCGACATTCATCCTCTACGGGAGGCAAAGCCTAAAGACGAATGACGGGATGAATAACAGCTTTGCGAATTTGTTTTCCACACCTTAAATTAGCCTTCTATTAAGAAAGCAGCCAGCTCAGTTAACTGAGCTGGCTGCTTTTTCTTCGGCTTGTACCGGCTTAATCCACTGGCCGCCTGGCTGCGCGGGCAAGATCGCACCCTGGTCATATACAATATGCCCACGGTTAATCGTTTTCTTCACCGTGCACGGGAAAGTGTGTCCGATATACAAGCTGATTTTGTTTTTGGCAAGGAAGTTTTCTTCAGTAACGGTAAACGACTCATCCGTAGCCAATAACACAAAATCGGCGTCATATCCTTCTGCAATTTCCCCTTTGGAAGCAAGACCAAACCGTTTTGCCGGATTCGATGCTGTCCACTGTGCTACATGTTCAAGTGAAATCTTATACTGCAGGGCAAGCTCCATCATGGAAAGCAAAGAAAACTGGCCGCCGCTGATACCGCCCCATGCTTGGAACAAGTTGTACGTGGCTGGATCTTTTAAATCACTTGTACATGGTGAATGATCAGAAGAAATCATATCAAACTTTCCAGCAATCAAAAGCTCAATCAGCTTTTTCTGCTCTTCTGGCAGGCGAAGCGGCGGTGCACATTTCGCAATGGCCCCTTTTTCCTGAAGAGCATGATGATTAAACATTAAATAGTGAGGACACGTTTCAACGGTTACATTCATGCCTTTACGTTTTGCTTCTTCAATTTTCTCAATGGCTTCTGCGGAGCTGATATGAACGAAATGAAGCGGGCATCCCGTTACTTCTGCATAATAAAGAGCACGCTGTACCGCTTCTGCTTCAGCCGCTATTGGCCGTGTTTCCAAGTAATCATCTGCTGATACCTTTCCGGCCCGTTCTTTTTCTTCTTTGAGCCAGTCGGTAATCGGTCCGCTTTCAGAATGAAGAGCCAGCACCTTGCCGAGCCCCGCGATGATTTTCATTCCTTTTAAGAGTGTTACGTCATCTACGTTTTCAAATTCCTTATTTCCTGTTGTAGACAAGAAGGCTTTGAATCCAATCACACCTTCTTCTGCAAGTTCGGCTAAATACGGTTCATTGCCTGGCACTAGTCCACCCCATAAAGCAAAGTCGGTCCAGGACGTCTGGCTGCCTTTTTCCGCTTTTTCGAAGAGTGCGGCTTTGTCAATTGTAGAAGGAATCCCGTTAAGCGGCATATCAAAATAGGTTGTGCAGCCTCCTGCAGCCATCATTTGAGAACCTGTATGGAATCCTTCCCAATATTCACGGCCCGGGTCACTAAAATGGACATGGACATCAATCATGCCAGGCAGCACATATTGGCCTTCTGCGTCGATAATGTGCTCCGCTTCGCCGGAAAGCGTATCGCCAATCGCCGCAATCTTCCCCTCTTTAATCGCAATGTTTGTTTTTTTCACCTCATTCGAGAAAACCACGTTTCCGTTTTGAATGATCGTATCAAATTGTTTCATTGCTCACTCCCCTATCTCTGGCTCTCCAGCTTTATTTCATTTCAATGCTCGTCTTTTACAGCGGACGACCTTCCGTCACTTCTTTCACTCATGTCACGTTTTATGACACAATGATATTTAGTTTGATTTTACAATATTCAAACCCTTAATTCATTAGTAAATATGTGCTTTTTTTTCTGTGATTTGTACACATTCTCCAATAAAGCTATCTATTCGTACCAATGAGTATGAGCATCACGGAAAGCTCCCTTATATGTTCCAGGCAGCTTTCAGTTTTTTTATCCCTTCTCGTATGTTGTCTTTAGAAACCCCTGCGAATCCAATTAATACTGTAGTTGTCGGAGGTTGTTTTGTATAAAAAACGGATGCAGGATAAATTTTCACGCCGTGCTCTTCTGCTTTCTCAATGAGCTCTTTTTCACTGAATGGTGAGTACACGTCGAGCAAAACATGCAATCCTGAGTTTTCTCCTCGAATCTTTACGTGTCTTCCTAATTCGCTTTGTAGGGTCTCTAATAAAATGGCTCTTTTTTTTTGGTACAGCTTTCTCATTCTGTTGATGTGTTTTTGCCATCCGCCATTTTTTATAAATTCAGCCAGCGTCAGTTGACTATGGCAGGACACCGTTTGCTTATACAAAGAAGTGATTTCACTGCCTTTTTCTAAAAGAAGTGCAGGAAGAATCATATAACTAATACGCAATGACGGAAGAAGAGATTTAGAGAAAGTGCCCATGTAAATGACACGGTTATGCTGATCAAGCCCTTGCAAGGATGGGATCGGCCGTCCGCTGTATCTAAATTCCCCGTCATAATCGTCTTCAATAATAAATGTTTGATTTTGGGCTGCCCATTTAAGCAGTTCAATTCTTCTATTAATCGTCATAATCGTTCCGAGCGGAAACTGATGAGAAGGCGTTACATATAAAAGGCTTGGCCGCTCTTTTTGGATTTCCTCTATACAGATTCCTTCATGATCAACTGGTATAGGAAGAATCTTCATTTGATTGGCTTCAAAAATCTTTCTCGATCTCGCAGAACCAGGATCCTCATACCCTATGGTAATATTCGGGCCGAAGACTTGGCACAAGAGATGCATCAAAACAGGACTGCCGGCCCCTATGATGACTTGCTCAGGCAGACAATGGACACCGCGCGATTGATACAGGTGCTCTCCAATGAGCGCTCTTAGCTCAAGCTCTCCTAAAACATCTCCTGGACGATAGAGCACGTGCCCATATTGGTCTAAACTATTGACCATGCTTTTTCGCCAGGCGGAAAGCGGGAAGTGAGCGGAATCCACATTCCCATAATGAAAATCAATCATTTGTTCATTTTCTTGCGCTTTTAGCTTAATAGATGACGTGCTTGGCATTTTAATATGAACAAAATCAGAACCATCATAATCAGCAAACCAGCCACTTCTTGGTTTGCTCACAATGTAGCCTTCGGCAGCAAGCTGTTCATAAGCCCGCTCTACAGTCGTTTGACTAATAGAAAGCTGTGCTGCGAGCAGCCTTTTTGAAGGGAGTTTCATTCCTTTTTGAATACGTCCCTCGTGCATATTTTCTTTTAAAAGCTGATAGAGCTGCTGATAAAGCGGAATATCTAGATTTCGATTTAAGAAAAACGTGATATCCATTTGAGGTATTTCTCCTAACTGGCATGGTTTTATTTAAGGAAACTGGCTATTTATGAAAGGTCAATTCCAGTTTATAGTCATTGTAATCCATGAAGAAAGGTTTGATAAGACAACCCAAATAAAAAATGATTTAGTCCTTTAAAGGAATTCAATCAAGTAGAAACATGATTTGGAGTGAATGGCAATGAACAAAGCAACAAATGGCTGGGTAAGTGGTTTTTTGGGCGTACTGATCTTCAGTGGCTCGCTGCCTGCGACGCGCTTAGCTGTAGCGGATTTTGATCCGTTGTTCCTCACCGTCTGCCGCGCCGCAATAGCAGGTGTGCTGGCAGGCGTTCTCCTTCTCATCTTCCGGCAGCAGCGACCTGCCAGCATCGATATAGGTCCACTATTGGTGGTGGCTGGTGGCGTGGTAGTTGGTTTTCCGTTTCTGACTGCGTTGGCCCTTCAATATGTCACGTCCGCGCATGCCATTATCTTTGTTGGGCTTCTTCCGCTCTCAACAGCGATCTTCGGGGTCATTCGGGGTGGTGAACGGCCTCGCCCCGCCTTCTGGATCTTTTCCGCAGCAGGCAGCTTTCTGGTCGCAGGATTTGCTCTAATCCAAAATAGGGAATCATCACCGATCGGCGACGCACTTATGCTTGCTTCTATTATCGTATGTGGTCTCGGGTATGCAGAAGGAGCCAGGCTCTCGCGCAGGCTGGGGAATTGGCAGGTGATCTCCTGGGCGCTCGTTCTGTCGCTTCCCCTTATGTTGCCGTTATCATTTTACCTACCACCCGACTCATGGGCGGGCATTGGTCAACCTGCTCTCTTCAGCCTTGCTTACGTATCTTTATTCAGCATGCTTATCGGCTTCGTTTTCTGGTATCGAGGCCTCGCGCAGGGAGGCATAGCAGCAGTTGGACAGCTGCAGCTTCTCCAACCTTTTTTTGGACTGCTGCTTGCCTCTGTCATTCTGCATGAGAAAGTTGGCTGGGCACTTATAGTAGTGAATATTGCCGTTGTGCTTTGCGTAGCAGCCGCTCGGCGATTCGCAAAGTAACAGACAGCCCTATTAAAACGAGCCGGAACAGAATGATGATTCTGCTCCGGCTCGTTTATCATTTTGGAGTAACCTTAAAGAGATGCAGCTTTACAAAAATATTTGAACCTTCCACGACCAAAGTCACGATTGTGCGGGCGTTGTTCATCAAATGGACCCTCATCCTATCGAAAATATGAACAGAGGCGTTGTAGGATTTAAAATCAACGTAGATAAAAAAGAGAATCTGTTGTAGCAGTCAGCTTTTGAGCGTAAAATTCATTGTCTACTAAATAGCTTTTCTCCAAGTTTCTTTTACTTACTAAGACACCGGAAACGGAACTTCCGATTAAGGTACCCAAAATGGCAAATGTCAATAACGTCATTGACAGAATACTTATACTCAGTTTGATAGGTTTCATAATAGATATAGTATATATAATCAGCTTGTTTCACTGCAATTGTATCTTCATATGAGCCGACCGCTTTGGTTCAAACTTTTCAGCGCAGCAGGCTTTTCATTCTTCCAGCGTTCTTTCTACTTAATTATTGCTCTTCGATATGCCATTTTTTAAGCCTTCCGTCAATTCTTCAAACCATTCCTTGTCTTTCGTCATAAGGGCTAGATCAATGAGCGTGGTTTTATCCTGGATATCATCCAGCAGTGTGCCCATCGGTTCTAGACGATGCTCCTCAAATAGTAACCTCGTTGGCATTCCCCACCGCATAATACCGTTTTTGATTCTGCCGACGATTACTAGTTCAATTTGACTATGGTAATAACCAATGCGACTGACATATCCAACGACCGTAACATGCCCCATTTTGACTTTTTTCCACTCTCCAATCTCCAAGGCTGTCTCCCCCTTTTTGAATAAGCAAAACACACAATATATGAGGGATAAAAAGGTGGTCATTTTATGGAATTACCCATAAAACCTGCAAATTTTACTATTGTTCCGGCAAACATAAGGTTACCGCTTCCACCTCCACTCCTCTTGTTTATATTCTATTACCGGAGCTTCCTGCCCGATCCCCTGCACTAGAAGATTTCTCCGGAACGAGAAATACTGTGAAGCTGCCTCGCCTTCAGTATCGAATGATCTAATCCCTAACTCTTACAGACTTTCCAAGCGGGAAAGCCCACTTCTTCAGAGGTGGGATGGGAGCGAGGTCGAACCGGGCATGTCTTTTGACATGTCAAAGGTTCGATTTTTTTGTTTTTTCAATTTTAGCATTTGTAAACAGAACACAAGTTTGGTATTATTGTTCTGTAAAAGAAATTGGAAAGGAGGGTCAAAAGTGGAAACTCTTTCATTAAGGTTAGAACTGATGAAACCAACGGAAACAAAGAAACAGATGTATCAAAAAATGACCGAATTAAACACTTCTTTTTCAAACTGGCTGCTACGTTATGAAGAACTATCTAAAGCAACGTCTAAAGTCTACAAGCTTTTTTCTCAAGAAAAACTACCTTCGGCAGTGGTGAATCAAACCATCCGTGAAGTGAAATCCAAGAAAAAGAATCAAAAAGCAAAAACGTTTCGCCGTTTTTGGTGCAGTTTTAACAATCAAAACCTCGCTATCGAAAAGGAAAACGGTTTATATAAGCTATCTTTCCCTACGTTAGAAAAGAGAATTGGTGTGCCGGTTATCACAGAAGTGTATCAGCAGCACTGGCTGGATAAAATTCTTTCCGGGCAGGCAAAACAAGGAGCCGCTGAACTGTATGAGAAAAAAGGCAAATGGTATATCTCGCTTTCTATTTCATTTGAACCAGAACGGGCTGCTTCTTCTTCAAAAGTGATGGGCATTGATGTAGGGCTGAACTATTTAGCTGTTGCCTCGGTTGGTACGAAAACGCTCTTCTTTCGAGGAAACGAGGCTGCTTTCATTCGTAGAACATTTTCTTCAAGAAGAAAAAAGTTAGGAAAGCTAAAGCTTCTCCCTGTTATTAAAAAATCCAAAAACAAAGAATCACAGTGGATGAAAAATCTAAATCATAAAATGAGCCGGCAAATCGTTCATTTCGCTGCAGAGAACGGTGTTCACTGCATTCGAATGGAAGATTTGACGGGTATTCGCCGTAAAGCCAAATCAAAAAAAGAAGCTGGCAGAAATCTACACTCCTGGTCTCACTATCAGCTTCAAACGTTTATTGAATACAAAGCAAAAATGGCTGGTATTCAAGTCGAGTACGTGAATCCACATCACACTTCCCAAACGTGTAAATGCGGTCATGTTGATAAAAAGAATCGAAAAAGACACACGTTTTCGTGTATCAAATGTCAATATACACTTCACGCTGATGCGAATGCGGCCATTAATATTTCGAAAGCCATCAGCGGCCTCTCAAAAAAGAAAAACAAGCAAGCAGCTTAACCAAGTCCTGTGGTAACAGCAGGACCGCCTGTAAGGTACATGTATGCCGAAGGCATACATAACGAAGCAGGATGGGCTGATGACACCGCCCTTAACTGAAGGCGAGTTCTAAACAGAAATGGACAGTGAACGGTTTCGCACTTCAGAATCCCACCCGTTTCACCGCAAGGTGAAGGGCTTGCGGCTTCAGCCGTGGGAGTGTCAACAAGGTGAGGTTCCATCCCTTTTCAACAAACTGTCGAGAAGAACAATAAAGTACACGCTATATTAAAGTTAAAATATAAAAACAGCGGAAACTTTTTGACTTTCCTTCGTCACTTTTCTTTGATCGGAAAAGAGAAATGGAATGTTAATCGATAGTACAAAAATGATGTTAGAAACGCTGTGTTACTATAAAGAGGTTGAGATTACTCATACATTCAGCAAGGATGAACAGCCTTTATTAAAAACTAGTTGTGTGAAAAACACTGACACACTAAAAGTAGCCTTTATCCAAAACGAAACGATTGAATATTATGAAAACGTTGAAGAAGCTTTATGTATCATCGGTAAACTAATAGATTAATAGCTTTTTTATCATCTTTGGCGAAAACACCCCACTTCAACCGTCAGGTAAGTGGGCGGTAGTTCAAAAAGTCTCTAGAAATTTTAGAGTTTTTTTTTGGCATTATTTCGGTTAATGGCTGATGAACCTCTGTTGAACTCTTCAACCAGTACCTCTACTCCTGACGATTCGCTATAGAAATTGAAACCACTGAGTGACTGTCCTTTTCTGGATCCTCTTGTTCAGCGCCTCTTTGATATTTCTCTTGACTAATTTCCCAGTAAATTTATACAAAATTTTAAAAAATGGTTAATCTCCTTATAATGATTACTGGAACGAAAAAACACAATTCGGTTGGCAGGTCGAATGAGTCAGTTCTTTGATGTGAGTAACCTTCCCCGACACGCAAAAGACTTTTTTACGTTTTTACGAATAAACACCCCTAAATTGGCAACCATTCTAATAAAGAAAATTTTAGGAGTGGTTATCATTTTTACTCAAACAACTTTTTTTCTTATATTTTTTGTCGTATCTTTTGTTGTAATAGCCTGGCTTCTTTACCAAGGCTTCAGCCCGAACAGCAAACTTAATAAACCTGAACCAAAAGATCAAACTAATCAACAGAATGGATCGGGAAAGCAATAATGCTCCCTGCTGTCTCGATCAACTGTTAGGAGGGAGTTCTTCTCCCAGGTTATTTAAACAGTCCTGACCTTGCCCGTCTTTCTTTTCCTGCAGTATGCCGTCGCTCCGTAAGAAACAAATCCCCATCCTTATAGTAAGCATCCCATCCTTCTTTCCATTCGCCTGTCAGCTTGCTATTGACTGGCCAGTGTTCCTCTTGTGTATGCAAGTCGACCGGACGGATTCAACTGTCACTACAATAAATAGAACCAAATGAAAGAAGCTGTTTCAGAAATGGCCTTTCCGCCGGTTTCTGAAACAGCTTCTTATCTTCTTATTTTCGTTTTTTGACTGGATTCGTTAAACGGGGGAACCCGGTGATCCGGCACTCGATGGCATCCCCTTCACGGATGATAGCCGATCCCGGTGTTCCGGTTAAAATCATATCTCCTGGCTGAAGCGTCATGATTTTTGAGAAAAACGACACAATAAAAGCCGGTGAGTACATCATATTGGCAATCACATTTTCGTGGCAGACAGAACCGTTTAATACGGTTTCAACTTTAATTGAAGCCAGATCCGCCACTTCATCCGATGTGATCAAATACGGGCCAAAGCTGCAAAATGTATTAAAGCTTTTTGCCCGCTGAAGAAAACGGGGATTTTGATTTTGGATGTCTTTTGCAGTCATATCCAGACTGGCGGTAAAGCCCGCAATTACATCCCAAAAATCAGCTTCTTCTACATTTTCGCATGTTTTGCCTATCACGATGGCCAGTTCCGCTTCCCCCGATACATTGGGCGACTGCGGCGGAATTTGAATCGCTTCACCTGGACCGATTAAACTGGAATTTGGCTTCATAAAAATAACCGGCTCTTCTTCCGGAGGCTTGCCCGATAACTCTAATGCTTTTTCCATGTAATTCATGCCGACCCCGAATACTTTTTCCGGATGGCGGAATAACGGAGCAAATGACACAGCGTCCAGTGCAAAGCCACTTAGCGTTTGAAGCCGGGTACGGCCTTCTTGCTGGTACCAGCTCCTTACCTCATCCAGCTCCCCTTTTTGCAAAAGAAGAAGCAGGTCTTCACTCCACTGTTTTCCCGCAACTTCGTTCACATGGCTCATCAAATAAACCGTTTCCTGCTCAATCAATACCGCTTTTTCGTAGCCTTCGTTGTAAATCGCAGCAAGTTTCATCCTTTTACTTCCTCCCCGCTGCACGCTTGGACAAAAGCAGAAGCCCATTGGATCAGCCGCCTGTCTTGATGTCTTCCAGCAATCACGGATAATCCAACTGGCAGGCCGCCGGCTTCTGTCAGGGGCAGCGTTATTTGAGGCAGGCCAGCAAGACCCGCGATACAGGTTAGTTGCATTGTCTTAGCACGGTACTGTTCCGCAGCTTCCCCATGTAAATTCAAAAGCGGGGCAGGACCTGGCGCCGTTGGAATGATTAAAAGCGCGTCATCTTTTAACAGTTCGTCCATACGCTGCTGAATGTCCTTCCGCTTATGGAGCTGGCCTTGGCACTCCGCTTTCTTTAGAGTGCCAGCCATTTGAAACCGCTCCGCAATACCCGGCCCGAATACTGGCTGCTCTTTCGTAATCCATGAACCGTGTTCTTCCCAAATTTCCAGCGCTTGAATCGTCCGGAACACTTCTGTCCAGGCCGCTAACCCTTCTTCTGCAACCCGGACGTGCTCCACGTGTGTCGTTTGTTTTTCGGCTGCCGGCAGCAGACGTCGCAGTGCCGCTTTCGTTTCAGTATCCGGCAGTGCCCACGCCTCTTCTTCTATTAAAATACGTTGGAATGGATTCTTTTTATCAGAAGCAGGAAGCAGGACATCGCCTGCTTGAGCAAGCAGATTTAGATCCTGTGCCATCCAGCCGACTGTATCAAAGCTTTTGGCCAGCGGAATCACGCCGCTTATATCGACAGCGCCATGTGTCGGCCGAATGCCATACAAGCCGCAGTACGAAGACGGAATGCGGACCGAGCCTCCTGTATCAGTTCCAATGGCAAAATCAACAAGTCCGGCCGCCGCGGCAGCAGCAGAGCCGCTTGAAGAGCCGCCTGGAATGCGGTCCGGCGCTTTCGGGTTCACCGGCGTTCCGTAATGCGCATTTTCACCGTTCAAGCTGTACATCAGCTCATCCGTCTGAAGAGTGCCTGTAAGGGCCGCCCCTGCATCAAGCAGTTTTCGAATCGAATCTGCTGTTTCCTCCGCCGGCTCGTGCGTCCGGAGCCAGTCTGGATTGCCTGCACTGCTCGTATATCCTTTGATGGAAAACACATCTTTGACCGCAAAGGTACGGCCATCGAGTGCTCCTTCTCCAGTCGGTACAAGCTTGATTTCTTGATCGACAAACGCATTCCATTGATCATTCATTTTGATACGCCTCCCCTTTAATAAGTTTGAAACGCCTGCTTTGTTTCCGCTTGCGTTCCTTAAAGCGGCTGTTCTCCAGCACAAGCGACAGTAAAATTCCGATCAGCAGGCCATTGCTGACGAGCGGCCGTATAAAAGCCGGAAATGAAAGAAAATATTCCGTAGGGAAAAATAGAAAAATAATACCGATAAACAGGGGCGCGGCGACCCGGTACAGGTTGGCCGGTGTCATCTCGATTTGAGCAAAGTAACCGAGCGCGGTTTGCAGCAAGCGCATATACGCAACAAGCAGCGCGGCACTGCCGACGCTTAAAGGCATTTGCGCCATTAAATGGCCCACCGCCGGAATGATCCCCATGATGATAAAGAAGATACCCCCAAGAATAAACGGCAGCCTCTCCAAAATGCGCGTTTGATGCAAAAAACCAATGGACGACACATATGGAGCGTATGGCACCATGCCGAAGACACCGGAGACCATGGTAAACACACCTGAAATCGTAAAAGAACGGCGGTACTGCCGGTTCCCTGTTTCATCCTGATACATCGAGTCGGTTCCTTTTAAGGCACCAAATGTATTCGATAGATTCAGCATACCAGCTACGACAGCTGTCATGATAATACCAGCATCAAAAGACAGATCCCCAAGAAGAAACAAGCCAAAAGCAGGGGCGCTGCTCATACCGGCGGCTTCTCCTGAAGCTGAAAATAGTGCTTCATATGCAATCCAGCCGACGATAATGCTGATCAGAAGCGAATAGCGGCTGATGCTGGGATGTCCTTTTACACTGAGCAAAATCGTAAACAAGACGATGGCGCATGACAGTAAAAAAACAGGAACATCAATCTGCGGCGCAGCTTCGCCGGTGCTAAAGGGGAGCCCGAGCATCCCTTTCAAAAAAATAGTATTCAGCCGGACGGCCAGCAAAAACGTAAAGACGGCCATAACACCGGCATTGAACCATTTGGCGATATGAGCGGATAAACCGGATAAGCCGACCAGCACCGTGATCAGTCCAGATAAAACAATGCCGGCTGAAATACTGCCTCCCAGCACTGAGAGAGGAATCCCTTGTGCGGGTGCTATGTAGCACATACTTAAAATAACGCCCCACCAAAGACCTGACTGCCCTTCCATAATCGAGCGGCGATGGCCAAACAGGGCTTGGACAATACAAGCGAGTCCTGTGAAAATAAAAGAAAGCTGAAGGAGCGCTACTATTTTCCCCTGCTCCAGCTCAAATGCACTTCCAATCGTAATCGGGATGACGACTGTATTTGTAAAAAGAAAAAACAGCCATTGCATCCCTGCAGTCCAATGTTTTACCTTCATCCATTCCCGCATATCTTCACCTTCTTTTCCAAGCAAAAGAGTAAGAAGCCGGCTTCCACCATAAACAAACTATGGACACGAGCCGGCTTCTTATTACATCATAACTTTTTCAGCAGCCGCTGTCTCGTACACGTTTAGCGCAGCCTGCAGTGCTTCTCCTCTTTGAACAATGGCGCCATTTCGGATCAATGCGGCTTCAAGGCCAGATAATACAGCAAATACATTTTCTTTCCGGCAGCTGTATCCCATTGCGCCAATGCGCCAGATTTTTCCGTGGAGCGGGCCGAACGAGCTGGCAATTTCAATTCCAAACTGCTCAAGCAGCATAGACCGAACAGCTTCTCCGTCAATACCTTCTGGAATATTGACGCAGGTGACCATTGGCAGTTTCCATGGCACATCGTTGAACAGCGTCAGCCCCATGGCTTTAATTCCTTCCATGATGGCTTTTTCATGAAGGCGGTGGCGGGCAAAGCGCGCTTCAAGACCTTCTTCAAGCACAACACGGGCGCCTTCCCGAAGTGCATAAAGCATAGACGTCGCTTCCGTATGGTGGTTCAGACGGCGTGGTCCCCAGTAGTCCTGCAGCTGGCTTAAATCAAAGTAATTGCTTTGAATAGGATGCAGGACATTTTCTGCATCTTCCGCTGTCCGTACGCCTCTTTCCACTTTCTTGCGAGAAGCCAGAATTTTCTCGACCCGCTCATTGTACGTAATTGGCGCCATACCGGATGGCACGGAAAAACACTTTTGCGTGCCGCCAATGACCGCATCAAGCTGCCATTCATCCACTTTCACTTCGGTTCCGGCAATGGTCGCAACTGCATCTACGATAGAAATAATGCCCATTTCGCGGCAGGCTTTCCCGACTTTATCAAGTGGCTGCATGCATCCTGTTGACGTTTCCCCGTGAACAACAGCTAATACTTTCGGTTTTACCCGCTCTAATGCTTCAATAATTTCATCTTGGTCAAATACCTGGCCCCACTCTGTTTCAATGGTATGAATTTCAGCACCATTGCGCTCTGCAATTTCCGTCAGCAGATGGCCAAACCGTCCAAAGATCGGAATTAAAACTTTATCTCCTGGTGCCAGCACACTCGTTAATACCGCTTCAAGACCTGAGCGGGATGTTCCGTCGATCGGAAATGCCCATTGGTTTTTTGTCTGAAATACCTGGCGCAGCATATCCATCGTTTCATTCATAATGTGAGTAAAAGCCGGATCAAACTGGCCTAGAATCGGTGTACTCATGGCACGAAGCACCCGTGGATCTGCTTCAACCGGTCCCGGTGTCATGATTGTACGTAAAGGTGTATTTAATTCACGATATCCCGTCATCTTGTTTTCCTCCTTAGTAAGCTAACTCATATAACGTCTTTTTTAACAGCTGGACTCCCTGTTCCAAGTCTTCTGCTTTTGTATATTCATCCGGTGAATGACTGATCCCCCGGTGGCTCGGCACAAACAATAAAGAGGTCGGCACATACTGGCCAAACACTTGAGAATCATGTCCTGCACCGCTTGTCATCACTTTGTAAGGAATCTGCTCTCTTTCTAAAATGTCAGTCGACAGCGCACTCAGCTTCTGACACATCGGCACCGGTTTTTCATTCATCCAGTTTTCAATGTGAATACCTGTCTGGTGCACCTGACAGATTTGCTCAAAGGTTTCAAAAACAGCAGTGCTGAACGATTCCAGCAACGGTTCCTCGCTATGGCGAATATCGACTGAAAACACGACTTCACGGGCAATGACGTTTGGAATGTTTGGTTTAATCTCCATCCTGCCAACCGTGGCGACGAGGTCCAGGTCGGTTTTCTTTGCTCGCTCGATCAGCGTTTGAGTAAGCACGGCCGCTGTGTAAACCGCGTCTTTTCGGTACGTCATCGGTGTCGTGCCCGCATGATTACTTTCTCCTGTAATCGTTACGTTATAGCGGCGCTGCCCGACAATGTGGCTGACGACGCCCACTGCTTTTCCTTCCCGCTCCAGTACTTCTCCCTGCTCAATGTGAAGTTCAATAAAACAATCCAGATCATCCCGTTTTGCTTTGCGGAAGTGCCCAAGACCAAATCCCGCCGCATTCATCGCTTCTGTAAACGTTGTGCCAGATGAGTCTTTCAGTTCTTGGATATGCTCCTCTTTCCGCAGTCCTGTAATATTTCCCGATCCCCAATACGTGAGGGGAAAACGGCTTCCTTCTTCTTCACAAAGCGACACCACTTCGATCGTTTGCTTCGGCTGCCCGTACTGCTTAAAGAGTGACTTCAATGCCAGTATACCGGCCACAATGCCGTACGCCCCGTCATATTTACCGCCATCTGCCACTGTATCAATATGGGAACCGGTTAAAATCACAGCATCCGTTTTTTCGGACCCTTCCAAGCGCCCATAAAGATTTCCGGCATCATCAAAATAAGAAACTAGTCCGGCAGCTTCCATTTCTTTTTGAAGCGCCTGTTGGGCTTCCTGCCATTTTTGATCGTATAAAAGGCGGGTAACGCCGCCTCTTTCGGTCTGCCCGTAACGAGCCAGCCATTCCGTCATTTCATAGGCCGTTTTCATTTCGATAGGCGGATCCGTTTTAATCATATCCATCCCTCCGCTCTTTTCTTGTGTGATTTTATTGTAATCGAACGATAAACGAAAAACATTCATAAAAATGTAGAAAATTCTCTCGTTTTATTGTTTAATCTAACTAAAAGATCAAACTATTCGAACATCAAGGAGAGAACGAACATGTTCATGAAAGATTTACTGAATCTCCCTGTCTTCTCCGGGGCGATTGTGGCCGGAGGACGGGAAGGACTGGACCGTGAAGTGAATACGGTTAACATGATGGACGCGCCCGATATCGTTTCTTATTTGAAACCTAATGAGCTGCTGGTTACGACGGCTTTTCATTTAAAAGACAATCCCTCTTCCCTGTCGGAGCTGCTGGAGGAAATGCACAAGCAGGGCTGTGCCGGCCTCGGCATTAAAACAAAACGCTTTTTACATCACATCCCAGAAGAAGCGGTTGAACTTGCCGACCGATACGAGATGCCACTGGTTGATATACCTTTTGAAACATCTCTTGGAGATATTGTCCATCAATCCTTAAGCTGTATTTTGGATATGCGGACAACCGAACTTCACCAGGCGATGAAAACACACCAGCAATTTACCAACTTTATTCTGAACGGGCAGGGGCTCGATAAAATTCTTCAAAGCCTGTCCGGGTTAATCGGGGGCCAGGTTACCTTGCTTAATCACCAGCTGCGCCCGTTTTACAGCACAGGCCATTTAGGAGATCCGTTTTACTCGTTGTTTGCCGGCATGGGTGCTCATTTGCCAGAAGCCGGTTTAACCGCTTTTTCGCTTCGAGACAGCGAAATCCAAAAAACCTTTACGCTGTTTCCGATCTACACGCATAAAAAACAGCCGAGCTACCTTGCTGTTCACCGGTTTATCCCGCCGACAGACCGTTCTGCGGTTTTAACGGTGGAGCAAGCTGCCAACGTGATTGCATTTGATCTCATGAAAGAAAATGCGCTCAAACAAAAAACACAACGGCTTCGCAATGAATTTTTTACAAACTTTGTGAATGGGACTTTTTCTTCGTCTGAAGAAATCCTTAGCCGTGCGAAAGAGTTTGGTCTCTCGAACGAAAACCGCTATTTCTGTGCAGCCGGCCGTATAGATCAATCAGAAAAAAGTTTTTCTCTTGCCGAGCACCAATGGGAATCCGAGCTGATTTACGATACGATCGAGGAAGACATACAAGGAACAGGGGAAAACATGCAGCTGTTTGCGTCAGAGGATAAGTTTGTGATTCTGATGGAGGCGAGAGGAAATTGGAAGAACTGTGAAGAAAGCTTCGTTTCTTTTTTAAAAGCGGTCCAGTCATCAGTTGGAACGCTGCTGCAAAAAACGATTTCTTTTGGCATCAGCACGTATGCCGAACAGCTGCTGCGGCTTCCGGAAGCCCATAAAGAAGCCGTAAATGCGCTTTATTACGGGGCTATGCTCGGCAGCACTGAATTTATAGAGTCCTATCAGCCAAAAGAAGTATCTGAGATTTTGCGGATGATTCCGTACGAGCAAATGAAGCAGTTTTACCACAATACATTCCAGGCACTCGTGGACGAACCGAAAAAAGATTATGATCTGTTAATGCAGACATTGTCAGTTTATTTAGAGTCACACTGCCAGCTGTCCGAAACTGCGAAGCGTTTGTTTATCCACCGCAACACGGTTATTTACCGGCTGGAAAAATGTGAGGAGCTGCTGGGCCGCAGCTTAAAAGATCCCGAACAGACGCTGTGCCTCCGGCTTGCTTTTCGGATTAAGGCACTGCTGCAAAACAGCTAGCGGACTATTATTTTATTTAATCAGTTCTTTAACTCATAAAAGCCTGTGGATTTTGCCACCCATAGGCTTTCTTTATATATTCATATAAGTGTTCTGTGTAGTCCCGGTAAGCTCACAGCTTAAGCACCTAAAGTAACTTCTATTCCCATCTGCTTTGTTATTCCTTCTTCACCCTTGACCCATATCATTTTATTCATTATTTCCTTCTTTTCATTCAGGTGCTTTTTCATGTTACATTTGTTTTTATACCTTTTTAATAGCAACTAATCATCCTATTTAGTTTGATCAAAACATTAATACTAACATTGGTACTAATCATGATTGTACGGGACCCGTAAAATGACTATCCATTCACAGCCTGGCAAGCTTTCTTTACTGACAGCGGGCTTTGCCGCGTCAGGAGCGCCGTGAAATCATACAACGAATTGGAATATGCCTATTACAGAAAAGATGTGTAAATCCAAATAACAGAAACCTAAACCATGAACAGAAAAAGCGCAGACGGGTATCTGCGCTTTTCGTACATTTTAGTTACGATCCATTCGATCAGCTTAATTCGACTTTCGTAATGTTACTTAAATAAATGCCATTTAAAATCCCATCTTCATGCGCGACCACATATTCAATGACCGTCGGGCTTATGGTTCGAATAAACACAAAAGCGGAGTCATCTACATGCTCAATACGAAACTTTTTCCGCTGCGCCTGCTTAATATCGAGCTGGCTGGTGCCGGCTTCCGGCAGGCTTGTATAGTATATTTCAAAATCTTCTTCTGACGCATCAATAAACAAATGCCACGTATTATACTTTTCTTCCTGGTCAATAACCGTTTTGAACTTTCCTTTTTTTCCTCTGCCAAGAAAGTACTTGAACTTTGATTCATCATTGATCATATTGCGGTCAATTACTTTGATGCTTCCGCCTTTTCTGCTTTGAACAAGCCCAAAAGCCACGCCTGTTTTTCCAGTCGGAGCGGTTAACACATCCCGGTTCACTGCTTTATGTTTTTCTTCCTGTTTTGCATAAGCTGCCTCTGTCCCAAGCGGCGGAAAAATCTCAAATAAATTGTCAGACGCCTCGCCCCAGTTTTGACTGTTCTGTTGTTCCTTTTGCATCCATTTGTTAAATAGATTCATCACCACTGGCGATTTACATGAGTTTCCTGCAAGCAGAATATTGACCTTATCGATTTTGCCGATTTCCGGACGGGCAAAAGCGCGCCGTAAAGATTCAAAGAAGTTTTTAATGCCTTTTTCAATTCTTTCTTCAATAAGCTGTTCGAGTTCATTTTGATCAACCAAAAGTTCAACATTCAATTTTGCCTGGCCGGTTTTGTCAAACAGGTCTGCCCGGATCATCCCTTTTTCGAACTTTTCTTCATACTGATCGTGTTTTTCCCACAGAGGTCTTAATTTTTCCACCAGCTGCTTCATGTTTAAATAGGACTCCTGCGACTCATTAATCAGCGTTTCACTTCCTGGGAACCTCATACATTCTGCCGGAAGAATAAAAGAGATATTTAGTTCGCGCATCGTTTTTTGGTTGTTTTTAAACACTTGGAAAGCTAAAAACTCCAGCAGGTTCTCACCGCCTAAATAACGGTCCCCGCCCGCTGCAAAATGCTCGATCACATAGTCATATCTTGTTTCCTTCGGGCCTGCTTCGCGCCAAATACCAAAGTCAAAATCGGTCGTACCTCCGCCAAAATCAAACACGCCGTAATACGTTTTTTCATCCTCTTCCGGTTCAAACCCATACTCCTGCAAGGCACAAATGGCGTAGGCGGCTGGTTCACTTGCGCCGCTTGTCACGCGGAATTTTTTCATCACTTCTTCATCCTGCTGAATCGAAACAGGAAGGGTCTTTTTCAATCCGCGCTGGAAGCTCTTTAGAATTTTTTCTCTGACCGCTTTTTCGTAAGTGACCGGGAAAGACAAGATGTAGTCCAGATAAATGCCATTATGCTGGTTGTTAATATACAAACCGAGGTAGTACGCATATAACTCAATTGGATTGATTTCCTGCTCTGTTAAATCCGAGAAGGAACGCAGAACCACATCATATCCCCTTTTGTCTTTTAAACGCAGATGTTTTTTCTTTTCTCCAGCCCATTGCTTAAGATTATTCAAGATAGAGTAGTAATGTTCGCTCTTTCCGTTCATTAAACTATTAAAAGCCGTATGGGAAACCGTTACATCCTGCCATTTCGTATCCGGCCTGCCTTCTTTTTCCCGGTAAAGCTCCAGGAAATGTTCTAAATCAATAAATTCAATGACGGTTGGATTTTCGTAATGCCAGTCCTGCACTTCTGTGTTAAAGTAGCCAACTCCCACACGCATCGGAAGCGTAAAGTCACTTTTTTCCTGGTGGACGACTACAGTGCTTTTCGTACCAAAATCGATTCCCACTACGCCGTCTTCCCGAATATCCATTTTCGGGTTTCGGGCCATGATTTCAGCATTCAGTTTTATCGTTAAAGGCTTTTCTTCATCAAGAACCGGCCACAGGTCCCAATGGCCTCGATTCGGATCTGTCAGCATCTTTTCGTCATATGTATCTACTTCCGCTCTTACTTTTTCAGAGTTTAACAGCTTCTCAAACAGCGACTTGGAATCAATTGCAATAGACGGCAGTTCTTTTTCAAAATTTTCATGGTCTAAATCTTTTAATTGATGCAGTGCAAGCAAATACTCATATTCGTGCTGGCGTTTCGCACTTAATCCACTTGGCACCAATCCATTTTCCAGCCATAAATGAAGAGCGGTCCGATCATCGGTCCCGAAGGCATTCTCTCCTTTTAAACGGAAGATCGGCACGAAAAAGCCTTTCCCCTGCAAATCGGTTTTTTGATTGACTACATCAAAGCTTTGCATCTCATACTCATTAAATTTAAAGGCAATGGATTTAGAAGAATGTGCGGCCGTGTTCGCAAATATCCTTGAAACGGGCGGATTTTTACTTGTAGATCCATCATCCAAAGCGGCTATTTTTTGAAATACAGGGTGATCAGTTGTATCAAAACTTTTAGCCGTTTCTTCCGGAGTCATCGCATCACCTTTAAAACCGGACACATCCAGATGCTTTTTATAGTCAAAATCTTCATCCGCTAATTTATAATGTTTTCTGTAAGGAAATAGAGCTGTAATATTGTGATCGTATACAACATTTACGTTATTCATGAATACCCATCTGGAACGAAGCATCTGTTTAATATCTTGGAAGAAACTTGTTCCCTCCTTGAAAAAGTCTGCTTCTGCTGTTTCATACAAATGGCTGATTAGCATTTTTACTTCCTTGTATGTCATGGAAATGGACGTAACCGGAATCGTTTGTACATCTGGTGAAAATAAAACCGGCTTGTCATTCTTGTCCATTAAGTGAATCGAGCTGTCCTTTACACTGTTTGGCTCTGGGATTGTTACACTTTCGGAAGGCTTTTCGTCTTCTTCAGCAGCTTCTTTTTCTTCCTCTTCTGCGGACGGCTCTGCGGACGGTGAACTGCCAGAGTCCATCTCACATATGACATCACCAATTTTGACTAACGTCTCCTCCGTTACAAATAACTCCTTAAGCGTACCTTCTGTTTCTGAAAAAAGGTCAAATTCAATACCATCACTGTTAAATTTGGCCAGCGTATCGCCCACCGTTACATAATCACCGGGCTGTTTATACCATTGTACCAGAAGGATTTTTTCAATCTCTTCTCCAAGCTCTGGAATCGTAATCGATGTCATCTCTATTTCTCCTTTGTTAAATCGCCTGCTATACTCTCACGATTGATTTTTTAATAATTTTACCATTAATGCTTGTATATCCTGGCAGCAGGATTTCTGATATATTCCCGGATACATGGCTGTTGACGCTTCTTATGTACAAGTCTTCTCTGAAAACTTCATTTATTTTTACTTCCTGCAGTTTATATAAAGGGGTATCATATGTTTTGCTGTATTCTCGAAAGAAAAACTGAAACAGAGCGAGCAAAACGTCTCTTTCCCGCTCCCGCCCCTCCATCAGCTCATTTTTGATAAAATCCCATAATGAGGAGATGTTTTCATACTGCACGCCACAAATGATAAATTCCTGTACGGTTTGCCCCTTAAAAATTCCTTTTAAAGACTCCTTTGTGGTGTCGGATAACTGCTGAACAGCCCTATGAAGCTCTTCTGCCTCCCGGTAATCCGCTCTTCTTTTTTGCAATTCATCCAAGTAGGCATCCGTTTTCTGCTTTAAATCATGGATTTTTACTTGGTACTCTTGAATTTCCTGTTTTTTGAACTCAATTTCCTGCCGGAGCCTGGCAATTTCTTTTTCCTTTTCTTTTAGCAGCTCCTCTGACTCCTCCATCGGGCCAGACGCGCCTGCTTCAGTAATTTCTTTTATTCTTTCGATGATTCTTTCGTCTTGAAGAGAAACAATTAAAGCATCGATAAAATCATTATTGAATTCTTTGTTCACCTGGATACTCCTTTCAATACGCTCACCCGCACGAATCTCCTATGAAGTAAAGTGCTTCAAATTCAGTTATATGAACGTATTGTCTGGTTCGCTGTTTCTTCATAAAACCGTTACTAGACGAATCATGCTGACACGCTCTGGCTGATCTTGTTTATCCGCACATCCGATTCATATTTTTGCACTCTTACATTTTATCATTTTCGGCGAGAACATCCTCACATCAACTATCAGGTAAGTGGGCGGCAGGTTTTAAATTAGACATTAATTAAATCATGTTCGTGATTTTCGAGTCAACGAATCACAGAAAGATAGGTTGTGGAAGTATATGGTTAAGATAAAAATGAGCGGGAACGACGTGCTTCACAAAATTTTGTTGAGTACAGCTGTAACACCTTATATATTTATTCGCTGGAGAAATCTCAAATGCTTATTCCTTTCTCTGTTTACAATCCTGCATACCTATTATGTGAATGTAACTTTTTTGCCGTTTAAAACAAACAGTGGCTTCACAAACAAGTATGGTTCTCGTTCAGTTTATGTTTTTAGAGGTAAGAAGATAGTCGCTCCTCAAAACCAATTAGATATGCTGTACTGATAGAGAGAAAGCTAAAATAAAACAAGCGTTACCCCTTATATACCAAGGGGTAACGCTTGTCTTTAAAAAGGTTTTTGAATGTAGTCCACACTCTAGACCTCGAATAGCCTATAAATCAGCCGGCTGATTCTGTGAGCACCGCCCTGTTCAAACCCATTTAAAGTCTCATTGATATATATTTTTTCAACTAACGAAGCCGCCATCCACAAATAATGTCTGTCCGGTCATAAAGCGGCTCCAATCAGAAGCGAGAAACAAGACCGGACCGGCAATGTCATCAGGAAGAGCAATCCTGCGAAGCGGTGTTTGGGCAATAATCATGTTCTTGACTTCTTCTTTTGTATGCCTGCTAGAGCTTGTGGGATATACAAGGCCGGGTGCTACACAATTGATCCGGATACCAAACGGGCCAAGTTCAGCTGCTAAGTTGCGGGTATACCCCTGCAGGGCGGACTTGGCTGTATTGTATTCATGATAAGGAATAATAGGCCTTTCCACCAAATTGCTAATCATATTAATAATACTGCCTCCGGACTGCTTTTTCATCAAAGGCAGTACTGCCTGGCACATGTAATGAGCAGCGCGGAGAGAGCCGTCTATTTGCTGCTGGTAATCATCCCAGGACAGCTCCCATGCTAATTTTCGCTCTTCGGGGTTAAACGCATATGGTGCAAAGGCGTTGTTAACGACAACGTCGATTTTCCCCGCTTCCAGCACGATCTGCTCGACCATTTCCTGTACAGCGTTTTGCGAGGTAACATCTGCCTGAATAGCCCATCCATCACCGCCTAACTCCTGGCAGGAAGCCGCAACCTGTTCGGCAGCTTCTTTGTTTTGCAGGTAATTAACAATGACAAAAGCTCCCTCAGAAGCAAAAGCACGAGCAATCGAGGAACCGATTCCCCGGCTGGCCCCCGTTACAAGCACCACTTTTCCTTGAAATTTTTTCATTGTCTCCTCCATTATTTGGCCGGTACCATTTCTTCTTCTACTGCACCTTCCATATTAAGCTGATTTTTCACCAGTCCTAATTCTTTATACGTATCAGCGCCCTGCTGCAGGATATCCGTATCAAGAGCGCCGAGACCTTTCTCTTCAGTCAGGCTGGAAACAGCTGAGGCGTTGCGGAGCTTAATAATATCAAGATTTTGCTCTTCATTTTTTCCGTCGATTGCATAGTCAACTGCTAATGAAGCGGCTTCTTCCGGATTGTCGATCATCCACTGGGCACTCGCCTGATAGGCCTCCAAGAAATTCTTCAGCTCATCCTGTTTTTCTTCATATGTTTTTTCTGTTACAACAAAAACGTCGCTTGGAACGTTTAAATAGTCTTTTACTTCAAGTACATTTACATCACCAAGCCCTTTTTGCTTGCCGATAACAAGCCCTGTATCGGTGGCTGCCGTCGCATCCACTTGCCCCTGCATAAGAGGAGCAAAGTTTAAAAGACCTGTTTCAACAATGTTCACATCTTTTTCAGAAAGACCCACCTGGTTCAGCATAACAAGCAGATTCTGGCGAGTTCCGCTTGACAGGCTGTAAACGCCAATGGTTTTGCCTTTTAAATCTTCGGGCTTGGTAATGTTTTTTTCTTTTAGCGACACAATATTAAAAACGTTCTGCGGATAGATATTATACAAAACTTTTAATTTTTCCCCTTTGTCGAGAGCAAAATAAAGAGAGCCCGGATCAGTAAAAGCAATGTCCGCTTGTCCAGAAAGGATATTTTTAATGGCATCTCCCCCGCCGGCCCCTGGAATCACTTCCACATTCAGACCATTATCTTTAAAAAATCCTTTTTTCTCATCCACAAGCAGGTTGGTCTGTTCAGTGATCGGCTGGCTCCAGCTTGCAACCTTGATATCAGCAACTTTTTCTGGCTCCTCAGCCGTTTCTTTTTTTGTTTCTTCTGCTCCGCAGGCCGCCAAGAATAAAGCTGCGGATAAAAATAAAGCAGATCGTTTTTTCATTTTCATTTTTTGTTCTCCTTCATAGATGATTTTGTCCATAGCTTTTCAGCCAGGTGTACGAGCTGATATAAAACCATGCCGATAACGGTCAGAATGATTAAAGACGCAAACATTAAGGGCGTATCCATCATGCCCTGTGAAGCAATAATCAGCGCTCCAAGCCCTTCGCTTCCTCCGATAAATTCTCCCACAACAGCGCCGACCACAGCGAGAATAACCGCAACACGCAGTCCGGCCAAAATACTCGGAAGACCTGATGGAATTTTCAAGTAAATCAATGTCTGCCACCGGCTGGCTTTCAGCATGCGGAACAATTCAAGTTTCTGCTTATCTGTATATTGAATAGCTGACACGGTGTTTTCCAATAGCGGAAAAAAGCAGATAAGGGCAGTAATAATCACTTTAGACGTCATCCCAAAGCCGAACCACAAAATAAACAGGGGCGCAAGAGCCAGTTTCGGTACAGCCTGACTGGCGATCACATATGGGGCAAAAAGTTTGTACAAAAATTTGCTTTCCCCCATTAAAATGCCGGCTGTAAATCCTAAAAAGCCGCCTAAGAGCAGGCCTAGCAAAATTTCCAGCATCGTTCGGATAATATGATCTGTGAAATAACCGCTTAAAAGCCCTTCTACTAACGTATGAAGAATAATAGAAGGAGCCGGCAGAACCAGTTCTGACATACTGTCTGCGGCCAGCTGCCATACAACGATCAAAATCAGAAACAGGAGCAGTGAGTACAATTGAGTATATTTCATGGGCGCCCCTCGCTCATTTTTTGCCGCAGCGTTAAACAAAGATGATTAAAATACGGTTCATATCGCATATTGATAAGCCGCGGCTTTTTTAAAAGAACCTTCTCCTCACAGATAATGCGTCCCCTGTCCATAACAGAAATACGGTCAGACAAATAGACCGCCTCGGAAATATCGTGGGTAATGAACAAAACTGTCGTTTGATGAAGCTGACAAATTCTCAGCAAGTCTTCTTGTAATTCCTCTCTAGTGATGGCATCAAGTGCTGCGAACGGCTCATCTAAAAACAGCATGGACGGATGTTGAATCAGTGCCCGCGCAAGAGATACGCGGCTCTGCTGTCCTCCTGAAAGCTGTGCCGGATAGCGATTGTGATGCTCAGACAAGCCTACCATATCCAGCAAACTGGCTGCGTGCTTCCGATCTTCTTCAGTCACCTTCCGCTTCAAGAAAATAGGAAGGAGAACATTATCCATAACGGTTTTCCATTCAAGTAAAGTAGGAGACTGGAACATAAAGCCACATTCCTGATAAGGTCCGTCAAGTTCTTTTCCATCCAGCTGAATGATCCCTTTATCAGGCTGAAGCAGTCCTGAAGCCAGCTTTAACAGCGTTGTTTTCCCGCAGCCGCTTTTTCCCAGCAGACAATGAAATTCCCCTTTTGTAATATCCAAATTCACGTCCGAAATAACAGCCTGCTTTCCTTGATACATAAAGTCTGCATTTTTTATCGTTAAAATTTCCATTTTTGTTCTCCTCATCTAGTCGACGTAGGGGGCAAATTGCTCGCTTGATGCCTCTGCCGCTGCTTCTATGTCGACCATATACACTAAATCCAATAGATTAAACCGGCCGTCGTGGTGCCAGCCAGCTTCTGGTGATGTCATGGATCCGAGGGCGGCAATGCGTGTAACCCCGATTTTCGCAAGCTGTTCAGCCCAGCGAAACAGTTCAGCAGGACTGGCAGCCACTCCCACCGTCTGAAGAAAAGAACGATGGGGCGCAATGGTTGGAAGAATGTCTTCAATGTCGCGGAAAGCAATAACTTTTACCACCCGGTTTAGCGCACTTGGCAGAAAAGAAGAGGAGTTTTCTTCATAAACCACGGTCCAGTCATTTGCTCTGTTACCCAGCACTTCATGGCCAGGTTTTGAAAAAAGTGCTATTTCCTCCCTTTGGCGCCATGCTGCCGCCGCTGCGGCTTCCTCCATCGAAAGCTCCCGCCGTGGATATCTTGTTTGAAAGTTCTCCAGTTCATTTGCCAAAAAGCGCGCGAAATCACGCGGCGAAACATGTCCGCCTTCTTGAACATAAAAAAGGTGAGGAGAATAGCAGCCCTGCTGATCATATCGGATCACATCAAGCGCTGCCTGATGGACCGTAGTCCACCCTTTTCTTGAATCAAGGCTTGATTTTGATACAGCCCCAAAACTGATTTTATGGCCAAAAGGTAAAAAGCGCGTTGTCACCGGCATCCGGTTTTGCAACGATTGCAGTGACTGATTGCCTCCATAGCCTATAACTACCTCTGACTGCTCAAAGAGCTGCTGCTCCCTCTCTTCGTCGCCGCCCTTCCACCACACAACCGCAAAACAGCCTGCAAGCCGGGGTTCAATTTCTACCAGCAAATGGGCAAACCATCCAGAAAAGAACGGTTCTGCGCTAGACACTTTACCGACTGCTCCTGCTTTCACAAGCAGTCCTGAAATAAAACTCCACAAAGGAAGAGCCGGAACATTCCCGGCCCAAATATGAGTGATCAAATTCGGACCTATGGCTTTGGAAAAACCTCCTTTGATGCGGGGCTGAAAATCATCCAATAACAACGGATTGCCGAAATCTTCAGCCAGAAAACGCTGCAGCCCCTTTTTTCGGAATGTTTTTAAATAAGATGTCAGGCCAAGCCGGATGATTTCTTCATCATAGCCTGTTACGATAGGCAGCAATTTTTCCGCTTTTTGCCGATAAGGTGACTGGCGGTCCAGCAGCTGCTCAATGGCCCTGTCAATAATGCAGATCATATCTGAAACAGAAAAGCTTTTCAGCACTTCCTCGCTTGCTTTTTTCACTTTCTCAATCACTTTATTTAATTGTTCCTTTGTTAATAAAGGAATCTCCGCTTCAACCGTCTCTCCTTTTTTAGAGAACGTTAACACTTTCATTTCCAAGGTGGTCTCGCCTATATCCGGCAGGTATCCTGCAATTTCCCTCATTCTAATGCACCTTTTGAAGCTGTTTTGATAAATTCTTCTGCCGCAATGGAGCATCCTTTTGCTTCCGTACCTTGAACACGGCCCAAAAGCAGAAAGCCATTCTCTGTTTCCATCCCCATATCTTCCGTCAGAATGGTCGTAACCGAATTGAAATTGCCCAAATCACAGTGGACTAGAACGCCCTGTTCACCTTTAGGCAATTCTTCTCCTGTTAAAGGATTGATCACTCTTGTGCGGATCCAGTGAGGCCCAGATTTGACGGAAGGTATACTTTCATTCCCGCTGTCATAAAACTGCGTGCTGAGTTCTGTCATACCGTACATATTGATACAGGCTGAGCGTTCAATTCCAAGAGCAGCTGACAGCAGGCGATAAAACTCTGACAGCTCCATTTCTTTGGATTGATTTTTAAACCCGCCTGTATCAAGCACTCTGCTTCCTGTAGGAAGGGAGAAAGTTTTGCCTCGGCGTGTCAATTCTTCAAGAAGGTGCACAAAGCTGTAGCTTGCGCCCAAAAGGGCATAGGGCTCTCCCGTTTCCTCAGCACGGTTCAGCTCATTTAAAAGACGGTCTATATCAATTCCTTGTTGCGTCAAAAGATAATGGCTTTCGGCTGTGGCGAATTCCTGGACTGCCAATGCCAAATAATGAGCAAGCGAGGAATTGGGCATTTCCTCTTCCGCCGGGAAAAGAATTCCCATACATATGCGGTCTCTCCCCTGCATAAAGCGGTTTTTAAAATTTAATGTCATTGATTGATCGTAAATACGCAGATCCGGATGGAAGTGCTTCCCTTTCACACCCTGTGTCGTTCCGCTCGTCATAAAAACGGCTTGTGCTTCTTCAGGATCGATACAGCTTAGTGTAATGTTTTTAAATGCGGTAATGGGCACAGCCGGTATGTCTTTCCAAGACTTGACCATTCGTGGTGTTTTCCCTTTTTGTCTGCAAAATGACTGGTATGGAAGATTGTTTTGATATTGATAGGTGTAGAGACGGAGCGCCAGTTCATTAAAATCCTGCTCTTCGGACGAATCTTCCTGCATAAATTCCATTACATGTTTTATAATGTTTTGCTGTTGGTCCATATTCTTTCATTCACCCTTTTTGTATAAATATAAAATAAAAAAAACACTTTGCGCAGGCAAAGTGTCGATAGGTATTATTCTTCCCACTTTCCCTACGCTGGCATTACCCAACAGGTTATCACGGTCTACAACAGATTAGTTGTACTCTCAGCCTGATTCCACAGACTCCCGACGGTTTTATTTGGTTCAAAGTCTACTCTTTCTTCTCTTATAATGCAACTAAATTTTGCTTCTGACTTTTTCAAACACTATTTTTTTGATTACTATCCCTCTCAGAGCTTAGTTTAATTATACATAAAATTGAATACTTGCTTACAAGTGCTTAATACTTCCATGGAGAGAGGATGGATAATCCGGCGAAAGTCCGGAGCAGCCTCCTCTGTTGTAGTGGAAATTAGCCATACCACAGTAAGCAGTATCATAGGAATGAGGAAGGATCAGATTATATAAAAACCCCCTTATAGGAAGGATAAAAAGCACAGCTTATAAGCTGTGCTTTTTCAGGCAGCTATGTGCCTTTGATTTTGTTAGATGGTTTTCTGTATAGGCAGTGGTAAAAAATGATCTGCATTTAACGGGAATGCAAAAGAGCATGCATGTTCCTCGCAATAGATTCAATTAAATAAAGCACAGGCAGCTGTGTGGTAATGTTTGTATAATGATGACGTTCTTCCGTAATGTAATAAGCAATATTAATTTCAGACATTTTAGCAAGCGCACAGTCTTTGTTATTGGTAATACTGACAATGCGGCTGCCCTCTTTTTTGAGTTTTCCAGTTAAATCTACCGTGTGCTTGTGTTCACCGCTGATCGACAGGGCAATCGTTGTCGTCTCCCGCAAATCGTCATAGACTGGAAAAAAAGGATCGCTCATATACGTGGAGAATTTTCCTAATCCGGAAAAATAATGGGAGCCATATTGAGCGAGAATACCGGAGCTGCCGCTGCCTGCAAAAATCACGCTCTTAGAGGAAGCAGCCAGTCTGGAGATTTCTTGAATGTCTGCTTCAAACCGCCCCTCAAACGCTTTTTCTGCAAATTCCGCAAAGGTATAATGCGAACTTTTAATATTCTTTTTCTTATCCATTTCCAGGTCAATTTTTAATTTCGCTTTTAATTCTGCGAAGCCTTCGCAATCTACTTTCCGGCAGAAACGTGAAATGGTCGAAGGCGAAACATGCGTGGCATCCGCCAGATCCCGGGCACGCATATGGATGACTTTCTCTCGATTAGAGGCAATATATTGGTATAAAATCGTTTCCAATTCATTAAACGATAAAATGTGTTCATAAGTAAACAATCCGATCCCTCCACCGCACAATCTTAAAAAAATTATAACACGGATAAGACTGCTGCTCTTCCATGTTTGATTATTCTTTATTTCGAAAAAGGATGAAGTCTTCAATGGCGGCCTTTCACTAGCTTTTGCACTGGGTGTAACACGTTGTTACTAACTTGTAACAACCATCTTCTGCTGGAATAAAAAACGCAATAGCCCGAACACCTTCCCTCCTTATCTTGATCACGATACCATAAATATATCAAAAGTGGAGGTGCAAGAGATGACAAAAGGAATTAAAATTGCCACTATTGGCGGCGGATCGAGCTACACCCCTGAACTGGTTGAAGGATTTATTAAACGGTATGAGGAACTGCCTGTACGCGAACTCTGGCTTGTGGATATTGAAGCCGGGAAAGAAAAGCTTGAAATCGTCGGCACCCTTGCCAAACGAATGATCGAAAAAGCCGGGCTGCCCATTGACGTTCATTTAACACTCGATCGCCGGGCCGCTTTAAAAGATGCTGACTTTGTTACAACACAGTTCCGTGTCGGCCTTCTTGATGCACGGGCAAAAGATGAACGCATCCCTTTAAAATATGGCGTGCTTGGCCAGGAAACCAATGGGCCAGGCGGCTTATTCAAAGGACTGCGTACGATCCCGGTTATTCTGGATATTTGCAAAGACATGGAAGAGCTTTGCCCGAATGCCTGGCTCATTAACTTTACCAATCCAGCCGGCATGGTAACCGAAGCCGTTCTGCGTTATTCCAACATCGAAAAGGTGGTCGGGTTATGCAACGTGCCGATCGGCATGGAAATGGGCATTGCCAAACTGCTTGATGTAGACCACTCACGTATTCGGATTGATTTTGCCGGTTTAAACCATATGGTGTATGGACTTGACGTGTTTGTAGACGGAGAAAGTGTCAAAGACAAAGTCATCGAGCTCTTAACAGACCCGAATAACAGCAGTTTTGTGAAAAATATCGAAGGCCTCGGCTGGGAGCCGGAATTTATCCGATCATTGAATGTCTTAACATGCCCTTACCACATGTATTACTACAAAACAAAAGACATGCTGGAAAAAGATGCAAAGAACGCACAAGAAGAAGGTACACGGGCAGAAGTTGTACAGAAACTGGAACAGGAATTATTTGAGCTTTATCAAGATCCACAGCTTGATATCAAGCCGCCACAGCTTGAAAAACGCGGCGGTGCATACTATTCCGATGCAGCGGTTCGTTTGATCACCTCTATTTACACGGATAAAGGAGACATCCAGCCGGTGAATACGCGTAACAATGGCGCCATTGCCGGCATTCCAGACGATTCGGCTGTTGAAGTAAGCTGCGTGATTACGAAAAACGGACCAAGACCAGTCGTCATGGGAGAACTGCCAGTTGCGGTACGCGGCTTGGTGCAGCAGATTAAATCGTTTGAACGTGTAGCAGCAGAAGCGGCTGTAACAGGTGATTATGAAAAAGCCGTATTAGCGCTTACGATTAATCCATTAACCCCTACTGATACCATTGCCAAAGAAATTGTGGATGAAATGCTCGAAGCACACAAAGAGCACTTGCCGCAATTCTTTCAAAAAGTAAACGCCTAAAAAAAGCAGAAACTAGTCCACTTGTTTACTGACAAAGGGACGTTTAAGAAAGCACAGCGCTTCTGCTGTGCTTTTTTACAGAAATATTCGCTTTGTAAAGAGCTTATAAATCGTTCAGGATGATGGCTTCTTTTTTTCTTCTATAACCGATAAAACCTGAGCTTCTGCTCCGTATTCTAACCGAATGGTTTTTCTCGCATTCGCGGGTGTTCTTGCAGTGACAGGCTTGATTTGCTTTTCTCCCTTTATTTCCATTTCAACAAGGAAGCATTTTGAGCCACACCTCATGCATATTCCTCCTTTTCGGCCTTCAGTCTTTTTGGCATTATTGTAAAGTAAACGATCTTAAAAAGAAAAGCAGGAAGTATTTTTGATTTCTTTATGATGGCGGAGATAAGGATGTAGAAAACATCTCTATAGAGAGACAGATGGAAACAGAGAGAGTATAACAGCTGATAATCATTCCAGTCCTACCCGCAAAATAAAAAGCGCAGAATGCACTGCGCTTTTTATTTTGCAATTTTCTCTAAATGATCGTTGTTTTCAAGCTGCAGGGTGGATTTTTGGGCTGATTCATCACCCAACACGACCATTTTTCTCGCACGGTCCATTATTTTAACTAATTCTTCATAGTCTTGCTGCATCGTGAGCGCTCTTTTTTCAAGCTCCTCATATTTTGTTTCTATCGCCGCTTTCTCACGTTTGATCATGTCAAGTTCTCTTTGAAGGATTTCGCAATCTGCTTCAGATGTATTTATGTTTTGCAGGAAAGCAATAATCTCTCTCATCGTAAGGGCTGAAGAGCCTATAGCTGCATTTGTGTTTTCACCCGCAGATGGACCTTCTAAAATAACTTGTATGCCTGAAGCCCGTTCTTTCTTCTGAAGGCTACGAAAATATTGTTTCCTTTGTTTGCGCGCAAGGCCCAATGCTTTTTCATACTGCTTCCGAATCACAGCATTCCAGCGGAACCCGCAGGCTGCTGCCGTTCTGTTCAGTGTATCTCCTACTTCTTCAAACGCTTTCAGTTGGGTACTTCCCTCGCGCACATGACGTAATACCGTTTCCGCAAGGAGCAGATCATTTTCTTCTGACCAGGCATCTTGTCTCATTTTCATTGGTTATCTCCCCTTTTATTCGAATTGTCTTTCAACAAGATGGCCACTTCTACCTCCTTTTATATAAAAGCACTTAAAAATTATGTATTCCATTTATATTCTGGTGAACTTTAAAATATTTATGAAAATGAAGAGAACAACCCCGCTTTTCTTGAGGTTGTTAACTGGCATGCAATCCACTTGTTATATTTAACTGTTTAAAGGCCGCTTAAGCACAAACAGGCACTATCGTCCTGCTTAAGAGAAGTAGTAGTTTTATTTCATCAGGGATTGTTTTTAACAAGTTTGAACGATATAGATGTTCTAAAGGTTAAAGTATTTCTTCATTCCTTAAAGGATTTTAAAAAAATGCCTATACTTGCGAACAATAAATTGCTTTATTTTTTAAACGAACTGTTGAGTAAATCATCCAGCTTCTTCCCATCGTAAGAAAACCCAAAATTGTAACATATCCATTTTTTGTGGATAGGGGTAATTAACATATTCCTCCTCTAATGAAGAAATAAAAGGAAAGTCAGCCAGCACTTCCGTACATGCTGTACTAACAGCATCTTGCTCTTCTTCAGTGGGTTCACCATCAAAGTACCCTTTCCAATAAAGCTTGCTGTCCTCCAATTTCACAGTCAGCCCTCTTAGCTTTGTTGAAATTGCCCCTATTAAAGCCCGATGACAAGATACAATTAGCTTGTTTTGCTGCATACATTACACCTCTCTCTATTGAAGATGGCATACTATTTCTAATTAATTTTCAAATAGCATAATTACTGTATTAAATTTACTAGTACCCTTGTTCAACAGTTTCGGTCAACTGCTGCTTAACCTAAGAGCAGCGTTGCTTTATTCCTTCTGCAACTAAACACCGGCTGCAGAAGGTTAATCCATATTTTCGGCAATCTTTTTCAGTTCTTTTGCACGAGAAATAATAAATGCGCTCATATACTTTTCCAAAAACAACTTATCGGCTGCAGCGCCAATTAGACCAAATGGCGACTTATATTGAAATGTATCTATCATGATGGTTCCGCCTGCTTCTTCAATAAACTGATGGGTATGAACAAAAGATTGGAAAGCTCCCTTCACCATAATATCTACAAACTTATGAGGTTTTTCCATTAATGTTACCTTGGCCGTCAGTCTTTGTTTAATACCAAAGTGAATGGCTTCCCAGGTAACAGTATCTCCCTGTTCTAGTAACCCTTCTGTCACTCCACCAACAGCTTTTTCCTTTGTTTCAGAGGTCGTTTGAGTATGAATATCCACATTTCTTGCAAGGTCAAAACATACTTCGGCAGGTGCTTTAATAAACTGCTGATGCTTAATAACAGGCATTTTTTATTCTCCTTCCAAAAGCACTTACTAACACACCCATAATTATAATTTGTCGCAGTTAGTATTAACTACTTCTTGTTCAACTTACCTGACCGGCAGTTTAACGTAAAAATACAGTATCCTTTGACGAGCCTTTCTTTAACCTGGTTAACGAGAAAGCTTTTTACTTAACAGTTTTGGTTAACTACTTAATAAAATTTACGGTCGGCTCCCTGATTGGCTTGACCAATCTGCCTTACAGGTAAAATTTTTTATTTGGATAAGGTCATTCATCCAATCCTTGCCTGAGCTTCTCCGTACTATATAGAAGCAGGAGGTGATAGCTGTGAGCTACGAAAACAAAGGTGGATATGAAAACAACGGTGGATACGGGTCTGGATTTGCGCTTGTTGTTGTTTTATTTATTCTTCTTATTATTATTGGTGCCTCTTACGTGAAAGGAAACCACGGATATGGTGGTGGCGGATACTACTAAGTGTCCTGCTTTTCTGTAAGAATGAACCCTGCTTCTTTGTAAACTCTTACTTTAGCTGCTGTTTGAATATGTAGGGTGACTGTATCCAGTAGATATTGGGCATGGATTCATATTTAATCCAGTTCAAGCCGAATCAACTGTTTTACCTTGGTTCATCTTGAACTATAGCCTGCCCATCAATCACAGTTCATCCGCGTTTATTCGGTTAAAATGTGATTTTCAAGTGATTTTTTCATCCTCAATTTTAAATCTTTTGGTTTTTCTTCTTCCAAAGTCAAATACATCTATACCCCCGGCCAAAACCGGGGTTTTTTGTTACGTAAAATATTATTTTCAATATAATTCCAGTTGTTTATACTGAAGAACAAGAACATACATTCCAACAAAAAGGAGTGGTGTTTATTCGGAATAAAAATGGATATAAATTCATTATTTTCCAATATTGTAACAAGTGTGACCTTGGTTGTTTCCCCTGCCGATCTGATATCATCCCAGTTCGCCATTTCACATCACCACCTCTGAGATTGTTTTTAAGCAAAGAAAAAAGCACCCGCTATACGGATGCATTGTTTCTTTTTCTCTTTTTTGCTTGGGCAACTTAGTTTAATAGAAGCTTTTGTGCTAATACTACGCCTTCATCTTCAAGTTCTTGCATAATCGGTATAACATTTTTATGAATACCAGTCGTCTTCTCTAATTCTTTTGCATACTCTTTAAACTGAACATCCATTAGAAAAACCCAGGTTTTATTTTCTTTTTTTTCAAATGAAAAGTTCTTTGACTCCAGGTGAAACTCTTCAAATTTTCTTCTGAGTTCTTGTAAAAATACTTCCTGATTATTAAAATTTATTTGATATTTAAATCGCACTTTCCCACTCCCCTTTTACCTTATATTTTGACAAAGGCTTTGAATTTCCTGCTCCCCAGTCGACATAAAATCTGTTATCATATTCAATTGACTTCAAAGGGAAGAGTGTACATCGTGGAAACAGGGCAAGAAATTGATTTAAGTATCACGTACAATATCAGTGAATACCCTCATACTAAAAGCGGCCATTGTGATAACTACGGCAATGCTCATTTTAAGAGCTCAATTAAAAAATAGTAACCGTAAGAAAGGTACACCCACTGGCATCAGTGAGTGCACCTTTCTTTTTAGTATATTTATCATCTTCGGCGAGAACACCCCCACTTCAAGCTTGCTAAGTGGGAGATGAATCGTTGCTCTTTCAGTCATTCTTTTTCCTTGAACGCTCTATTACTAAAATGGTATAATTAGGTATAGAACAAATGTTCAAGGGATGAGGAAAATGATAAAAACCAAAAAAGATGAAAAACAGAACCTTCATTTTAAAGCCTTTCGGTTTAAAATCCATCCAAGTGACGAGCAAAAACAACTGATTAACCAAACGATCGGCTGCTGCCGGTTTGTCTACAATTATATATTAAATGAAAACATCAAGAGTTTTGAAAAAACAAAAAAACGGTATATGGAAACAGCTGCTAAAAAGCTCCTCCCTGGGCTAAAAGAAACGTTCAAATGGTTGTCTGGTTCTGACAGTATCGCTCTTCAGGCAAGCATCGAATATCAGTACGAAGGATTCAAAAAATATAAGGAACAGCCGAAAAAAGAATTAAAAAAACGAGCCGCTAAAAAATGTGCAGAAGGCTATACGCCAACGGCGTATGACTTTAAGGGCCACCCAACATTCAAAAGCAAGAAAAACCCGGTCCAAAGCTACACAACCAAAATGACAAATAACAATATTAAAATGATAGACAACCACATTCAGCTTCCGAAACTCGGCTGGATTCGTTTTTCCAAGTCCCGAAACATCGAAGGCGACATTAAGCGTGTCACCGTGCGCCGCAGCAGTACCGGCCGGTATTCTATTTCGGTCATTTGCGAGATGCCTTATTCCCGGTACAAACCGAGCATCAACGATGCCGTTGGCATCGATGTCGGGCTGAAAGAATTTGCTGTACTCTCAAACGGCCAAGTCATCGCCAACCCGAAATACTACCAAAAATACGAAAAGCGATTAGCCTTTCTTCAGCGTGCGTTTGCACGTAAAAAAGAAGGGTCTAAATCGTGGGGAAAAAATAAAGCCCAGATTGCTAAACTGCACGAAAAAATCAAACATACAAGAGAAGATTTTCTTCACAAGCTGACGACCAGGCTCGTTCATGAAAACCAAGTGATCGCAGTGGAAAACTTGGCGGTGAAGAATCTCGTTCAAAATAAAAAAGTAAGCAAAAGTATTCAGGATGCATCATGGTCAAAGTTTAACGCCATGCTGGCCTACAAAGCAAAGTGGTATGGCCGTACAATCGTAAAAGTGGATCCGTTCTTCCCATCAAGTCAGCTCTGTTCCGGGTGTGGCCACCAGCATAAGGCTGTAAAAAATCTCGTTGTACGCGTGTGGGAGTGTCCGTCCTGCGGCGTTCGTCACGACCGGGATCTGAATGCAAGCCTGAACATTAAAAGTGAGGCCCTTCGGCTTCTTTCCCTTCAGTCTAGTTAAGCTTGATCATAAAACCGTTGGAATACGGGGTTAGCCTGATTACTGAGGGTCGAAGGTCCTCTTGCCCAGGAATCCCCCACTTCAACTGTCAGGTAAGTGGGCGGTAGTTCAAAAAGAAGCTTATAAATCAAAAACTTATTCAGTAATTGTGAAATATGCCGCTACAGACACCTTTTCTCCTTTATTCATCGATGGATAAAATGTATGACTGACTCTGTATTCTCCCGCTGTGATCAATGTTTTAAAGTCACCAAACCAAAAACCCTTTTTTTGAGTTTCATCAGCTTCTATGCCGGGCATATCAGTCGGAAACATTAGGTAAGAATTGTATTTTATTGAGACCCACTTATCTCCTTGTTTTTTCTCCAACTTATATATACGACTGTATATATAAGCGAAATCTGCTTTATTAACAAGTGTCACACTTACAGATGTATCAGACGACAATTTATAGCTTTCCTTCTCCGCAGTCATGGTTAGTCCGCCCTGTGAAGAAGGCAGTTCGCCATAAGAAGATGGAGGAGACAAAGCTGGATCACTCAGCCGGGCTACCATCATCGCAAATTCGCCTCGTTTTATGGGGTTATTTGTGCCAAACTGTTCAGGCGTTATTCCATTTACAATGCCTGTAGCAACCAGTTTGTTGATAGCCTCCGCGTACCGTCCTGTTAGATCTGTAAAATGATGCACTGGCTCGTTAGGTGTTATCAGCACTTCTCTATACGCTCTTGCGAGAATGATAGCAGCTTCTCCCCTTGTAATTGTATCGTTAGATCCGAAAAAGGTTTCCGTTTTTCCATTTACTACTCGGTAATATTGAAGATAGGAAATCGCACTTTTTGCCCGTTCTGGAATGTCCTTAAATGTTAAAGCACTTATAGGTGTAGGAAAGTATTCTTTTCTAAAACCCATACCACGTGCAGCAATCATGGCGGCATCCACGCGCTTGACCGGCAGATCCCACCCAAATTTATCTGCACTGACACCATTAAGATACTTGTTATGATAAAGGGCTGAAACTATGTCCATTCGTTCTTGAGGAACATCCGTAAACGGGAATTCAGATGTAGGTTTTGCATAAATCGGCATGAAGTCTGCCGCCTCCGCCGAAGGACTAGTTGAAGCAAGTACCATTCCCGCAAGTGCAGCCATAGCTATAATACGAGGTACCTTTTTCATTAATGTTCCGCCCCCCTGCTCTTACAAATTTTCTCATTAATTGATACGTTATACAGTACAACAGAAAGCGAAGGAGATTCATTATAAAACAAGAAAAAAACACCCTTGCAGATACTTTGGTAAACAGTTACCTCGCAAGTTGGTTGATAGTAGACTCGAATGCTTCTTTTAAATATATGTCTAATAATTCTTCGCTTAATTCCATATCTTTAGAATAGTCATAAAATCTTCCCTGCTCATACTTCAAGATCTCTTCACGCCATTGAAATCCTGGCTTTACCTTGGCTATAATTTCATCCTTGTAAAAACGGATAGAGAGTTCTGACAGTTGGTTAAGTTGAATACTCCAACACTTCTCTTCTATTTTTATTTTTAATGTCTTTCCAGTAACCTCCTTCTCATCCTTCAAGGAAGCTGAAATATCATTAAAATAATTGGAGATTAGGTTATAGGCGTTTTCTTTGGAAAACTTCTCTTCTAATTCATTTTTGAAGGCTTTTTTGCTGAGGTCAATAAATGTTTTTTTATAACTCACTTTTCATTTCCCTCTTTCTATAAAGTACCGTTTATCTGGATGTAACTGTTTCTCTTTTTTCTTTTACAAATTTTTTTATTTCCTTGTAAAATTCTTCTTCCGTTACGATATTTTTTTCACTAAGCAAATTAGACACGGCCATAATATGCGGGGATATGCTGCTCAATTCTTCTATCTGTTCAACGTATTTTTTCAATTCTATTTTTTTTTCACTCATCTTACCACTTCCTCCCTCCTATATACTGCAAGAGGAAGAAATAAAATCCTATAAAAATCGTTCATCAAATTTCGACAAAAGTAAGTGATCCCCTGGTTAATTCTATATATTAGGCGCTCTCTATATTTGGACATAAAAAAACAGCACCGGTTTGGGTGCTTTTTATAGAACTCTACTTATAATAAACCACCAATCCTCGTCCACCTTGCGGAAATCGCCATGCATGAATTCTTTTAACCGAAAATAAACAGCCACATTCCTTAAAACGCTTAAGTGAAGTCGAAAATATAACTCCTGATACGGATGTCTAAAGCTTCGTTATATTCATACATATTGAAATTGAATGCTTTACTATCTTTAGCTGATCTATACGAGTGTCTAGTTTGCGGATTGTAATGAACATAACTAATCAGGATGATATAAACTTCTGTGTAAAGATCGAATTGGTGAGTTTTTTGAAAATATCCTTTAAACTTTCAAGATGCTGAACTCTGCTCTTTTTAGGCTTCCCTACGAAGTGAGCCTCTCCCCGACCTTCACCTTACCCTCACAGACCACCGTCATACATGTATTCCGTATTTCCATTAAATCCAATTCCAGCTTCATTGTGGAAGGAACAATTACAATATCTTTTATAGTCGAGAAGCTCCCAGTCTGTTAAAATAGAAATGCGAATACTATTTAAATACCCCGGGGCTTTTTGTTTACTACTTCTGAAAATGGGTACATGTTCATTAACCACTCACCTGAACTTGCCCATTCTCTCTTTTTGCCGAGTTTATCTCGGCTTTTTTATTTTGTCTGTATGAAAATTTTTAAACTTGCCCATAATAAATGGTATGAGAAGACCCCCCATTTTCTCATCCGATAACCCATAACACTGTGCAGCTGGAGCCTCCTCTGGCTGTTTTTTTGCATATTTTTCTTGAAATGCGGGAAATAACCAGTATCCAGGCGTTAAGGAGATCCCCTCTAATTAGCGCTCTTGATGCTCCTTATAGCGTGGAAGCTTGAACAAAAAATTAGCTCCGCATTCCCCTTCAAAATCTCCGGTTTAGTGGGGGTTAGGTGCTAATTTTTTGTTCAAGTAATGCTCATATCGCTGCTTGTTTGGTCTTGTCACATATAAATCATTTCTTTTTCGTTGATTGTTTAAAAAAAAACGAAGAGTGTCATCCTGCGCTGCTTTCTTTAGGTTATCCGACCATTTTGATCCGAACTTTTCTCTATAATAATGTTGCACTTCCTCTGGCGTCTACTGTTGCTCAATGACTACTCCACGATACGCTACTTTTTAATCCTCTCGTCAATTCCTCAAACCATTCTTTGTCTTTCGTCATAAGGGCTAGATCAATGAGTGCTGTTTTATCCTGAACATCATCCAGTAGTGTACCAATGGGTTTTAAACGATGCTCCTCAAATAGTAACTTCGTTGGCGTTCCCCATATCAATTCGTCTTTTATGATTCTTCCTACTATCGCTAGCTCAATCTGACTGTGGTAACAACCAGTCCTGCTGACATAACCAATGACTGTAAGGTCCCCGATTTCGGCTTTTTTCCACTCTCCGATCTCCAAGGCTGTTTCCCCCTTTTTTAGTAAGCAAAAATACAAACTACATTAGGGGGTAAAAAGGCGGTAAATTCATAGATTTTCCTATAATACATGCAAAATTTTGGACTCTATTATATTTGTCTTAACTGAAAAAGTGAGACGTGAATAAAACGCGAAACTTCATTATTCAAAACTACATTTCACTTCCTCTATCGTTGCCACATATAATACATTTACCCAGATACCTTTTTGCACCTATCTAGAAACTTTTGAGATAACTATTCTTGGTTGGAATAGTTACTTTTTCATCTATTCATGCTGCTCAAAATTCTATTCTTTCACCTTGCAAATGTTCATTACTGTTCCTTTAAACTTAAGGTCAGCGCTTCCGCCTTCACTCCCCCTCTTTATATTCTATTACCGCTGCTTCTTGCCCGCTCCTCTGCTCTAGAAGCTTTCTTCGGAGCAGGAAATCCCGGAAAGTTGGCTCACCTTCAACATCGAAAATGACCTAATCTCTCTCTGAAAATCTCAAGGCTGCCAACTCTTTTATTCAATACTTGCTAGCAAACACAACACGAAACAAAAGACCAACCTTTCTAAGCAAACAATTTTTATACTTAATGAACCTGCCGAAGATTAATTAAAAGATTTTGAAGAGGCTTCTTAATCAATGGTAGGGCTCTACTACAAAATTTCGATTACCATTCCTGAACAGCTAAATGTAGAGCTCATTGCCAGGAGGTTCAATTTAAGATGGGTGCAGTCGTAAGAAAGTATGCAGAGATCAGCGGCCTCTTGATGATCATGCTTCTTTTATTATCTTACCCTCCACGTGGTACTTTTCTTTGCTGGACCCTCTTACTTTTTAAACATTTCTCATTTTTGAACTACCACCCACTTACCTGACGGTTGAAGTGGGGGATTCCTGGGCAAGGGGATCTTCGACCCCCAGTAATCAGGCTAACCCCGTATTCCAACGGTTGTATGACTAAGCTTAAATAGACTGAAGTGAAAGAAGCCGAAGGGCTTCTTTTTTAATATTCAGGCTCGCATTCAGATCCCGGTCGTGACGCACGCCGCAGGACGGACACTCCCACACCCGGACAGCGAGATTTTTTACATCCTTATGCTGGTGGCCACATCCAGAACAGAGCTGGCTTGATGGGAAGAGCGGATCGACTTTTATGATCGTTCGTCCGTACCACTTCGCTTTGTAAGCGAGCATTTCGTTGAATCTCGACCATGACGCATCGTGAATCCCTTTGCTTCGCTTTTTACTTTGGACGAGATTCTTCACCGCCAAGTTTTCCACCGCGATCACTTGGTTTTCATGAACGAGCCTGGTCGTCAGCTTGTGAAGAAAATCTTCTCTTGTGTGTTTGACTTTTTCGTGCAGTTTAGCAATCTGGGCTTTATTTTTTTCCCTCGATTTCGAACCTTCTTTTTTACGTGCAAACGCACGCTGAAGAAAGGCTAATCGCTTTTCGTATTTTTGATAGTATTTCGGGTTGGCAATGGATTCACCGTTGGAGAGCACGGCAAACTCTTTTAATCCCAGATCAATGCCAACGGCATCGTTGGTGCTTGGTTTGTACGGGGAATAAGGCATCTCGCAAATGACCGAAATAGAATACCGGCCGGTATTGCTGCGGCGCACGGTGACACGCTTAATGTCACCTTCGATGTTTCGGGACTTGGAAAAACGAATCCAGCCGAGTTTCGGCAGCTGAATGTGGTTGTCTATCATTTTAATATTTTTGTTTGTCATTTTGGTCGTATAGCTCTGGACCGGATTTTTCTTACTTTTGAATGTTGGGTGGCCCTTGAAATCATACACCGTTGGCGTATAGCCTGCTGCACATTTTTTTACGGCTCTTTTTTTTAATTCTTTTTTTGGCTGATCCTTATATTTTTTGAATCCTTCGTACTGATATTCGATGCTTGCCTGAAGAGCAATACTATCAGAACTAGACAGCCATTTGAACGTTTCTTTTAGCCCGGGGAGAAGCTTTTTGGCAGCTGTTTCTGTATACCGTTCTTTTGTTTTTTCGAAACTCTTGATGTTTTCATTTAATATATAATTGTAGACAAACCGGCAGCAGCCGATCGTTTGGTTAATCCGTTGTTTTTGCTCGTCACTTGGATGGATTTTAAACCGAAAGGCTTTAAAATGAAGGTTCTTTGTTTCATCTGTTTTGGTTCTCATCATTTTCCCACCCCTGAACGTTTGTTCCATACCTAATTATACCATTTTAGCAATAGAGCGTTCAAGGAAAAAGAATGACTGAAAGAGCAGCGATTCATCCCCCACTTAGCAAGCTTGAAGTCGGGGTGTTCTCGCCGAAAACGATAAAAATAACTTGGAATGAGTATGATACTGTTTTACGTGCCTTGAGCTTCATCTGTTTCCTTTGGCTTGCCCCATAACAGCTCCAAAACCCTCCCGACAAAATTCGACACTTTTATTTTTTACCTTTTTTCCATTATAATGAAAAATGATAAAGGCAAACTTATCGAAAGGTAAGGACGCAAAGCCACGGGTCTACCATTCTTTTGAGTCATGACAGCCGGGCTGCCAAATAGGGATTCCTTCCTTGTTTGGACTATTATTTAATAAAGGAAGGGATTTAACGTGCGGTCTATATCTAATGAATCAAAGACTAAAATCGTTCTCATTGACGGTCAACAACTATTTCGAGAAGGGATAAAGCGCATTCTTAATTGTGAAGAAACCTTTGAAGTACTTGCTGAAGGAAAAGACGGTGTTGAAGCAATTGAATTAGCAGATCATTATAAGCCAGATGTTGTGATCATGGATATCAATATGCCAAAAACAAACGGTGTTGAAGCAACTCGTAACTTAATCAGTAAATATCCGAATATAAAGGTCATTATTTTGTCGATCCATGATGATGAAACTTATGTTATACACGCGCTTCAATCAGGTGCTTTTGGCTATTTACTGAAAGAAATGGATACAAAGAAACTGATAGAAGCAGTAAAAGCTGTTGCAAAAGGCGAATCATACTTGCATCCACGTGTGACACACAAGCTAATTACTGCCTATCGCCGTTTATCAAGTGCGGCAGCTCGTAAAAAAGAGTTTCAACAGCCACCAGTCCGTCTGCCGCTGCATTTGCTCTCCCGCCGTGAAAGTGAAGTGTTACAGTTGTTAGCGGACGGTAAAAGTAACCGGAGTCTTGCAGAAACGCTTTATATTAGCGAAAAAACGGTCAAAGGCCACGTTTATAGCATTCTTCGAAAAATGGACGTCAATGACCGCACACAAGCTGTTATCAAAGCTATTAAAAATGGCTGGGTTGAAGTCAGATAGATACCTCTACTTCTAATCATCCTAAAAACAACTCCTGTTAAAACAAACAGCAAAAACCACCCCGTTTTTTAAAAGCCGTGGTGGTTTTTTATCATAAAAGTCATAAACGAGTTTACGCAGCGCTATTTTTTTGTTCAAAAAAGATGCAAAAAACTCTATAATACAGCGCAGATAACTTTCTGTTTTGTTAAAATTTAAACCGCCTGGACATATGCCCGGCGCTTTAAACCTAAATGGATAATTACTCCGCGATCTTTTCTAGATTACCGTTCTTCTCCATTTTAAAAGCAGGAGACGGGTCATTATCAGCTAATAGCACCGTTTGTCTAGCACGATTCATGATCCGCATTAAGGTTTCATAGTCTTCCTGCATCGTAATGTTTTCCTGCTGAGTTTGTTCTAATTTTTTCTCCAATTCAGCTTTTTCTTCTTTTATTATTGCCAGCTCTTTTCGAAGCTGTTCAACTTCTGCTGTGGAGGCCGCTTTACTCTCTAAATTAGTTAGAAAAGAGATGACCTGAGCTAAAGAAATGCCAAGATTTGCGGAATTCCCTGCTGGTGTCTCAACTGTATGATCTGCCACTTCAATATTTTTCTCTCTTCTAGCGAGTATGTGGAAATAATCTTTTCTTTGTTTTTTTGCTGTGCCCATTTCCCTTACATACTGTTGTCTAACGACTGCATTCCATCGGAACCCGCAGGCTGCGGCCGTTCTATTCAACCTGTCTCCTGCTTCTTCAAACGCTTTCAACTGGGTACTTCCCTCACGTACATATCGTAATACTGTTTCAGCAAGCTGCCAATCATTTTCTTCTGACCAGGCATCTTGTCTTTCTTTCATCGGTTATCTCCCCTTTTATTTAGATATCCTTTTCACGAAGATGGCTGCTTCTCCCGTCCTATATAGAAAAGTACTTGAAAATGAAGTATTCCAAGTATATTCTGTTCAACTTTAAAATATTTGTGAAAATAAAGAAGATAGCCAAGTTTTGTTTTAGATTATTAATTTCGTACAATCTGCTGATACCTTTATAAAACCCAAAATTGCCCCAAATCCCCCTCTATACAGGCGCGTAACATCACTCTTGTCGTAAATAACTAGTAGTTTTACCTGGTGAACCTCTCCACCTAAATCAAAGAATCAGTTCCTGAATCCCTTCGCTTGCCCTACTTTCTCAAGCTGATGAATACTCAGGTTTAAAGATCTGTCACAGTAAATAGAGTCATCGAACTTCATTAACATGAAAGGAGTTCGATTTAGTTCATCCATGCGGTATTCTTTGAATTTGCTTCTACTTTTTATGTAACTCCAAAATGAAACAACAAAAAACCACAATAATATCTTAAAAAAACCTTAATACCCTCTTAACAAACACAAGATACAATAAAATAACAATAAAAACAACAAAAAAAGGAGCATTAAAATGAAAAGAATAGCCTGGTCTTTATTGGTATCTAGCACATTGTTTATTTCTGCTTGTTCAAATGAGAAAAGCGCTCCAGCAGAAGCACAGTCGGGCGTATCAGGAGAATTAACTGTTTACACGGCGATTGAAGAAGAGGTGCTGCCTGTTTACCTGGAGTCCTTCGAACAAAAGTATCCAAAAGTGGATGTGAACATTGTCCGGGATTCAACAGGTATTATGACCGCTAAGCTTCTAGCAGAAGGAAAAAACACAAGTGCCGATGTGGTGTGGGGTATAGCGGCTTCAAGTTTACTTGCGCTAGATCAAAAAGGAATGCTCGCCGGCTATACGCCAAAAGGCGCTGATAACATTAAAGATGCGTACAAGGATCAAAACGAGCCAATGAAGTGGACGGGCAATACAGCTGCCATGACCGGAATCGCAGTCAATACAGCAGAACTTGAAAAGCTGGGGCTGCCAATTCCTAAAACATATGAAGACCTCCTGGATCCAAGATATAAAGGGCTGATTGTCATGCCTCATCCGGCTTCCAGCGGCACAGGTTATTTGACCGTTAACGCCTGGCTTCAAATGATGGGGAAAGAAAAAGGATGGAATTATATGGACCGGCTTCACGAAAATATTGGAACATATACACATTCTGGTTCTAAGCCAGCGAAAATGGCAGCTGCCGGTGAATATCCGATTGGCCTTTCTATTGTATACACAGCTGTTCAAATGAAAGAAGAAGGAGCGCCAGTAGAAGTAGTGCTTCCTGAAGAAGGACTGGGATGGGACGTTGAAGCCAATGCCATGATTCAAAAAGAAGACAAAGAAAGTGACGAAGCAGCAAAAGCCTTTTTAAACTGGGCCATTGAAAAAAATGTAATGAAAAAATATTTTGATGCAAATGGATTTACCACACTGAATGAGGACTTTACGTTGCCGGCCTCTTTCCCATCAGATATTGAGAAGCATATGTATCCAGAAAATGATTTGTATTGGGCCGCAGAAAACCGGGATGCGATTTTATCGGAATGGGAATCAAAATATGGCACAAAAGCAGAGCCGAAAGAATAAAAGGAGGCTTTTCACATGGCAAAGTCATTACATATCCAGTCATTGTCCAAGCGTTATGGTAAAGCAACAGCGCTTGATGGCATCCAGCTTGATGTTCGAAAAGGAGAATTTATCAGTTTATTAGGGCCGAGTGGATGTGGAAAGTCAACCCTTCTTCGGATTATTGCCGGACTTGATGATCCTTCGAGTGGAAGCGTGTTAATGGACGGAGTGGATGTAACAAGTTCCTCCCCTGCTTCCCGAAATATTGGGATGGTCTTTCAATCTTATGCTCTTTTTCCCAATATGTCTGTTTTAAAAAACATCGAGTTCGCCTTAAAACCTCGAAAGTTGTCTTCGCAGATACGAAAAGAAAAAGCAGCACGCATGCTGGAAACGGTCGGATTGTCGGATTTCGCAGACCGGATGCCCCACCAACTGTCAGGCGGTCAGCAGCAGCGTGTGGCATTGGCTCGGGCACTTGTCGTTGAACCAGATTTTTTACTTCTGGATGAGCCATTGTCTGCACTTGATGCTAATGTGCGTTACCAGCTTCAGCGTGAAATCCGCCGTATTCATGACAAATTTGGCATGACAACCATTATGGTAACACATGACCAGGATGAAGCATTAACAATGGCCGATCGAATTGCCGTCATGACGAAAGGTCAAATTGTTCAGTTTGATACGCCGCAAAAGATTTACCGGTACCCAGCTGACTCGTTTGTAGCTTCTTTTATTGGTACATCTAATCAGATATTGTCAGGCGGAAAAATGAAAGTAATCCGGCCGGAGCATTTTACCGTTGCAGACATAGGAGAAGGCATTGAGGTAAAAGTGGAATCGATCCATTTTAAAGGAGCTTTTTACAGGCTGACTGTTAGGGTATTAGACCGGACATCCCCTTCCTTTAACGAAAAATGGGCGGTAGATCTGCAGGCTTCACTAGTCGAGGAAAAACATGTTCGCATTGGGGAGTTATTAAATCTTTTAATCAACGAAGGAAATTTAATTCCTGTAAAGGAAGTGGTCACCAGATGACAACGGCAGCGATTCCCCAAAAACATGAAACACATTACGGGCTGATGCGTTCTTTGCAATGGACAATCATCTTTCTATCATTTGGCTTATTATTGTGCGCTCCATTATCAGTGTTACTGATGGAAGCTTTTAAAACAGAGAATGGTCAATATGCGGGATTTGGACAAGTTATAAGTTATATTACAAATCCAGCTCTTCTGAACAGCTTATTCCATTCGATTAATATCGCGCTCTGGACAACGGCTTTATCGCTTGCCGGAGGTTTTAGCTATGCATTTGCCCTGGCCAGAACATGTGTAAAAAGCAAACGACTGCTTTTAGGAATAGCCATGCTCCCTTTATTTGCGCCTACGATGATGCATGGTATTTCCCTTATTTACTTGTTTGGACGACAAGGGATTGTAACAACTGGCTTTTTTGGAATGTGGCCGGGGATTGATATTCAGCTATACGGACCGGTTGGCATTGTACTGGCTGAAACGATTTATACATTTCCACAGGTGGTATTGCTGCTTTATATTGCGCTCCGCCAGGCTGACCAGGGGTTGTATGATGCAGCGAAAACCATGGGCATTGATTCAGTTGGGCGATTATGGAGCATTACACTCCCAAGTGTCCGTATGGCGCTTGTTAGTGCTGCCATGGTGGCCTTTACCCTTAGCTTCACAGATTACGGCGCACCGAAATTAGTTGGCGGCCAGTACAATGTGCTCGCAACAGATGTGTATAAACAGGTAGTCGGCCAGCAGAATTTTGGTCTTGGTGCAGTCGCCGGCATCCTGCTGATGACTCCTGCTATTATAGCATTTGTTCTAGATCAGGCAGCGTCCCGGAAGGCCTCCTTTCACCTTCATGCAAAAGCACGGCCGCTTCAAATAAAGCCGCACAGAGCTCGTGATATTGTATTCAATCTGTATGCATGGTTAGCAGCAGCCGGAATTATCCTGCTGTTTATCATGATGGTCATCGCCTCTTTTACACCGGTCTGGCCGTATACACTTGGTTTTACATTCGACCACTTTACATTTAACAGCTACACAGGAGACGGGTTGACCGTGTTTTGGAACAGCCTTGTCCTCTCCGTATGGACCGCTATCCTCGGTACAGTTTTTGCTTTTGTGTTCGCCTACTGGCTCCAAAGCCGCCCTGGCTCATCCGTCTTTTATCGGGCTGGGCATTTGTTAAGTCTTCTGCCCATGGCCGTACCGGGACTTGTAATTGGAATCAGCTATGTTTTATTTTTCAGCCAGCCGGAGCTGTCTGTTTTCGGCTGGATAATGCCAAATGTCTTGTACGGCTTGTATGGGACAATGGCCATCATGATTGTTTCAACAATCCTTCATTTCTTTTCGGTATCGTATATGACAGCTAAAACGGCACTTTCTAAGCTTGACGGAGAGTGTGTCGCAGCGGCCCGCACTTTAGGATTAACCAAGAGAGATACATTTTTCTTCTATATTGTGCCGTCATGTGTTCCAGCATTACTCGAAATGCTGATGTATTTTTTCGTTAACTCCATGGTAACCATATCAGCTGCTATTTTTTTGTATACGCCTGAAACAAAAACAGCAGCCATTTCAATTGTCAGCCTCGATGATGCCGGCAATATTGAATCAGCCGCTGCTATGGGCCTTTTGATTGTTTTGGTCAATATGGCAGTCAGACTTGTATATGAACAAATTTTGCGTTATATCAAAAAACATAAAAAAGGATGGATGAACTCATGAAATATCTTCAAGGTGTATTGTTGGATTGGGCGGGAACGACAGTCGATTACGGATGTATGGCACCGGTTGGCAGCTTTATAGAAATGTTCAAAGAAAAAGGCATTACTGTCACAATGGAAGAAACGCGAAAACCAATGGGTATGGCGAAAATCGATCACATTCGCACCATGCTGGAGATGCCTGGAATTCGGGCCCAGCTTGGGAACAAAGCGGTCACTGAGAAAGAAGTGATTGGAATGAATACACGATTTGAAGAACTTCTCTTTAAAAACTTAGCCAATTATGCGACTCCAATTCCGGGAGCAGTCGATGCCATTAACGATATTATAAAAATGCAGCTCAAAATTGGCACGACCACTGGGTATACGCGTGAAATGATGGACGTTGTCCGTGCCGGTGCCGCCCAAAAAGGATATGCGCCTGATATCGTCATTACAGCAGATGACGTAGATGCAGGGCGTCCGTTTCCATGGATGGCGTACATAGCTGCAATGAAAATGGGTGTTTACCCGATGAACCGCATTGTTAAAGTAGGCGATACAGTCATCGATATGGAAGAAGGAAGAAATGCTGGTACATGGACGGTAGGACTGGTTTATGGCTCCAGTGAGTTTGGCCTGACTCAGGAAGAAACCAATCAGCTAAGCAACCAGGAACGTTTACATCGTGCCGCAGCAGTTCGGAAAAGATTGCTTGCCGCAGGGGCACATTATGTGCTTGATACGATTGAAGAGCTGCCTGCTTATTTGCAGAAACTTGACCAGAAGCTTACTAAACAGGAGGTGCTTGTATGAACCGGACATTGCTTTTAACACCAGGACCATTAACAACGACAGATACAGTCAAGCAGGCCATGCTTGGTGACTGGTGTACATGGGAGGATACGTACAAACAAATGACGTGTGACATCCGGAATGAGCTCACTGCTCTTTCCGGGCATTCACGCTACACAGCTGTTTTGATGCAAGGAAGCGGAACGTTTTCCGTTGAAGCCGTTATGGGAACATTCATAGCCAAAACAGATCATGTACTGATTGGAGTAAACGGTGCTTACGGCCGCAGAATGGCAGAAATAGCAACAAAAATGGGGCTTCACTTCAGCACAGTAGAAACAGAAGAAACAAAGGCCATTGATGCACAAGCAATTGAACAAAAAATGATCCAGGATCCAACTATCACACATGTTATGCTTGTCCATTCTGAAACAACATCCGGTTTGCTTAACCCGGTAAACACCATCTGCCGTGCAGCTAAAAAGCATGGGAAAATAACCATTGTTGATGCCATGTCCAGTTTCGGAGGGATGGGCATCAACATGGACAGCTGGGGAATTGATGTGCTTGTATCCAGTGCGAATAAATGCTTGCAGGGTGTGCCAGGCTTTGGTTTTATTTTAGCGGATGAGCACCTGCTTCAGTCCCGGAAAGGCACTTCCCCTTCCCTATCCATGGATGTGTACAGCCAATACGAAACGATGGAAAAAGAGGGTGGAAAATGGCGGTTTACCTCCCCTACCCACGCTGTCCATGCGTTTGCCCGGGCGCTTGCAGAGCTGAAAGAAGAAGGCGGTATTCTGAAGCGTTATGATCGCTATACAGAAAATAAAAATGTGCTTATCAACGGAATGGCAGAGCTTGGTTTTCAAACAGCCATTGACCCGGCTATTCAGTCATCATTTATTGTTTCCTTCCTATATCCGGAAGATGATTTTTCATTTCAACATTTTTATGAAGCGCTCAAAAAAGACGGATTCATCATTTATCCGGGCAAGCTCACCGATTTAAAAGCTTTCCGTATTGGCACCATTGGAGATATTACATCAGAGGACATAAACAGGCTGCTTCAATCGATTCGCACTTATCGCGGCGTAACGGTTATGTAATCAAGTAAAGGAGGCAGGAAAACCTGTATAATGAAGATAATGGATGAACAAAAAGGCAGGTGCAGGCCGATGCTGGCTGAAGAAAGAAAGCTAAAGATTATTGAATATATTGAACGAGACGGAAGCGTCCGCGTAGCCGATTTGGCAGATGAATTTGTCGTATCTACTGAAACTGTGCGCCGTTATTTAGATGAGTTGGAACGAGAACAAAAATTGAAAAAGGTATATGGCGGCGCAGTAAGAAATCACGACAAAGAAGAAGCACCGATTGTCAGCCGCGAAACGATGAATATTTATGAGAAGCGGAAAATTGCCGAAAAAGCGGTGCAGCTTATCCAAGAGGGTGACAACGTATTTATTGATGAAGGCACGACAACCCTTCAAATGGCAGATCCTCTTTGCCGATTTTCCGACATTACAGTGATGACCACTTCTTTTCCTTTGGCCAACAAGCTGATGCAATCTTCTTTTCAAGGACACATCTTGTTTTTAGGGGGCATGGTTCAAAAAGAGCATTGGCGCACAGCAGGAAGCCTAACGGTAAGAATGGTTCATGAACTTCATGCGGATAAAGCATTTATTGCTGCAGATGGTGTAGATGAAAAATTTGGCATTTCAGGCTATGACAGCGACAAAAGTGTACTCGCAAAGCTATATATGAAGCATTCTGATTGTGTTTATGTGCTGGCTGATTACTCAAAAATAGAAAAGCGGGCTACCTTCAGCATCTGTGCTGTTGACCAGCCAGATTTAATTATCACTGATCGTTATCCAAAAGGTATTTGGTCAAATAAAAATTGGCTTGTAGCAATGGAACAGCCACTTTCCTAAAGGGCAGATTCCTCTCTTTTAAAATGAAAATGTATCATTACTGTTTCTACTATTATTCGCTTTATTTTTCTAAACTATATTTCGAAAATACACCGGGATGGAGATTATATCTTCATCCCGTATTTGATTAGTTTTGTTTTTTCGACTATTGTTTTAAAGCGAATTTCTTTTATTGTATATCTTCCTAACGCATTATCTCCCCATTGGTAGATCACATGCTGTTCGCTGATTCTTGATTAGCCGTTGTTTCGCGTTCTTCCAAGAGACAAATGGCTTCTTTTTTCGAAGCGGCTCATCGCTAATTCTTTTCTTTCCAAAACATCATTTTTCCCCATTTTATACCAAATATTCAATTGTAACTTTTCTGTAATACCAAATTAATATGGCTGTGATTTTCTTTTCATCATTTCCAAGTAAAATATAACTATCAAATACAAACTTAGTTATCTAGTTAAATATTTAGTTATCTAGTTAATATACGGAGGTTCATTTTGAAGAAAGTAATTGTCAGTTCTATGACAGCAATCACACTTTTGTTTGGCAGCATGACAACATCATTCGTTTCTCAACCACACGCGGTAGAAGCCGCTTCAAATTATAAACAAAAAGCAATTAGCGAGGGTAAAAAAGTACTTGGCACGCCATATAAATGGGGTGGAACAACCACAAAAGGTTTTGACTGCTCAGGCTTCATTGGATACGCCTTTAAGAAAGCAGGCAAAACGTTACCTAGAACAACTGCTGAAATATATAAAAAAGGAAAAGCTGTGTCTAAATCTAACCTTCAAAAAGGAGATTTAGTATACTTTCAAACCTATAAAAAAGGTCCCTCTCACATGGGAATTTATCTAGGCAATAATGAATTTATTCACGCTTCTTCTTCGAAGGGTGTATCCATTACTACCTTGAGCAACAGCTATTGGAAAAAAAGATACATCGGAGCAAAACGATTATAAATTAGCTTTTCGCAACTTATAGACAAAAAGAACATACAAAAAACTGTTTAAGCGGGGCGTAGGATCTTCTACGCCCCGCTTGCCGTTTTCTTAAGTTGTTGTAAGAATGGCCTGATAATCATTCCTTAATGCAAAATAAGTTATTTCCATTCAGACGACAGTTATGAATACTTAAAAATGAAAAAGGCTCATGATTACGCACGAAGTAATCATGGGCCTTTTTCTTCTTACATGTTTTGATTCGTTACAAAAGCTGCTTCTTTTTAAAATATCTCCACATTCCAAACGTCAAAAGGATGAGTGCCGAAAGAATAATAACAGTGGCGAAGGGAGAATCCTGATAAGGCAGAGGCACATTCATCCCGAAAAAACCTGTCACAAAGGTTAAAGGCAGCATAATGGTTGAAATCAATGTAAGAACATTTAATTTTTCGGAGGATTTTGCATTGATGATGGAATAATACGTATCCAATGCGCTGTTAACCAGATCCCTGAATGTTTCAGTCGCATCGACAATCCTCTCCAGATGATCAAGCAAATCCGTGTAAAATGGAACATTTTCTTCTCTAATATCGAACTTCCATTTACCATTAACCGTTAAAAAGATCCTGCGCTGCGGTAAGATCACCCGCCGGATCAATATAATTGTTCGTTTTAGGGCTAAAAACTCTTCCGTGACACCCCGGATGGATTCATCATAAATCTCGTTTTCTAACTCATCGATACGAATACTAATTCGGTCAAGGATAGGGAAATATTCATCTGTAATCCCATCAATTAAAGCGTATAAAAGAAAATCCGCTCCTTTATCCATATATTTCGTACTTCTAGAACAGATCGCATCCATTTGTCCAAGCCATCTTAACTTGTGCTTATGAATGGTTACCACATAGTTTGGACCAACGAAAACGTTAAGCTCAAGAGTTGTAATTTCGTTATCACTTTCCTCGTTATACCGCAGGGCATGGAGAACGAAAAACTGATAATCCTCGTAGTTATCCATCTTCGCCCGCGGGCTGTCATGAAGGCAGTCCTCAATGGCCAAAGGATGAAAATCAAAAATCTTGGCTATTTCGTATAATTCACGGCTTTGTACATCATAGATATCAATCCATAACAAACTATCGGCATGGCTTAAATGCTTATGAACATCCGATAAGTTGATATTAGAGACCATTTCTTGTTTATCATTTCGATAAAGATATGTTTTAATCATTGATCATTCACCTCGTTTAATTTATCCGAGGCATTTAAAAGCTGCTGGATTCCTCCTGGATAGTATATGAGGAATAGAAACACCTTGGATGCCTCACTTTGATGCTGTTCTTAAAATGGCTTATCGAATGCGGGTCGTCAGTGCCCATTTCTTCCTCACCTCCAAGACAAATAAAAGGCCCCTTTCGAACAGAAAGGGGCCGTAAAAAGTCTATTTACGTTTTACATGTCCCCCCTTGTTGAGTTTTAGCACTGTATAGCATAGGCATGAACCAGCTGCGTTAAGAAAAACCTTAATCCGATCTTTCCTGTTGACCCATTGGCGTCTTTCGACATTTTTGGGCAGCAGCGTATCTCTATACAGGAGCCTCACCTAACAGAAGACGTATTGAACTATTAATACTATATGCAACCAGCCACTTTGCGTCAAATGATTTTACAATCAAAATCCAAACTTTTTTATTCGCTGTCAAACCAGCCTTTAGACTTAAACCAAATAAACATTCCCAACCCAATAAAGAACATCATGCCTAAGATTATATAGTATCCAAAATGCCATTTTAATTCGGGCATATTTTCAAAATTCATTCCATAAATCCCGGCAATAAAAGTTAAAGGCATAAAAATCGTCGTAATCACGGTTAGGGTTTTCATAATATTGTTCATCCGAAAAGAGTTTAACGATATGTAATTGTCTCTTATATCCGAGGTCAGCTCCCGGTTTGATTCAATCATTTCACTCAGCTTGAGGAGATGATCGTATATATCCTGAAAATAAGCCCGCTTTTGTTCCTGAATAATAAACCTTTTTGATTCTAGTATCCTGTATATTAACTCTCTCATTGGCATGACGGTTCGTCTTAGTTTCAGCAAATCTTTTCGAACTCCAAATACTTTGTTAATGAGCGTATCCGTCGCTTTTTTTGATCCGTAATAGTTTTCAACAGATAGTAGATAATCCTCCAATTCCTGAACCATCGGAAAAAAACTGTCTACAATTTTATCCATAATTTTGTAGCCTATTTCAACAGGTCTAAAACGATTAACATCTGTAGCCTTCTCAAACATTTCCCATACAGCATTTATTTCCTTCAGATCTTGAAAATGAAAAGAGACGATGAAGTTCTCTCCCATAAACAGGTCTACCTCATGTGCTTCCAGTGTTTTGTTATTCAATGCATGAATAACAAGAAAGCTAAGGCTTTCATAGTACTCCAGCTTGGGACGCTGAAGAAAATGTACGCAGTCTTCAATCGCAAGTGGATGAAACTGAAAATGACTGCTAAGTAAGAAAATTTCCTCTTTAGTCGGCATGTTAAAGTCTACCCAATACCAATCCATTTCAACGAGAGTATCCAATGCTGGGTTAATGAGCAGCTGCTTTTCTTTGTCCACAGCAAGTATTCTAATCATAAGATTCTCCTGACCCCTGTTTATTTATTCTTTCTAACTCTCAACATCTTTATCTTATTATTATTGGCTGTACTTTTTACACTCTTCCTCCGTGTGTTCGGTATGTATGAACAAATAGTTAAAGAAGTTTAAAACAGTTTCTAACAAGAACTTCTTTTTCCTGCCTCCCGCTCGGCTCAAAATGCGTTTCCCTCAAACGGTTTAGTGATGTGCAAAAAGAAAAACTGAATTCCCTATATTGTACAACAGAGATTTCAGTTTTTCTTTTTTATAAACCGTTTAACTTTATTTTAATCCATTTAAACCACCGGATAACGGTCATTGAATACTTCAAAACCTGGCTAGACTTTCCCCTTCCCCCATTACCACTAATAGATCCTTTATGAATAATTTGATCTGGAGACAGGGATACAATAACATCGTTGCCACTTACAATGGCCATGACGCTGATGCTGTATACAGTACGGATTTCAAGCTCCTGCAGCCTTTTCCTTTCTTTTCTTAAAGAAACAGGCCGACAATTGTTGCGGAAAGAACAGAAGCCATCGTTGCCACCAAAAGCATTTTCAAACCAAAACCAGCCACTCTTGCTCCTTGCTCCCGGCTAAAGCTTTGCACGGTTCCTTGGATAATTCCGATTGATGAGAAGTTTGCAAAACTGATTAAGAATACAGATACGATACCGACAGTTTTGGCAGTTAAGGTATCAAGTAACGGAGCAAAGCCCAGCATTGCAACGAATTCGTTTGCCAATATTTTCGTTGCCATAACTGCCCCTGCTTGAACAGATTCCGCAATCGGAATTCCCATTACAATTGCAACCGGTGATAACACATAACCAAGGATGGTTTCAAGCTTCATGCCTGTCACCCCTTCAATGCCATAGTTAATCATCGCGAGCAATGATACATAAGCGATCAGCATAGCGGCAACGATACCAGCTACTTTAATGCCATCCACCGCGCCATTTCCAATTGCCTCGAACAGAGACTGCTCCCTGACCATTTCACTAATATTAACATCTACATTCTCTTCTTTTACTGGTGCAACGATTGTGGCTAAAATCAAACCACTCATAATGTTAAGCGGAAGCGCAACTAACACGTACTCTGCCGGGATCATTGTCATATAAGCAGCGACAATGGAAGCAGACACAGAAGTCATCGAGGCTGTCGTCGCAACAAATAACTGGTTTAAATTAAAACCAGGAAGTTGGTTTTTAATCGCCACAATGGCGCCGGTATCTCCAAAGATTGAAGATGTGACGACAGAGAATGACTGGATGCGTGGAAGGCCTGTTAGTTTTGCAATCGCCCCACCCAGGTACTTAATTGTCAAAGGCAAAATGCGGATGTAGTTTAAGATCGACAGCAAGGTGGATGTAAAAACGATCAGCAGCAGTACATTGATAAAGAATACCGTCTGACCTTCAGGAACTAACCCACCAAGGACAAAGTTAATCCCTTCATTACCAAACATCATTATTTTTGCAAAACCTGCCGCAATGGCTTTGAGGATCTGTCCGCCGATGTTTGTATTAAGCATAAATGCTGCAACGGCCAACTGAAGTACGAATAAAATTCCGATTGCACGATAATTGATATTCTTCTTATCATTTGATAACAAGTAAGCTGTACCAAACGTAAGAATGATTCCGACGATACCCACTAAAATACTTGTCATGTTAAGTCTCCATCTTGTTGTTTTTGCCTTGCACGAAAAAAACACGAGCAGTCGAACGGTGAAAGTCATTCACTGCTGAAAAGAAAACGAACTGATTATCCTGCTGTTTTTCAGGCCTCTTCCGTATTATGGACAACAGCAGGAGTAACCATGCGTCCCAAGTGTCTATTGGTTAAGGATCTTCTGCTTCTTAACACCAAAGGTGAAGTTCTAAGGTCTGATTGTATAGTGAAAGAAATACCGAGGGTTAATAGTAAAATTCCTAATACATAAAAACATACTTCACTTTACCCGACCTCTTTATCATTATTTTTTATTGCAAACGCAACAAATTTAAGTTAAATTTAATATGTGTTATTTTTATTGCATTTGCAACAAAAATGCGTGCTAAGGAGTTAATTATGGAGGAAATTCCTCTTGAAATTGGAATGATAGCAAGGTCATTAGATTCTAATAAGTAATATAGAATTTAAAGAATATAAACTTACAAAAGGGCAGTATTTATACCTTGTGCCAATATGTGAAAACCCAGGAATCATTTAAGAAAAGTTAGCTGAGATGATAAAAGTAGACCGAACAACAGCGGCTCGTGTTATTAAAAAACTTGAAATTAATAGCTTTATTGAAAAGAAAGATGATGAACATAACAGAAAAAATTAAGAAACTCTTTCCAGCAGAAAAAGGAAACAAGAGAAATTATTGATTATATAAAGGAGCGACATATTGAAATGACTATAAATATAAAAAAGTGTACCCTTGAAGATTCACGCAAACTTCAAGAAATTAGTTATGAAACATTTAATGAGACATTTAAGCATCAGAATTCACCCGAAAATATGAATGCCTATTTGGAAAGGGCATTTAACTTAAAACAATTAGAAAAAGAATTATCCAATGTTTCTTCGCAATTCTTTTTTGTTTATTTTAATCATGAAGTCGCTGGATATTTAAAGATCAATACCAATGATGCTCAGTCTGAAGAAATGGGCGATGAATCACTTGAAATCGAGAGGATTTATATAAAGAACAAATTTCAAAAACATGGGCTTGGTAAATATCTGCTAAATAAAGCTATCGAAATTGCGGTGGAGCGTAATAAAAAGGAAATCTGGCTGGGCGTATGGGAAAAAAACGAAAATGCTATTGCTTTCTATAAGAAAATGGGATTTGTTCAAACTGGGGTCCACTCTTTTTATATGGGTGATGAAGAACAGATGGACTTTATAATGACCAAAATACTAAAATAACTTTATAAAGGTGGATTATTATGTATATTCCGAAATATTTTAAGGTTACAAATATTGGTGAAATTTGGGGTTTTGTTCAAAAAAACTCTTTTGGCACGATTGTCACAACAAAACAAGGGATACCAATTGCCACTCATTTGCCTTTAGGATTAAGTAAAAAAGGTGATGATTACTATATTACTGGGCATATGGCTTATGGAAATCCTCAGTGGAGAACATTTGAAACCAGTGAAAATGTGCTTGTTATGTTTCAGGGACCACACGCTTATATCTCTTCTTCTTGGTATGGGCATGAAGAAGTTCCAACATGGAACTATCAAGCCGTCCATGTATATGGTAAAGCAAGCATTTTAGAGAAGAATGAAGTAATAGAAGAACTAACAATAATGCTGAAAAAATATGAAGAAAATCGTAAAAATCCTGTTTTATGGGATAAACTTTCTCCTCAACTCTTAGAAAGTGAAATGAAAGGAATTGTTGGATTTAAGATTAAGGTGGGAGAAATTCAGGCTGCATATAAATTAAGTCAGAACCGAAATGAGACGGATTATATGAACATCATTGATAAATTACAAAATGAAGGAGATCCAAATTCGAAACAAATGGCGGAACTGATGGAAGAGAGATTAAAAAATCACATATAAGCCCACTTTTATTCGACCTTCAGATGCAAGAATTAAAGAACAGAACGGAGCTGTCATATTGGCAGCTTCTTGTGAACCTCTCCACCTAAATCAAAGATTTTGATGGAGCATCCCTTATCTTGAATACGGTACAACATCAGCGGGTTAAGCTTCCTTCGGAAGCCCGAGTGCATGATGGAGACTAATGAACGAAGACAAGGTCTGGGATGTCCTTATTGCCAGCTCAGGAACTTTTGCCTGAAGTGACAACCATTTCGTTTCCGAAATGGTTTTTTGAAAAGCCCGAATGAAATAACGGGCCCCGATATTATAAGAAGCGGACAAATCCGCGTGATAGACTTTGCCCGTTGAAAACGTGGCAAGGTCTTTTTTCCGGTTCCGTTCCACTTTTCCAGAGCCATCAAATGCCAGGGCGCTGGTGTTTCGCGGATTGATCCGGGATATACGCATGCCCAGGCAGTGCGCCATTTCTTCCACTTTGTTCTGGATGCCTATTTTTCGCCATCCGTGAAGCTTGAAACGTAGTTTCCTGGCTCCATAAAATCCTTTTGGAATTTTTATTTTGCCCAGATATTCGAATACGATGACGTCACAGCCATGCTTTGCTGCAAATTTTATAATTTCCTGGCTTGTGTGGCGGACAATATGCTGCTGGTACCCATTGATCTGTCGCCAAAAATTCGGTGCCTCAATGCGGCCGCTTGCCCGCTGGGCTTTCCGCAGCTTGTTCGTTAACGTCTGCAGACGGTCTTTTTCTTTAGGCTGGTCAATAAACTTCCGGCCTAAGACAGTGCCTCTTACATCGATAATTGAACAAACCGCAGAGTTCGTCAGTCCGAGATCTACCGCGCACACTTTTTGTTCTTGAATAGGCGTTTTTGCTAAAGTGACTTTGTTTTCATAGCTGATGGAAAGGAAGAACTTCTTTCCCCGCTTAATCAGCTTAGGGTTGTTCTCTTTCCATTCCCAGACACCCCGTTTATAAAGGTCCTGCCCTTTAAATTCGATATCTGTCCATACCCAGTCATTCTGGTAGAATACCTTGATTTGCGCAGTCGTATCAGACGTCCTGTTGAACATGTTTCCGCGATAAAAAACGGGGAACTCTTTATGTTTCACTTGCAGCCGTGGAGGCTGTTTTTTAAACTTTTTTCCTTCGGAAAGAGCGTATTTCTGCTCTTTTTCCCACTTTTGATAGTTAGAGCGGAAGCTCTTTACTTTGCCAAAAGCGAAAGCAATAGCACTTCTGCGAAAATAGGACGGAAACTTGTAAAAACGTTCGTTAAATTCTTTGTATTTCGGAAGAGGGTTTGATCTAGTTGCGTGAATCAGTTTTTCTACTGCCGGCACAATTGATTTTGTTGTCAGGTCGTCGGTATGATCAAACTCTTTGTCGATCACTTGAATGATGAAAGACAGGGCGTCATTATAAATATCCAGCGTATCATTGAAGATTTTCGTATGGTTTGTAATTTTGTGCAGCAGTGACTTCGCAACTTTCATGATCAAACCCTCCTTTCCATTTTTTAGTCCTTACGATACGTTGATCGTATCAAAATGGAAATCAATTGTAAAACGAAAAGAGAATCAATATGAGTGATTATAAATAAGAAGCGGCAATGGGTCTAATGAAAAAATATATAGAAGAGTAGGAAGAATTAAGACCTTAGCGCCTAACCCCCACTAAATCGGGGATTTTGAAGGGGAATGCGGCGCTAATTTTTTGTTCAAAAAAAAGTCTGTATCGCAGATTACTTAGTAATCTGCGATACAGACTTTATCTATCGATAACTAATTGTCCTTATATATTTAACTCTTAGCGCTCTTTTTTTGTTACTCTTGTACGGTTCTTACTTTTAATGCATTTGCATTTGAAGGTGCAGACAAGTTGGCTTCATCGTATTCAACCACAACCTTTTGCCCGACGTTTAAGGATGATTTTGTTCTTTCATGAATTTTATTTAAGTTAAATACATAACCTTTACCATCATATTTTTCTTTTATAAGGGAATCTATCTGTTCCTCGTTCCCCATTATTTCTTCTTTCTTTATTTCAGTAATTACCCGTATTTCATCCTCGGTTTTTTTCACGATATATCCTTCTGCCACATAGCTTTCTGGTGCCTCTGTATCTTCATTTTTAAAAAGCAGCTTTTTTAATTTTTCACTTTGTGCTTTACTTAGTTTTCCGTAGCCTTCTTCCTTGCTCTGCAGAGAGATGATTCCATCTTTCAGATAGACTTCATACTCAAATAATCGTTCAGGCATGTTTTTTTCATAGGTATAGAAAAAAGTAGCTTCTAGCTTTCTATCCGGTTGAATTTCTGCCATTGCCCCTGGCTCCCATTGGACTTCCCTAAATGCTTTTCTTATGATATCTAAATCTTTCTCTTCCGTAATAATAGCAAAGTCAGTCTTTGATTGCGGAATTGTTTCCCGTATATCTACCCTGGTAAGCTGGTCCAAATCAAATTCTTCTGGTGCTTTATTGGAGCAGCCGATTACAAAAAGTGCCATAAGGCTGATAAAAAGGCAAACGAGTCTTTGACGCAATAAATGTTCCTCCTGAAGTTTCTGGAATAATAGTGCATTTAAGTTTAACACAGGAATTTACTCACAGAAAATAGAGGACCCCATCTTTTGGCCAATCTTTTTTTATGCCCTGGATGCTAATAAGCTTACTATGTAAAATCGTGAGGCCATTTGATAGTTGACCCTTACCGGTTAAACTCTTCTTTGCGGTAAAGTATTTTTAAAAAATAAACATCGATAACTAATTATCTAACTGGCTTTTCGAAAATAAAAACCGAAATTGCCAGGTCCTCTTCTATTTTAATATCATTAAATAAATGCAGTAATTTAGATCCAACCAGCTCTTCTAAACCTTCAGGCATATTTTCTTTGTATAATTCTTGTATCATAACCGTTCGTGCATTATGAATCATTTGCTGCCCTTCTGCTGTCTTTGAAATGAATTTTTCCGATACGGTCAAATTTCCATGCATTTTGGTGACAGCCATATTTTCAACGAAATAAGTGTAAATTTTTTCTGGTCCTTTTCCGAATAAATCTTTTCTTACTTTTCGAATAATCTCATTGAAAGCGGCTTCTTTTTTCATCATCCCTCATCCCTTCTATCAACTATTATACGGTGAAAAACAAAAAAACGAAAAATAAATTCCTTGCCATCTTGTCTTTTCAACTAAGAGAGGTATAATTATCCTTATAATAATGAAAATACAATGGAATTCTTAATAATTTTTTGTTAAGGCTCTATTACATAATTTTATGGTGGAATGGCACATTAGTAGGCATATGCTAATTGGTTAATCCAGCACAATAAGCACCCTAGAGGTGTTTGCTGTGCTGGATTTTTTTATTCCCTGATAAAAAGGAGAGCACTGCAATGAATCAGGAATACATAAAAATCTATGTGGATCATCAAGAGTACCATGTACAGCCTGGTACAAGTATTTTAGAAGCCGTTAACCAGACTGGCCTTGCCCTTCCGCAAGTGTGTTACGTGCCGGAAGTAGATCCTATCCAAACCTGTGATACATGTATTGTCGAAGCGGACGGGAAATTAGTGCGTTCTTGTGCCACACCCGTATCTCATGGAATGAATATCTCGCTTTCGTCTGAGCGGGCGAAGGCTGCCCAGACAGAAGGAATGGACCGGCTGCTTGAAAACCATATGCTGTACTGTACAGTGTGTGATAACAATAATGGAAACTGCACACTGCACAATACGGTCGAAATGATGGGCATTGAGCATCAAAAATATCCCTTTACTCCAAAAGCAGACCTAACAGAAGTAGACATGACCCACCCTTTTTACCGCTATGACCCAAACCAGTGTATCGCCTGCGGCCAGTGCGTGGAAGTATGTCAAAATCTGCAAGTCAATGAAACTCTCTCGATTGACTGGGAAGCAGAACGCCCACGCGTGCTATGGGATAAGAAGGGTACGACTATTAATGATTCTTCCTGTGTAGGCTGCGGCCAATGTGTTACGGTCTGCCCTTGTAATGCGTTAATGGAAAAATCAATGCTCGGTGAAGCCGGATTTATGACAAAAATGGAACCTAGTTTATTAAATCCGATGATTGATCTTGTAAAAGATGTGGAGCCTGGATACAGCGGCATTTTTGCTGTTTCTGAAATTGAAGCAGCAATGCGTGAAACAAGAACGAAAAAAACAAAAACCGTATGCACATTTTGCGGTGTCGGCTGCTCTTTTGAAGTATGGACAAAAGGCCGGAAAATTCTTAAAGTACAGCCAACGTCCAAAGCACCTGTTAATGCCATTTCAACTTGTGTAAAAGGCAAATTCGGCTGGGATTTTGTGAACAGCGAAGAACGGATTACCACTCCTTTAATCCGCCAAGGCGATGAGTTTGTAGAAGCAACATGGGAAGAAGCATTGAATCTTGTTGCAAGCAAGCTTGGAGGTATTAAAGAGCAGTACGGCAGCGATGCCCTCGGCTTTATCTCTTCTTCTAAAATGACCAATGAAGAAAATTACTTGATGCAAAAAATGGCCCGCCAAGTATTTGAAACGAATAACGTGGATAACTGCTCACGCTACTGCCAGTCTCCTGCTTCCTGGGGATTGCAGCAAACCGGAGGCATTGGCGGTGACTCAGGCACCATTAAGGATATTGCGTCCGCCGGTCTTGTGATTTTAGTCGGCTGTGCGCCTGCTGAAGGTCACCCGGTGCTGGCGACACGCATTAAACGCGCACATAAACTGCATGGGCAAAAGTTAATTACGGTTGACCTGCGCAGACATGAAATGGCGGATCGTGCAGACCTGTTTGTTCGCCCAAAACAAGGAACGGATTATGTATGGCTTGCCGCTGTGGCAAAATATATGATCGACCACGGCTGGCATGACCAGGCGTTTGTTGACGAAAAAGTAAACTTCTTTGATGAGTACGTTAAAGGGCTGGAGCGCTTTACGCTTGAATTTGCCGAAAAAGAAACAAATATCCCAAAAGAAATACTCATTCAAATGGCTGAAATGATCCGTGATGCGGACGGAACGGCTATTTGCTGGGGTATGGGTGTCACGCAAAACGTAGCGGGCTCTTACACATCTGCCGCTATTGCAAACCTACTTCTTGTTACCGGCAATATGGCGCGTCCGGGCGCAGGCGCGTACCCGCTGCGCGGCCATAATAATGTCCAGGGCGCAGCGGATATGGGGACAATGCCAAACATCTTCCCTGGTTACCAGTCTGTGACAAACGATGAGGTCCGCGCTAAATTTGAACAAGCATATGGTGTTGCCATTTCCCCAAAACCGGGCCTTGATAATATCGAAATGCTTGCCGCGATTGATAAAGGCGATTTAAAAGGCATGTATATTGCAGGCGAAGATATGGCATGGGTAGATGCGGACTCTAACCATACACAGGATATGCTGGCGAAATTAGATTTCCTCGTTGTGCAGGAGATTTTCTTTACGACAACGGCTCAATTTGCCGATGTGATTTTGCCAGGTGCGCCGTCATTAGAAAAAGAAGGAACCTTTACAAATACAGAACGCCGTGTGCAGCGTCTGTACCAATCACTTGAGCCGCTTGGAGACAGCAAGCCGGACTGGTGGATTTTTATGCAGATGGCGAAGCGGTTTGGCTATGAATGGAACTATGCTTACCCGAGTGAAATTTTTGCGGAAATGGCAGGCTTAACACCATTTTTCAGCGAGTGTAATTACGATGTATTGGAAGGCTGGAACAGCTTTAGCTGGGGTTCTCCAGACGGAACAGATACGCCGGTTCTTTTCTTAGACGGCTTTAATTTCCCGGACAAAAAAGCGCGTTTTGCCCTATTTGATTACGTACCGCCAGTGGAATATCCGGCAGAATTTGATTTAACACTTAACAATGGCCGGCTGCTGGAACAGTTCCATGAAGGAAATATGACCAACAAATCAAACGGCATGAACAAAAAGCTGCCAACCGTTTTCGTCGAAGTTTCACCGGAACTCGCAAAAGAGCGCGGTGTAGAAAGCGGCTCACTCGTCCGCCTTGTGTCACCATACGGTTCCATTAAGCTGAATGCCCTGGTAACCGACCGTGTTCAAGGTACGGAAGTGTATGTGCCTATGCACTCGACGAGCCATGAAAATGCAGTGAACCTTCTAACCGGAAATGGATTTGATATTATCACCCATACACCGGCTTATAAGCAAACAAAGGTACGAATGGAAGTATTGAGCGTCAACGGAGAAAATCCGCTGCCGAAAACAAGCCCAAGAAACAAAAAACGCTACCCTCAAAACGGAGTGGAAGTTGAGCGCAAGTGGAAACGGCCAGGATATGTTTCACTGGTTGACTAATTAGAGGAGGCAAAAGAATGGCAAGTCCAATTCGCACACTTAAAAAGCGCAAGTGGAGTGAAGAAGAAAAAAAGCAGCAGTCACTTCATAAGCTGACAGACAGTTTAACAGAAAACGAAGAAGCCCTTCAAAAAACAATGGCTGTTGTCCGCGAGCTGCACGACAGCGGTATTCTTGAAGCGGCAGAATCCATGCTCAAAGCGAAAGAAAATATTGCAGAGGTAGCATTAGGCCAGGTAAGCCGGAAAGAAGTCACCTCCCTCATCAACAATGTAATGGCTGCGGCCGGCATTTTAACCGCCATTGATCCGGAACAAACGAAAAAGTTATTAGCAGGTATCGCCAGCGGGCTGGAAGAAGCAAAAGAAAACAACGATCAAAAAGTCCGCCTGTTTGATTTAATGAAGGCATTGAAAGACCCGGATGTGAACCGGGCGATGAATTTTGGTCTTCACTTTTTAAAAGGTTTAGGAAAAGGAATAAAAGAATAATTCATATATGGGGAAGGACATGCTCCCCCTTCCCTCTCTATATGTAAGAGCTATAAATCCAGCAGAATGCTGGAGTGTTTCGAGTACATTATACATAAAGGGATGGAATGACCGTGGCTCTAACTGAAACAAATCGGAAGATTCTCCGATTCAGCAGCGGAGAGACTGAGTATAAAGAGGATCGTATTGTCACTGAATACCCCGTAACTGTAAAAATTAATAATGAGGAATTTGTTACAATGGTCTGTACGCCAGAGCATATAGAAGATATGGTGATTGGCTATTTAGCTTCTGAAGGGGTTATCCGCAAGTACGAGGATATTCAAGAGATATGGCTGCAGGAAGAAGGATACGTTCATGTAAAAACGGCCAGAATCAATTCTTACTATCAGCAGTTTCATAATAAGCGCTATATTACCTCCTGCTGCGGGGCAAGCAGACAGGGATTTGTTTTTGTAAATGATAAGTTCACCGCAAAGAAGATAAAGAATAGGAACGTTAAAATCTCCGTAGAAGATTGTTTCCGCTTAATGAACGAAATGCAAAGCTCTGCCCAAACGTTCCAGCAGACTGGCGGCGTCCACAACGCAGCTCTCTGCGACCGTAATGGGATTGTTCTAAGCAGAATGGACATTGGGCGTCATAATGCGCTTGATAAAATTTATGGGTATTGTTTAAAAAACCGAATTACAATGCTTGATAAAATTCTTGTTTTCAGCGGCCGCCTTTCATCAGAAATATTATTAAAAGCAGCTAAAATCGGCTGTGAAGTAGTACTCACTAAATCCGCTCCAACAGAATTAGCCCTAAACCTAGCAGAGGAGCTGCAAATCACAACGGTAGGCTTTATCCGCAGCCAATCTTTAAACATCTATACCTGTCCAGAACGAATTTATAACTGTTAAAGCTTGATGTAAAAGTGCCCTGTTCCTTTTCTGCTAAAAACCGATGGACCGTTTAATGCGCGATTAAATGGTGCGTCGGTTGAATCATCAAACACTCAACTAAGCAGTGTGATATATTCCGGAATAGGACACGCTCAGCATTGAATCTCAAGGAGAGCTGCTGTTCGTTTTGTTCTCGTTTAAACGAAAATAATATCAATTAACTATATAAATTTCCTTTTAATAAACGGCTCTGTTAAATGAGAATGTTCATCTCGTTAAACTAACAGTGCCGTTTATTTTGCGTTCTTTCGTATTAAACATAAAAAGAAGGGCCTAACCTCCCCTTCTTCTGTATTTCATTATGTAAACATCACGATTATAAGGCTTAGTTACCAATGATATTCGATACTTATGGTAAGCTTGAATAAGAAAAAATATTTGAAGAGAGGAATTATATGAGTAAAATCAAAAAGCATAAGCCCAGTAAACTTAAAATGATGATGCGAGGATTATTAGTCATCCTCGGGGGATTTATCGCTGCATACGGACTAGAAACCGTATTGATCCCAAACAACGTGTCAGATGGAGGTGTAACAGGCCTTAGTATCGTCGGCTCACAATTATTTGGCTTGCCCTTAGGCATACTTATTGCGGTTCTGAACCTTCCTTTTATCTGGCTAGGATATAAACAAATTGGAAAAAGCTTTGCCATTTTTTCGGTTATCGGCATCGCTTCACTCGCGATTGGCACAATCCTCATGCACCATACACCCGCTATTATTGAAGGCGATACATTGTTAGTGACAGTCGTTGGTGGTATTATCCTTGGTTTCGGGATGGGGTTGGCCTTGCGTAATGGCGGCGCACTAGATGGAATTGATATGCTTGCTGTACTGCTTTCTCGAAAATTACCGTTCGGGACGAGTGATCTTATACTTTTCTTAAACATCTTTGTATTTATTATTGTTTCCACTGTATTCGGCCTGCAAGGAGCTATTCTTTCGGCTATTGCTTACTTTATTGCTTCTAAAGTCATACATATCGTGGAAGAAGGTTTAAGCGGCTCTAAAACCTTCCAAATTATCACCACTGAATCTGAAATAATGGTAGAGACCATACGTGACCGCTTAGGCCGAAGTGCCACGTATAAAGAAGCGTATGGCGGTTTTTCCCATGAAAAATTCAAAGAAATTACATGTGTCATTAACCGCTTAGAAGAAACCAAATTAAAGGAAATCATCAATGAAATTGATCCAGGAGCTTTTGTTACTGTGTATGATGTAGCAGAAGTGAAAGGCGGCAATTTCAAAAAGAACGATATCCATTAAATAAAAATAGCAATACTTACATGGAAAAATCAGCAATAATATTCAACAGAACCAAATAAAAAGAATAGCCCGTGATGGCTATTCTTTTTTATACCCTCGCATTTTTTCTTTTCGTTTAGCCTGAATACACCATACAATTAAATAGGTTACCCAAAAAGAGATAGTCACCATTGGAGCAACCCATTGTCTTATAGCTGAGTGAACCTCTCCACCTAAATCAAAGATTTTGATAGAGCATCCCTTATCTTGAATACGGTACAACATCAGCGGGTTAAGCTTCCTTCGGAAGCCCGAGTGCATGATGGAGACTAATGAACGAAGACAAGGTCTGGGATGTCCTTATTGCCAGCTCAGGAACTTTTGCCTGAAGTGACAACCATTTCGTTTCCGAAATGGTTTTTTGAAAAGCCCGAATGAAATAACGGGCCCCGATATTATAAGAAGCGGACAAATCCGCGTGATAGACTTTGCCCGTTGAAAACGTGGCAAGGTCTTTTTTCCGGTTCCGTTCCACTTTTCCAGAGCCATCAAATGCCAGGGCGCTGGTGTTTCGCGGATTGATCCGGGATATACGCATGCCCTGGCAGCGCGCCATTTCTTCCACTTTGTTCTGGATGCCTATTTTTCGCCATCCGTGAAGCTTGAAACGAAGTTTCCTGGCTCCATAAAATCCTTTTGGGATTTTTATTTTGCCCAGATATTCGAATACGATGACGTCACAGCCATGCTTTGCTGCAAGTTTTATAATTTCCTGGCTTGTGTGGCGGACAATATGCTGCTGGTACCCACTGATCTGCCGCCAAAAATTCGGTGCCTGAATGCGGCCGCTTGCCCGCTGGGCTTTCCGCAGCTTGTTCGTTAACGTCTGCAGACGGTCTTTTTCTTTAGGCTGGTCAATAAACTTTCGGCCTAAGACAGTGCCTCTTACATCGATAATTGAACAAACCGCAGAGTTCGTCAGTCCGAGATCTACCGCGTACACTTTTTGTTCTTGAATAGGCGTTTTTGCTAAAGTGACTTTGTTTTCATAGCTGATGGAAAGGAAGAACTTCTTTCCCCGCTTAATCAGCTTAGGGTTGTTCTCTTTCCATTCCCAGACACCCCGTTTATAAAGGTCCTGCCCTTTAAATTCGATATCTGTCCATACCCAGTCATTCTGGTAGAATACTTTGATTTGCGCAGTGGTAGCGGATGTTTTGTTGAACATATTCCCTTTATAAAAAACAGGAAATTCCTTATGTTCCGTCTGCAGGCGGGGAGGCTGTTTCCTGAATTTCTTCCCTGCGGAAAGAGCATACTTCTGCTCTTTTTCCCAGTTTTGATAGTTAGAGCGGAAGCTCTTGACTTTGCCAAAAGCGGAAGCAATGGCACTTCTGCGGAAGTAGGAAGGAAATTTGTAAAAACGTTCGTTAAATTCTTTGTATTTCGGAAGAGGGTTTGATTTGGTTGCGTGAATCAGTTTTTCTACTGCCGGCACAATTGATTTTGTTGTCAGGTCGTCGGTATGATCAAACTCTTTGTCGATCACTTGAATAATGAAAGACAGGGCGTCATTATAAATATCCAGCGTATCATTGAAGATTTCGGTCCGGTTTGTAATTTTGTGCAGCAGTGACTTCGCAACTTTCATGACCAAACCCTCCTTTCCATTTTTTAGTCCTTATGATACGTTGATCGTATCAAAATGGAAATCAATTGTAAAACAAAAAGAGAATCAATATGAGTGATTATAAATAAGCAGCGGCAATGGGTCTAATGAAAAAATATATAGAAGAGTAGGAAGAATTAAGACCTTAGCGCCTAACCCCACTAAATCGGAGATTTTGAAGGGGAATGCGGCGCTAATTTTTTGTTCAAAAAAATCACCTTTTTCAAGGTAACCATCCATCACCTCACAAAGCAAGTTTAGCTACTTTTTTCAAATCGGCACAAATTTCTGGAGTTATATATTCAGGAATTTTAATGCCCCAATGACTAGATACTTCATAAACGTACGGTGTAGTGAATTGATGATTCTTTACATTTTCCAGGTTATCGACATCTGCAAAACAATTACCAATATACATCAAATCATCTGTATATTCGTCGTTAACGGGTATTTCTTTATTATAGCCTATGTAACTGGCTAAACTCATTCCCCATCCCCTCCTTCAATCCTCTCTTAACAATACATATCGTTAGCTGAACACGGAATGGTTTCACCACTCTTCAATTATAAATAGGTGTTACTAGCGGATTTTAGTTTAAAGAAAGGCCGCTTCCAGCTTCAGAAGGACAGATAAAAGAGCGAATCCTACATTAAAGAGAGCGATCTAAAAGAATTCAATGAGCGGCACGAAAGGAAAATTTGGGAAGAACCACGCTCTCACACTACTACAATAAAAAGCCAAAGAAGCTGTGTGCCAGTGCTTTTCTTCCCCCATTCCAGAAACGCTGCTTATACATAAAGGTTTAAGGGAATGGTACTTTATGGTACCCGGAACCGTTCATACTCTCAAAGAGCTGCTTCGGTTTCCCTGTCAGTCGATATGAAGGACTGGCTGTGAAAAAAGGCGAACAGAGAGGAAAAGTATCTAGGGAATTACCTCTGACATTCTTGAAAAAGTGTATCAGCGAGAAAGAAGTCGAACTCTCTATTTTAAGTATGTTTACACCAGGTCATATCAGGAATTTATGAACTATAAATAACATAGAAAGGAGAAATTAGATGATTGAAGATAATAAAGTAGCACTGATAACCGGGGCTAACTCTGGCGTTGGGTTGGAACTGGCAAAGAAAATATTATCAAAAGGCTGGGAAGTAGCTGCCTTGATCCGATCTGACTTTCCAAGCAATGATCCACTTATCCTACAAGCGCTTAAAACGCGGCATTTAAGGATATATAAAGCTGATTTAGCCGACTTTTCCAGCCTTAGGAACGCACTTGCCCATATCAAGACCCATGAATCCCGTATCGATTTACTTTTCAACAATGCAGGGGTTTATTTTGATGAATACAAATATTCCAAACAAAAACGTGAGATGCATTTCGAGATGAATACATTGGTGCCTTATATTATAGTGATGGAACTTAAAGAACTGTTATTAAAGGGCACGATGAAAACGGTGATCAATACTTCTTCAAATACTTTACTGGTTTTAAAGAATTTGAATTTAGATACATTAATGAAACCCGGGACAACTCGTTTCAGAAAAATTATCGGTCCTTACGCACACAGTAAGCTGGCGCTCTCTCTTTGGACAAAAAGAATTGCTTCAGACCTATGGACAGAAGGAATAAAGATTCGCAGTGTGTGCCCTGGTCCAAGCAGAACGAAATTGACTAAAGCTAAAGGGCTGCCCACTTTTATGAGGCCGATCCGGAATTTGATTTTTGCGCCTACCAGCAAAGGAGCTTCCCGCTTATACGATGCTGCCTTTAACTTTAGAGACGAAGCAACTGGGATTTTCATAAATAAGGGCAAAGAAACGAAAATAAAGTTTTCAGGGCATGAAGAACTGGTGCTCACTAAACTACATGATATTTACAGAAAGGAATTTGTTGTTTAGTTTTTCACTGCACTAGTGTGACTGTTTTTGTTTGCGGCTCTGTACTGCCAAACTAAGCAGCTGTAAATAATAAAAATCATGAAAGTTTGACTCTTCTAGATAAAAAACCAGAAAATAGGATGACACGTGCAGCAAAGGACAAAAAATGAAATGAAAATACTATCATACTATCCATCAACAGAATCAATTTAAACTGTATGGAATTAGTTTTGAGAGAATACTGAACATTAAACTCGAAGAAAAGGTACTGTTGGCTTCCCTGCCCGTGGATATTAAGGATGAGCTGTGAGAAAAGGCGAACAAACTGGCAAGAGTATGCAGAACATTGCTGCGAAGATTCTTGAAGAGGGATATGAGTAAGAAAGGAATTGAAGCAGGAATTAAACTAGCCAACAGTGTGACTTTAAGAAAAAGGAGTTGATCTACTTTTCGAGTTTAAACAAAACCATAATACCTGTAAATTTTTTTATATTCTTTCTTTTTTCAACTTCTCTGTCATCCAAAATATTGTGATATTTTTTGCAAATAATGTTTTTGGGTCATCCTCAAGAGTTTTTAAAGAGGTATGTTCCATGTCAAGAATACCGTGAACCACACAAGCTTCTACAAAATTTAAATAAATATCCTATACCTCTTTCGTCCATCACAAATTCATCAAACTAGATCATAAATAGCCATGAAAGGACTTAGATTGAGAGACCCTTGATTTCAAATCATATAAAAACCACCTGCGTACAGTTTATTATTTATAAAATAAAAAGGCAGTCGAACGTTTAATTAAATAAAACCTTCAACTGCCTTATAGTATATTGGACTTTTCAGTGACCTCAGGGGCAGCGACGAGGATGTTCACCGCCGCCCCGGGGAAAGAGGAGCGCCTGAAGCAGAAATCACCAGACTTGTAAATTCCTATACAGGTTAGCAGGTAGTTAGTATGAGAAAGAAGAGAACTACAAACCGGATTTTTTACGTACCTTGATCCATTCTTTCATTTCATCCACATTCCCTCTTCTTTTAGCGTATTCTTTATATAATTTATGATTATTTTCAAAGTTGGGATTTCCTTTAGCTTCTGTTCTCGGATGCCAAAGATGGTACAGATTATATTTATTGAGTCTCTTATAAGGACCGCATAAGGTGTTCATTGCATCCCTGAATGCATTGTCCTCTCTGCCCCATCCTACAAATCTTTCATCGAATCCTCCGACCAGGTCGAAGTTTGCCCGGCTAAGCACTGCAAATGCACCTACAGGTTTGTGATCCTTCAACTCAAATCGATCCTTACATTCTACATTGACGGGCAGGGGCCACTGGGCATTGGTTTCCAAAAGTGCTTCGGTACTCGTTTGTGATAAATCCATAATTTTACTGTAAGGAATGAGCCAGGGATGTTTATCAAGCAGTTGAACCGCATCAATTAATAACTGTGGGTCGTATACGACATCTGTATCTATAATCGCAAATACATCTCTTGTCGCTATTTTAGCAGCATTATTTATAGCAAGTGATCTATTAAACAATTCACTATTGCACTCGCCGATACAAATTTCAACCTCGGGCATCATATTTCGATAAAAAGATTGTACCCATTTACATAAAACATCTCTGACCCCATGATCTGGTTTGTAAGGCATCAGCACAGATACTTTTTCTAACATCTCCATTCCTCCAGGTGTCGATCAACCAGCAGCCTGATGTGGTGCTGTGTTCGAAAACATATGATCCAATTCCGCTCCCACAATCTTTCAATGTAGTTTAAGATTGATACATTTTCTTGATGTAATCCCATTCATTTTGGATGCCCTCATGCAAGTTGGTTTTCGGGTTATATCCCAGCTTTTTGCGTGCATGGGATATATCAGCCCATGTATGGAGCGGATCACCAGGCTGCATAGGCTGGTGATCGATTTTTATTTTCTTTCCTGTGACAGCTTCTATTACAGTAAGGACTTGATTCACGGAAGACCTTTTTGCGCCGCCGATATTGAACACATTTCCATGCTCCGGGTGATTCATTGCTAGGATATTTGCTTCAACGGCATCACTTACATACGTGAAATCCCGGGTTTGCTGGCCGTCGCCAAAGAGGGAGATGGACTCGTCTCTTAGGACTGCTTTCAGGAATTTGTGAAAGGCCATGTCAGGACGCTGCCTTGGACCGTATACGGTAAAGTATCTCAGCGAAGTTGCCGGCAGCCCAAAATTCAAATGATACATACGAAGTAAATGCTCACCAGCCAATTTACTTGTACCATATGGAGAAATCGGCATTGCAGGTTTGTCTTCAGAGGTTCTGCCGTCCGTTATACCGTAAATGGAGGAAGTCGAGGCGTACACGAATTTCTTGAGGGGCAGATCCTTGCATGCTTCCAAGAGCCTCTGAGTCGTTAGGATATTTAGTTCCACGTATTGCCGAAAGTTAGCTCCCCAGCTATCGCGGACGCCTGCGATCGCTGCCTGGTGGAAGATGACTTCGATCCCCTCTAGGAGTTCTTTTAAATCAAGCTCGAGGAGATTGCCGTTGACTAACTTGAAGTTAGGATTTTGTAAAAGTTCTTTTACGTTATATTGCTGTAACCATTCCCGTTCTTTGAACAGGAACATATCAACACCCACCACATCGTGACCTTCAGCCAACAGCCGTTCACATAGGTGAGAGCCTATAAAACCAGCTGCACCCGTAACCAGTACCTTCATGCTTAATTTCCCCTCCCTAATGCTAGATAGGTTATGCCGGCTGCCTTCATTATGTTTGGGTCGTAAATATTCCGCCCATCCAACAGGATCGGGTTTTCCATAAAATCCTTTGCCTTATTCCAATCAATGCCGGTGAAGGTATCCCATGCTGTACATAGGATTGCTGCATCAGTTCTGACTAATGTCTCTTTGATTGTTTGGCAGACTTTGACTTTACTGTCATGAGGCCATGGAGTTTGCAGGTTTGATTGAATGGTAGGGTCGAGGATGCGGATCTCTTTGCATACAGGCAGAAGTTTGTTCACAATCTTAATCGCAGGAGATTCTCTTTGGTCATCCGTTTCAGGCTTAAAAGTGAGGCCGAGTATGGAGATTGTCCAGGGTTCCTTTTTAAGACTAGCAGCCAATTTTTCCAGGTATACATCAGGCATTGCTTCATTAACGGACTCTATTTCTTTCAAAATATGAGTTTTAACACCGATCAGGTCCGCTGTAGAAATCAACGCCTTTACATCCTTAGGAAAACAAGAGCCACCATAGCCAATTCCCGATTTAAGAAATTCTGGGCCTATCCGCGAATCTAGTCCGACTCCGTAAGCGACTTGAAGGATATCGGCTCCTGTCTTTTCTGCGATTTGGGCTATTTCATTGATGAAGGAGATTTTTGCTGCAAGGTAAGCATTTGAGGCGTACTTAATTAATTCAGCTGTTTCCCAATCGCATAGAACGTATTTACTGTTAAGCTGGCGATACAGCTTTTTTATAATGGTAATGGCATTCTGACTGTTTCCGCCAATGACGATCCTGTCAGGATTAAGAGTATCATAGACGGCATGGCCTTCCCGCAGAAATTCGGGATTAGAGATCACATCGAATAGGGTGTGGTCAGAGATTTTTTTTCTCAGATAATCTGATAACCAGCGATTTGTGCCAATGGGAACCGTACTTTTGGTAACAATGACCTTGTAATCATTAATGGAAGCGGCAATTGTATCGGCTACTGAACGGAGATATTTTAAATCGGCAGTACCATCTTCACGGGAAGGAGTCCCGACGGCAATAAACAAGATGTCACTTGCCTGAATCGCTTCTTTGATCTGATCGGTAAATTTTAATGTGCCCCTGATGTTTTTATCATTCAGCATTTTGTCCAGACCAGGCTCTACAAATGGGAGAATCCCGGCCGATAACTTTTTTACTTTTGCAGAGTCCACATCCGCACCGATTACGTGATGGCCTAAGGCAGCTAATACTGCAGCTGTCGTGGTTCCAACGTATCCGGAACCAATCACAGTAACTTTCATGATCCATTTCATCCCTTCAAAGTCCTCCGTCTTATGAGGACGAATTTGTCCCTTGCTCACTGCTTTCAAAAAGTTTTGTATAGAGGAGTGCGATATCCGAGGTGACCCGGTCAAAGTTATATATATTTTTGACGTCTTTTCGGCCCGCTTTCCCCATTGCGATAGCCTTATCTGGGTCATTAAGGATGTCAATCGAAGCGGCTGCGAAGGCCGCTGGATTTTTATAATCATCTATCACAATCCCATTTTTCCCATTACGCACTACCTCATGATTGCCGCCCCGGCTGGTTGTAATGACTGGCAATCCTGCCGCCATTGCTTCATAATGCACTCTTGCAAGCGGCTCCTTCCATTGTGATGGACAGATGAAAAGGTCTGCGGCTGCGTAATACTTTGGAATTTCCTCCACTGGTACATAGGAAGCGAATACGATACTATGTTCATGTTCCCTCGCTAGCTTCTTCAGTCTCTCTATATATTTGCTGGTTGATTTATCTGCATACCACTTGCTTCCAACTATCAGCAATTTTGCATGTTTGACGTTTTTCAAAATCTCGTTCATTGCACCTAAAATAAGGTGGCATCCTTTGTCCGGAACAAGGCGGCCTACAAAGAGAATGACAGGATCCTTTGAATCGAGATTATATAATGAGCGAATTTTGTTTCGCCATTTTCGTCCTCTCTTTGACCAAATGGATGAGTAATCATCCAAATCTACACCCGTGTAAAGGGGCTGGATTTTAGCGGAAGCGACCGGGAACTTTTCAGCGGTATCTTCAGCGATGAACCTGCTGACTGTAAAAATCCAATCTGCTTCCCTGAATGCTGCTTCGGCAAGAGATCTTTCTACTTTTAATGTGTTATATACAAGGTTGTGGAGTGACAGGATGATCTTTGAGCGGGGGACGGCCTCCCGAATCAATGGAATATAACCTGGCCTGTTGTAAACCTGGATCACATCAAACTGAACTTGCTTTACCCTTTCACAAACTTGCTGGAAAAACTGGTCCTTATCATAGCGTTCGAAGCAAACACCATTTGTACACTCTGTATCGGGGAGGGAAGGATCAGTGACGGAGAAAACCGTAACTTCATATGTTTTTGCAAGCAATGGCGCAATTTTGCTGATTAATAATTGGATGGCTCCGCCCTTCACAGGGGGGGCGGGGCCTCTGTCTGAACATATTAAAGCAATTTTCATCTAGAGTTACCCCCGTTGATATCAGGGTTATTTGATCCGTTTCCAGGATTTTTTGACGGGTATTGTCCCCCTTGACTTCGCCTTTTTCCATACTTTTCTTCTAATTTAGCAATCTTCTCATCATCCCATCCATAAAGCTTTAGTGTCGACTCGATAATTTCAGGATGATAGATTCTAACCCTGAGGCTGCTGCGATTATCCTCATGGAGCCAATATTCAGCTAAAGGCTCTTCCAGACAATAGCCACGATAATAGGCAGCCAACCGAAGCCACATATCCCAATCCTGTGAATACCAATATTTTTCGTTAAAAAGCCCCGTTTTTTCAAAACAGTTCTTGTGAACCAGCAAAGTAGAGGTTCTGATCGTAAATTTGCGGATAAACAAAAAATATTGTAAATGCTCTTTATTCTTACAGGTATTCGGCTTCCGTAATTTTGTGTATTCCCCTTGATCATTCACATTGTGATACCAGGTATATAAAAATTTGCAGTCAGGGTTCTTTTCGATAAATTCCATTTGTTTTTCGAGCTTCTCAGGCAGAAATCTGTCATCCGAATCACAAAAAGCGATGTATTCACCTTCCGCAAGGCGGATGCCGGTATTCCTGGCAGCTGAAGGGCCTTGATTCTCCTGCTTTATATAGCGGATCCGACCCTTATATTGCTGCAGCAGCTCTTCCGTATCATCTGTTGAACCATCGTCGACAACGATGATTTCATAATCCTTGTACGTTTGAGCAAGGACACTCTCGACTGCATGCACGGTAAACTCTCCCCGATTATAAGTGGGAATAACGACACTTATCTTGGGCAAAACTCATCACCTCTTACGTAAACTTATTTTGACAGCAGCAAGCTGTATATTCTTTCTAAATTCTCAATTTGTCTGTCTATGTTAAAGAACTGTTCAACGGTTTTTCGGCCGTGTGTACCGAACTTTTCCCAATCCTCGGCGTGCTGAACAAGATGCAGCAAGCGCTCGGCCAATGCGACGGGATCGCGTTCCGGTACGAGAAATCCAGATTTTCCATCCTCTACAAGCTCCGGTATGCCTGCATGCTTTGTCGAAAGCACAGGCATACCGCATGCCATGGCTTCTTTTAAAACATTTGGAATTCCTTCTTGGTTTCCGACGTTGTCAGTCGTACTGGCGAGGGCAAATAAATGGGCTTTTTTCATTTCTTCTACTACAGCCTGATGGGAAACTTCCCCGAGGAACTTGACGATGCCATCCAACTTCAGCCGTTCTACCTGTTTTTCAAGCGTCCGTTTTAACTGCCCATCCCCGGCAATGCGCAGCCTGATGCCCGGGTAATGCTGATGAACCCGATGAACAGCTTCAATCAGGTATTCCATTCCTTTCTTTTCAACAAGCCTCCCGACCGTCAAGACCGTGATGGTTTCGTTCTCTCGTGCTGTGCGCTTTTTGTATGAAAACTTACTTACATTGATTCCGCTGTGATGGACAAATATTTTATCCGGAGAACATCCGTATTTGATAAGGATTTCTTTCATGTTCTCTGAAGTAACTGTGAATGCATCTCCCTGTTCAAATAAATGCTGCAGCCGATCACCATATCTTCGCATGGACTTTGCATTTGTCGGGAGGTCAAAACCATGAAAAGAAGTCAACATCGGGATTCCAAGCTCCTTTTTGACTTCAAGCAAATCAGCTCCAGTTACACCAAACCTTGCGTGAATCAGACTGATTTTTTGAATGCGGAGGATGTCTATCAGATCATCATTATCCTTGTATTGGTAGATAGGCTTAAAGGGAAAGTGCTCAAGGTTGACGATCTTCTTGCAACAAACGATTGGGGAAACCGATTTGACATTTACCAATTCAGAGTAAATGAATGTTTCACTGATCGGAAGGTACCATCCTCTGACAACTGCCACACGTAACATAGTTTTTCACTGCCTTTGTCGGAGTTGTAAATTACCAGCAGGAAGCGGCACAACCTATTATTCCATGCTGCAATTACTATACTTTATGAAAGCTTTGTCTGATGTGTTCATAGGTGTACAAACTCCGATTTTTTACCGGGGAAAGAGACTGCAGATTGAAAAATTAGAAGCATGGCCGGGATGATCATGGAATATCCTCATTTTTCGCCTTTCTGGGTAAAAACCAAGTACAAAAGGATGTGCGGAACATATGATAATGGAACATCTTAGACGGCAGGAAAGGAAGGCGGAGCAGAATTGATTCATTATATTGTCGGGAAAAACCTGGGTCATTTGAATCCCTGTGTAGCCAATATTTCAAAGTTCAAGGAAATAAGCGGCGAAGAGGTGAAAATCTTTGCTTTTTCACATACACACGAATGGCTGAAGTCGAATCTCACTAATACAGAAATACATGATTCTGTACATTTTAGAAAAGGGGCAGATCAGCTTCTTAATGCCGACTTACTTATTCATGACTGGAGAGATGAAGTGAAGGAAACAAAAAAACAGCGGAAAGGCCAGGGACCCATCATAGGCGGAATTTATCATAGTGATATGAGTGTATCTGATAAAGATACAGATTGGACGAAAAAGTTTAAGGAACAAATCCGTGCGGTTTCCCAAAGATCAACAGATATCTTTTTTCACATCAATCTTACACAGCCAAAGGAAATTCCGGAATTGACTACTTTATATGTGCCAATCCCAATCATAGCCCGGGATATCACCATGCACCCGGCACAGGTGAAATCACGACTGGGGATTCCGGCAGATGAACCATTCATCCTCGTTCAAATGGGAGGAGGGATTGGAAAATTCCGCTACCGTTACATGGATGAATGGTATGAAAAAATCAATCAGTTGAAAGGAACGTACCGGATTGTTGTTGCAGGTCAGCTCGGGAGTGTGAACTTTCCATTCAATCCAAAAATAATCCAGGCACCGCTATTCGAAAACGGCCGGGAACTAGTGAATGCAGCTGATCTCGTAATAAGCAAGCCTGGAATGGGCATCTTGATGGACTGTATCTCTACAGGAACACCTTTGCTGGCATTGCCTGCAGATACAAAGGAACGAGAAGTCAAAAATATGATGCTGAAGGAGATTGCGGGGGAAGAATCTTGTGTCGCGGAGCCTGACATGCCCTTGCCGGAACTGGAAGCAAGAATAAAACAAATGATCAGCCAAAAACAGTATTACGAAGCAGCCTTTAGCAAAGTACCTCATCATGGGGCAGACATTGTAGCTCAATCGATGAAAATGCTGTCGGGGAAATCTCTGGTGGATTTGCCTGACATATATAAACAAATATTAAAACTGACGCCTTTTCAAGTAAAATAAATCTGTCCAAATTGTTTTACGTCCAATGGATTGGATAGATGAAGAATGTAATAAAATATAATAGGAAAAAACAAAAATGGTGGCTTCCTTCTCTCACAGGGGGAAACCTCCAACTATCATCGGCGCTGAAGAGCTTAACGGGCGTGACCTCTTCGCTATTGCCACAAGACTAGTATGGAACAAAATTGTTCCTTCAAAACTAGATAATCTCTGTAAAGTAACGGCATATCGATGCCATGTATTATCCAGCCTCGGGTGTGTCAGCTCGCGTTGCTTCGGCCTGTCTGATGAGGCCAAAAGCGCCTCATGCATCCATTTCTCCAGCATGTGTCGCTGATGGACATGCACCCTCGGCATTTCAGTTGATTAAGTCCTCGATCGATTAGTATTCGTCAGCCCCTTGCATCGCCGCACCTCCACTCCGAACCTATCTACCTCGTCATCTTCAAGGGACCTTGCTTTCTTGCGTAATGGGAAATCTCACATCTTGAGGGCGGCTTCATGCTTAGATGCTTTCAGCACTTATCCCGTTCACACATAGCTACCGAGCGGTGTGTCCATCTCGGTCCTCTCGTATCAAAGGCGGCTCCTCTCAAATTTCCTGCGCGCGATGGATAGAGACCGAACTTCACGACGTTCTGAACTCAGCTCGCGTACTGCTTTAATAGGCGAACAGCTCAACCCTTGGGACCGACTACAGCCCCAGGATGCGATGAGCCGACATCGAGGTGCCAAACCTCCCCATTGATGTGGACGCTTAAGGGAGATTATTGAGCGTAATGTAAAAAGCTTTTGCTCTTAAGAGCAAAAGCAAAGACTGTCTGTCGGCAAAGACGCAACATTTTCATTTAAAAATACCGCCAATGTCTAGAAGTTTTAAATGTTAGAGCTTTAAATGCAAGACTGTTAAAAGCCCCGCAAGCCTTTTCCTCATTGTATTTTACTGAGCAAAAAGATTCCCCTCGATTGGGAATATAAAGTTTTGTACCCCATTGCCATATCGTCCCTATTTTTCTTTATGATAGGAATATTTTTGCCCGATTCTACAAATTGCTCATGTACCTCATTCCTGCTCATATAGTTCATATACCGATTTGTCTCCCAGGATGCAGCGAACTGCACCTCTAATCGTATCTCCTTTTACGACTGCCCCCTGCCCTAAAATGCTATCACGAATAGATTGACGAGTATGAACAGCTGCATTCGCCAGCAAAATACTGTTTTCAATACGGCACTCTTTTACTACACAGCCATTTTGCAAAGATACGTTTGGTCCTATCACCGCATTTTCCAGTATACAGTCGTCTCCAATATGCACGTTTCCCAGAAATACACACTTTTCAACACTTGTATTTCGTCCAATGCTAACTTCTCCCTGTCCCTGTCCCTGTTCAGCCATCATCCATGTGTTCGCCTCTAGCCAGCGGCTGTGCGTCCCAACGTCAAAAATGGGTAAAAGTGTTTCACGATACGTCACCGGATAATCATGGTCGATCAGCCACTGAATAGCATCGGTAATCTCGTATTCACCACGTCCTGATGGTTGAATAGCATTGATCGCATCGAAAATAGCAGGCTGAAATACATAAGCACCCATCACTGCCAGATCACTTTTTGGTACGGAAGGTTTTTCTTCCAGTTTTAAAATACGACTCTGTTTCTTGTCGACTACCGCAACACCAAATTCCTGCGGGTTCGGTACCCGTTTTAAAAGAAGAGACGACTTTCCGTCCGCTGCTGACTGAACTAGTGCACGCAGCGGGCCGGTTAAAAGGTTGTCACCAAGAAGCAATGCGAATGTCTCTTCTCCAATAAAATCTTGTACAGAACGAAGCGCATGTGCAATACCCAGTGGCTCTCTTTGAACCAGCAACTCAATTTTCTGGTCTTTATATGCAGCGTTTATATGATCGGCAATTGCCTGCTGAGAAGGATTGATGACCAATCCAATCTCTTGTATGCCGGCCGCCTGGAACTTTTCAATTGCGTGATCGATAAGCGGGCGGTTCATTACCGGCAATAGCGGTTTTGGCAATGAAAAAGTAAATGGCTGCATCCGCGTACCATTCCCAGCGCATAGAAGTATTCCTTTCATTTAATGTTCCTTCCCCTCACAATGTAATCATAAATTTCCACCATAAACACTGTTCAACGCCGCTTCCAGAAACAATGTTTCATGGCACTTTCAGCGAGCGGAAATAAGGACGCCCTTAAGCAGCCATCTGTGAGAATTTGTTTCTATATCGTCATTAAAAGGTACTTACCGAAAACAGATCTGCTTTTTCCATAATAAGCAATGCAAGATACTTAAATATGGAGGCTAAGAACTATATAACACCCTCCTTCCTAATTTTCTAAATCCATCTGTACAGCATTTTTTTCAGGCATCAGGGCTTAAAGGTACAGTTGGAGAGCTTATGGAAGCTCTTCATACATCCTATTCTCTGCGTAAATGTTGCGTGTTTTTTTCTCAATTTCTTCCCCGCTTTTGAAATAGGCATCGAACCTATAAAATTTGGGAAGACTGGCTTTCACAGCGCCAGTACTACAATAAAAAAGCCAAAGAAGCCGCATACCAGCACTTCTTTTCTTCCTCCATTCCAGAAGCAAGACTTAGGTGCAAAGGTTTAGGGGACTGGTACTTTATTGTGCCAGGAACCGACGATATGTCCAGCTGCATGGAAGGCATCTATACACATAGATTCATACCGGACTATTCCATTGAAATGGGCAAGCGCAGTACAAATCCTGGGTATACGGTGCTGCATCTGCCGGCTGTCTATTCCCTCACTTATCAAACGATAGACCGGCTTTATTAAGCATTCTGTTAAACAAGAGTCTGTACGGGATGCTCCGCACTCCGAATTGAATCGGCAAAAGGACTACTGTCAAATTCGTTGTCTGTGGATATTAAGGAGCTGTTCAAAAAGGAGAGCAGACAGGCAAAAGTATGCAGGATATTGCTGCAGAGTCCTTGAGGAAGTATATCAGCGGGAAAGAAATTGAAGTGGGAATACAAGTAATTAACAATAGTATTTTTAGCAAAAAGGAGTTGATTTGAGAAGATCAGCTTCTTTTTGCTGTAAATCCATTATTACTTTTTTCAGCTCCTATTGCCAAAAGAATGAGCAAAAGGCATGTTATTTAGTCAATCGGTGGCGGATAAAAGCAACCAGCAGCATGACGACAGGTAAAATAATAAGGAGCGGGATTGCAGCATACATGATATATACGGTACCACCCTCTTCTGTGTGTTCAGCCATATCATCTGCCATCATTACAGAAAGAAATGCAAGAATAAGACCTGCCGGAAAAATCATTTGCTGATGGTTTTTTAAGCGGAACAAATCCACCATTCCAATGACCGAACAGTATAAGTAAATGCCTGCTTTAAAAAAAACGGTAATTAATAACGTGATCACGACAAGTGCATCCAAACGCTGGATAAATTCTAGAAAGTTAATCTTTCCTACTGTAGCCAGTAAAGGAAAAGGAGATCTTAGTACTTCACTGACACCCAGTACTGCAACGTTTAGAGCGGCGTTATAACTTAAAATAAGGCCGCTGACGATTAGCGAAGCCACTCCAATTTTTTTCACTGCATCTGCACGATTCAAATAAGGAAAAAGCATGGCAAAAACGAATGCTTCTCCAAATGGAAAAATTAAAAACATCGGACGATAAAAGGCCGTCTCTAGTATAGGCTTCCATCCATATTCTAAAACAGGCTTCAAGTTGTTAGGATCTACGGTGCCGGTTACATAAACAAAAAGATTTCCGATGATTCCTATAAAAATCAAGGAAACCCCGAGTATCTCTGCTGTTCTTGCAAATACTTCAATTCCGAGGTAAAGCACATAACATATGGTAAGCACAAAAAGCATAGCCACAACAAGTAAAGGAATCTCCGGCATTGTTGCCGTAATCAATACTTCACTGAATTCGCGCACATTTCTGGCAGCAACATATAAAAAAAAGATCGTATACAGCAATCCAACAATCCATCCTATATATGGGCCAAATATTTTTCTGGCATATGCAGTCAGCGGTAAGGAAGGGTAATAGCGGAACAGCCCATAGGAAATCAAAAATAACATAAGCCCCCCGCCCATGCCTAATAGAAGGGATAGCCAGGCATCCTTTTTTGCTGCTATCATATGGCCTACCACTACCGCAGTTCCCATTTCAAACATAAAGAGTAAGAGAAAAAATTGAATACTGCTTAATTTCGCTCTTTCCATGAAAAAAGGTCCCCTCCCCTTGCTAAAATCGTCCCTCATTCTAAGCAGAGATTTGTTCGCAGTATTCCAACATTCTTAAATTATTATTCGTACAGTTGCTGGACTTCTTCACATCTATTATTAAATGTTCAGCTAAATAAGTGCACGTATGGTATGTTTGAGAGCATGAGGCACTCAGCATTGAATTGGAAGAGGAATTGCTGTCGGTTTTCCTCTCAGTTGATATTAAGGACTGACTTAGTAAAAAAGGTGAACAGACAGGTAAGAGGATGCAGGCTATTGCCGCAGAGATTCTTGAAGAAGTACATCAACGGGAACAAAACTAAATTCCCTTGTTAAATGATAAAGAGAGCATAGTTTCTCTCTTCTTTGTTACCTATTTTAGAGCCTTAATAAAGAGTGTTATTATATTATGGGTTGCAGACAATTTCTTCACACAAAAATCCTCTCCATGAGAGAACGCTGAAGATGTCTCTATTATCATTTTTATGAAGAGGATTTTTTTATTTTTGCACCGGTATAAGCATAATATAATTTTTTAGAACCTATTACTTTTTGTCAGTATATATGTGACCTGGGATTAGTTATTAGCCTTTGGATTTAAACAGCTGAATTTGATCTAAAGCTTTTCCTATTCCCAACGCTACACAATCAAGCGGGTCCTGAGCAATAAAAACCGGGATACCTGTTTTTTTATTCAATTCATTATCTAAATTGTTTAACAAGGCTCCGCCTCCCGTTAACGTTATACCCTTGTCCATAATGTCAGCTGCCAGTTCTGGCGGCGTTTCTTCTAATGTCAGCCTAACTGTATCCACTATGGCATTCACAGAGTCGCTTAATGTATCAGAGATTTCAGAACCTGAGATTTCAATCGTCTTTGGGAGCCCAGTGACCATGTCTCGTCCCCGCACGGCTTTTCTTATTTCATCCTTTAAATCTCCAGTAGAACCAATTTCAATCTTTATACTTTCCGCTGTGCGCTCTCCTATCATCAAATTGTACCGCTTCCGGGCATAGTTAATAATTGCTTTGTCCATCTCATCCCCTGCTACTCGTATTGTGTTGCTGGTCACAATTCCACCTAAAGAAATAACTGCCGCCTCCGTTGTACCACTGCCAATATCCACCACCATGCTTCCAATTGGTTCCCAGACTGGTAAGCCTGCGCCGATGGCTGCTGCTAATGCCTCTTCTATTACATAAGCATCCCTCGCTCCTGCTTCTCTAGCTGCATCAGTAACTGCTCGCTGTTCAACCGCCGTAATGCTAGAAGGCACACAAATCATCACAAAAGGCTTGCCGCCCATCAGGCTTTTTTTGTTAGATTCCGTTAGAAAATGTTTTATCATAGCTGTCGTAAAGGCATAATCGGCAATAACCCCATCCTTTAGAGGGTGAACAACCGCCACACCTTTAGGAGCACGCCCGAGCACTTCTTTGGCGGCGTTTCCAATGCTAAGAATTTTATTAGATTCTGTTTGAATCGTTACAACAGAGGGCTCTCGAAGCATAATACCTTTTCCCTTTACATAAACAAGTGTGTTTGCTGTTCCTAAGTCAATTCCAAGGTCCTTCGATCTAAATTTAAACATATTCCCTTCTCCCTCTAAACTGAGTTCTTCTTACTGACCGTTAACTGCTGCTTTAAGGATAACCATTGGGTAACAATAATAGTAATCTACAATAACATTATCAATCATTTATCGTACTCGTTTTTCGTGATAAATATCGAATAGTGTCTGTAACCAAATTGTAAGGGATTTCAAACAACTTTGTATAGGATTCTGTCCCCTTTCTTGTAATCAAAATCCAGTCTCCTTCATCAACTTCGCTCCAAGCGTGCCTTATAGCTAAAGTATGATCAAGAATGATTTGGCTGCTCTTAATTCCGAGTCCTTAGGCCGTTAAAAAAATTTAGCGAGCTGCACGAAAAGAAGATGTGGGAATACCGGCTTTCACAACGGCAAACTTCAATAAAAAGGTCAGAGAAGTGGTATACCAGCGCTTTTCTTCTCCTTCCATTCTAGAAGCAAGACTTATGCGCAAAGGTTTAGGGGATTTAGGGGACTGGTACTTCATAGTGCCGGGAACCGATGATATATTCAGCTACATGGAAGAGATTTATACACATAGTTTAACACCGGATTATTCCATTGAAATGGGCGAGCGCAGTACAAAGCCTGGATATACAGTGTCCAATCTGCCAGCAGTTTATTCCCTTGCTTATCAAACAATAGACTTGCTTTATCAGCAGGTTCGAGTGACCAATCTATATATGAAAAGGTTAAAAGACCGGTGGATCATTCATATGAAAGACGCATGGTTAAATAAAGTTTCTGTTGAGTTAACTGACTTCATTAAGTGCTCGACTATCTTTCTTGGACATACTCACTCATACAAAAAACTATTTTCAATGTCCTTTGGGCAAACAGCTTTCTTCACAATTGTTTTCTAGTTCTTCTGTGGATGCCTGCCTTCTTTCTCTCTTCTACAAGTGTATTACTCAGGTAGATTTCCGAATAAACAAAAGTATACGTTTGTAAACGTATACTTTTGTGCATGTACACTTAAACAGATTCACACTTTCGTATATGTGTATTTTTGATCAATGTGCCCTAACTGCTTCTTGAACAAAATCACTTATAAAAAATGGTTGGGTTCCGTTCAGCCAGCCGCTCTTCATTATCACTACGAGTGTTCTGCTGAGCGGACAAAGAAAAAATGGCTGAGCCAATTGAGCGTCCAAATGCTTAATTCTTCTTTAAAGCAATTGGACGATACAGGCAAATAAAGATTTCTTTTTCCTCTAAATCATACTTACATTTCTTTTGGAGCTTTCACGCCCAACAATCGCAAGCCTTCCTTTAGTACAATCTTCACTGCAAAAACAAGTGATAATCTCGCCTGTTTTAATCCATTATTATCTAAGATGCGAACATGACTATAAAATTTATTAAATACCTGAGAGAGATCAATGACATACTTTGCAACCTGTGATGGATCATATTCTGTAAAAGCACGATTGACTACATCAGGAAACGACATTAATGCCGTAATGACAGGCCAGGCTTCCTTATCATCAACAAAAAGAGCATCATTTGTTTCTTCAAACGCTCCCTTTCTTAGAAGTGAAGCAGCACGCGCATGAGTGTATTGCACATAAGGTCCTGTTTCCCCTTCAAACTTCAGCATATCCTTCAAAGAAAATTCTATGTCATTTTGGCGATAGTGCTTCAAGTCATGAAATATGACTGCACCTGTTCCTACCTGCCGGGCAACTTCCTCTTTTGATGATAACCCCGGATTTTTTTTCATAATTTCATCTAACGCTAAATCTATTGCCTCACTCAATACATCTTCTAATAACACGACCTTTCCTTTGCGTGTTGACATTTTTTTGCCTTCTTTTAATATCATGCCAAAAGGTACGTGAACAAGATCTTCATGCCACTCATACTCCATTTTCTTTAACACCATAAATAATTGTTTGAAATGAAGAGCTTGCTCGTTCCCTACTACATAAATTGATTTTGCAAATTGATACGTTGTTTTGCGGTAAACGGCTGCCGCTAAATCACGTGTGGCGTATAAAGTAGTTCCATCTTTTTTCTTTATTAAACAAGGAGGCAGACTTTCATCGTTTAGTGAAACAACCTGTGCTCCTTCTGATTCCATCAACAAGTTGTTGTCATTAAGAAGCTGGACAATGCTTTCCATTTTATCATTGTAGAACGCTTCCCCACGATAAGAATCAAATGTAATGCCTAACAGATCATATATCTTAGAGAATTCTTTTAATGATTCTTCTCTAAACCATTTCCACAGCGCAAGAGCTTCTTCGTTAGAATCTTCTAACATTTTGAACCATTCGCGGCCTCTGTCATTTAATTCTGGGTGTCTTTCTGCTTCATCATGAAATTTAATATATAGCTTTAGAAGCTCTTTAATAGGATCTTTTTTGATTTCTTCTTCGTTTCCCCACATTTTATAAGCGACGATCAACTTTCCAAACTGAGTGCCCCAGTCGCCTAAATGATTGATTCTAACGGTGGAGAATCCATTCTTTTCTGCAATTAACGTTATAGCATTTCCAATCACCGTTGAACGTAAGTGTCCCATTGAAAAAGGTTTGGCTATATTGGGTGAAGAAAAATCGATGGTTATGGTCTCTCCATTTCCATTATTCACATTTCCATATTGATCTTTTTTGGAAAGAACATCTTTTATGACCTCTGAAGAAACCATTTTTTTATTTAAAAATACATTTACGTATCCATTCACCGCTTCTACTTTTTCAAAAATGCTCGTTTGAATTTTTTCAGAAAGCTCTAATGCTATGCTGTGGGGGGCCTTCCGAAAAATTTTCGACAACTCAAAGCATGGAAATGCCATGTCACCCATATGTTCAAATCTGGGCTTTTCGATCATGCCTTCTAACTTACTTTTCTCTAATTCACCATTTAAAGAAGAAAACAACACTTCAGCAAATTCACTTTTAAAATTCATTTTTATCCCTCCAAATAAAAAACTCCCGCCTCTTTCATAACTGAAAGAGACGAGAGTTTAGATTTATCCCGCGGTACCACTCTAATTGTTTTTATTAACATAAAAACCCCTTATTTTGATAACGGGGTTTTCCCCGGCTGTTCCTACTAAGACGTTCAGAACAGCATCTCCAAAGTGCGCTTCATTATTTGATCTGTACCAGGCTTTCACCATCCCCGGCTCGCTTTAACTTCACAAAATAACTACTCTCTTTTTCACAGATTTTACTCATCATTTAAATTAAAAAATACCATCATACTAATCTTTAAAAAAGTTACAAACAAGGAAAATTTTATTGACGACTGATTATCAGTCATTATAATCTTTATCCTAATAGTTGTAAACAAAATTTTCCAACAAAAACACTAAATAGCTGCCAGAAGAGATGGAGTTAGTTTCGTCCATAAGCTGTCTTATTAAGACACTGCCTTTAGTCCAGAGACACCTATTACGATAATGACAATACTTATGATACGCCAGAGACTTTTTGATTCGTTAAAAAAAATCATGTTGACTAAAACAGCTGCCGCAGTTCCAGTTCCAATCCATACTGCATATGCGACACTTACCTGTATATAGTGGAAAGATGAATACAGTAATACAAAGGAGGCGGCTAATCCCCCAAAGAAAAGGATGGAATTTCTAAATGATTTTTTTTCATTAAACTTATTTAATCCAATTACACCCACTACTTCGAACACAGCTGCCGAAAAAACAAACAACCAGCCCATTTATGATATAACTCCCTCATCTTTTTGATCTTCACTGTAGTTATCCGCTATCTTTAAAGAGATCACACCAGCTATTAAAATTCCTATAAATACACCCTTCGGAACACTAAATGGTTTATTAAAAATAAAAATATCCATCAAAGTGGTTCCTATCGTGCCTGCAGCTGCAAAAATGGCGTACACTGTACCAGTAGGCAGCGACTTGCACGCTACAGATAAAAAGTAAAAATCCACTATAATTGTGGCGATCACGATACTCCAATGCCACCATGTTTCTGCAACACTAAAACCATAGACCCAGCACAACTCACATAAACATGTGAGTACAACAAAAAACCAAGCATTCCTCAAAATATCTCTCCTTAAATGAGTGACTGTCATTCATTGTACCACAATAAACGTTCTTTTTCAAAGTACTCATGGTAAACTTTCTCAAAATAGAATAAACAGCAAAAGTTTTAAATTCTGCTCAAAAACAAAACGGAATTAATGATGATCATAAGTGCTGCCCCTTATTTCAGATCACCTTATAAGTATTGTTGATACTTCTTAAGCTTGTACATAACAGATGGCTGACTGATTCCTAAGTAGTCCGCCATTTCGTAGGTTGTTTTGCATTCCTTATAAGCCTTTGCAATTAACTGTATTTCTAGCGCTTCCAATGTCTCTTTTAAACTTTTCTTTTCGCCTATTTCCTGTGCAATAGATAAAGGACTTGATGTTTCTGCTTGTGTTGTCTGTCCCGAGATAGTCACTGGAAGATGTTTAGGATATATGGTCGGTTCTTCAACAACAAGCACTAACCGCTCGATTAAGTTTTCTAATTCGCGAATGTTGCCTGGCCAATTATATTGGATTAATGCTTCATAAGTGGATGAGTGTAATTTTTTGTTTTCATTGTACTTCTCATTTGATTTCTGAATGTAGTGTTGTAAGAGGACCGGGATGTCTTCTTTACGTTCATGGAGTGATGGAATGTGAATAGGCACCACATTTAAACGGTAAAACAAATCTAACCTAAATTTCCCTTCCTCTACCATCGTTTCTAATGGCTGATTTGTTGCGGTCAAAAGACGAAAATCAATATACTTTTCTTTTTTTCCACCCACACGCATCATCTTTTTTTCCTGAATCACTTTCAGTAATTTTGCCTGCATCGATAACGGCAATTCGCCGACTTCATCAAGGAAAAGCGTGCCGCCGTCTGCTTGTTCTATTAACCCTGGTTTCCCCTTTGTATGTGCACCTGTAAAAGCACCCGGCTCATAACCGAATATCTCCGATTCAAATAAGCTTTCTGGGATCGTGCTGCAATTCACTTCAATAAAAGGTTCTCTATGCCGGTCACTTTCTTTATGGAGAGCCCGGGCAAAGGTACTTTTCCCAACTCCTGAAGAACCTAGCAGAAGAATGGTTGCATCTGTTTTGGCAACGTGATAAATCGTTTTTAAAACCTGCTGCATCTCACTGCTTCTAGCAACAATAGAGTGATCCAATTCCTTTTCCCTAAGATCTTCTACCTCCGTTTGGTATCCTTGCAGTTTTCGCTGCAGCTGCTCATACTCCTCTTGCAGCTTCCAAATTTCTGTCTGGTCCTGGCTATAGCTGATCACGCGTACCAATTGTCCATCCTGATTAAAAATAGGATATCCAGTAGACATGACCACCCGCCCTGTTTTTGTATGCTGCAAAATACGCGAGAACTTCTTTTCTTTTAAAACAATCGCATTAATAGAAGGAGTCAGTAACCCTTCTTCCTCCAGTTCATACACTGATTTTCCCACATATGATCCTGATTCCATTCCGTAAATTTCCCAATGTTCTGGATGTGAGCGAAGAATAATACCATTTTCATCAGTGACGGTAATATTGTTGTTCGATGTCTCAATAATTTTACTTAACTCTAATTCTGATAGCTCTCCCATCAAGAACCCTCTTTCCTATTTAGTATCAATACATAATTAATTAAAAATTAAATCAAAAACCATCGTTAATTCAATTTTAAATCAAAATATTTATTTTTTGATTCATTTTTAAATTAAAGGACGCTGTAAAATGCGTACTTTCTTTCAATTACTTTATAAAAAAAGCTGGCATGGTAATTGCATTAATAAAAATGAGGGGCGCTTTAGAAGTATGTAGCTATTATTATGAAGCAAAAAAGGCCTTTTTGAAATCGCTTAATCTAAAAAGTTTTAAAAGCAAGAAATCAAAAGCTGAAAAAGAAAGCTGGCATGATACTTGCATAAAGTTACATGAGCGGCATTTTATTGTCACCTTAACAAGAACTTATTTTATAAAGAAAGGTTGTTTATCTATGACACAATCAGAAAAATTAGTTGAAGAATTACGAGATCTCGATAAAAAACATTTTTTTCACCCTACATCTCCTATTCAACAGCAGCAGGATCAGGGACCTGCTTTTGTGTTTACTGAAGGAAAAGGAATTTATCTTCACGATATCACAGGCAAAAAAGTCATTGATGGTATGTCATCTCTTTGGAATGTCAATATAGGCCATGGGCGCGAAGAACTGGGCAAAGCAGCGATGGAACAAATGAATAAGCTTGCCTTCAGCTCAAGTTTTGCAACGTTCAGCAACGAACCGGCTATCCGGCTGGCAGCCAAGCTCGCTCAAATTTCGCCCGGGGATTTAAGTGCTACATTTTTTACATCCGGTGGATCCGAAGCAAACGACACAGCTTATAAGCTTGCCCGCCATTACTGGCTGTTAAAAGGGCAGCCAGAAAGAAAGAAAATTATCTCCAGAACAAAATCCTATCATGGGGTATCAATGGGTGCTACAAGTGCAACAGGCTTAAAAGCTTTTCGTGATTTTACCACTTCATTGGCTCCTGATTTCTTATATGTCGATCATTTTTCAACGGAGTCTCTTCGCTCCTTAATTGAAGCTGAAGGCCCGGAAACGATTGCCGCTTTTATTGCAGAGCCTGTTCAAGGAGCGGGAGGCGTTCATGTAGCGCCGGAACATTACTTCAGTGAAGTTCGGCAAATCTGTGATGATTATGGCATTTTATTCATTACTGATGAGGTAATAACAGGGTTTGGCCGGACAGGAAAGTATTTTGGAATGGAGCATTACGGTGTGGCCCCTGACATGATGTGCTTTGCAAAAGGAGTCACAAGCGGATACGCCCAGCTCGGCGGAGTCATGATTTCCAATAAATTACACCAAGAGTTTATCGATCTCTCGGTTGGAACGCTTTTACATGGATACACATACAGCGGCCATCCGATGGCATGTGCCGTTGCTTTGAAAAACCTAGAAATTATTGAACAGGAGAACTTCATTGAAAATGCTGAACAAAGAGGCCAAGAATTAAAAGAAGGGCTTGAGTGGATTCAAAATGAAAGAAACATTATTGGCAAAGTAAAAGGATTGGGCTTGATGTGCGGCATTGAAATTGTGAAAGATACGCAAACCAATGAAGGATTTGAGGCACCTCTCTCCCCTTCTATTGTAGCAGAAGCCGCAAAACAAGGGCTTATTTGCCGATCAGTCGTTTTAGATGGCCAGGATATTGTTGTATTCTCCCCTCCTTTATCGATTACAAAAGAAGAGATCACAGACCTCATTCGCATGTTAAATGAAGCAATACGTATTGTTGAAACAGCAGCTTTTCAGAAACTGCTGCCGAATACGTAAATATTTTGATCAATAAGTCAGATGAAAGGGTGTTACGCATGAAAGAACTAGTAAAAGAGACGATAAAAAAAGATCTGTTTATAAACGGAGAATGGAAAACGGCAAACCAGTATACTCCTTTGTATTCACCATACAGCGGTGAATGTATTGCAGAAGTTCCAGCAGCAACATTAGAAGAAGTGGAATTCGCTTTACAATCCGCTTATGAAGCAAGAAATATCATAGCCTCTATGCCAAGCCACCGGCGTGCAAGCATTTTAGAGAATCTAGTTAAACTGTTGGAAGAAAAAGCAGACGAAGCTGCTCAAATCCTTGCTTTAGAAGCAGCAAAACCTATTACGACAGCGAAAGCTGAGATCGCACGTACCATCCAGACTTATAAATTCGCTGCGGAGGAAGCAAAACGAATTCATGGTGAAACCATTCCGGTTGATGCAGCACCCGGCGGCGAAGGGAGAATCGCTTATACCGTCAGAGAACCTATTGGCGTAGTAGCAGCGATCACGCCTTTCAACTTTCCAATGAACCTTGTAGCACATAAAGTTGGACCGGCAATTGCCTCGGGCAATACAGTCGTTTTAAAGCCCGCCCAGCAAACTCCCCTGTCGGCTTTTTTCCTTGCTGAACTGTTGCAGGAAGCTGGCCTGCCCGCTGGAGCATTAAATGTCGTGACAGGAAGCGGTTCATTAATCGGTGAAAAGCTTGTCACCGATGAGAGAGTGCAAAAAATTTCTTTTACAGGCAGTCCAGAAGTGGGAATCGGCATTCGAAACAAAGCAGGTTTAAAGCGGGTCACGCTTGAACTTGGCTCTAATGCCGCAGTCATCATTGATAAAGATGTGGACATTGACAGCATTATAGCAAGATGTGTTTCTGGGGCTTTTGCTTTTCAGGGCCAGGTTTGTATCTCGTTACAGAGAATATACGTACACGAAGAACTTTATTCCGCCTTTGTAGAAAAATTTGTTGCTGCCACACAAAAACTAATAATAGGTGACCCACTGGATGCTTCGACAGATGTTTCAGCATTGATTAGTTCTAAAGATGTTCAGCGTGCTCTTGGCTGGATTGAAGAAGCAAAGCAACAAGGAGCCAAACTAGCAGCAGGCGGACAGACCAAGAATAATATTTTGTACCCAACTGTACTTCTTGATGTTGATCCAACATTAAAAGTTTCCTGCCAGGAAGTATTTGCCCCTATCGTTTTGATCAATAAGTTTTCATCTGTTGATGAAGCGATAGAGCTTGTAAATGATTCAAAATATGGACTGCAAGCAGGCATTTACACGCAAAATATCCATACAGCACTTAAGGCTACACAGCAGCTTCATGTCGGAGGCGTCATCGTAAATGACATTCCAACTTTCCGATTAGACCATATGCCATACGGAGGAGTAAAAGAAAGTGGAATTGGACGCGAAGGTGTAAAATACGCCATTGAAGAAATGACCGAGCAAAAATTAATTGTATTCAATCAAACTAATTCATCTGTTTAAATAGCCAAACCTATAGATTAAACAAAAGCTTAAACAACAGGAAGGAAGACTCAACATGATTGTCGGTGTGCCAGAAGAAATGAAAAATAACGAAACCCGCGTGAAAATTGTACCAGCTGGGGCTGCTGCCTTTCAAAGAAACAACTACGAAGGCTGGGTTGAGACGTGTGCAGAGTTAGCCTGCAGATTCATGGACCAGGATTGTCTAGAGGCCGGTGCTTCTATTGTTTTTACAGCTAAAAACGCCTAATAAGCCAACACATATAAAATAAATTGAAAAACATAAAGGGAGAGAATAAATATGATTATTGGTGTGCCAAAAGAAATTAAAAACAATGAAAACCGTGTGGGGATTACGCCAGCAGGTGTTGTAGCATTTAAAAAAAGCAATCACGAAGTATGGGTTGAAACCGGCGCAGGACTCGGCAGCGGATTTACCGATCAGGACTATATGGATGCCGGCGCGTCCATTGTGTCTACCGCTGAGAAAGCCTGGTCTGCGCAAATGGTCATTAAAGTAAAAGAACCCATTGCGGAAGAATATCAGTATTTTTACGAAGGGCTGATTCTGTATACGTATCTGCACCTTGCACCGGAACCAGAATTAACAAAAGCGCTGGTTGACAACAAAGTAACAGCTATTGCGTATGAAACCATTCAGCTGGAAAATGGGGCCCTTCCTTTATTAACGCCAATGAGTGAAGTAGCAGGAAGAATGTCGATCCAGATCGGTGCTCATTTCCTTGAAAATCCGAAAGGCGGAAAAGGTGTGCTGATGGGCGGCGTACCAGGGGTATCTCCAGCAGAAGTCGTGGTCATTGGCGGAGGCATTGTCGGAACCAATGCAGCGAAAATGGCCGTTGGCCTTGGCGCGAATGTAACGATTTTGGATGTAAATACAGACCGTCTGCGCCAGCTTGATGATATGTTCCAGGGACGTCTGAAAACACTCGCTTCCAACAGCTACAACATCGCAGAATCCGTAAAAAAAGCAGACTTAGTAGTAGGTGCTGTATTGATCCCAGGTGCCCGTGCTCCTCAGTTAGTAACCGAAGAGATGATCAAAACGATGCAGCCGGGTTCTGTCGTTGTAGACGTTGCCATTGACCAGGGTGGATCTATTGAAACGATTGACCATATCACGACACACAGCGATCCAACGTATGAAAAACACGGAGTGGTGCACTATGCAGTAGCCAATATGCCAGGCGCAGTCGCCCGTACCTCTACGATGGCGCTGACTAATGTGACGATCCCTTATGGTGTTCAAATTGCTAACAAAGGCTATAAGCAAGCTGCCGCTGATAATCGCGCGCTTGCAAAAGGAATTAACGCTGTAAATGGATTTGTAACGTATAAAGCTGTGGCTGAGGCTCATAACTATTCTTATACGCCAATTGCTGAAGTCTTACATGACCAATCTGCAGAAAAAAGCTTTGCTTCATGGTATCAAGCTTAATGATGCTTTAGAAGGAGGAAATATCATGCATGAGCAAAATAAAGAACTGGAAGTGCTAAGATTTCTATTTAACAGAGACGTTAAAAAGAAAGAGATTGGCACTGACAATTTAAGTTTTCAAAAAGAGGACAGGATCCAAGAAACAGCTTATTACTTGAAATCTCTAAAAGAGCAAAATTATATAGAGATTGTCCACGATGCTTTTTCTAAAGGAGGGAGTTTCCACCCGGTTTACAATAATAATGTAACTAAGATTTGGTGGGGTAATATTCATTTAACGGATCTTGGAGAGAAATATGTATTAGAAAATGAACTTGTCTCTGAATGTGGAGAATAACGATACTAAAAAGGAACAAACACAATAAAGTGTTTGTTCCTTTTTTATGTTGCAAGTAAGGTCTTATATCTTATTTAAATGATAATGAGCGGCTAAGCAATATGTTATTTTTAAGGCAGTACCCCGCCCTCTAACTGCTCGGTATTATTTTAAATATGGTCATCTGCCTAGCTTTTTAACAGTAAAGATCTTTTGAGGAATTCGAAAAGCTCTTTTTTCGTTTCTTCTAATCCCATATTTTGATCCTTTGCTATATAGAAACGCTCTGCAGTATTCTCTACCAGGTTAATAATCATCTTCGCTGTCCACTCTACATTAAAGTTACCTATAATTTCTTTTTGTTCAATAGCATTATGTAAAATTTCTTCAAACCATTCATAATACGGTTTATAAATAGCTTCCCATGTTTCTAATGAGTAATCAAATGCAAGGCCGGAATAACATAGTACCAGCACATCTCTATATTCATCTGTAATATGGTATGTTTCACTAATAAAAACCTCTAACTTCTCCCAAAAGTCAGATGTACCAACTACTTCCTGCTTTATTTTTTTAAGCGAATGAGTCAGCAGGTTTTCAGCAATTGCTGGAATAAGCGCATTTTTAGAACGGAAATAAAGATAAAAGGTACCTTGTGCAATGCCCGCCTTTTTGACAATATCGGAGACTGTTGTTTTGTCTAGGCCCTTTTCGGAAATGACTTCTATCGCAGCCTGCAAAATTTTATCGTACTTTTCATTTAGATGAGCCATCGTTACCTCCTATAAGCGAATGAGCTTCATTCATTTTACTATATAAAATTTAACATGCGCAAACTAAGATGTTTATTAAAAAACACTTTGATTTGTATGATTATTCCTTTTTAACTGTATGCCTCCTTTCCTCATACAAAAAAGAGGGTATATACCCTCTTTTTTGTATTATCTATTCTTTTCTTTTATTTGTAACGCAGCCAGGCTCGCAAAGTCATGCACAATAGTGGCCGCTAGTAGAGCTGTGATTTGTGACTGGTCATATTGCGGCAGCACTTCCACTACATCAAATCCAATATAGTTGAACCCGGTCAGTGAGCGGATCATCTGCAGCGTTTCTCTGCTGTTAAACCCTCCGACTTCCAATGTTCCCGTTCCAGGTGCACAGGATGGGTCCACAAAATCAATGTCAAAGGTTAAAAAGACGGGAGTATCTCCGATTACTTCTCTCATCTCTTTCAGGACACTATCGAAACCTCTTTTTTGAAGTTCATTTGTGGTGATTACGTTATAACCTAAATCACGGCTTTCAGTGACATCTCCCGGGTGATTTAATGTTCCTCTAATGCCAATCTGAAATACCTTTGCAGGGTCAAGCAGCCCTTCCTCGTGAGCACGGATAAAAGGAGATCCATGCCAGTACTTTTCTTCATAATACGTGTCCCATGTATCAGTATGAGAATCAAAATGAATCATGGCGACTGGTCCATGCACTTTTGCGGCTGCACGCAGACTGGCAAGTGTAACAGAATGGTCTCCACCCAGCCCAATAGGGATTATGCCTTTCTCCATTAGTCCTCGTACTGCTTCTTCCATAAGCTCATAGCTCTTGTGAATGTTGTGCGGAATCACCGATACATCTCCGATATCAATCGCATTTGTATCTTCAAACGGGTATACTTCATGGATTGGATGATATGGAAATAGTGTCATCGACGCCTGGCGAATCGCTTGAGGAGCAAAGCGTGCCCCTACCCGGAAGGACGCTGCCGTGTCAAACGGCATGCCAAGGATAGCAAGCTTCGCGCCTTCTTTTTTTTCAGGAAGTCTGACAAAAGAACCGGTTGTACAAAATTCGGGTTTTACTTCTGGCGATAGTGGATATTTCATTTTTTATTCCTCCAATAATTTTAAATTTTGATCTGCGTACTTACTCAAACCAAAATTAAAATCATTGAAAGAAGAACTGGGATGAGAAATAACATACTATCCATCATGTAACCTCTACTTTCCAGGTAAAGCCACCCAGTACAGCGAGTCTGCAGTGTACCAGGCGGCTGGATCAATAGCTTTAAACTAAAATTCTTTTTGAATACGTCAGATAAAAACAGCTACATTTACAGTGTATCAAGAACTTTTTTGAATGTAGCCACTACCTTGTCTACTTCTTCTTTTGCGATGGTCAATGGCGGCTCAATTCGGATTGTTTTCGAGTTTACCAGAGTGCCAGCTACCAGGATTCCTTCATCAAACATTCCTTTGGACAGGGCATAGCCGACTTCATCCTTATGGAACTCAATTCCGATCATCAGGCCTTTCCCTCGGATTTCCATCACTTTGTCCCCGTGTTCTGCGGCAGCTTCTTTTAAGCCTGCCAGGAAGTAGTCCCCGATTTCCGCTGCACGTGCCGGCAGGTTTTCTTCAATTAATACATTAATCGTCGCAATAGCGGCTGCACACGCCAGCGGGTTCCCGCCAAACGTCGTTGTATGCATAAACGGATTGTCAAACAGGCTTTTAAATGTTTTCTCGTTAGCCACGATCGCTCCTGCCGGCATCACGCCTCCGCCAAAGGCTTTTGCCAGGCAGAGAATATCCGGCTCCACTTCGTACAGCTCTGCCGCAAACATTTTTCCAGTACGGCCCATTCCTGTCTGCACTTCATCAAAAATCAGAAGGGTTTCATACTCATCACACAGCTCTCTTACCTGCTTCAGGTAGCCGTCCGGCGGAAGGATAATGCCGCCTTCGCCCTGGATCGGCTCCAGGATGACCGCTGCCACATCTTCCCCTACCATTGCGCATGTCTCAAACGTTTTTCTCATCATATCAATGTCGCCGAACGGCACATGGCGGAAGCCCGGGATGAGCGGAAGAAACGGCTTGCGGAATATCCCTTTGGCTGTACCCGACAGGGAGCCAAGGCTTTTACCATGGAATGAACGGGTTGTAGAAATAAACGTTGTCCGGTCGCTGTGCATTTTTGCCAGCTTCAGGGCTGCTTCCACGCTTTCTGTTCCGCTGTTTGTGAAAAACGCGTACTTCAAATCACCCGGTGTAATATCCGCAAGGATCTTGGCCAGCATGGCACGGAGCGGATCCAGGAGATCCTGGCTGTGAAGCGCCTGGCGCTTTAATTGATCCTGTACGGCTTTGACTACTTTCGGGTTCCGGTGCCCGACATTATAGATGCCGAACCCGCCCAGGCAGTCGATGTATTCTTTCCCGTTTACGTCACGGAAGCAGGAGCCTTCATCCGACCATTCAACCGCTGCAAACTGGGTGTCAACCGTAACAGTCTTGCGGTATTCCAGGAAGCCGGGGTTGACGTGCTCGCGGAATCCGTCGACCGTTTCTTTTGTAATCCACTGGGCTTCTTCTTCAGTAATTGCTTCTTTTTCAATCAGGCTGAGCACTTTATTGATATATTCACTTACTTCTGTATATTGTTGATTTTCTTTTTTGCTAATTGTTTTTTCCATTTAAATCACTCCTGCATAATAAATTAGTTTTCAAACCACCCAATAGGCTCTACATTTAAATTGATGTTCACTTGCTTTACTTCCTGGTATTCTTCTAATCCATAGGTTCCAAGGCCTCTTCCAATCCCGCTTTGTTTATAGCCGCCCCATGGTGCTTCATTAAATGTAAAATGGTACGTATTAACCCAGGTGATACCGGCGCGAAGCTTCTTAATGACACGCAGCGCTTTTGCCCCGTCTACAGTGAAAACACTGCCAGCTAGTCCGTAGACAGAATCATTTGCCAGCTGGATTGCTTCTTGTTCATCCTTGAATTTCTGAATCACTACAACAGGACCAAAGATTTCTTCTTGAACAATTTTCATATCTGAAGTTACGTCTACAAAAACAGTAGGCTCTACAAAATAGCCTTGATCAAGTCCGTTAGCAGTGATTCGGTTTCCTCCACAAGCTAAGCGTGCTCCTTCTTGCTTCCCAACTTCAATGTAACTAAGTACTTTTTCCAAATGCTCCGAGCTGACAAGCGGCCCCATTTCAGATTGTGGATCGTGACCCGGTCCTACTTTGATTTTTTGAGCCCGTTCTACGAATCGTTCTACAAAACGATCGTAAATCGATTCTTCTACTAAAATTCTGGATCCCGCTGCACAAATTTGTCCGCTTCCAGCAAAAATGCCGAATAGCGCATAATCAACGGCTGTTTCAAAATCTGCATCTGCAAAGATAATGTTTGGAGATTTCCCGCCAAGCTCCAAGGAAACCTTTTTTACACTGTCTGCCGCTTTTCTCATAATGTTTTTGCCTGTTACTGTACCACCGGTAAAAGATATTTTGTCTACCAGAGGATTTTCAACCAATTCGTTCCCTACAACGGCTCCTGCTCCAAATACCAAGTTACATACGCCTTTTGGCAGCCCCACTTCTTCAAATATTTCAACCAGTTTTGCAGAAGTCATAGGTGTTACTTCTGAAGGCTTAAATACTACTGTATTACCGGCTGCTAAGGCAGGTGCCAGTTTCCAAACACCCATAAGTAATGGATAATTCCATGGAACAATCAGACCGCAGACTCCAACTGGCTCTTTGATCACCATCGCCTGCATATCAGCCGGAACATGGTATGTTTCTCCATCCGGTTTTGTGATAAGCCCCGCGTAGTACCGAAAGCAAGCGGCTGCATCCATTACGTCTGCATCTGCTTCCCGGAATGGCTTGCCGTTATTACTAATTTCTAAACGAGTAAGTTCTTCTTGATATTCTTCTAGTTTGTCTGCAATTTTAAATAAATAATTTGCACGTTCTGCGGCAGACAATTCTGACCAGATTCCACTGTCGAAAGCCTTTCTTGCAGCCTCAATCGCTTCTTTCATATCATTTACCGAACCTTCAGCCACATATCCAATGACCTTTCCATCTGCTGGGTTTATAACAGGCCTGCTGTCCCCTGATGTGGCATTTTTCCACTCCCCGTTAATATACATTTTGAGGTCTACTGTTTTGGTTATTTCCATGTTTTCGCCCTCCATTTAAGCGCTTTCTATTTAATATAGTTCCAGTATATCTTATTTATGAATGACTGTCATTCATTTTTATTAATAAATTTCCATTTTGTTTGAACAATTTCCTTAAAAGTTAATCCAGCCTCGAAGTCGTGATGCTTCTGCTATTTTTTTCACACCTTTTATATACGCCGCTACTTTCATATCTACACCATATGCTTCTGCAATCTGGAGTACTTCGTGAAAGCTCTCTTCCATTTTCTCCTGCAATCGCTGATCGATCAGTTTATCCGACCAGTAATAGCCTTGATTATTCTGGCACCATTCAAAGTAAGAAACGACCACACCGCCAGAATTCGCTAATATATCCGGCACGATAAAAATACCTCGTTTATTCAAGATTTTTATCGCTTCTTTGGTTGTTGGACCATTAGCCGCTTCAATAATAATTTTACATTTAAGTTGTTCAGCATTCTCCTTTGTAATAACACCTCCAATAGCAGCTGGAATCAGCACATCGCATTCTTTTTGAAAAAGCTCTTGATTTGTTATCGGTTTTCCTGAATACTGCGATACAACACCAAAAGAGTCTCTTGTTTCCATGAGCCTTGGAATATCTAAACCATCAGGATCATAAAGCGCTCCTAAAGCATCTGAAACTCCTACCACTTTTATTCCCAAGTGATATAAATATTCAGCCAGGTAGCTTCCTACGTTTCCAAACCCTTGAATGATTACTCTCATTCCTTCCAAAGGAAGTTTTTTTAATTCGCTTATCATTTGAAGATTATATAATACACCTTTTGAAGTAGCTGTTTCTCTTCCTTCAGAGCCTCCTAAAACGAGAGGTTTCCCTGTAATAAATCCTGGTGAATCAAATTCACGTATATGGTCATACTCATCTAACATCCAGGCCATGATTTGAGAGTTGGTATACATATCTGGTGCTGGAATGTCTTTTGTAGGGCCTACAATCTGGCTGATTGCACGGACATACCCTCTGCTCAACCTTTGCAGTTCATTCATGCTCATCAGCCTTGGATCACATATGATTCCACCTTTTGCGCCTCCGTAAGGAAGATTGGTGACACCACATTTTATACTCATCCATCCTGCTAGCGCTTTTACTTCTTCAGGAGTAACATCCGGATGAAATCTTATTCCGCCTTTTGTAGGCCCGGTTGCATCATTATGCTGTGCACGATACCCTTTAAAAACTTGAATTTTCCCATTATCCATTTGGACAGGAATATTTACTTCCAAAAACCTCATAGGGTTCTTTAAAAAAGAAAATACCTCATCCGGATAGTTCAGAAAACTAATCGCCTCTTTTAATGTTTCTTGAAATTCTTCTAAAGGATTGGAAGTATCTGTTTCCTTTGCCGGAGAATCCATAACGTTCATCATTTTTTCTTTCATAATAAATACCCCCTTTGATCGTATGATGCATGTTAAACTTTTTCATCGTGCTTTATGTTTCCGATAAGAGTAAGCTGTAAAATGTATTCCTTTCCCAGTGGCTTTATAAGCTGCTAAGGCACCTAAACTAATATTCAGGCACCCCCGCCTTTCATATTTTTAATAATGAAGAAGTAATTTTACTTCTTTTCATTAAGATATAAATGAATTTGATAGCCCGTATTATTGCAATGCTTACAACCATTACCGTTACATGGTGTACAAACTGGACGTTTCAACGGTCATCTTCCTTCCCCTAAGCAATATCTATGAGTTAGCACATTCAAACCAGATGTCTACTTAAATGTTTCATTAGCTGCTTTGACACTACTTATTCATTCACAGACAAGCATTTATTCTGTTATACATCCATCGTTTTACTATTTTCAATCAAAGTTGCTGGCTCAAGTTCTTCCATTTCACTAAATTCGATATTTCCCGGTTTTTTCTTAAACATTCTCGTCAAGTAAACAAGGTACAGAAAACCAACAAATGACCAGGAAATTCCGAGAATAAGAGAGTTCTGCTCAAGATTAACCCATAATACAGCAACAGTAGCAGCACCTAACAAAGGCATAACGATGTAAGTAAAAGAACCTTTAATAGACATGTGTTCTCTTTTCTTAAAAACATAATGAGCAATGACCGATAGATTTACGAAGGTAAAAGCAATTAATGCACCAAAACTAATAAAAGAAGTTGCTGTAGCCAGGCTGAAGAAAACAGCCGTAAGGGAGAAGCCCCCTACTAAAATAATGTTTAATACAGGCGTTCTCAGCTTAGGATGTACGTATCCAAAAAATTTCTCAGGCAGTATTCGATCTCTTCCCATAACATACAATAGACGGGCTACACTTGCATGAGAAGAAATTCCAGACGCTATCGTTCCTGCTATACCACCGGCAATAAACAAAAATTGAAATATAGCTCCTCCCATTGAAGCTGCAATTTCTGGCGATGAAGCTTCTGGATCTTTAAAAGCTGATACGTCTGGGAAGACTGACTGAATAAAATAGGAGGCAGTAATAAACATAATCCCTCCAATTAATGCCGTTAGAAAAATAGCACGCGGTATCATTTTTTTCGGATTAGGTGTTTCTTCAGCGAGCATAGCTACAGCGTCAAAGCCTAAGTAGGAAAAACACAGCAATGTAGCTCCGGCAATAAGAAGGGACATATCAGCACCTTCCTGATAAAACGGCCGTACAGAAAAAGCACTGCTTGCTCCGCCACCATTTAAAATGTATTTGACAGCCATCCCGATAAATAAAAGAATAATACAAGCTTGAAAGATAACTAGAAAGGTATTAAAGTTTGCGGTCGAGTTAACACTCAACAAATTTAGCAGCGTTACAACCGCCACAAACCCCACTATCCAAATCCATTCCGGTACAGCGGGAAAGATTGATGACAAATAGATTTGAAAAATAAGCGCATTTACCATGGGCAAAAACAAATAATCCATTAGAGCAGCCCAGCCTACCATAAATCCTAAATGTGGATTAATGGATTTTTGTGTATACGTATAAGCAGATCCTGCTGTTGGATAAACTTGAATCATTTTTTTATAGCTGACAGCCGTTAAAAGCATAGCAGCTAAGGCCAGGATATATGCGGTCGGAACATGCCCATTCGTCATCTCAGAGACAATCCCGAAGGTATCAAACACCACCATTGGGGTCATATAAGCAAGCCCCATTAAAATAAGATGTGATAATTTTAAGGACCTCTTTAATTCCACTCTCCCTGCCTGCATGTATCTTCCTCCTTTTTATTGCTAATATTGGGAATTAACTGAACATTTTTTTCTAACATAACGCTAGCGCTTTTATTTTATTTCATTTCATTTCATTTCATTTCACTTACGTGTGCTTATCAAGTCTATCAATGTCTAGTTTTAGCAGTACGTAACCAAATAAAATTTTATAAGGCTAATTTTATTTAAGGAGCAAACCCTTATTTTGATTTGCTCCTATAGAAAATTCTTTTAACTCTTATCCACCTGTTTGTAACCCATCAAGGACTTTCTTGAATGTAGCCACTACCCTGTCTACTTCTTCTTTTGTAATGGTCAACGGCGGCTCAATCCGGATCGTCTTCGAGTTCACCAGGGTGCCGGCTACGAGGATTCCTTCATCAAACATTCCCTTGGATAGAGCATAACCGACTTCATCCTTATGGAACTCAATCCCGATCATCAGGCCTTTCCCGCGGATTTCCATCACTTTATCCTCATGGCCTGCAGCGGCTTCTTTTAAGCCTGCCAGGAAGTAGTCCCCGATTTCCGCTGCACGTGCCGGCAGGTTTTCTTCAATTAATACATTAATCGTCGCAATAGCGGCTGCACACGCCAGCGGGTTCCCGCCAAACGTCGTTGTATGCATAAACGGATTGTCAAACAGGCTTTTAAATGTTTTCTCGTTAGCCACGATCGCTCCTGCCGGCATCACGCCTCCGCCAAAGGCTTTTGCCAGGCAGAGAATATCCGGCTCCACTTCGTACAGCTCTGCCGCAAACATTTTTCCAGTACGGCCCATCCCTGTCTGCACTTCATCAAAAATCAGGAGAGTTCCGTATTCATCACACAGCTCTCTTACCTGCTTCAGGTAGCCGTCCGGCGGAAGGATGATGCCGCCTTCTCCCTGGATCGGCTCCAGGATCACCGCTGCCACATCTTCCCCTACCATCGCACATGTTTCAAACGTTTTTCTCATCATGTCAATGTCGCCAAACAGGACATGGCGGAAGCCCGGAATGAGCGGAAGAAATGGCTTGCGGAATACGCCTTTGGCCGTTCCGGACAGGGAGCCGAGGCTTTTCCCATGGAACGAGCGGGTTGTGGAAATAAATGTTGTCCGGTCACTGTGCATTTTTGCCAGCTTCAAGGCTGCTTCCACGCTTTCTGTTCCGCTGTTTGTGAAAAATGCGTACTTCAAATCACCCGGTGTAATATCCGCAAGGATCTTGCCCAGCATGGCACGGAGCGGATCCAGGAGATCCTGGCTGTGAAGCGCCTGGCGCTTTAATTGGTCCTGTACCGCTTTGACCACTTTCGGATTCCGGTGACCGACGTTGTAAATCCCAAACCCGCCCAGGCAGTCGATATATTCTTTCCCGTTTACATCCCGGAAGCAGGAGCCTTCATCCGACCATTCAACCGCTGCGAACTGGGTGTCAACCGTAACGGTCTTCCGGTACTCCAGGAAGCCGGGGTTGACGTGCTCGCGAAATCCGTCGACCGTTTCTTTGGTAATCCACTGGGCGTCTTCTTCAGTAATGGCTTCTTTTTCAATTAGACTGAGCACCTTATGGATATATTCACTTACTTGCGTATACTTTTGATCTTTGTTTAATGTTTTTTGCATGCTAATCACTCCGATGTTTTTATAGGTAAGTTAAAAAAGTTATTCAGTTCATTACATTAATGAATGACAGTCATTCATTAAATAAAGTAACAAGTCAAATACATAAACGATAATTATAATCGTTTATGAATGACAGTCATTCATAAAAAACCAAATTATAACCAGTAATACTCGTCTTTCTTCATGAAGATCACATTCATCTCTTGCTTAATATGAGCTTATTTTACAAAGCAATCCTTTCACTGTCTTCGAATTCGTTAGATTTTCTTACACAATTTTCTTCATTCAACACTGCATCTTTCATTAAAATAAGCTGCCAATCCATGTTTTAGATTTAAAATGACTCCCCTCCCTAAAATAGTAATCGCTTTCATTTCGTTTTAAAAAACTGTTATTTTTTCAAAAGTATCTCATAGGGTAAAAAATTTTGCAATATCTTTATTGAATTTTTAACTAATTTATAGTTCAAGCTATACTCCTAGGTCGCCTTAGAGAAGTTTTTCATCCAGTTTTATTTCGATGCAGCCCTTATGCCGCAGCAAAATCTGAGCTGTACAAATAAATAAATATTTTTTTAATGATTTAACGCAGGCTAAAAAAGCCTTATACTAGCAACTTACTTTTGTAAGTAAGGGCGAGCGAAAAACTTTTATAAACGGGATTGTTTAGTTCAATCCAGTCTCCATTCTATAAAATAAAATGAAACGGCAGGTTTTCTTTCTATTCTAGATAAGAACGGTAAAATCCTGCCCCCTTGTTGTGATGACTTTTTATATAGGTTTATATCCGCTTTCCCGGGTAAGAACAGCTGGGTAAGAACTGTCTCTGCCGTTTTAGGCCGCTGGTTCTTACCTGACTATTTTCTTCCTTTAGTTTATAAAATAATCTTTAATAAATTGATAAAACCGCTTGGCTGCTGGTGAAATATACCTGCCCTCTACCCGGGCCAGCCCAATGACCCGATAGGAATTGGACGAGCGTATGCGTATGCGTGACACCCGGTTCCAGTCGATTCCTTTAAAATCCGGGATAAGTGTAACGCCCAGTCCAGCTGTCACAAACGCCACGATCGTGTGCACCTCCTCGCCTTCAAAAGTGATTTCGGGATTTATCCCTGCTTCTTGAAACAATCTGTCTGTAATTCCCCGAATGCCGTTTCCTTTTTCTAAAAGCACAAATGTTTCATCAGCGATCTCCCGTAACGTTACACTTTCGTAATGGGCCAGGCGGTGATCAGCCGGAACGATCAGAAACAATTCTTCCTTCCACAATTCGGTCCAATGGATTTGTTTAGTGTCCGGTGTTGAGGATACGAGACAAAAATCAATTTCGCCTGCTTCGAGGTGTTTAAGAAGCGAGTCGTTTCCATTTTGTTTAAAGCGGAATTTAACATTCGGGTATTCCGCCTGAAAAGACCTGACTAAGCTTGGAATCAGATACGTGCCCAGGGTAGGCATAAAGCCTAATGATATTTCTCCAAAGTCCGGGTCAAGCAGGTCCTGAATCTCCTGCTTTACCTCTTGAAATTCCTTCATAATCCGGTCCGCCCGATCCAGAAACAGCTGCCCATACTGATTTAGCTTAATGGTACGTCCCTGCCGCTCAAATAACGGAACACCGAGTTCCTCTTCAAGCTTCGCCATGGACCGGCTTAGAGCAGGCTGAGAAAGAGATAAAACCTCGGCTGCATTGGTGATGTGCTGCAAGCGTGCCACAACGCGAAAATATTCAATTTGCTGCCATTCCATCCACGTCTCACCTCTTTATTGGAGTAACAATAGTATATACCTTTTTTGCATGAATAACATGCAATTAATAAATTAGACATTATTATTCATCAGTCATATCATAAAACCTATAGAGACCGTTTAAACAAAGAAAAGGTTTTCTATTTTGCTCAATTCATGAGGTATTTTATTTGAGGGGGATCATGTATGGCAACAAGCAAGGAATTTTTCTACCGGCGGCTGCATTCATTGTTGGGCGTCATTCCGGTCGGGGTTTTTTTAATTCAGCATTTGGTGGTCAATCATTTTGCGACAAAGGGACCGGAAGCATTTAATCAGGCGTCGCATTTTATGGAAAACCTGCCATTCCGTTATGCACTTGAGGTATTTATTATTTTTCTTCCTATTTTATTTCATGCGATTTACGGATTGTATATTGCTTTTACAGCGAAGAACAATGTAAGCCGGTACGGTTATTTTCGGAACTGGATGTTTACGCTTCAGCGTGTATCAGGCGTTGTTACGCTCGTTTTTATCGCCTGGCATGTATGGGAAACAAGAATTCAAGCTTTCTTTGGGACAGAAGTAAACTACGACATGATGGCCAATATTTTAGATCATCCAGCTATGCTTGCATTCTATATTGTCGGGGTTCTTTCCACAGTCTTTCATTTCGCAAATGGTTTGTGGACATTCGGCGTAAGCTGGGGCTTGACTGTTACCCCTCGTTCTCAAAGAATTTCAACATATGTCACATTGGGTATTTTTATCGTATTATCATTGATTAGCATTCGTACCATTTTCGCTTTTGTTTAATTTGAACGCGTTAAATAAGGTGGGGTTTAGATGAATAAAGGAAAAATTATCGTCGTGGGCGGCGGTTTAGCCGGATTAATGGCGACCATTAAAATTGCAGAAGCAGGAAAACAGGTAGACTTATTTTCACTCGTTCCGGTAAAGCGCTCTCATTCTGTTTGTGCCCAGGGCGGCATTAATGGAGCAGTCAATACAAAAGGAGAAGGAGATTCTCCCTGGGAGCATTTTGACGATACAGTGTACGGCGGGGACTTTCTTGCCAACCAGCCTCCGGTCAAAGCGATGACTGAAGCAGCACCAGGTATTATCCACCTGCTGGATCGGATGGGCGTTATGTTTAACCGTACGCCGGAAGGGCTGCTGGATTTCCGCCGTTTCGGCGGCACCCAGCACCACCGTACCGCTTTTGCCGGTGCGACTACCGGCCAGCAGCTGCTTTATGCACTCGATGAGCAGGTGCGCCGTTTTGAAGTACAAGGGCTTGTTACCAAATTTGAAGGCTGGGAATTCCTTGGTGCAATTGTAGACGAAGAACAGATCTGCCGGGGAATTGTCGCTCAAAACTTAATGAGTATGGATATTCAAGCTTTCCCGGGTGATGCGGTGATTATGGCAACAGGCGGTCCCGGGATTATCTTTGGTAAATCTACAAACTCGATTATCAATACAGGCTCAGCAGCGTCAATCGTTTATCAACAGGGTGTTCATTATGCGAACGGTGAGTTTATTCAAATTCATCCGACGGCGATTCCCGGCGATGACAAACTCCGCTTAATGAGTGAATCGGCGCGCGGTGAAGGCGGACGTGTTTGGACATACAAAGACGGAAAGCCATGGTATTTCCTTGAAGAAAAGTATCCGGCATACGGAAACCTGGTACCGCGGGATATTGCCACTCGTGAAATTTTCGATGTATGTGTCAGCCAGAAGCTGGGCATTAACGGCGAAAACATGGTGTATTTAGATCTCTCTCATAAAGACCCGCATGAATTGGATATAAAGCTTGGCGGTATCATTGAAATTTATGAAAAATTCATGGGTGATGACCCGCGTAAAGTGCCGATGAAAATTTTCCCTGCCGTTCATTACTCTATGGGCGGATTGTGGGTGGATTACGACCAGCAAACCAATATTCCAGGTCTTTTTGCGGCCGGGGAGTGCGAATATTCACAGCACGGGGCCAACCGCCTGGGAGCCAACTCCCTTCTTTCCGCTATTTACGGCGGCATGGTAGCCGGCCCGAATGCAGTCCGCTATATTAACGGCCTTGAGAAGGGTGCCGATGCGGTTTCTTCCACTGTTTTCGATCAGCATGTGAAACAGGAACAAGCAAAATGGAACGATATTTTATCTATGGGTAAAGGAACAGAAAACGCCTATATTCTGCACAAAGAGCTTGGCGAGTGGATGACAGCCAATGTAACGGTCGTCCGTTATAACGATAAATTAAAAGAAACAGACAATAAAATTGTAGAGCTTCTAGAACGTTATCAACATATCGATATTAATGATACAGCCAAATGGAGCAACCAGGGAGCGGCCTTTACCCGCCAGCTTAAAAACATGCTGCACTTGGCCCGCGTAATGACGATCGGTGCACTCAACCGGAATGAAAGCCGCGGCGCTCACTACAAACCTGAGTTCCCAGAAAGAAACGATGAGGAATTTTTGAAAACAACCATGGCGGCCTTTACCGGCGAAAAAACGGCGCCAGCCTTCCATTATGAAGATGTGGATGTATCATTAATTGCTCCCCGTAAACGCGATTACTCGAAGAAAAAGGAGGAGAAGGCATGAGCGAACACAAAATGGTTTCTTTTATTATCACACGTCAAGATACCGCTGATTCCACTCCCTATGAAGAAGAATTTGAAGTTCCGTACCGTCCAAATATGAACGTAATTTCCGCTTTAATGGAAATTCGGCGGAACCCTGTCAATAAAAAAGGAGAAAAAACAACACCTATTGCATGGGATATGAACTGTTTAGAAGAAGTATGCGGTGCTTGTTCCATGTATATTAACGGCAAGCCGCGGCAGTCCTGCACAGCTCTTGTGGACAAGCTTGAGCAGCCGATTCGCCTGGCGCCGATGAGCACCTTCCCGGTTGTCCGCGACCTTCAGGTCAACCGGAACCGTATGTTTGATTCACTCAAACGGGTAAAAGCATGGGTCCCAATTGACGGCACGTATGATCTTGGTCCGGGACCGCGTATGCCTGAAAGAAAACGCCAGTGGGCTTATGAATTATCCAAATGCATGACCTGCGGCGTTTGTTTAGAGGCCTGCCCGAATGTAAACAGCAAATCCGATTTTATTGGGCCAGCCCCTCTCTCTCAGGTGCGTTTATTTAATGCCCATCCAACAGGAGCAATGCATAAAGCAGAGCGCCTTGACGCTATCATGAGCGATGGCGGACTGACAAACTGCGGGAATTCGCAAAACTGTGTGCAGTCTTGTCCGAAAGGCATTCCGTTAACAACATCGATTGCTGCCTTAAACCGGGAAGCAACATTCCAGTCGTTCCGTAATTTCTTCGGCAGTGATCAAGCCTAATTCAGAAGTTCTGCAGAAAGAGCAGAGATTCGTAAAGGATCACGATTCTTCACGAGACAGAAAGATTTCGTCTCGCCGGAACTCGTTTTATACAATAGAGAAATAAAATACACCTTTAAGCTGCAAACGGATATCCCATGATCCGCAAGCACTTAAAGGTGTTTTTTATTTAAACAAAACATAGATAAAACCCGGATAATCCCACATAAAAGGAATAAGAGCCTGCCGCAGCAGGCCCGCTTAAAATAAGCAGCTGCACAGATTAAGACATTCCCTTATGCCCTCCTACATGCCCAGCTCTCTGCAGATACGTCCCTCCCCTCATCAAGCTGTACGCATAAAAAACCGCTTTTTTCCCAAAACGATCCCGCAGCTGATCAGTTGTTTCATCTAAAATATGCCGCCTTTTGTCCAGCTTCACCGGGGTAAATAAATCGAGCTGCTCGTGCCCTGCCGCCTCCAGCCGGCTGCACACGATATGAATCTGGCGCACCGGCTGCCAGTGCCAGTGCTTTTTAAACAGCCCCACAAAATGACTGGACAGCTTTGCCGTTTGATTCGTGCTTCTCGGCAGCAGCACCTGGTGCCTGAAACCGCGGTCTTCAATATCCCGTGTGTAGGAAATGCCAAGTGCAATCCCTACTGCCGACACTCCATGCTGGCGCAGGCGCATCGCCACATCCTCTGTCATTTCCTTAATGACAATGTTGATTTCATCCGACCGGTGATAATCACGCATTAAAATCTGTCCTTTAGAAAAAGATTTCTCGCGCTGTCCTGCTTTCTCGGAAAGAATACTATAGTCTATCCCCATGCATGATAGTAAAGCTGCAATCCTAAAATGCCGAATTTCTTTTTCAGCTTCCACTTGTCTGCATGGGCAAGATCCTTTACCGATTCAATGCCTAGGTTATGAAGCGATTTTGCATATCCCGCTGAAATCCCCCACATATTTGTGATCGGATGAAATCGCCCAGACCTTTTCCGGCACATCCTCATACGCCCAGTGAGCAATCCCGTCAGCGGCCTCCTTCCCTTCATTATCAAGTGACAATTTGGCAAGCAATGGATTATCCCCGATGCCGATCGTTACTACCAGACGAAGCTCCTGCCAAATCATGCGCTGTATCGTGCGCGCAATCGTAATTTTATCTCCAAACAGCCGTCTAGATGCTGTCATATCTAGAAAGACTTCATCAATCGAATAAATATGCAAATCTTTATCCGGCACAAACCGCCGGTAAATATCAAGGATCATTTTATTTACCTGTAAATAAAGAGACATGGAAGGCTCCACAATCACTAGGCGCGGATCTTTCGGAATTTCGTAATTTCGTGCCCCTGTCCGGATGCCAAATTCTTTTTTTACCCGTGGCGAGGCAGCCAGTACGACAGAACCGGACCTGTCTTTATTGGCAATCAAAATCACATACGCATAAAGCGGATAGATTCTGCGCCGCACGGCCTCCACACTGGCAAAAAAAGACTTCACATCAATGCAGAGAATATCCCTGCGCGGCAAATCGTCATCTTCAATCAATGTCCCCATCGCCATCGACCCCTGCAGCAAAAGAAATAGACACGATTTTATCTAATCGAAACGTTGAGTTATATCCCTTTAATTTAAAGTAAGGCTGCTGGCTTGAAAGCTGACTGCACTCTGACACGATTCCGCTTACTTTGAGCAGGCTGTCATCGCCAAATGTATTCAGTTCAAACACAATTTCTTTTTCTAAATGAATGGAGGAATGAATGATCTGGTCAAATTCCTCGAGCTGCTGCTCATCAAATAAAATTTCCTTTTTAACCGGCTTGTTTTTTTCCCTGCTGATCATTTCAGCGTGTTCAGAGAGAATCAGCCCCTGCCATTTCATCATTCCGCGATCCTGGTATAATTTCTTCATCCAACATAACTCCTTTCTGCAGGAACAGTTGTTCCTATCATACATATATAGTTCATGATCAGAACAAATATTCCTGCTGGAAAATGAAATTTTTATTTATGGATCGCTAACATTGATTAAATTCTCCTATTTGTTTAGCTTGGCGGACATCAGCTTTATCCACACTCCAAACTTCCATTACCCTTTTATTGCTTGCGATTCCCTGCTCTTTCCTGCAAATAAAAAGGCACGAACCAAACGCTAATTGTGCGTTTGGTTCGTGCCTTTAAGTTGTTTAATTGTCTTTGTTGTTTTAAAAAAACCGCCTAGTATAAAGTTTTCTTTTTTTACTCATTATTCGGTTTTTTGTTTTCTGCCTCTGCTCTTGCTTCAAACTTTTCCAGCTGGCGTTTTGCAAACTCGCGTCCTCCAAGACCGAATGAAAGAGCAAATGCAACGGCAAGGCCGGCTACAACAAACAAAAAGGCGAAATTAACAATGCTTGTCGCGAAGTTAAGCTGGGCTAGTGCCATAAAGATCGCCATAATGATAATCGAATATTTCACAATGCCGCCAAACAAGCGGTTGCCTGTTGCTCTTTGGATATAGTTCCCAAGAAGAGAGGATCCAACAAAACCAAGGCCTAGAATAATTAACGCACTTAGAACAAGCGGTAAATAACTGATCACGGCTGCGCCGATGTTATGCAGTACTTCAAGGCGGAGCACATTGAGCGCTTCAACCGTAAAAAAGATAATGATGAGAACTTGAACCGTTTTTCCAATAATGGCTGCAAGATCAAAAGAAGGCATACCAGCTCTTGGAGTAGTGTTCAAATACTTTGAAACATTGTCAATGCCTGTGCCTTTTAATAGACTGCTAAGCAAGTCTCCTATAAATCTTGCAATCACAACTCCGACAGTAATTAAGATAACTGCCACAAAGATGTTAGGAATCATATTAAGCACTTGATTCAGCATCGCTGTAACAGGGCGGGTGATCGAGTCAATCCCCAGCGTTTCCAGTGCCACGGTAATAATCGGAATCAAAATTAAAATAAACACAACATTGGCTAATACATTCGCAAGGGTGTTTTTGTTTTCTGGAGAAACCGCTGTTTCACCTTGGGACTTATTCGTTAATTTATTAAACCACTTATCAATATTAAATGTACCTAAAATCATAGCCACTAAGTTTTTCACAAACTTGGCAACAAAGTAACCGAGCAGCAAAATAACAGCTGCCATCAGCAGGTTCGGCAGGAACGCCAGCATTTTATCCATCATGTTCGAAATAGGTGCTGCCACTGCGTTCATATTAAGCTGGTCCAGCACACTTGGCAGGAACAAAATAAAAACAAGATAATAAAAAATCTTCCCTATTGAATTTAGTTTGCTGTCTGCGTCCACTGCATTTTGCGCCATATGGCCTTTTACCATGGCACGCGGAACACCGACCTTTTTAAGCCCTTTCGTGAAAATGGCTCTGACGATTGTAGCGACCAGCCAGGCAACAACCAGCAAAAGGAGTGCGCCCAGCACATTTGGTAGATAGTTGACAATCGTGTACCACATGTCGCGAAAAGCAGCTGTTAGTTGATCTGTCCTCATCATTTTCCCTCCATGACATATGAGATTTAGTAAAGCACTCTTTCTATTCCCCTGTTTTATATGGGTAAACACTTGTTATTCATTTTGTTTTATCCCGTAATACGCTGGTTTTGTGAAGATATTAACTTTTAAGTAAATTAATAGATTTTTAGTAGTTATACGGTAACAGCTTATGATCATTTGGAACGATCAAAAGTGCCATGACAAAAGCAAGAAGTCTGTTTCATTGAAAAGTGATCAAGCGCAAAGACGCGCTTATGCGGACCAGCAAACAGCTGCGCATTGAAGAGAAGATCAGCAAACGTTTCATTTGACTTTGATGCAGAATGGGCTTTTGATAGAAATGAGAAAACCTTTTCTTCCCCGCCAAAAGCTAAGTGTTATAGATGAACGAAAAAAGAGGAAAATGGAGCTTAAGGGTGAATAATCCATAAAGGCGGAAGCCGATGGGAAGCTGGATAAAGCAGCGAAACTCCGACAACCGAAGAGATAGTGCTTAATGAGGAGGCAAGATCTTGAGTAGATATAAAAAACTAAGTCTGTCCGAATTTGAACAAATGGTCCATTATCCTGCGTACACACACGACCCGAAGCAGCTAAATCAATTAAAAAAAGAATTTTTACATGCATCGGTCAAAGCGTTTGGAGAAGATAAGTTTGGCCGTTTAAAAGAAGGCACACGCAAAGTGATAGAAAGAGTTTGTATGACTTCAGCTGACCGCGGTTTTTTCTACATGAAGAGAAAAGACTTTTTAAGCAGAAACCACATTTCAGATAAAACGTTTCGAAATATGATGGGCGTTCTTCGTGAATCCGGTGTGATTGTCACCATCTATCAAGGTGCAGCTGCTCATAACGGCCGTGGTGAGCCAGTTCACCTTTTTGTCGATCATCCTTACTACCCTTACTGGCGGGATTCACTCGAGTTAACCAAGTATTTATCCGACAAATAAGAAAATATCTATGGAAAAGTGAAGAAAGAAAAACAGTTGAGTGCACATCGTCTTAACTGTTTTCATAGATCCAGACTGTCGAGAAAACCCCGGCAGTCTTTTTGTTCTAACTTTCATGCCGTGTATCGTTTTTCCGGTCTATATACAGCGTTTGGTCTGGCTGCACTTCAGCATATAAGACATCTGAAAGAGAGGCAATTCCGGATTGTGTTAATTGTTTATGGAGCCATTCCTTGTTAAGGTTCAGCTTTTCTAAATTAGTTGTATTCACAACTCCGTCTGATACTACTTCGGTTATAGTAGGCAGCAGTTTCTTTTGCGGATTGATCAGATTCATATCACCTTTGGTCACGGGTTGTTTACTGTCTTTTTTCATCACAGAAAGCTCCCCTGTCGTTTCAAAAATGGCATACTCTACTTCAGTGATGGAAAAAATATCTTTTTGTCTCAGTAATGCATGCAGCCCATCTATATCCAAACTCACCTTGCGAAGCGGCTTTTCCATAATCTTGCCGTTTTTGATAATAACAAGGGGTTCTCCATTCATGAGTTTTCTTGCTTTTTTCGATTTCATCACGATCCATCCCAACAAAAGCGTCAATACACTCCATCCAATTAAGGAAATAACACCGTTTAAAATGGTTAAATTCTTATTGAAAGCAAGATTCCCCGCTACAGAGCCCATCGCAACAGCAGAAGCAAAATTGAAAAATGTGATCTCTGAAAGTTCTTTTCTTTCCATCACCCTCATGAGAATGGATAAAGTGAGAAATGCCACTACTGTTCTAATAATCGTTTCCGTAACACCCAACAATTCTCCCCCTTTTTGACGGTATTATTTCCTGAAGCGGAAGAAATATTTATCTAAAAAAGTTCAGTTATCCAAATAACTCGATTTATTATGAATCATTTGAGCCTGTATACAACTTTCCTGCGACTGTCCATTGGCCAGGGTAATTTTGTATAATGGAAACGATACGAATTAAAGGAGGCGTGCCCAATGAAAGAGGTATTTAAGGCTTTAGTGGTAGATAAACAAGACGATCAATTTTCAATCGGAATGAAAGATATTTCTTTAGAGGCTTTATCTGAAAGCGGTATTTTGATTAAAGTCCATTACTCGGGAATCAATTACAAAGATGGGTTAGCGGCTGCGCCTGATGGAAGAATTGTAAAAAATTATCCGTTTGTACCAGGCATTGACTTGGTGGGAACAGTGGTTTCTTCCGAAGATCCTCGCTTTCAAGAGGGGGATGAGGTCATTGCAACAAGTTATGAAATAGGTGTTTCTCACTTTGGCGGTTACAGTGAGTATGCTCGAATTCCTGGAGATTGGATTTTGCCCCTCCCCAAAAGCTTAACATTAAAAGAAGCGATTGTACTAGGAACAGCAGGCTTTACAGCCGCATTATCGATACAAAGACTAGAGGAAAACGGAGTTTCGCCGGATAAAGGAAAAATACTTGTAACCGGTGCCACTGGTGGAGTAGGAAGTCTTGCTGTTTCCATGCTCGCTGCAAAAGGATACGATGTGACAGCGAGCACTGGAAAATCTTCAGAACACGACTATTTATACGAGCTCGGTGCTAAAGAAGTGATCTCCCGGGAAGACGTATATAACGGAGACATTAAGCCGTTAGCTAAACAAAAATGGGCAGGTGCAATTGATCCGGTCGGAGGACATTCACTGGCCGCCATCTTAAGCCAGATTCATTACGGTGGTTCCGTAGCTGTGAGCGGATTAACGGGCGGAGGCAGCGTACCGACAAGTGTATTTCCTTTTATTCTTCGCGGGGTGAACCTGCTTGGAATTGATTCGGTGTATTGCCCAATGGATATTAGAAAAAAAGTTTGGGGGCGTATGGCTGCAGACTTAAAGACCGATAAACTATTGGATTTTATCCAACAAGAAATTTCAATGGAGCAATTGCCTGAGTATCTACCTACTATTTTACAAGGGAAAGTCCGCGGCAGAATTATTGTACATATCTAGATGAGCTCGAATGTAGAATAGAGCATTACCGCTATATATGGAAACCGTAACAATGAAGGATTAATGACGGGTACAAAACAAACCAAATTACCCGTAGCTTTGGCCTATATACCTAAATTACACACTTCCCAAAAGGAAAGCCTGCTCCTTCATAATATAGGATGCAAGTGAGGTCGAACCTTTAGCATACATTTAAATATGCTAAAGGTTCAATTTTTTAAAAAGTGATTAGTATATAAATGTAACTTCCCAAACCTAACTCTTGCTGTTTAGCAAGCCCTTTTCATCATTTAACATATTTATAAATTTTTTTAAAGACGCAGGTACATACTTATCTCTTCGATGAATGAATACGGTTTTGACTTTTCCATATGGATCCGGAATTGGATGCTGTCTAAGAGTGCCATCTTGTACATGCTTGGAAACGACACTATGGGGAAGCATACTTGCGCCCAGACCAGCAGCCACACAGCCGACGATTGCATCAAGAGTGCCAAATTCCATCGTCTTATTGGGAACTATTCCTTCCCGGTGCAACAGCTGTTCAAGCTTTGCTCGATACGAACATCCAGAACGAAATACAAGCAGCGTCTTAGTTTGAATATCTTTAATAGAAGATAAAGGAGGATGATGTGAATCTGTAATGAGCACCAATTCTTCTTCAATCACTTCTCTTTGAATAAGATCAGGATGCTCAATGGGTTCAGCTACAAACGCTCCATCCAGTTCATACTGAAGAACTCCTTGAATATGTTGGTCGGTAGGCCCTGTTTTTAAAGTGAGATCAACGTCTGGGTAGTCTTTATGGTATTTTGAAATGAGAGCCGGTAATCGAACGGCAGCCGTTGTTTCCATCGAGCCGATAACTAAAGGACCCTTTGGTATGTGATCATCATTGATTACACTTTTTGTTTCTTCTATGAGATTAAATATTTTTTCTGTATACGCTAATAACATACTTCCTTTAGCCGTTAAGGTCGTGCCGCGATTATGTCTATAAAATAAAGTTGTTTGAAGATCCGTTTCCAGCTGCTGAATTTTCATGGTGATATTAGGCTGTGCATATTGGAGTTCCCTTGCTGCCTGAGAAATACTACCTAACTTTGCAACAGTTTGGAAAATTTTTAACGCATGCAAATCCATAAAACCTCTCCTCCAGATATGTCCTTTTATCTATATATCTTATTAATAACAAATAACTTTTATATACATTATATTATATAGCAAAATAAGGGTATGCTTAAAATCCAATCGAGCTTAACTGGAGACAAGCCGTTTAAAGAAGTAGCCGTTCAGAACTTTTATGATGTATATAGATTCATAGATCCTCTTCTTTCAAGGTACTCTTCTATATATATTTTATTGATACCTGTAATCATTTTTATATATTATGCTATATATCAAAATAAAGGTATGCTTGAAATATAATATATGGACAAATAAAAACCCTGAGGTGGAACTTATGTTACAGAATGAAATGACAAAACGCTTGAACATTCAGTATCCAATTATACAAGCCCCTATGGCTGGCGGAATCACGACTTCGAAATTAGTGGCTGAGGTTTCTAATACTGGCGGTTTAGGAATGATTGGCGCAGGCTATATGACTCCTCTTCAAACAAAAAAACAGATCAGGGAAATCAAACAGTTAACACCCAATCCTTTTGGCGTCAACTTATTTGTACCCAACGAATTTTACGTGACAGAAGACCAAGTGCAGTCAGCTAACCAGCTTCTACACCCTGTTCGTACGCAATTGAATATTGAGCCAGCCGATCACCCTGATATTCCGGAATTCAGCAGTATTTTCCAAAGCTTTACGGAACAAATTAGCGTGATTATTGAAGAAAAGGTCCCTGTTTGTTCCTTTACGTTTGGTATTCCTTCCAAGGAAGTAATAGCTGAATTAAAGCAGCATAACATCATCCTTATCGGAACAGCTACCACGGTTAGAGAAGCTATTGAAAATGAAAAATTGGGAATGGACATGGTGGTCGTGCAGGGCAGTGAAGCGGGCGGGCACCGCGGGAACTTTATCGATGAGCACCAAGAGAGCTTAATAGGTTTAATGTCTCTCATCCCGCAGGTTGTGGACCATGTAAGCATTCCTGTTATTGCTGCTGGAGGCATTATGGATGGAAGAGGATTAATGGCTTCTATCTGCTTAGGAGCAAAAGGTGTCCAAATGGGGACAGCTTTCCTGACTTGTGTAGAAAGCGGCGCACACAAGGTACATAAAGAAGCTATTTTAAATGCGGCTGAAGACCAGATGACGTTTACCCGTTCTTTTTCAGGCAAATGGGCAAGAGGCATCCAAAACAAATTTATTGCAGATATGCAGGAGCACGAAATGCTTGTGCCTGATTTTCCTGTTCAAAATCAACTCACGCAAATGATTAGAAAAACGAGCAGTGCACAAAACAATCAAGATTTTATGTCCCTTTGGTCTGGCCAGAGTCCGAGATTAGCCAAAAATCAAACCGTTGGAGCATTAATGAAAGAGATCATAGAAGAAGCGAACAAAATGGGTGTCCATATATAATAGTTTCTTGCTCTCCATTGCTTCTTATTTAACTCAGCTGCTTCCACCAGAGAAGCATAAAAAGCCGAAATACTTTTCGTATTTCGGCTTCTGTTTATCATGCCCGGCGAGAACAGCGGACGTTCATTTACAAAAGCGTGACTTGCTCGCCATAGGTTGTGCTTAAAGCTCAAGAGACGGCTGCTCTTTCACCAGTTTAGAAGGATTGTTGATTTTATACGGCACCGGAACATCTACCATAAACTTTTCTTCAACGTCTTTTCCTTTTGGGAAGCTCTTTTTGACAATCTTCCCGTCAAATTGGAGGTTTTCTCCCGGCTGCAGCTCCAGCTTTTTAAGCGTCTTGCTGTGACTGCACCATGCAAAGCCAATACTCACGGGTTCTTCCTGTTCTTGTACAATCCGAACATCTTCCAGTACGACTACTTCATCGTTTTCTTCACTGAAATGGTTCCAGCTTAGGGCAAACTGCTTCACTGTGGCGGTAAAATGAACTTTTTCTGCCGGCAGCTCAAGAGCAGGCTGCTTCGACTTTTTGGCTTTAGGTGCTGGCTGAGGGGTGCTCTCTTCTGTACTTTTAGCTCTTTCTTTTTTGGCAGGAGGCGTAGCATCAGCAGGAGGTTCTCCCCCTTCTGCCACGTTCACTCTGCTTTCTTTCCCGAAATTAGAAGACTGCATATCCTTTAAATAGTCTGGATAAATACAGCTTAAATGGCCGTCTTGAAATTCAATGACCAGAATATTAACGGCGTTTTCGGTGCCGTATTCCTCGTAGCCTTTTATTGTCACGAGCCGCTTATACGTTTTTCCTTTGTACCAAAATTCTTTTTTCGCTTCTTTTGCGGAAGAAAGCCCCCACTCTCTTACCTTTTTCGCATAATCCTCTTCATTTTCAAACACCTTATATTCCCCTTTTGGCGGAATATAGGATGTTAAATTTGAATCCTCAATATGGGGATATGTAATAGCCATATATGATACGTCCTCTCTGTTGGTTCTCTCAAAGATATTGTTTATTTTAACAGAAAGTCTACTCTTTTTATCGAGTTTCTTTATAGGATGATCATCAGCTCTACACTAATCTCGTTCGTCTTCCGGTAACTATTTTCTCTTCTTTAATAAACCATTCCATAAACAAGGCAGCTACATCTTTAAGTAATATAGCCCTTACACCTGCTAATCATTATCACTCTCTATGAATTGTTTTAAAGCGGACAGCTTTTCATCCCAATATTGCTCAAAAAAGAAAAGCCATTCTTTTAATTCAATCAGCGGTTCCGAGTGAAGCCTGTACCGGGTTTCCCGCCCGATCTTTTGACTGGTCACAAGGTTCGCATCGGCAAGCACTTGCAGATGCTTGTTCACAGCAGTGCGGCTTATAGGGAAATATTCTGTTATGGCGGCAATAGACATTTCCTTGTCAGCAAGTAATTGTAACAAACTGCGGCGAGTAGGGTCCGCAATGGCTTGAAATACATCGTGCTTAGGCGATGATGCGGTCATGTTTAAGCCTCGATATGTTTTGGAAGCTTTTCTTTGATAATGCTCTCCCAGCCGCCATCCATAATTCCACGAACGACTAAGTGCGGCTGTCCAAACTCCGTGACTTTTTCTGCATCCCATCCGGAATGAATGAGTGTGAATTCCGTTTTGTTCTCTTCAAGCTTTTTTAATTCAAAAGCAAGATGCCAATCCTTACCCCAATCAAATCCAAGGCGATGAGGAGGATCGAGTTCTGTTACTGTACAAGGTGAATCACCAAATGGACCTGCATGAAGAATAAATTCATGTCCTAAAACAGGTTCAAAGGTGTTTGGCATCCACCAGGCCGCAATCCCTTCTGATGTAGAAACGGCTTTCCATGCCTTTTCAATCGGGGCATTGAGTACAACTGTTTTACGGATTTCTGTTACATTTTCATTTTTGTGCATGATAAACCTCCACGTTTAAAAATAACACCAAATGGTGTCAAATCATTATAACACCTTTTAGTGTTACTTTATAATCTCTAGTTGAATATAATCAAAAGCCATTATTTCCTGAAGAAATGGCTACTCAAGCACGAAGCTCAAGAGTTACACATGTTTAAAACAACTGATGCATACTTTTGAAGTGGAATTCATTTAGCATTTTAAGGGGGGTCAAATGATGGCGGAACTTTTTGTAAGCCGTTCTTTAGACGAAATACGATTCTGGTCCAGAATCATGAAAGAACATGCCTTATTTTTAAGTTTAGGTTTTACCTATGAAGATAAACAATTGATCGAGGAAGCAAAACAGTTTATTGGTGTATTTGAACGGATTGAACAAGAACTAAGCACATACACCGTTGATGCTGATCCCCAGCTCATTAAACAATTTAACAGCAAAGTGTATCAGGCCACCGCCTCTATATGGGCTTATAAACGTAAAGTGTTAGGCTTAATTTTACGCTGTCAAATCAGGTCAAATAATTATGCCCTATTAGTGGATCATACAAGCCGTGAAGCCGCTTATTTTGCTAAGCGTTTAAAAGAATTAAACGAAGGAAAATTAAAGCCTTTGCCAGAAGCGATTATTAAAGAAAATGTATTTTTCCTTAAAATCATGGCCGATCATGCGAAATTTATTGGTCATTTACTGGACCCATCTGAGAGAAAACTGGTGGAGCAGGCACGGGAGTTCAGCCATGACTTTGACCAGCTGCTTTATCAAGCAATCGATTTGGATTCTATGCGCCCGCAGTCCGAAACAGCCCCTCTTCTAGACCAATTTTTAGATCAAAATCGGGTTTCGGTCGTTTCGCTGCGAAACTTTAAAAAGACAGCAAGAGACTTGATTGAAGAATGTAGAATTAAAAGTAACATCCATCCCCTCCTGGCCGACCACGTTTTTCGTGAAGCGGAAAGATTCTTGCACATCATTGATACGTTTGAAGCCAGCTTAACGAAAGAAAATGACCAGAAAAAATAACAATAATGGACAAGGATTCTATAATATATGAAACGCCCATCTTTATCCTAATACACACTCGTACTGTAAGTGCTGGCCGTATTGCATGATGTATAACTATTTTGATCATCGGATCACTCGTTTTGATAAATGAAACGTCAAAGCCCCTCACGCAAGACAAATAAAAAGAGGGAGAATACTTCTCCCTCTTTGCTGCTTAAGCTGCTTTTTTAGTGAATGTCATTTTAGATACTTTTGTTTTTGCGAAGATTATCGTTAAAATAAGTGGTACCACAATCGCGGCAGCCATCGCTACTGCGAACATGATCATGTGCTGCGGCTGGATCGACAGAATACCAGGCAAGCCGCCTACCCCGATGGAGTTTGCCATTACCCCGCTTCCTACAGAGATAATCGCAGCAGTCAAAGATCCAATCATGGCTGCTAGGAATGGGAACCCGTATTTAAGGTTGATACCGAAGATAGCCGGTTCTGTTACCCCCAGGTAGCAGGAGATGGCAGCTGGAATTGATACCTGCTTTTCTTCTTCATTTTTTCTATTAATGTAAATCATGGCCAAAACAGCAGAACCTTGTGCAATATTGGACAAAGCGATCATCGGCCATAGGTTTGTGCCGCCGAGTTCACTCATAAGCTGAAGGTCGATTGCATTCGTCATGTGGTGCAATCCAGTAATAACGAGCGGCGCATAAGCAAATCCAAAGATAGCCGCAAACAACCAGCCAAATGATGAAGTTAAACCTGAATACACAACGTCAGAAACAAATGATCCAATGCTCCATCCAATAGGACCCAGCACCGTGTGTGCAATTAAAACGGTTGGAAGTAAAGCGAAAAACGGTACGACAATCATAGAAATAGCATTTGGAACGATATCACGTAATTTACGCTCTAAGAACGCCAACACAAGACCGGCAAGAATCGCAGGAATCACTTGTGCCTGGTAACCGATCATTTCAATCTGCGCGAAGCCAAAATCCCATACAGGTATATCGCTGGCTTTGGCTCCTGCTACTCCATATGCGTTAAGAAGCTGAGGAGAAACAAGGGTAATACCAAGAACGATACCAAGAATTTGTGACGTTCCCATTTTCTTTGTAATCGCCCATGTGATCCCTACAGGCAGGAAGTGGAATACCGCTTCACCAATTAACCATAAAAACGCATGTACACCAGCCCAAAACTGAGAAACCTCTATCAGTGACTTTGTTCCGTCTTCGAGCATTTTTATGTCACCGATTACATTTCTAAAACCTAAAATCAAACCGCCGACTACAAGCGCCGGAATCAGCGGCGTAAAGATATCCGCAAGGTGAGCGATCATTCGCTGAATAAAATTCATATTTTGCTTTGCCGCCACTTTTGCTTCTTCTTTGGAAGCGCTGTCTATATCAGCGTATTTAACAAACTCGTTAAAGAAGGAAGAAACCTCATTTCCAATGATGACCTGGAACTGGCCCGCTTGTGTAAAGGTGCCCTTTACAAGCTTAATCGCTTCTATTTCTTTCACATTTGCTTGTTTCGGATCTTTTAAAACGAAACGCATTCTCGTTGCACAATGTGTAACGGCAGCGACGTTTTCTTTTCCTCCAATGCGTTCCAGCAGTTCTTTCGCTGGATCTGTATACTTACTCATTCCCTTATCCCCCTGATGAATTGGAGTAACTCCAATCCTTTCTTAATTGTATAATAATCAAACCTTTGTATATAGAAGATATTGACGCTTTCAAACTAACTCTTTCCCTGTATATACAAGCATCTGTTTACGCTTTCATTTTATCTTGTATATACAGGGTTGTCAACAAGGATTTTTAAAATGATTTTCAAAAAATGAATGCTTATAAATAAGGATCCGGATATTTTTATACAGCCACTCACATCTTCAATATCTTTGCTTTTACATTGGCCGCATCGCTTAACTGGCGCGAATAGAAAAACACCTCCAAGTTGGTTTTTTAGGTAATTACATACCCGCTTCTCAACTTAAAGGTGTTTTTATTTGGCTCGCCCGGTGCCGTAAACTGATGTCTAATCCACAATCAGTGAAGTTTATATGTATGGACGAGCTGTTTAGTGAAATTTGAGTTCCTATGTTTTAAACGGTGAAATTCATATTTTATAAAAAGAAACAGAAGACCGTTCTGGGTTTCTCTGTTTTATTCAATAAAAGCATCTATAGTTTATATTTTTTAACTCTCTCTCGATCACTCGGCTATTTGTTAAGAATGTCAGTCCTTTAGCTGCTTCCGCAACATCTTCAAATTTCATCTATAACTTATTTTTTAGTTAATAGCTATTCTTCAATAAGATCTTCAACGTTTGCTGATCATGACGACCTTATATACCGGTTTGTTAAAAATAGTTAACCCAACTAAGTAGATAAATAACAGCATTGCATCATTCTTATCGTAATGGGATAAATTGATTGTTGGTTGACTTCTAGCTTTGTGTTTAAATGGAAAAGTCTTATTCAGTCAATCAGGAATTTTAGGAGGAAACATGAAGAAAATTATTGCCGCAACACTGCTTACCGTCTCTCTAATGCCATCTCTTGCCTCAGCAGCCACCACCTATACGGTTCAATCTGGAGATACAATGTGGAAGATTGCCAGTAAATATAAGGTTGGAACCTCAGAAATTATTACAGCAAATCCATCGGTAAAGAACCCAAACATGATTTATCCGGGCCAAACGCTAAACATTCCGACGGTTTCCACAGCTGTAACAAATGCGGAAGCAGAAGTGATCCGTTTAGTTAATATTGAGCGTCAAAACGCAGGCCTTAAGCCGTTAACACAAAATTGGGAGCTTTCTCGTGTCGCTCGAATCAAATCTCAAGACATGATGAAAAATAATTATTTCGCCCATAATTCACCTACATATGGTACTCCATTTAACATGATGAAAAATTTCGGTATTACATATAAATCAGCAGGAGAAAATATCGCCAAGGGGCAGACAACGCCTGCAGCAGTCATGAAAGCTTGGATGAATTCTCCTGGTCATAGAGCAAACATCTTAAACAGTAACTTTACTCAAATTGGTGTAGGCTACGAGCCAAACGGAAATTACTGGACACAGCAATTTATCCAGAAATAAGGGGAAAAGGGCAAGCTAATTAGCTTGCCCTTTTTGTCTTTATATTGAAAAATACTTGTTCTGTCGGTGTGTATCAATCAAATTTTACGCATATTTTAAAACAAAGACAGAAAAAAGAGCGGTTCAACAAGCCCACTCTCTTCCCTACTAAGATGTTTAGGATTTTGCGAATACCATCGCCGTTTTTTTATTGTACAGGTGCATTCTATAAACCATTAAAGCAAATTGACCTCTTGTTAAAGGCTCAGTTGTACCAAATCGGTTGTTCGATTTTCCTTTAATGATACCACGTTCTACAAGGGAGTTTACAGGCTGTACATAGCGGCCTGTTAAATCTGTGAATTTGGTTGATGTGCTATTTTCAGAAGTGCCTTCAAGCAACTCCATTTCAAACGCGTTCATAAAGATAATAGCTGTTTCGCCTCGCGTTATGTTGTCCACAGCTCCCAAGTATACATCTGACTTACCATTTACAATTCCAGCATGTTTAAGAGCAGCCACGGCTTGAGCTGCACGAGCCAGCACATCTTTAAAATTCGTCTCAGGGGCATTCTGGAGATCAAGTTCCAAGTATTTGGCTATCATAATAGTAGCATCCACTCTTTTAATTGGCATCTCTACTCCGAATACCTCGGATTAACCATCAGAGATATAATTATCCATAAGGAAATCTACAGCCTCTTCGTAAATTGTCCCCTTAGTGTGCGGACGCTGGTGAAATGGACGACGTGAAAATGGCTCCTGCTACTAGTGATGCAGCTAAAACATGTAACGGCTTTTTCATTATGCCTTTCTCCTTATATCAGCTTTGATTCTACAACCTAGTACAATAAAACAATAAATGGATGAACATACAAAAAAAGTATTACTTTCTGTTTTGCTCTTAGGCTCAATATTCTCACTTTTTCCTTTGCTGCTTTTCAATTGGTATAATAAAAGCAAAAACTAAGGAGTTTTATAAGTGAATCATTCAGCTTTGTACCTGGTAACGGATCCAGCAGTTAAACAAACGAATCCGGACCAACATGTGTTTATGGAATTTGAGCGGCTTTACTATGTAACGAATCCCATTAATCGCCATGTCAACTTAATTGGAGAAAAAGCCCTTCGAGAACCTTCTGATGAGCTGAATTTCATTTTCGGTGTTCCAACTATGAAAGATGTCGCGAAACTGGTAAAGCATGATCGTGTGTTTCGTCAGGCTGTAATGGAAGTGTATGATGAAATAGACAGCGAAGATGAGATAAGGATAGATATGGTTGTTCGCTTGGTTTGTCTTGACGAGCTGCTAGGATTCTTGGACGGGGCTTTTAAATTGTTTTCCTATATAGGTGATGTATCCGAGCGGTTCACTACCCCCTACCCTAAGCAGATTCTCATACAAGAAGGCCCTTATCAGTGGGATGATGAGGGCTGCTGTTATAAAGAAGTCTTGCCTAGTACAACAATAGACTGAGCTCTTCTGTTTGGTTTTGCAACGACAACAAAAAAGAGCGGCTTCTATTTAAGACTGCCGCTCCCCTATTTATTAAAATGCAGACATAAGAGATGTAACCATCACGAACAAGTTAACGCATGAAGCCATCGTTACCAGGCGAAGAATCCCTTGCTATTTCCTCCCACAGCTGCTCTGCCTCTTCCATTTTCCCCAGATCGATTCAATCACTTATCCTAGAACACATGCAAATAAATAAGCCAGGGTGATAGCAGCAGGCCTATAAATAACATTTTTGTCACTGTAGTACACCCTCTTCACAACATCTTTATCGCTTCTCTTTCAAAAAGTCAGCGCTTACAAAGAAAAACAAAGTATATATGATTAATCTTAAATAAAGTCTACTGCAGCCATCTAGCACATTTGAGCGTAATTCCATATGCTATCCAAATTCCTGGTATGCTTTGTTTCCCTGACTAAAAATGGGATGAAGCATGTTAAGGCCTGTAATTTGTCTATTCTTAGAAGACCCTTTATGGTCTTTCATTAACCGTTTGAATTATTTTTTTAACTAATGCATTTACATTCTTTGCTTCAATTGTCGTTAACTGAATTCGGCAGAATGGAGTCACCCGACATTCTAAACATCGTTTAAAACAACCAACTACTATGGGTTCTACTATACCTTGATAATCACGTTGCAAAATGTTTATCACTTTTCCAGCTTCGGTTGCTTCAATATTGCGCTTACAAAACTTAGCCACCCGCATTCTTTAACGTCCTTCCATAATATGCAACCAAATATTAGCTTTACTTATCACTGATCGTAATGAGTAAATTGAATGTCTAAAGTACGTAGATACGTTTGAAGCCCCGCATCCTGAATCGGTATAATGTATGCGGCCTCTCCAGACTCATTGTGATGGGAATGCCACAACCCAGGAGGTGTAACGAAAGCTTTTCCTGTCACCCAATCGATGCGAACAGGATCAATGATTTTCTGAGAATCTGGGTCTATCTGATCTCCAACCAATGTGTACGTACCAGGTGCTGCATAAGCAACAAAATCAAGAGCAACTGATTTATGGCTGTGAGGAGCTTGATTAGATCCTACTGGAACAATCCCAAACATTGCCCATAATACATGCGTAATGGTTAATGTTTGATCGAATTTTTGGTTATTTAGCAAGATAGAGATACGGTTTTTTAAATGGGCATCGGGTGCATTTGCTACTTCATCCAAATATGCTTTAGCTTGCTCTGCCGTATAAAGTGTTGGTGTAAAACGGGCTTCTGTTGCTTTTACACCTAGATAATCTAAAAGAGGAGTATCTAAAATGTAGTAGATCGTTGTATCTTCCGCTGCAGTATGAATGCTGAGTGATCCTGATGGAAGTGTTAAAAAATCTCCTTTTTTCCAATTGATCACCTGGCCATTTGTTTCGGTACTGCCAGCACCAGAGATAATGTAATATAATTCACTCGTTGCATTTGGCTCTGTTTTAATCAAATCTCCTGCTTTTATGCGTATGAAGTGTGCAAGAAGAGAAGGGCTGGTTGCTGGATAGTCTGTTCCTAATTCTTCACTTAAATCCAGCGTTTCAATTCGGGTTTCTCCAGAATTGTATAACTCCGGTTCGAATTCTTTAGCGGGAATCGGGCTAATAATTCCGCTGCCGATTGGATCAGCAGCATTCGTGTACTCGTAAAAGCGGGCATCTCCAGTCCAGTTCTCTTTTACCTTCCCAACAGATAATTGACCTGGCTTTGCATTTGTAGTCATGTGTAAGCCTCCTGTCATAATTTATACAGTTAGTTTATCTTGTGAAGAGATGCGAGTAAATTATATAATTTATATAACTATTATATGTTTTTTAAATAACTGAATATCAGGTGACGGAAAATGGAACTTAGACAGCTGGAATACTTTATGGCTGTAGCTGAAGAACTTAATTTTAGCCGTGCGGCGAAACGTCTTCGAATTACACAGCCCCCATTAAGCTTACAAATTCGGAATTTAGAGAAAGAGTTAGAAGTCATTCTTTTTTACCGTAATAATCGGCATGTGGAATTAACGGAAGCAGGAAAAGCATTTTATAAGGATATTTCGAAACTATTCGATCATCTTCAGTGTGCTGTTGAGAATGCTCAACGCAGCCACGAAGGAAAGCTTGGAAACCTTCGAGTAGGTTTTGTTGGTTCAGCGACCTATGATATTCTTCCTTCTGTTCTGAGAGAATTTCGTTGTCTATTTCCGGACGTTCAAGTACACCTTCATGAACTATCGACCCCGCTGCAAGTGGAAGCATTACGTCAAAACGAAATTGATATAGGCGTTTTAAGACCACCTGTGCTGGATCATTCTTTATGTACTGAAATTGTGTCCATTGCTCCTTGTGTATTAGCTGTTCCAAAACAGCATCCATTACTAAAAAAACAAAACATTTCCCTTGCCGATCTTAAACCTTATCCATTTGTTATGTTATCGCCAAAAACGTGGGCAGGTCTGTATAATGAAATTTTGGGTTTATGTAATCCTATTATTCAACAAGAAGCTCTCGAGTTCCAAACCGTTATTGGATTGGTTGCCGCTGGAATGGGAATAGCAGTGGTCCCTCAATCAGCTACAAATCTTCATACCCAAGAAGTAGTCTACAAAGATATAAACAATCAGTTACCCCTTGCTTCCATGGGGGTTTCTTATCGACGGAACGATCAGTCTCCTCTCGTTAAAGCTTTTGTCAAGATAGCACAAGAAAAGGGCTAATATAAAATCAGTTTGTAGTGAACCTCTCCACCTAAATCAAAGATTTTGATGGAGAGGTTCACCCGGCCCGAGCTAGTTTAAAGACCATTTTTTTACTGCCGCACTAACTTATTTCTATAATAAAAAGAGCCGCCCGTAGGCAGCTATAAAATAGCGATTATGAATACAATTAACTCTCCAATCTACTTCGTAACTGTGGCAAAAGTAGCTTCAGGTCTCGCTACCTTTTCATAGAAATCTACAAATCTATCCCGGTCTGCACTATCCCGGTAAGCCATAGCGACACGCGGATGTTCATTGAGCACACCAGATATCATATAAGGAATAATGTAGCCCCATTCCCATTTTTGACGCATATCCAGCATGTACTTTTCAATGATGCTAAGGACTGGTTTAAGCTCATAGCTCGGTTTTGGAATATAGCTAATGAGAAGCTCTGTGTTGCAATTGCCAGCTGCACGCCCCATTCCGTAAACAGATGAATCAAGAAACGCAACCCCATTTTGAAACGCAGTTAATGTATTGGCAAATGCCAGCTGCATGTTGTTATGCGTGTGGACGCCAAGCTGTTTGTTGGGAATCATGGATTGAAACTTGTTCACCTGATGCTCGATATCTGCCGGTTCCAAACTGCCAAAGGAATCTACAATATACACAACATCTACCGGACTTTCTTTCACCATTTCAAATGCTTCAATAAGTTGATGTTCAGGTGCACTTGATAAAGCCATAATGTTGAGCGAAGTCTCATAACCTAAATCATGAAACATTTGTACAAGCTCTAAGCCTTTATTTACTTCACGGATATAACATGCCACCCGAATCATATCCAAAACACTTTGCTCCCGCGGCAGAATGTCGCTTGGATCTACTCGGCCAATATCCACCAAAGCAGACAGTTTTGTAAACTTTTTCTCAGGAATAATTTCTTTCAGGAAATTATCATCAAGAAATCTCCATGGGTTAGGCTCAGATACATTCAGAAGTTTAGCAGAGTTTTTATATCCGATTTCCATATACTCAACACCTGCCGCACTTAAACCGTTATACAAGTCCTGAACAAATTCAACACTGAAATCCCAATTGTTGACCAAGCCCCCATCACGAATAGTACAATCTAAAATTTTGCTGTGATCATTCATAATATCAACTTCTCCTTTTGTTTGTGCTTGTGAGTCACCCTATTGTTTTAAACATGTATGTTTTGTATTGTAATTCTTTAAAAAGCATTAACTTCAGGTTTTCAAATGTTGAATATTCAAAGCTGGACTTGAACTAAGTGCCTTTTTGCCTTCGGGAACCGGAAAAAATGGAGTAAATCCTTCACCAAATACCTCAGTTGCCTCGCACAAGATGATAAAAGCATGAGGATCAATTTCCTGTACAGCAGATCTTAAGTCTTTTACTTTTGATTGCTCAAGGACAATCATCATAATGACTCGTTCACTACCGCTATAACCCCCTGCCCCTGATACTTTCGTTAAACCCCTGCCTAATTTATGTAGAACCCAATTGGCTATCCTTTTTTCAAAATTTTCAGAAGATATAACATAGACTATATTTGACTTCGTGTTTTTCCCTTGAATAATGTCCATTGTCTTTCGAGTTACAAACGCTCCAGCCAGAGCATACAATGCTTTTTCGGGAGAAAAAATAATCCCTCCTGCTATCATAACGGCTGCATCCATATACATAATCGAAGTACTATGTTTAACATTCTTTATTTTATGTAGAATTTGAGCAATTAACGTAAAACCCCCGGTATTCCCACCTGCTCGAAAAACCAGCCCCAAGCCGGCCCCTACCCCCAGACCGCCGCAGATAGAAGCCAATAGAGGATCGTTCGTAAGCGGGGGCAAATCGTTTGTAAGGTAAACAAAAAACGGAATTAGCAGAGATCCAATCACCGATTTTAAAATAGAATGCACGCCTAAAAAGTAACAACAAACAACTAATAAAAACAAGGTGGTTATCCATAAAATGATGGCTGAAGGAGCGTTGAATATAGAACTAAGAACAAGAGAGGCTCCTGTTAAACCTCCAGAAGCTATTTGATTTGGCCCCTGCAGGAGTGTGAAAGATAAGGCAATAATAAACGTGCCTGCTAACATAGAGGTATAGTGCTTTACTTGATTCATAATGCAGCTCCTTCCTTTTAAGAGATTATATTTTTAAAATGATTTTCACGCAAAGACTCCAATCAACGCTTTGCTGTTTTCTCGCTTTTACGCTTTTACTCACTAAATTGCAAAAGTTTATTAATAAAAAAATAGAAAAGATACAAAAATATCTCCAAAAACATGCATGCTTTATTGCGTTAAAATCATGATGCTGTAAAGAGTATTCGCGTTAAAACAAGCGTTTGCTTGATACATTTTTATGTATTATGATTTGAACCATTACCACCTGTAAAGACGAAAAATTCTAACAAATTGACAGGCCAGAAAGAAACAGGAGTTGAGCGAAAGACCTGGTCTCCTTCTAAGTTTCATTAATAAAACCGGAAACAATTTACACGTCCTCAAGCAGGAACTAAAAAGAAAATCTGCGACAATCAAAAATTTGAAAGGAAAGTGAAGTAATGAAAATTATGCTGCCCAAAAATGATCAGGATCTAAAGGTTTCCATGACGACAGATCTATTCGAAAAAATGCAGGAACATGAGCAGGTCGTGTTTTGTAATGACCCGGAAACCGGCCTAAGAGCCATCATCGCTATTCATAACACTACAGCGGGTCCAGCCCTCGGAGGGACTAGAATGCGAAATTATGAAACTGTTGAAGAAGCATTGGAAGATGCCTTGAGACTGTCTAAAGGCATGACATATAAATGTGCTGCTGCCGATCTAGACTTTGGCGGCGGAAAAGCAGTTATAATTGGAGACCCTGCCAAAGATAAAACACCAGAATTATTTCGAGCATATGGACAATTTATTGAATCGTTAAACGGAAGATTCTACACAGGAACAGACATGGGCACTGTACTAGAAGATTTTGTACACGCTTCCAAAGAAACACGCTGTATTGCTGGTTTGCCAGAAGAATATGGGGGTGGCGGCGAAACTTCTATTCCGACGGCACTTGGCGTTCTTTATAGTATAAAAGCTGCTGCAAGCTATTTATGGAACAGCGAAGATCTATCCGGAAAAACTATTTCGATTCAAGGTTTAGGGAAAGTTGGATTTAAAGTAGCTGAACATTTGTTGAATGAGGGAGCAGATTTATATGTAACAGATGTAAGTTCGGATGCTATAGATCAAATTAGAATAGCTGCTGAAAAGATGGATCGAAAAGTTATTGCTTTAGAAGGCAATGAGATTTACGGGGTTGAGGCGGATCTGTTTGTTCCTTGTGCTATAGGAGGCGTTATTAATTATACAACTATTGATCAGCTCAAAGTTAAAGCGATTGTAGGAGCTGCAAATAACCAGCTTCTAAGTGAAGACTGCGCTGAGCTTTTGAGAGAAAAGGGAATCCTATACGCACCAGATTATATTGTAAACAGTGGCGGGGTCATTCAAGTGACAGATGAATTATACGGACCTAATAAAGAAAGAGTCCTTCAAAAAACGAAAACAATTTATCATACACTTTTAGATGTTCTTCACAGAGCAGAATCACATAATATTACCACTGTGGAAGCCGCAAATCTGCTTTGTGAAAGTCGAATTGAATTTAGAAAAAATAGAAACAGCTTCTTCTCACCACTAAAACGCCCGAAGTGGGTAATTGGTTCTTAAAATAAAGCAGGAAGACACATTACTTTAAAAAAAGACTTCTATCAATAAAGTGTTCTTACACGAAAATTGGTTGAATGTAAGCTCCCTGTTCCCTTTCGTTTTTTTAAAACAAGCATTATACCAATGGCTTTATATTTAGTAAATTTTAATACAAAAAAGGTGCACTTACTCGTTAGAGCAAGGCATCTTAACTAAATTCTTTTGATTTTTCAAAACCATATTTAGTTTTTAAAGAACTGAAGCCGTTTTATATATTAACTGTAATTAAACATGTTACTTCATACTTCCTTCTTTTTCTGGTAACCGTTCTAAAACCTCGCGTAAACAGCTTTTCTCTCTTTGCAGACTTTTTTTCATACGAAATATTAAGTTTGATCTGGCATTGGTTTCTAAATTAATCATTTCATATGTTTCTCCGTTCAGAATTCTTCTGGCTACATGAAACCTCTGTGTAAAAGCCTCTAGTTCTTTTAGCGTACATAAATCATCAAAAAAATCAGCACATTCTTCCATTGTATTTAATGAAAGAATAGCTTTAAAAAGTTGTTCTCTTGCTGCTTTCTTTTTGTTTTCATCCATACTTATTCTCCTGAAGTATATGAAATTTTTTATAGTTAAAGGGAAGCTTCTCTTTACCCTGGAAGCTCCCTATCTTTGTCCAAATTACTTTTGATTTTGGCTTATAAACTGGCGGCGGGCTGATATTGCATCTATCTGTCCAGTTACACTACCTTTTTTCGTAAGACTCTATGCGATCTAAGGCGATCCGATATCCATCGTTTCCATAATCCATTAGCTTTTTAATTCTGGAAATCGTTCCTGAAGCAGCTTTGGTTTCCGTCTGGATAAAGTCATAAGTACATCCTTCTTGAAGCAGCCTTGCAACTTCCAGCCTTTGTGTAAAGGCAGCCAGCTCATTCATTGTACATAAATCATCAAAAAAGGCCCTGCACTCTTCGTGTGTCTGTAAAGAAAGAATAGCATTAAACAATTGCTGTACGTTTTTTTCAGGCAATTTCTTTATATACATAGCGTATCTCCTTTAACGTCTAATACACCAATTTAACTAATATGCACATTTCGGTTGCTCAATGGCTCTATTCACAGCAAGCAGAGATCAACTTTTCGAATATTCAGTCACTGCTTGCTGTTAGATTGATTAATGCTAGTTGCGGCTCTATCTGTCTTTTTTTGATGGGTGCTCATAGAACCGACCATAATAAGGGCACCGCATAAATAAAATACACCCGACATACCTAATGAACTGGAGATTGCCCCCAACGATAAAGGTCCGATAATTTGTGTTAATTTGTTAAACATCAGCCGCAAGCCAAGCCCCTCTGCCATTCTTATGCTTGGCAAAGATTCTATGGTCATAAAAATAGACAGCGGCTGTCCAATCCCTGTAAAAAAGCCAAGGATAAAAGATAAAAGACTAAGCCCGATTACGTTGTCTGTTAAAGGGTGGAACAAGTATATTAAACCTGAAATGATGATAGATACTGTCATAACTAGATTTCTTTTAAAAAGATGAGAAAGCCACGGCAAAATATTATGAATTAGTATACCTGCCCCTGCATTCAATGCGATAATGACCCCAATAGCAGCGTTTGAAATTCCTTTATCTGCTGCCAGCAATGGAAAAAAAGCTGTGTATGTTTCACGCGCAAGTAAAATCACGGAACTTACCATAATCGCTTTGCGCAAATTAGATATACGCACCAAATTGAAAGAGTTTTCCGTTTGCATCTTCGGTTTATCTAAAAACGATTTTTCTTTTTTGAACAAAAAAGAGGCCGGCAATAAAAGAAAGAGAATAGCACCCAGCAAAAGAAAAGCATAGGTGTAGCTGTAAATATCCGATAGAAAGCCTCCAATTAAAGGTCCTATAAAACTCCCAAATGCAATTCCAATACTTAATAAAGTAATGTAATGTTCACGAAGCTTTCTTTTTAAAAACTGACCTGCATAAGCCTGAATAGCGAGAACAAATATTAATTGCGAAAGGCCGGAAAATACTTGGGAGACGTATAAGCCTAAAATATTGGTAAACACAGAAAGCAGGATCATGGAGGCACTCCCAAAGAGAATACTGACAGCTATCGGAATTTTTATCCCAATCCGATCTATAATTTTTCCTGACTTAATAGATAAAAATAGCGGCAGAAAAGAAAACAACGCCACGATAACACCGATTTCAGCATGACTGGCACCTAGATCATTTGCATACAGGGGAACAAGAGGACGGCTCCCCGCAATGCTGCTCATAAATATGCTGGTACAGATAAAAACGAGATATTGGTCAGGCCTTTTCCATTTTTTCATTCCATCTACCTTTCAAAACAATTTATAGAAAATAAGCAGACTCGTCTTACATGGGACGGTCTGCTTGATAACTGTTTCTACAAAGGCAGAAATTATTTGAGAACATTTTCTTTTTCGATGATGTCCTTCTCTTTATACCTTATCCCATTTTTTACGTACTGAAGAGCTCCTTCTTTAGCACGTTCTATATTTTCCGGTGTCAGTTTTCGAATTACTTTGGCAGGAACTCCAGCTGCTAAAACGCCAGGTTCAATTACTTTCCCTTCTGGAACAAGTGCACCCGCAGCGATTAAAGCTCCTTCTCCGATGACAGCTCCATTTAAAATCGTTGCACCCATGCCAATCAGTGCGCCATCTTCCACTGTACATCCATGTAAGACCACATTGTGCCCTATGGTAACATGTTCACCCACATTAACTGGATAGCCTGGATCAACGTGAACAACAGCCCCATCTTGAACATTGGATCCTTTTCCAATTGTAATTTTCTCATTATCCCCTCTTAACACAGCATTGAACCATACGGATGTTTCCTCCTGAAGCTCTATGTTTCCAATTAACTGAGTTCCCGGAGCTATATATGCACTTGGGTGTATATTCGGGTGGTACCCTTTAAACTTATACAGCATTCTTCATGCCTCCCTGTTGAACGAATAACGATTCCTCTATAAAACAAAATTTCAAAGGAATCAATCTTGTAAAATTTTCTCTTAAACCTTTTTAATAAAGCGAAAAGAACTGATAACGAGCTTTTCGTCCACAAAAACTACACATTTTTCCGTGGTATTTTACCTTAGCAATGTGTGGAAGATGGACGACTTTCAAAGCCTCGGTTACGTGTTTTTGACAACAATACTTTCCTGCCCCCGCTTGTCCAGTAGTATGCAGCATAGATTCATTGTTAACAGCCAGCTTTTTCATATTCGTCATCCTCCACACCTCTTGATGTTTTGTTATGGTTATAAAGAAATGGTTCCTTGAAATACCCCTACAATGATATAAATCAGTAGAATCCCTACAGACCATTTAGCAGCATGTTTATGAAGGTCTGACAGACTGATCCCTGTTATGTGAGTTAATAAATAAACCGATGCGACGAGCGGGCCCATAATACCAAATGATGTTCCATATAAAGAGGCGGTTCCGAGTGCCAGAGTATCGATCCCGTATGCAGCAGCCGTTTCAGCCAGTACTGGCAAAATACCGAAATAAAATCCGTCAGGACCGATCAAAAAGAGCGCAGGAGCACTGACCACGGCAGTAATTAGTCCCATAAAGGCGCCGAGGTCTGTTGGAATAATTGCTACCAATGATTGAGCCATTGACTCAGAAATGGGGGTGCCTTTAAAAATCCCTGAGAAAATCCCGGCAGCAAGTACCATACAGACAACCGCCAGTGCATTTGGTGCGTGAGCTGCCAATCGCTCCCGCTGATCATTGATAACTGGATAATTAATCAATAGACCAAGTGCTGTACCCATAATAAAGAGAACAGCCGCCGGCAGCCATTCCAGTACAATGGCGACCATAATAACTGTAGATAAAAGGAAATTGATCCAAATTAACTTTGGACGCTTTAAACTCGAATCTGCAGAAGGAATGTTTTCGATTGTTGCACTTTCGATCGCTGCATCTTTGATTTTAGCTGTCTGCATCGAAATAAAGTCAATGTTTTCCTTTTTGCACCGGGCACGTTCTTTTAAGCCGATAAAATAGGCAACTCCAATAACATATAGCAAACTAATCAGCATTCCTGGCAGCATTTGAAGATATAGTTGAGTCGGGTCAAGCTTTAATACGCTCGCTACCCTGCCCGCAGGACCGCCCCATGGAACTAGCGTGGTAATTCCAATTTGCATGATTGTAATCGAAGCCAGAATAACCGGGCTGATGCCGAGCTTCTTATATAATGGAAGAAATGCGGTCACAACGATCATCATTGTGGTAGATCCATCGCCGTCAAATCCAATTAGCCCGGCTAGCACAGCAGTTCCAACAATGATTTTCAGAGGGTCACCTTTGGCCAACTGGATGATCTTTGATGTCAAGGGGTCAAACAATCCCGTATCCAGCATGATGCCAAAATACATAATAGCAAACAGCAGGAGAACCGCGGTAGGCGCTACACCCAAGATTCCTTCCATCATTAATTCTCCTAGCTCTGGACCAAAGCCCCCTAACAATCCATACACAATAGGCACAATGGTTAAGCCGATAAATGGTGAAATACGCTTTGTCATAATTAGAAACAAAAAGGTGAAAATCATGGCAAACCCCAAAATAGACAACATATGCTTTATTCCTCCCCACGCCCGTTTTTGGTACCGCTTTCAAGAGTGCATAAAATTCAAATCGGCTTAACCGTACCCCTTATTTAAATTTCTGATTGCCTTTTTACCAGAATTGACAAAAAGGCAATGATCAATAGGCTTAACATACTTTAATCAATTTGAATGACTATTTAGGCTGAGTTAATTTTTGACCAATGACTTCTTCGTTATGCTGTCCTAATTCGGGGCCAATCCATTCAATGCTGCCCGGCGTTTCAGATAGTTTTGGCACAATCCCAGGAACGAGCACCTGCTCTCCATCAGGCAATGTCACAGTTTGCAACATATCCCGCGCTTGAAATTGCTCATCATTCACGATATCTTCAATGCTGTAGATAGGACCTACCGGCACTCCAGCTGCATCAAGAATACTTTGTACTTCTTTTTGTGTATGGCGCTTTGTCCATTCTTCAATTACCTGGTCTAAGTATTCTGCATTTTCGGCCCGTCCCTGATTGTTTAAATAAATTGGGTTTTCAGCAAAGTCGGGACGTCCAATCGCCACTGCGAACCGCTTAAAGATACTGTCACTGTTTGCCGCAATGACAATATACTTTCCATCAGCGCATAAATACGTGTTAGATGGGGCGATACCTTCCAATGTAGCACCCGTCCGTTCTCGCACAATCCCTTTCATGTCATACTCCGGCAGAACACCCTCCAATAAAGAAAAAACAGACTCTGTCAAGGCGACATCTACACACTGTCCTCTTTTTAAGGGATCCATATCTCTAGCTCTCAATGCCATTAAGGTGCCATTCACCGCATACAGACCTGCAATTGAATCTCCAACGGCTAATCCGACACGGACTGGCGGACGATCAGGGAATCCTGTCAGGTAGCGGAGACCGCCCATGGATTCAGCAACGCTTCCAAAACCTACTTTGTCACGATAAGGCCCTGTCTGGCCGTATCCAGAAATCCGAGTCATAATGAGGCTTGGATTTATTTTCTTTAAGTCTTCATAGCCAATTCCCCATCTTTCGAGCGTGCCTGGACGAAAATTTTCAATAATAACATCTGCATCTTTTGCTAGCTCCCGGACCATTTCCTGCCCTTCTTCTTCGCGAAGGTTAAGCGTAATTGATTTTTTATTTCGTGCATGTACATACCACCATAGTGAAGTCCCTTTGTGCATAACACGCCAGTTGCGCAGAGAGTCCCCGTTCTTCGGATCCTCTACTTTAATAACTTCCGCACCAAATTCCCCAAAAATCTTTCCTGCAAATGGAGCTGCTACAAAGTTCCCCAATTCTAGTACTTTAATGCCTTCTAATGGTTTTTTCACAAGGCTCCCACCCTTCATTTATTCATTTTTTAATGCAAAGGTTGATAAATTAAGTAAAGGTTATTAAATAGACAGAATATTCTAATAATGTATGCAATTAAGATTACACTTTTTTATTTCTGCTTCTCTTACACTGTTTTGGTTAAAACTTGTGCGCTGCTTAACAATTGAGGGAATTCAATATCTAATTTCTTTAACTGTTCCAAATCTAAACCAGTTTTAATATTTTGCTGTTCTAAAAATGCTACAACACGACTTGCCTGAATATTTCCAGGAGACCCCGGAGCATATGGACATCCTCCCAGCCCAGCTTGCGCCACATCAACTAGATGGACACCTGCTTGTATTCCAGCCATAACATTTGCCAGGCCATATCCATACGTGTCATGCAAATGAAGGCCAATCGGAACATCCGGGAATTTCTCTGCCAAACGGCTGCAGTATTCGTATACCTGCCTTGGTGTTGCTTTGCCAATTGTATCTCCCAAACCTAACTCATTAATGCCATGATTGACTAGATGCTCCGCCACTCTTTCCACTTCTGAGTACGGTACAACTCCGGCAAATGGACAAACAAACGCAGTCGAAATGGCACCAATTGTTTTTCTGCCTTCTTTGTTGGTTTCATGGATTAACTCTTTTATTTCTTCTAAGGATTGGTCTGTCGTTTTATTCAAATTTGCCTGGTTATGCTCTGTACTAGCAGAAAGGAAAAAAAGTGCATTGTGGATTTTTGACTTTAGAAACCTGTCTAATCCCCTTTTATTTGGAACGAGTGCTTCATATTCTACTCCAGGAGACATTGGCAAGTTCTGCCCTAGTTCATCGGCATCTTGCATAGCAGGAACCCATTTTGGATGAACAAACGATGTTACTTCCAAGCGGTCAAACCCTGCCTCAATTAAACTTTTTATTTTATTGATCTTTTGATCAGTTTCTACAAATACAGGTTCGTTTTGTAACCCATCTCTCAATGTGACATCACGAATTTTAAGTTTTTCTGGAAAAATCATAGCGGCCACTCTCCATTTGTAAATTTTTCAGCATATCTATACTTTGTAAAGTAATAGGATTAATATTTATCCTCTTTAGCACTCGAATACATGGAGGTATAAAACTGATAATCACGCTGAATATGCACTCTCATTAACTCCTCAGCTGCTTTTCCATCCTGAGTTTGAATTGCCTGCCATATCGCCTGGTGTTCTATAGCACCTTCCTCTATGCGCAGAGGGATGTTTAACACAGCATTTCGATAAAAAGAAATTAATGAATTCAGCTGATTCATCATTTTCACTAAATATGGGTTTTCACTCGCCTCTACAATGAGGGAATGAAATTGACTGCTTATGCTTTTTAACTTTTCAAGATCTTTTTTCTCAACCATTAGATTCATTTCATCTACTACATTTGACAAACAATCACGCTGTTTATCATTCATGCGTAAGGCAGCATAATATGCCGCAGTAGGTTCCAAACTTAACCGGCATTCGTAAAGATATTTAAAATCTGAAAAACTTGCGCGATACACTCTTACTCCGCCTCTCGGACTTACGGAAACCAATCCATCACTGTTTAGCCGGCGAATTGCCTCCCGAATTGGACTTCTGCTGACACCCGTTTCCTGAGAAATTTTCTCTTCTACAATTCGCTGGCCAGGCGGTATGTTTCCGCTTACAATTTGGTCGTGTAAATACTCATACACATGATTTTGAAGAGTTTGAGACTGAGCTACCTTTGATTTCAACTTTACCACACCCATAGTCATAATTTTCAGATAATGTATACAAAAATGTTTAAAGCAAAAATGATTCGAACAGTTCTTATCTTATAACAAATTTCTACTTTTGACTACAGGATGGCTGAAATTTTTCCCAGTTCTAAAAAAATATTTGCCTTTTTTATTAGGTATCTTCCTCCTCCCCCCTTATCTAATGTGCAAATAGTGTTATTAAAACAAATTAATAGCCACTTTGCTCATTTTTCTAAATATTATAATAAGTTTTTCGGGTCTGCAAGACTACACTCAAAAGCGTTTTACCGGTGCATCATCTATCTTTCACCGCGTTAAAGCAAAAAAAATTGGTCAAAAATGAAGAGCGTGCGGGCATGCCGCATCGCTCTTTGCTTTAGGTACCCAATTTCATTTGTTCAACTTTGATGGATCCATTTTTATCAATATCAACTTCAAATAAGCCCTGCTTGGATAAAAAGATCGCATACGCATTCTTGCTAACTTTCTCATTGTTTATCTGGCGGATTGCCGAAGAGAATTTGCGTATGAAGTAATTGATATCTGTCCTTGAGACATCCACTTCGTTCATTAAATAACTACGCAGGTACACCATTTCTGTATTCGGAAATGTTTTATAAAAAAAATCAAGAAAGCTGCTTTTTTGAAAATGGTCATCTGAGGAGTAATACGTAACACGAAGCATGCCGCCTTCTGTAAACCCGGCTAGTATGTAGACAGTGGCGTAATCCTGTCCAGGGTATGATTTTTTAAACAGTTCTAATGAATGTTTAAATAATTTTTGGGATTGTGCTTCAATCTCTTTAAAAGAATGTGTATTGAGAGAAAATAATTTTAACTCTTCTATGACCATATCAATGACATTTTTAACACCCGCAAAAGCAAAGATGACATTTTGGTTCAATACGATTATCTTTTTTTCATTGTCGCTGAAATGATTCGTTCCTCGATAGGTTATTCTCTTATCGGCCATTATTAAAATACCGTTTTCGAACTTTTTCCCAATTAATGCTGTCATAATGTACCCCTTCAGAATCAAATAATGCCCTACTATCCATGCAAAAGAACAGCACTTGGAGTAGGGCTTTTACACATATTATCATAAATTGACTTTTTCTGAAGGTTTGTGTTTTTTTTAAAAGAGCAACTACTTAAGCGTCGCAGTCATCGATCAAACATTTATCACTACAATTTCTTTTTCTTTATGATTGTACCGCTTCTTCCTGTTTAAGCCCGGCCACATGCTGGTCGATTTTTTCATAAAGTTCATCTGGATCATCGGCAACAATGTTTTCACCATTTACAAGCGCAAATGGTTCCATTAAGCATTGCCCACAGTACAACAAGCATCTTTCCTCAATAACCTCCAGGTCGCTGCGCTTCATTAATTTTTCTTTAGTCGCTTCTAATTCATCCTCAAAATTGCAAGGACAGAACTTGACGTTAATTTCCATATTTAACTCCCCCTTGTTTTGATTGCCAACATTTTAAGTGGATATGCAAAAAAGATGCAAGAGTGCGCTCAAACGCATATATGCTTTAATGCGGTAAAATGCTGACGCCGCAAAGACTAAACGCGTTAAAAGGCGTGTTTGCGCGGTGAATTTTTATGTATTATGATGTGAACCATCACAGACAGCAAATTTTGAAAATTCTGTTTGTTCAATAAAAAATTTAAGGGAGCGATAAAAATGGCAGAAAAAATGGTTGCAGCACCTAAAGCGAAAAAAGAAGAATTATTTCCAGTAAAAAATGTTCATTACGTCGAAATTTATACCGGCAATGCAAAACAAGCAGCTTATTATTACGCAAAAGCATTTGGCTTTAAACTTGTAGCTTACAGAGGATTAGAAACTGGATCGCGCGATCGTGTTTCTTACGTTATGGAACAAGGTGCCATTCGATTAGTGTTAACAGGTTCTCTATCTGATCAAACTGACATATCAACTTTTACTAAACTTCATGGTGAAGGTGTAAAAGATATCGCCCTTCTTGTAAAAGATTTAGAAAAAACATATAAGGGAGCCATTGAACGCGGCGGCATCGCCATTCGTGAACCATGGGTAGAAGAAGATGAAAATGGAAAAGTGAGAAAAGCGATTTTAGGCACATACGGAGATACCATCCATACACTTGTTGAACCGATTGATTATAAAGGCGTTTTTATGCCAGGCTATGAAGCACGCAAAGATATTTTCAATGCCCAGTCTTCAGGCTTGATCGGCGTTGATCATCTTGTTGGCAACGTAGAAGTAATGGAAGAATGGACGGCTTATTATGAAAGCGTATTCGGATTTACGGTTCTTAAACATTTTGATGATGAAGACATTTCAACTGAATATTCTGCTCTGATGTCTAAAGTGATGATGAATGGAACAGGCCGCATCAAATTCCCAATCAATGAGCCGGCAGAAGGAAAACGCAAATCGCAAATTCAAGAGTATTTAGACTACTACAATGGACCAGGAGTGCAGCATCTTGCCCTTTTGACAAATGACATCATTAGCACGGTAGCTGCTTTAAGAGAAAACGGTGTTGAATTTTTGCAGACGCCTGATACCTACTACGAAGACCTTGCTAATCGTGTAGGCGATATCGACGAAGATGTAAAGCGTTTACAAGAGCTGAATATTCTTGTTGACCGTGATGATGAAGGCTATTTGCTTCAGATTTTCACAAAGCCTCTCGTAGACCGCCCTACTATGTTTATTGAAATCATTCAGCGTAAAGGTGCGCTTGGATTCGGAGATGGGAATTTTAAAGCACTGTTTGAATCTATTGAACGTGAGCAGGAACTCCGCGGAAACATCTAAATTTAATCCGGTCACGCCAAGGCTTTCTTGGTGTGACTTCCTTTCATGGGAGGTGTGAGGTTATTGTTAACAAAAATAAATGTAAAATGGGAAGAAGCCGCTGTTAGTCATTTTATGACAGAGCTTATTGACTATGCAGGACTGTTTCCGCCGGCAGCACTTCCGCTTGCAGAAGCCATTTCAAACTATCATTCTTATATCCATGGTTCTGACAGCTGGATGCTGGGCCCTTTTGTTATTCCTGCTTCACGATTAAATGAACTTCAGCCTTTTGCAGCACAATTTAATGACCAGTATCCACTGCGGTTGTCCGTTATCTTATCAAAATCAGAAACAATTGAAAAAGAGATCGAGGCCATGAATCTCTTTTTAGAAACATATGACACGGCCGGTTCCATAGAAGCAGTTGAAGTTCCGCTTCCTGAAAAAGTTGATTTTTCGTTTCTAGAAAAACTGGAACAGTATACAGGAAATTATCCAGTTTATTGTGAAATGACCGGAACGAATCAAGAGATTCTCACAACATTAGATGCTATCTCTTCGCTTAATCAAATTTCTTCAAAAAGCATCGGTGTTAAAATGCGCATGGGCGGCATTAGAGCTGACTTATTTCCATCTGCCGAGCGTGCTGCTTTCATTATTCATGAAACCCAAAAAAGAGGGCTGGCTATTAAATTTACAGCAGGCCTTCATCATCCAATCCGTCAATATCGAAATGAAGTCGAAACAAAAATGCATGGATTTGTAAATGTCTTTACAGCTTCCATTATGGCTTATTGCCGTTCAATTCATATAGAAACCATCCAAGCTATTTTACTGGATGAAGATCCTACAAACTTTTCATTTACAAAAGAGGCTCTTTCCTGGCGCAACTTTACAGTCAGCTCAGCTGAAATCGACAAAGCCCGCACTTTATTTGCGGCTTCATACGGAAGCTGCAGCTTTGATGAGCCTCGGGAAGAACTAGGAGAGCTGACTATTTTTCAAGGGGAGGCAGCACAATGAACTATTCCTTTATAGAAACCATACCAGATTCACATTTTCCCATTCAGAACTTGCCATACGGCATTTTTCAGCCCATAGGAAAAGAACCGCGTGCGGGTACAGCAATCGGTGATTATGTTCTTGATTTATCTGTAATGGATGAAGCTGGATTTTTAAATGGGACAGGTGCAGAAGGAAAAGATATTTTTTCATCCTCTTCACTCAATCAATTTATGGCCCTCGGCCGCCCTGTCTGGAGCGCAGTGCGAAAAAAACTTCAATATCTTTTAGACGCTGACACACCTGACTTACGTGATAATGAAGAAATTCGCTCACAAGCGTTTTACTTAATGAGAGATGTAGAAATGCTTCTTCCAGCAAACATTGGGGACTATACCGACTTTTACGCTTCAAGAGAACATGCAACCAATGTAGGTACCATGTTTAGAGGAAAAGATCATGCACTGATGCCAAACTGGACACACCTGCCAATTGGCTACCACGGCCGCGCCAGTTCTATCGTTCCCAGCGGAACTGCGGTACGCCGTCCTCTAGGACAGCGCAAGCCGCCAAATGAAGAAAATCCTGTTTTTGGACCGTCTGTACAGCTTGATTTCGAGCTGGAAATGGGCTGGTTTATCGGTTCCGGCAACCGTCTAGGAGAACCAATTCCTGTTAACCAGGCGGAAAATCATGTTTTCGGGCTTGTTCTTGTGAATGACTGGAGCGCCCGGGATATTCAAGCGTGGGAATATCAGCCTCTTGGTCCCTTTCTCGCTAAAAACTTTGCCACCTCTATCTCGCCTTGGGTGGTGCCGCTAGAAGCACTGGAACCTTTTCGTGCATCAGGGCCCGAACAAGAACCAAAGCCGTTCCCATACTTACAGCAAGCAAAAGATGGGGCCTTTAATATTAATCTTGAAGTTCATTTACAGCCAGAAAATACAGAGGAAGCCACAAAAATTACAAACACCAACTTCAGCTACATGTACTGGTCGATCGCTCAGCAGGTAGCTCACCACACGATTACAGGGTGCAATATTCGTCCTGGTGACATGCACGCTTCTGGTACCATCAGCGGTCCAGAACGTGCCGAACGCGGCAGCCTGCTCGAACTTTCCTGGCGTGGTGCTGAACCAGTTCAGCTTAATGGCGGCGGTCAAAGAAGCTGGATTGAAGATGGTGATCAATTGACGATCACGGGCTGGTGCCAGGGAGATGGCTACCGGATTGGTTTTGGCAGCGTCACTGGCAAGGTTTTGCCGGCTCTTTCAGAAGCAGAAATTTTAAATGCCGAGAATGTAAAAGTATAAGGTGCAATGATAAAGAAGATAAAGACAGCGAACGAAGGGAGTTTGACCAATGACACACTATGTTAAAATGGGCCGCATTCCTCATAAGCGACACACCCAATTTCGCCAGGAAGATGGCAGCCTTTACTATGAACAGTTAATGGGCACAAAAGGTTTTTCAAGCATCCAGTCTCTTATTTATCATATTAACCAGCCGACACAGGTAAAAAAAGCAGTAAAGATTCGCGATGTGAAATATGAATTTGAAGAAAAGGATGCCCTAAAACACCGGCATTTCCGTACTTGGAATACGGAAGCAGGCGGCGATTTTCTTGAAGCGCGGAAAATTTTCATGGCAAATGATGACGTAGCACTCGGCTTGGCACGGCCTAGCCGCCAGATGGATTATTTTTACCGGAACGGGGAAGGTGACGAGCTGCTGTTTGTTCATGAAGGAACAGGCAAAATTGAAAGCATCTTTGGCGAACTGAGTTTTGGACCTGGCGATTACCTCGTCATTCCAATTGGCACAACCTATCGTGTCGTTTTAGAATCAGAAGAAGCCCGCTTCTTTATTCTGGAGTCTAACTCATCAATTGTACCGCCAAAACGCTACCGCAATGAATTTGGTCAGCTGTTGGAGCACTCTCCTTTTTGCGAACGCGACTTCCGGACACCAGAAAAACTGGAACCAAAAGATGAAAAAGGAGAATTTGAAATACGGGTGCGCGCACAAGGTATGATTACATCCTATACGTACGATTTTCATCCACTTGATGCGGTAGGATGGGATGGCTATCTCTTCCCTTATGCGTTCAGCATTCATGATTTTGAACCAATCACAGGGCGTGTTCATCAGCCGCCTCCCGTACACCAGACATTCGAAGCGCACAATTATGTTGTATGTTCATTCGTACCGCGCATGTATGATTATCATCCGGAAGCCATCCCGGCTCCTTATGTACACAGCAATGTTGAAAGCGATGAGGTATTGTATTACGTAGACGGCGACTTTATGAGCCGCCGCGGAGTAGAACAAGGCTCCATTACGCTGCATCCAAGCGGCCTGCCGCACGGCCCTCACCCGGGCAAGATTGAAGGAAGCATTGGCAAGAAAGAAACACAGGAACTGGCTGTCATGGTTGATACATTCCGTCCGCTGTATATTGTAAAGGACGCCCATGCAATCGAAGATAAAGAATATATGGACAGCTGGCTAGTAAAATAACTTTTAAAAAATCATTAAATTCCGATTCCAATTAAAATAATTGATCTTCTCCCCGGATAGATCGATTTTCCCTTAATTTAAATATAAAGCCGGAGCAAGTTTCCCCCTTGCTCCGGCTTTTGTTTGCCTGCTTTTTTAATCACTGTTTGTCCAAAAAATCCACACAAAATAAAGCGCTTACTAATTAGAGAAGCATATTTTTTTAATTCTTACTTGTTCTGCTGTGTGTATTTAGGCAGAGTTATAGAGAAATATGTACCTTTCCCCTCTCCGCTTTCCACTTTAATTTTCCCACCCATTCCTTGGATGACACTGAATGAAACCATCATTCCAAGCCCAGTTCCGTTTTCCTTTGTCGTAAAATAAGGCTCGCCTATACGATCTATTTGTTGAGGCGTCATACCTATTCCTTCATCTTTTATAGTCAACGTTATTGTGGAGGCTTGTTCATAATCTAAAGCAATTTGTATTTCCCCTCCCTCTGGCATTGATTCAATTGCGTTTTTCAATATATTTGCCAAACATTGTCCGAATTTGTTTTGTTCTCCCAAAACAAAACAATCCCTATTTTCCAGGAGAGAAATGTTTATTTTAATATTATTTATTCTTGCTAAAGGAGTAAGGTTCTTGACCACATACTGAATCTCTTCAAAAATAAAAATTTTCTCTTTTTCTTTAGGCGCTGGTTTTGCAAAGATCAAGTAATCATCAATAATGTCTATTGCCTGATCCAGCTCTTGCGCTGCAATTTCCAGGTAATCTTTTCGTGTCTCAAAAGGAATTTTTTCATCTGACAACAGCTGTATAAATCCTTTAGTCGCGGTAAGTGGGTTTCCTACTTCATGTGAAATGCTTGCAGCAAGATGGCTTGCAACTTCCATTTTCTCTGCTTTCATTGATTTGCGCAGCAACGCAAAATTAATCAAAATCACTTCAGTAAGAAGTGTTGAAATCACCATGCCAATGACATTGATAAGCAGATGTTCCAAACGAATATTCATTACCATGGCCACATCAAAGACCTGGGTAGAAAATAGTGTTGAAAAAAATAACGAGAGAACGATTAACACACTGCTTGTCAGTATTTTCATCTTTAACGGCATCTTTAGATAGTATTTAGACATCAACCCTGCACAAACAGCGGTCAATATTAAAATAAAAAATGAATTGTAAAAAGCCTCCCCGCCAATTAAATAACGATGTGTTATAACCACAGATAATAATAAGAGGGCGACTTTATATCCGCCATATAAAGCGCCTAGAATTAGCGGAATCCTGCGAAGATCCAGAAGAAGTGGTTCGATAAAAACAATAGGAAAGGTCATACACATTATAAGAGAGAGTACAGGGAAAACAGCGAACATCCACCTTTCTACCCACCCAAACTTATAAATGTAGTGTAAAAGATAAAACATTTGCCATAAAAATAAAGGAAATAAAACAAGTAAAAAATTAATAACTAAATCAAATGTATAAATGTTCATACCCGCACCAAATTTTCGCTGATTTTCAAAAAATTAAATAATGGATAATTGAATCATACCAAGAAAATATAACTTCTACACAAAAAAATTGCTATAAAAACAGCATTATCTTATAAAATGTGTTTTAATATCACCTTTTTTCACTTTACTGGGATATTTTTGATTTTTGATTTAGTTGCTTCTAGACAAACTATAATTTTTACACCGCCACAAGTGAAAAAGTCATTAATCGTAAGCTGCGATTGCAGAATGATTTGTGGTTAGCCAGTTGGAATAAGGAGCTGCAGGTTTATTATCAGCCTAAAGTAAACTTAAAAACCGGGAAAATGATTGGAGTGGAAGCTTTACTTCGTTGGAATCACCCTAATTATCAGCCAGGGACCTTCGGAAACAGTTCATCATGTCTATAACCGTTCTTTAAATCAAGCTAATTGCTTCTTTTTTTCATGATTCAGTATACTTGCAAAGGAAAATAAAACGCTGAATCAATGATAGAAAGGTTTGTGAACATGCAAAAGAACTCATTTAAAAAACGGATGGAATTGGCGATTATGCTTAGTATGCTAGGTGCTCTGGGCCCGCTGAACATTGATATGTACTTACCCGCATTCCCTGATATTGCAGGAGACTTAGAGGCACACGCCTCTCTTGTTCAAATAAGCCTTACGGCGTGCTTAGTCGGACTTGCTGTCGGTCAAATAATCATTGGACCCATCAGTGATGCTCAAGGCCGCAGAAAGCCTCTCCTTATTTCAGTTACACTATTTGTAATAGCCACGTTACTGTGTGCCCTCGCTCCATCCATTGAAATTTTAATTGCCGGCCGCTTACTGCAAGGCCTTACCGCTTCCGCTGGAATTGTCATATCACGGGCAATCGTTCGCGACATTTTCAGTGGAAAGGAATTAACAAAGTTTTTTTCGCTTCTAATGGTCATCAATGCGGTTGCACCCTTAGCGGCACCAATCGCGGGCGGCGGGATTTTGTGGTTTTCTTTTGCAACTTGGAAAACGATATTTCTTTTTTTGGCACTCACAGGGTTATTTATTGTGATCCTGCTTTACTTCCGACTGCAGGAAACCCTTTCTATTGAAAATAGAATGCCAAGCTCTCTCGGCCATTCCATCCGTACAATGGGTGACTTATTTAGAGATCGTTCATTTATCGGCTATGCCCTTACACTAGGTTTTGTACATGGGGGGAGTTTTGCTTATGTATCCGGCACGCCATTTGTGTATCAGGATATTTATGGTGTATCACCGCAAATGTTTAGTGTACTGTTTGGTATTAACGGGATTGCTATTATTTCGGGAAGCTTTATGGTTGGACGTTTAGCAGGAATTATAGAGGAGAAACGGTTATTACAAAGCGGCGTCATTCTCTCCACTTTAGCAGCTTTATTTTTATTCATTATGACTATCACAGAAGGACCGCTTGCCCTTATCGTTATTCCGATTTATGTATATATGACAGGCATGGGAATCGTACTTACCAGTTCTTTCACAGTCGCTATTGCCAAGCAGGGGCATCGTGCGGGAAGCGCAAGTGCTTTGCTCGGAATGCTGCCTCTTTTGATCGGTTCTATTATGTCCCCGCTTGCTGGAATAAAAGAAGGATCGGCTGTACCAATGGGGACAATCATTTTCATTACATCACTTATTGGAACCATAGTCTTATTTGCTTTAGGAGAAAAAACTCCCTCTCGCAGAGAAGAAAAAGATATATAAACAACATTTTTCTGCTTTAACAACTTATTAATGATCAAAAAATATTTTATCATTTTCGGCGAGAACACTCCCACTTCAACCGTCTGGTAAATGGGTGGTAGTTCAAAAAAAAAAACAATAGTTAATGTAAAAAAACCGCCAGATTAAATCTAGCGGTTTCTTCTGTATTCATTTACTTTCCGATAAACATTTGTGTCCAATGCCCATCTACATAACCTACACCAATATGAGTGAAGTTAGCACTTAAAATATTTTTACGGTGTCCATCGCTGTTCATCCACGCCTTCATTACTTCTTCAGGTGTTTTTTGACCTTTTGCAATGTTTTCACCAGCCGTTTTATACGTAATACCGAATTGCTTCATCATATCAAATGGTGAACCATACGTAGGTGATTGGTGAGAAAAATATCCTTTGTTTTTCATGTCTGCTGATTTTGCACGAGCAACTTCGCTTAGTTTTGTATCTAGTTGAAGAGCTTTCAAGCCAGCTTTTGCACGCTCTTGATTTACAAGTTCAAATACTTTCTTCTCAAACTCGTTAACAGAACCAGTAGTTGCTGCTGGTGTTTGAGCTGGTGCCGGAGCTGGAGCAGTTGTTGTTGTCGGAGCTTTCGCTGGCTCTTGAGTAGTCGTTGTTGGTGCTTTTGCTGGCTCTTGAGTAGTTGTTGTTGGCGCCTTTACCGTTGTTGTTCCTGGTGTTGTTTGTGCCGGTAGTTTAACAAACGAAACAGTTTGTTTGCCATCAATATATTTAACAATTACCTGGTATTGAATGGTTTGAACAGTCGGTGTAGCTGCATGTGCTTGTCCTGCTGAAAGTAATCCTAATGAAAGAGCACCAGCTGTAGCGATCATACGTAGTTTCTTTTTCAAGTTAATTCCCTCCTGCAATTCTTAGTTGTTTGTCGTGACCATGTTGCTCGGCCTCTGCCACTAATAATGCAAGAAAAGAAGTTTTATCGCAATAGGTTTTAAACCTCCAATTTTAACTAGAATTCCACAAAAATTCTTTCCATTTTTAAACAAGGCTTCAACCTTAAGTGTGGCCTGGTGCTATAGTCATATCGATATTAAAAAGAAAAATCATTTTTCATTGCTTGTAATGGAATTGTTATATTTTTTACACAAATGTTTAACCGAAAAACACGATAAAAACGCGTTTCGTGTTTTAAATGTTTCATTTGAAATCTGCATAAAAGCATTTTAAACAGAAAAAGTCGAACCTTTGATGTCTCTGAAGACACGTCAAAAGCTCGATCTCGTTTCCAGCCCACCCCTAAAGGAATGAGCTTTGCTGCTCAGAAAGTCTGTAAGCAGCTATCATTTTATAAACAGTTAAAATTATTTACATCCAGTCGCTATGGTATATCCTCTTCATCGCGTCTTTAACTCAACCATATTGCTTCTTCAGTGCCGCTAAATCTTTACTATAGCATTCTAAGCAGGTCCACGCTTTTCTACTTTTGAGACTGATAATACATTTTCCGTTAATATCCATCACATCCGGCTTATAAAACACAACATTCTTTTCTTTGTTGCAGTAATCACAAGACTTTAGGAAATTATCTGGTCCCTGTGCTTGATACACGTGTTCAACAAGCCTTATCGGCTCGTAATCAGGTCTGGCGTCCATCACTCTCAAGTTATTAAGAAATTCATTACCATAATCTCTGCCCATGTTTTTCATCCAATCACCCTTTCAATTTTTCGCTTATATTAATTTTCATTATTGTCGTATTCATAGAAAAGTATTCAGTAAAAAATATAAACTTGAACTCGTCATCCTCTTTTTTAATCATAGACATGCAGATTAAGACTGAGCCTTTTTTGACTTTTGTGCCTGTTATCTTATTGATATGTATGTAAAACAATTTTGAATTTTTCACATAAAGTATTAAGAAAAATCGATTAAATTGTATTTTATATGCAGAGAATCCTATTTGTTAAGATTTCTGTTCTTCTGCGTGCCACCCTATTTTTAAAAACAGATATAGAGAAAATCCGCTTAAAAAAGCCTTTATATTCATATACATACGTGAATACAAAAGCCTCATATGATGCCCTAGGGACTGACCCCATAGAGTGAGACAAATCAAAACACCTTCATGAAACAACTGGAGGTGTTTTGCTGTGAGCACAAAAGGAAGTTATCCAGCAGAGGTAAAAATGAAAGAATTAAATGTTAGGTACCGTCCCCCACTCAAGAGCTAGCCCCTTTTGTAGTACCCGCAAGAAGTAGACCTTTTTAGGTATGGAGTCTCCCGGTATTGGACCGGGCTCATGCCTTTTCATGTTGCCTTGATTCGTTTAGACAATACCTTCTTTTGTATACATCCTATATCAAAACCTATGTCTAAACTTATATTCTAATCTGTAGACCAATCTACACCCGTATCCTGATCTACACCTGTATCCTAATCTACATTTGAACATAAGTTTGAACCTGTCTATGAACCTAATCTAAAACTTGACGATGATGAAGAGCCGTATGCCCAACAACAAAAAACCGCCCTAAGGCGGTTTTTGCTGCTTTAACTATACACTTTTCAAAATCCTATTAATTCTTTATATATTTGTCTTTCACTCTTTATACTGCGCATCCGGGTAAAGCCGGGCTAATGTATCTTTCAATATCGGTTTTATTTGGATTCCTGGGTGGACTGCCTATACTATAGTTGTTTCCTCCTGCACAGTGGAGATATATAGAATTAACTAAAGGATGGCTGTTTTTCACTTAAACCAAGCACCTGCGCTGTTGAAGTATGAACATCGTACAGCAGATCTGGATTCTCCATTAGTGACAAGCCATAAGAAGGAATCATTTCTTTAATTTTCGGCTCCCATTCTTTTATCTGTTCAGGGAAGCATTTTGTGATTACTTCAAGCATGACATGAACAGCTGTAGAAGCACCCGGAGAAGCACCAAGCAGCGCTGCGATCGATCCATCAGACGCACTCACTACTTCCGTACCAAATTGCAGTGTTCCTTTCCCGCCAGCCTCCGTATCTTTGATCACCTGCACCCGCTGTCCCGCTACAACTAAATCCCAATCCTCGCTTTTGGCATTTGGGATAAACTCGCGCAGCTCTTCCATCCGTTTTTCTTTTGACAGCATCACTTGTTGGACTAGGTAGTTTGTTAATGACATATTTTTAGCCCCTGCCGACAGCATGGTTAAGAGATTATCCGGTTTTACGGAAGTGACCAAATCAAGCATTGAACCGGTTTTTAAAAACTTCGGTGAAAAGCCGGCAAACGGCCCGAACAACAGCGACTTTTGATTGTCGATAAACCGTGTGTCAAGATGCGGCACAGACATTGGAGGAGCGCCCACCTTCGCTTTGCCGTATACCTTTGCATGATGCTGCGCTACAACGTCCGGATTATTGCACACCATAAAGATTCCGCTTACCGGGAACCCCCCAATATGTTTCCCTTCCGGAATACCGGATTTCTGCAGTAAATGTATGCTTCCTCCCCCGCCTCCGATAAAGACGAATTTCGCCGTATGAGATTCAACCGTACCGCTGTCGAGATTCCTTACTTTCAATTCCCAGGAGCCGTCGCTCTTACGTTTAATATCATTCACACTGTGATTGTAGTGTAAATCGACGTTTTTACTTTTCAAGTGATCAAACAGCATGCGTGTTAAAGCGCCAAAGTTGACATCTGTTCCAGAGTCAATTTTGGTTGCCGCTACCGGTTCATCCGCTGCGCGATTCTGCATAATAAGCGGAATCCATTCCATCAGTTTTTTGGGATCCTCGGAAAACTCCATTCCCTGGAACAGCGGATTATTTGACAGCGCTTTAAAACGCTTTTTTAGAAACGTTACATTTTCTTCCCCCTGCACTAAGCTCATATGAGGCAATGGCATAATAAAGTCCTCTGGATTATGCAGCAGCCCGCTCTTTACAAGGTAAGACCAAAACTGCATGGACACTTGAAATTGTTCATTAATGTTGATGGCTTTGCTGATGTCTACAGAGCCGTCCGGTTTTTCGACCGTGTAATTCAGCTCACACAGTGCCGCATGCCCCGTTCCTGCATTGTTCCATTCGTTAGAGCTTTCCTCCCCTGCTTTTGAAAGCTTCTCAAATACTTTGATATTCCAGTCCGGTACTAGTTCTTTCAGAATTGTTCCCAAAGTTGCACTCATGATTCCAGCACCAATTAAGATAACGTCTGTTTTTTTCTGTCTGCTGCTCATTATATCCTTCCTTATCCCCTAAGATTTGTAGAAATGATGCAGGCGCTCCTGCTTAGACGCCACAGCAAGCCAGAGCACAGCCTAGTCATTCTTTTTTTCCAGATCCATTACAAGCAAAAATAGAATACCACTATTCAATCATTACACTAATTAGTATAACTTTATTAAACGATAAATATAAAATAGTATAACACTATTGTTTGTAGATTAAAATATTTATTTACTATTATTATCCTGGCTTTAAGTTATTTAAAAGCTGATAAGAAGTGAGAAGTCCATCCACAATATCTTAAAAACACAAAAAACAAATCCTTAATCTACATTCTTCTAAGAGTTAAGGATTTGCTTTGTTATTACCAGTAAACGCCGCCGTCAAGTTTTCTCGGTTACTTATGGTTTAGTTTATCTCAATTGTCTATTAGTTAATCCGCGAAGTATTTACGCCTGAATTCAAAAAAATGGTTCAGCTGTACTAGTACGGGAAATTAAAAAAAGCGTAAAGATTCCCCTTCACGCCTTTTCATATGCTTCCTTTCAGTTCCTGTCCTTTTTCCATTAACTTAATGCTGCAAGACGGCCGGAATCCATATTCTTTGTCCAATTTAAATAAAGAACGATCAGTTACTTTTAAACAGTTTGTTTTTTAGGGATCGTTTCTAGCTCGAACTGTTGCTTTTTATCGTTCGTTAATACCGGCTTAGTTCCACTAAGAGCAAGCTCCATTCGTTCAATCATAAGAGTTAGCCATCCAACTTCATTTTTTATCGCCACTTCAGATGCATCCCAGTTAATTAACCTTTGGGATCGGCGCGCTCTTTTTTCAGCATTTTCCCAATCTGACAGGACCGCGGCATTGTCTTCTTCCTGGTCCAGTCTGTTTTTTAACAAATAAATATAATGGGAAACAGATTTTATTTCTCTGTGCCTTCTTTCATATGATCCATGGATATCTAAAACTTTTTTCAATTCATTTGCATGATGAGCCGCTGCTTTGACGTAATCTATATTTACTTGCAACATGTTTAGCCCCCTTGATCGTTCTAGATTTAAGTTTTTAATTTAGTGCACGATAAACTGCTTATGTAGTCAAATAGGTCATTTTTTATTCACTGGCGCACAAAATGAAAGCGCTTTAATTAATCATAATCCCTCTCGCTTGTTTCTTCAATACTTGAAGTGGATTTTAATAAAGTTTTTATAGTCATGTGTTATTTTGTTCTTTTCCTAGTCCGTTATCAAGTTGATTCAGCGAAAAGACTTATTTAACGCTTAAAATAAATCCATTAAATCAGACCACTAAGGCTGCAAAATGCTTTTATCAACACTATCCTCTTTCAACAAAAAATGCCTCACAAAAAAGACCATCTCTAAAGAGATGATCTTTTCCATTAAATTCCCTCTCCATGAGAGTTTTAAAGTTCAAATCGGCGGCCTCTATTCTGTCAATGTAACGTAATCCATGTAATTATAACAATTTGAAGCAGAACGGTATTATTAGTACAAGCTTTAAATGATAAGTTCATACGGACTTAAAGGAATTCAGCAATATCACTTTATTTTCCCAAAAAGACCTCTTCTTTTTTGTTCTGGCTGGTCAGATAAAGCTTTAAACAGCAGACTGCTTGTTCTTCGAACTTCGTATATGACCACATTAATATGATCCATATTACGCTTAAGTTCTTTTTTTAATTCTGCATTCTCTTTTTTGATAGCAGTAAATTCTTCCATTATAGCAGTCAATATTTCATTCGACGCGGCGTTGTTTTGTACTTCAATTTCAGCCGTTTCGCTTGGAAGCACAATAGGTGCAGCGCCCAGCATACCCGCTATATCGTTAATGGGTAATTTAGATGAGGCTCTCAATTCTTTCATTTGCGTTAAAGTTGCAACATCCTGCTCAACAAACACACGAGATCTCTTTGGTTTCGCGATTACGTATCCATGTTTCTCAAGTGCGATACTATAATTTCGCACAGTACTCTGGGAGATACCTAATATCGCAGCCACTTCAGTTGTCGTATAGGCTTTCACGATTTCTTTATCCATAACACGAACTCCCTGAACATTTTTATTATTAACCGTCGAAATAAACTGTATAATTGCCGTAATTAAATGACCGAAAAAACAAAAAGAGCCCCAGCGTGTTACAGGATGGGGCTAACCATCCATCGTAACCGTCTATCACGCCTCAACCGTGACAAACACCTGCTCAAGCCCTTTGTACAAACTATTTTATGGGAATAATTTTATCGTATTTTAGTAGCTTTTTCAAGAAGTTTAATTCTTCCTTTACGTCTAAAAGCGCTGCCTGTCCTGTGCGCCTTTGTTCAAACGAGCAAAGTTCCAATAACAGCAGACTTTTTAAAAAGATACAGAGGAATCGTTGGATTTCTGATTCCTAACGGGGCTGAACTAGCGACCTCTACCCTATCCAGGCAGATAATTACGAAAACGACCATCTAAGGAAGTGTGAATAGCCTGTAGAACCTGACAGCTTTTTAAAAAAAAGCTTCATAACCCATTTAAGAACTGGTTTTCTTCATAAGGCTTTCCCATTCATTTCTCGCATGGTTCCATGTGCCATTCGGAAGACGGTCTCTGTATAAATATTGCTCATAATGGGCGGTGAGACCGCTCATTGTGCTGCTGGAAAACTGAGTGTCGATTTCCTTTGCATAGCCGCTCAGCGTTTGGCCTTTTTTTCTCTTCAGTCCAGAGCGGTCCAGCTGGGCAAGAAGAACAAGGTATGCTTCCGGGAAATGGTGATCCTCTTTCTTTTGTTTAAACATGAAAATGTAATAGAAAGGCATCCATTTTCTCCGGTACCGGTAGCATAGCGCAGCAAGAATAAGCGCTGCTCCAGCCAGAAAAGCAATGGTTTTCCAATTCGTTTTCAGAAATGATTCTGTAGTCGCCTCCGACGCTTCTCTAGAATCTTCATCAAGACCCTCTTCTGCCTGTGTCGGATCTTCCACTGTAGACTGTTCTGGCGTTTCGGTTGGTGTTTCAGCCGGTATTTCTTCATTTACTGGTGTTTGAGATGTTTCCTCTAATTCTGGAACCGCTGCATTCGTAAACCCCTGTGTCGGTTCAAAAGGAACCCAGCCAATACCCGGAAAGAACACCTCGACCCACGAATGCGCATTTTCACCTGTCACCTGATACAGCTGATTTCCGGATTCCGTCGTTTCCAGGTAGGTTCCTTCTGTGTAACCCTTTACCCAGCGGGCAGGGATGTCAATTGTTCTTAGCATAACAGCCATCGAGGTTGAAAAATTGTCACAGTAGCCGCGTCTCGTATCAAATAAAAACTGGGCGACGTAATCTTCACCTTCTGACGGAACAGGCACATCCACCTGCTCATACGTAAAGCCGCTGGAGCTGAAATAGGCTTCAATCGCTTTTGCTTTCTCAAACCACGTTTCATGCTCCTCTGTAATATCCAGCGCCAGTTCTCTTATCTGTGGCGGTATATTTTCGGGAAGCTGTGTGTACCTGCCGGCAATGGCTTGAAAAGAAGAGCCAGCTTCCTCCAACGAACTGTTTTGAAGTTCTTCTGCCCGGAAAGAAGCGTGTTTATACTGAATGGAATATGATGCAGGCGCTTCTTGTTCATCCCCGTTGATTGCTATGATTTTACCGGTCCCCTCATTTAGCTCGTATCGGTAGGAGGAGGATGCTTCAATTCTCTCCAGGCCGTGCGGATATGGGATATAGCCATGATCTTCTTCGTTATAGACAATGCTTGTCCTTTCCTCTGAAGGGACTTCCTCTGTAAAAGAGAAAAAGGAAGGCGGTACCCTTCGCCTGAAAGTGAGCGGCTGCTCGTCTGGAGTGGAAGAAATCCATCCTTTTCCGGTGTATTCATCTCTAGTATCGACCTTCCAGTAATGTTCTTCTTCTACTTCGGCTGTAAAGACCACTTCACTACTAGGCAAAAACGGACCGCCAAGCTCAGAATCATCGGAACGAAATCCGCCTCCTCCTGTTTCGTCTGTCGACGTATTGCCTGAACCGCCCAGTGACTTCACGAAGGGAACAGGATTGGGCCAGACAGGGTCCGCTTTGGGAGCAGCAAAGGCAATGACTGTACTCCCGACAACGAAGACGGCCACCGAAGCCATCCATTTCAGCTTCATCATACTTTGCGTTTCAGAGTCCGTCAGCCGCCGGAAAGCCAATATTCCCATCAGGACAAAACCAATCAAAACGGACCGGATGATCGCTGTTTGTGCTGAATAGGGAGAAAACGTATCTAAAACTGTAATAAACACAATCGTAGCGAAAAAAAAGAACAGGATATTGTTTCGGATCATCAGCCAATAGTGAATTAAATACACAGTAATCCACAAAAGAGAAAAGAACAGCAGCGTCCGGATTGAATCGGACAGCCCTGTCCACTGGCCTTTTAATATCAGCTCTGTATTCTGAATCACATCGCCTAAAAACAAATTTACCATGACGCTGAAGCTGCCATAATGAATAAATTGAATACAAAACAGAATATAAATCATCTTTGAAATAGCAGAGACTAGGCGGGGTACTTCTAAAAAAGCCAGCAGCAGTGCTCCAGCAATAAAGCCAACAAAAAAGACGATATGACTTGTATCGGTTAACTGTTCAACAGGACGCAGCCACTCCCATAGAAGCAGAAAGCTGAGAACATGCAAAAGAAAAGAATTAATCGTCCACTTTGTACGCTGTTGATTCATGCCCTGCTCACCTCCGAAAAGGCCTTCGCAAATTGACCTTTATGTACCATACAAACTTTAATCCCGCGTTCTTGCTGAACCAGCTTGTGTTCCGAAGCATTTTGGCTGCCGGCAGCCAAAAAGACGATTACGAACTGGCCCTGACTTGCATAATAGCGGGCTCGTTCGATCACTTTTTCAGTCAGCTGCACGGTCACAAGCAAAAGAGTACGGCTCTGCTGGATAAACGCTGTTTCATTTTCCAGGACTTTTGCAAAAGAAACAGTCCCTGCCTCTTTAATGGTCGCCAGGTGATAAAAAAGCTGCTGCTCCTGTCCCTCGCCGCCGCGAATCGCAAAACTGCCGCCGTTATCGCTTGCTGTCAGCAGCCCGACTTGTGCACCTGACCGGATGATGCCCTTAATAGCAGAAGCCGTAAACGAAACAACTGTTTCAAACTGCGCTGAAGGCGTGCAATCCATCACAATCATGACATCGTGAGACCGGTACTGTTCGAACTCCTTCGTCATTAAGCTGTTACATTTCGCCGTGGCTTTCCAATTGATCAAGGATAGTCGGTCACCCGGCTGATAGCTGCGAATGCCGACAGACATGGAAGTGTCCTGGTTTTGATATGCCCTTGCTGTCATCGCAGAGCCTTGACCAGCCGAACCAGAAATCGGCCGGTATTGAAGCTCTTCGAAAGAAGGATACACCACTATTTTATTTTCGATTGCAATCTGTTTTTCTTTTTCAATAAGACCGAATAAATCGCCTGTTTTCACACGAATTCCCGTGAAGTGGTGTTCTCCTCTTGGCATCTGGCTGATCTCATAGCTGAGCGCCAGCTTTTTTTTAAAGCCAGGAACCAGGACTTTCTTTATCTGCTGTTCAGAGAGTAAGGAGGAGCTGCTAATCATTTCTTCTGCGATGATATAAAAAAGCGGGAATCGGTTTTTTCTTGAAAGTGTGATTTGAACGCGGACCTGCTCTTGGAAAAGAAACTCTTGTTTAAAAAATGTTCTTTCACCTTTAAGGGACAAAGGATAAAAAAACAACATGAACGCATAAAAAGCGATGGGAAGAAAGCTGTAAAATAAGAACCAGCTGACAAATCCTCCTTGAAACATCGCATACGAAAAAGCAAGAACAGTCAGCCCTATTAAAAATAGGAATCGGCAGAATTCTTTTTTTTTCGAGAAGGCGCTGTTCATTCGGCCACGTGCCTTTGAACCGGCACTGAAACCAGGCCTAACAATTGCTCAATTACATTTTCGACATTGATCCCTTCAAAACGGGATTCTGGTTTTAAAATAATCCGGTGGGCAAAAACAAACGGAGCGAGATACTGTATATCATCAGGAAGCACATAGTCTCTGTTATGCATAAAAGCCAGCGCTTGTGAGGCTTTCATGAGGGCAATGGAACCACGGGGGCTGACGCCTAGGAAAACACTTTTGTGAGAACGGGTGGCCGCAGAAAGCTCGGCAATATACCTTCTGACAGATTCGTCTACATAAACGCCTTTAATATCGAGCTGCAGCTGCCGGAGTTCCGGAAGGCTGACAACCGGCTGAAGATCTTCAATAGGCGGTACATTTTGAGCTCTCTTTAAAACATCCATTTCTTCCTTTAAAGTAGGATAGCCCATTTTCATTTTTAATAAAAAGCGGTCCAGCTGAGCTTCTGGCAGAGGATAAGTGCCTTCATATTCGATCGGATTTTGTGTAGCCATGACAAAAAACGGCTTTTCAAGCACGTGGGTTATACCATCCACTGTAATGCTGTTTTCCTCCATGCTTTCGAGGAGCGCAGACTGGGTTTTAGGCGACGTCCGGTTAATTTCATCGGCGAGAATGATATTGCCCATAATCGGACCCGGGTAAAATTGAAAGTCCATATCGCGCGGGTTATAAATCGATACACCCATAATATCGGATGGAAGTAAATCCGGTGTAAACTGGATTCTTCGCAGCTCTGCACTAATCGACTTTGCCAGTGCCCTGACCATCGTGGTTTTCCCGACACCGGGCACATCTTCAAGCAGCACATGGCCTTCGGCGAGAAGCGCCACCAGTGTTAGTTTAGCCACCTCCTGTTTGCCCGCTATCACTTGTTCAATATTTTGAAGAATTTTATCAATCTCAGGATGCAGCTGGTTCATCCGTTCCGTCCCTCCTGGCTTTATGACACAATCAATCCATCTGATAAAAATAGATTAATAAATGATCAGAAATTTCGATTTATTTCATCTGAATATAAGTTTAACGTATGTGTCTTGTATGGTGTCAAATTTTAACTATTAAATCAACAGCATAATGTCTCCAAACGAGACTTCCGCCACTAAATTTTGGATAAAGAATTCATTTCCTTTCGATTTTGGCATCGGCTCCTCACTCAATTACAGTGCTTCTATACCACCAAATCGGCTAACAACAATGCGTTTGTTTGCTAACATTTCTATCCTGCATACCTTGATTTATTCGGACAAAAAAGTGTGAACCCCGCCTATCTTATCGGGATTCACACAGCAGCTTCACTCAGTGCACCATTGTCGCGCAAAACTCTCTATGATCTTCAACACAAGCTTTATTTTTTCTTCAGATTTTCTTTGAAGAAGGACTCGAGCTTGTCAAAAGGGATTAAATTCACCCGGTCGTACAGATCCACATGACCTGCGCTCGGAACAATGTAGAGTTCCTTCGGTTCGCCTGCCAGCTTGTAGGCGTCTTCGCTGAACTCTCTGGAATGAGCGTTTTCACCCGTGATGAAAAGCATCGGACGAGGAGAAATCGTCTCTATGTCTTCGAACGGGTAAAAATTCATGAACTTGACGTTACTGGTCAGCGTCGGGTGTGTCGTGAGTTCAGGTGACGAGCTCTTGGGAGTAAATTCACCTCTTGGAGTCCGGTAGAAGTCATAAAACTCACGTTCAATGGCGGTAGAGTTTTCATTCAGTTCATGTACTGTCCCACTGGTGTATTTGGTTTCACCGCCTGTGAACTCCACATAGCGCTGCTCTGCTGCCTCTTCGAGAATCTTCTTTCTCTGCTCGAGAGTCTGCGAGTGTTTAAGCCCGTTACGGTTGGCGGCACCCATGTCGTACATACTGACTGTCGCAATGGCTTTCATGCGTGGGTCGATCTTGGCTGCGCTGATAGCAAAGCTTCCGCTGCCACAAATCCCGAGAACACCAATCTGCTCCCTGTCAACAAACGAACGGGTGCCTAGGAAATCCACCGCAGCACTGAAATCCTCGGCATAGATATCCGGCGAAACAGCATTGCGAGGCTGACCCTCACTCTCTCCCCAGAAAGACAAATCCAGGGATAAAGTGACAAATCCCTTTTCGGCCATTTTCTGGGCATACAAATTCGCACTTTGTTCTTTTACTGCACCCATAGGATGCCCGACAATAATCGCGGGATTTTTAGTGTGTTTCTTCAAACCTTTGGGAATAAAAAGATTCCCTGCAACATTCATGTTGTATTGATTTTTAAACTCAACCTTCTTCATGGTTACCTTGTTGCTCTTGTAAAAGTTGTCTGCTCCATTGGACAAGTCCGGCGTGTATGCAGCGCCAGCGCCAGACTTGGATGCAACGATGGTCGTGGATAAAAGCAAGCCCAATGCTATCACTGTGAGTACACGCGTAATAATAGATTTCTTTTTCATTTTAAGTCCCTCCAATGTTTTTCCTGATGTTATTACTCTTCTGTTCACGTTCGCAAATTGTCCGAAATATATTTTGCTAGCGTGCTTTATTCCCCCTCTCTAGACAAGTTAAAGTCAGGGTACAACTTTAAGTGAACTTTAAGTCAATAGAATCCATCAAAAATTCCATCAAAAGATTAAAAAGACTTATTTTATTACATATTTAACCTTTTTTATATACCTTCCAACAGTACTTTCCCGCATATCACAGAAAGGACGGATAGAAGGGATAACTAATAAACTATATTTCTATTTCCTCTTTTCTATAAATTCTTTATACAATTCAATTCATGCTTTCAAATACTGCTGCAATCCAACTTCTAAACACCCTCTCAGCGTACATAGAGCCAAAATGAGCCTAAAGCTTTAACGTGGGCTTGATGATCATTTTGGTGCAAAGCTTAATTAAACGAAAAACACCGTTTCTGTCTGGCTTAATTGGAAATGCCCAAATTCCAAGACCAAACAGAAATGGTGTTTCGTTTTTCAGTAACCCCATGCTTTCTGATTTAAAAAGCAATGCAGGTTTACCTATATACACCTGGTTCAACTGGCAAACTGTACTTTTGTTTCACCAAGAAACTCTATTTGCTGGAAAGCAGCTGATAATGAGGATTACTTTAGCATAGAACCTTATTTTGCTCTGCTGCTTAAAACCTGATTTAATACTTCCTCGGCATTATCGGCTTCTTCTTTGCCTACTTCGTCTTCAAGGACTGACACCACGCTCTTCATTTGATCCTCCGTCAGTCCGGTATTAAACCCAATATTAAAATGCGCCTGCAGCTGAGAATTGACACCTTCCATATTGGCCAGTGCCGCAATGGTTGCCAGCTCTCTGCTCTGGAAATCCAGATTGTCTCGTCCGAAGATATCTCCGAACAGGTGCCCTTTCAAAAACTCATCGATGGCTGGAGTGAATGTATAAATTGCTCCTGTAACTGGCGCTCCAACCAGGCTCGTTTGAATGTCCGTTCCAAGTTCAATGCTGCTTTTATCGGCCGGAAGCTGGCTTGCTTCAGGACCCATTTCATCCTTGATGCCTGCCGCTTCCCGCTCTTCTATAACAGCCATAAGGGTATTGATCCCGTTTAAACTGCGAGGGAATCCCGCATAGGCATACATCTGCACAAGGACTTCTTTTATCTCATTGACAGTTAAGCCCGCATCCAATCCTTCGTTCAAGGCGGTTTCTAGTTGCGGCAAATCACCATCGGCGGTAAATGCTGCAATCATCACGATGCTTTCTTGTCTTTCATTTAAAGCTTGTATTTCCTTTTTCTCTTTTTTGATTTTCTCTTTTTTACTTTGCGCACCATATTGCTCGTCGCTAACCTTCTCCAGCCATTCAGCGTTTTTACCATCGAGCACTCCTGTAAGAGCAACGTGTGTCATGGCTTCCGTAGATGAAGCTCCATGCCAGTGTTTGACGCCAGGCGGAAACCAGATCACATCACCTTCCCGGACCTCCTTAATCGGGCCACCCCACTCTTGCACCCAGCCAACACCTTCTGTAATGATCAGTCTCTGCCCTGTCGGATGAGTGTGCCAGGCGGTTCTTGCTCCCGGCTGGAATGTCACATATGCACCAGAATAAGGGGCTGGTTCATTTTCAGTAAATAGAGGATCAACGCGTACATTACCAGTAAAATATTCAGCCGGCCCCTTATAGGAATCCTCCAGGCTGCCTTGAGTAATGGTCATTGAATCAGAGTTTTTTTCAGCTGCCATCGCCTGTCCTGCATCGGTACCTCCTGAAGCGAAGAAAGAAAGTGACAAAGTTAGCGCTGTAAGTTTTTTCATTGTTTTCTCCTTTCAATTCCAGTTTCAAAGTTAGTAAAAGAATACGAGCAGAATACTGTTTTAAAATGCCGCATGACGTACAACCAGCATAGCGAGAACTCGATTAAAAATTTTCACATTAGTTTTTTTGAACTAATAGAGAACTAAAATTCTCTTAATCTTATTCCGTATAACCATTTCGTGATAGAGGTGTATTGTGGTTCTGCAAAGATTTATTGACCTGCTCAACGAAATTAGACAACAGAATTCAAAGTCTGCTTCAACAATGGATCGTCGATTTGACCATTTATCCCAAAGGTATCTGCCTTATTAAGTCGAGAATCCAGTTTCATCGCTCTTTAGAAATTGTCAATCCTTATGCATGATTATTTTCCGTCAAAGGTTAACATTTCATTTCCTCCTCTTTTTTAAGCAATAATCCGTCATAGTATTTAATTTTTTTATCTAGTCTTTTGACTGTTTCTTCAATCTCTAGCAATTTCGCTGCTAATCGCTGTCTTTCTTCAACCAGAATATTTTTGCGGGCTTTTAGAGTCTTATCTCCTTCGGTAAATAAAGAGGTGTATTCAATTAATGACTCAATACTTAAACCGGCATTTCGCATACATTTTGCAAACTCAATCCATTTAATGTCCTCTTCACCATAGTTACGAATGCCATTTTCTTTACGCTTTACAGGCGGGATCAAGCCTATGCGTTCGTAATATCTGAGAGTGGCTGCTGTTAGATCAAACTGCTTTGCAACTTGTGCAATATTCATCCTCTTCACTCCAACTCTTTTATGTATGAAGATTCAATCGTTTAAAGTTAGCTTTAAGAACTGCTAACTACATACTCGCTTCCGGTCAACATATTAGTACAGTCCATTGATTAATCAATATCTGTCTATAATTTTTAAACAGAAACATCGTGCTTACAATAGGCAATCCAATCCTATCTGTTCATTAGTGAACAAATCAATCGGATTTGTTGATTATTTAAAGGTATTGAGACAATCTTAATCAAGGTATCCAACCCACTGCCTAGAATAATACACGCATAAAAGTGTAGTTATACGAATGGGTTAAGGGACTTTGATTTAAACTAACCCTGCTCAATATATAAGGATAAAACCTATTTAAAAACTTTAAGTTATGATTACTGATTTAATAAATAAACTTACCTGCATGTTGTCTATTTCAATTTAAAAAGGCATGTTTTGATACTTAATCAAAACATGCCCAGAATCTCAATTTTTAATTGTATATTAGTTAAATCCAAACGGCTAAGTTTTTTAACTGCTTGCACTGGTATAATTCACAAGTGCGAACTTCCAAAATCGGCGTGCCAGCCAAAAGAAGATGACAGCTACAATGATTGATATAACCGTTGACCGCCCATCCCACTGACCAATTCAAGAACTTGCCGAGGTAAACGTAAGAAATGCTGATGGAAAAATATAGATTAAAGCTATACGCAGCCACCCTTTATACACCGTAATAGGGAACCGCGTTGTATAAATTAATAATGATTATGAAGCTCTTAGAGAATGTTGAATTTATTCCTTATCTAGAAAGTTGTTGTTTAGGAATAAACATATAGTTTCTAAGTAAAATAGTTACCAAACTTAGTAACAATGATAGGATTCCCACGAATACGACGTATTGTGTACCCATTCCAGATATAAATAACCCGCCTAGAGATGCACCTAATGTTGTTCCTACGTTACAGGATGATATAAATAATCCATTGGCAAAATCAGGCGCTTCGGGTGCTGAAGACGCAATCAAATATTGATTAATATTTGCCATTATTCCTCCAGCTAATATTCCCCAAATTAAAGTTATAACTGCCATAGGTATGGCAAACTGTCCTGCGAAAAATAAAATGATGTAAACAGCACTCATTAACAAAGGAAAAGATACTACAGATTTGGTGGCACTATGAGTAAGTAACTTTCCTGCGACAATGTTTCCAATAATATTGGCTCCACCGAAGATGAATAACGTTAAACTTATGGTATTCGGAGCCATATTCGTTACTGTTTTCAGATATTCAGCAAGATAACTATAAACCCCAAACACGGCTGAGTTTAATAAAATGACAGTCACGATGGAAATCCATATAATAGGTTTTTTTAATATGGAAAATTGTGTACCATAAGAAAGTCTTTCTTCAACAGGCATCGATGGTACAAAAATCAATGTAGCAATGAATACAATAGCATTCACAATAGCAAAGAATGCCATCGCCATATCATACGAAACGGCACTTTCAATAAAACTTGCGATCGGTACGCCGGCTACCATACCAGCAGATACTCCTATAAATACTTTAGAAACAGCTTTTGGAGCTTCTTCTTTACTTACTGAGGAAGCAGCTACGGTAAATGCCAAGGAACAATAAACTGGATGAAAAAAGGCTGGAATGATACGAGAAGTTAATAGAATGGTGAAGTTAGACGCAAATAAGGACACAATGTTCCCCAGAACAAAAATGCTAAGAACCAGTAACATGACTTTCTTACGATTCATACCCGAGAACAATAACGGCAAAATTGGGCCAGATACTGCAACACCAAGGGCAAAAATACTCACCAGTAGCCCTGCTTGAGATACACTGACGTTAAAGTGATCAGCGATGGAAGGCAATAACCCAATAACCCCCATTTCAGTATTTAAAATACCGAAAACACCGACGGTTAATATAAATATAAGCAAATTGTTTTGTTTGGCCAAAAGTAATATACCTCCTCATTTCTTCTTTTAATCAATTTTTTCTATTTGAACTGTAAAATTGTCCTTAATGCTTTCAAACTTTTCTACTCCAGATTCAATCTTTCCTAATTTAATAAGTCCATTTGAATACCCAAAATCTTTATAAAATATAGCCAAATTTCCCCGGGGAGCATAATAAGTAAAATCTCCAGCTAAAGGTTCACTGCCTGACGAGGCTTTTTCTGTAGATAGTTTTTTTGATAAGTAACTAATTTTTTCTGTTTGGGCATAATCTTCTAACGTTATTGTTAACGGCAGTTGTGATAAAAAATCCCTGCTTGTTGGATTATCATACATATTTACAAGTACTTCTTCGTTGCTAAACGTTAATTTTACTTTAGCATCTTCCATAACAACTAACCCCCCATTATTAATTATAGAATCCTTGCCATTCTGCTTGTTCGGTTCATCGATTTTAACTAATTGTTCACCGCTTGAATTTGTATTTGCCGTATCATCATTGGCTTTTCCCCCATTATCACTGTTTCCGCAAGCCTCCTGCGTTGTTATAGAGTACATTGACACGGCCATATTTTCCGATTGCTGTATCGATAACTGCTTGTACTTCCTCTTTATTCGTTACATCTGCTGCCTCATATGAAATTTCAGCATATGGCAATGATTCAACAAGTGCTTTCAAGCGATCCTCACGACGGGCTGCAATGACTAATTTTGCTCCTTCTTGTGCAAGCTTCTTGGTAGCAGCTTCACCAATCCCACTTGAGGCGCCCATAATAACAACAACTTTATCTTGAATCGTAGACATAATTGATAACATCCTTTCTTTTGGTTAGGAAGACAATTTATTTTTGCAGCTAGAGTAGTAGACATTGACTTTGTCCAGAAAAGAAAATCATCATTGATTGATTAATCAACATATGTTTATAATTTTAAAGAGAAGCAAGTTGCTTTCAATGGTTAAATGAACGTAATTCGTTGATTACTCAACAAATTTATAAAAATTGTTGAGTATCTTCAAGGGAGCTTGGTGACTTAACAATGACTAAAGTGGATAGAAGAATAACCAAAAGCCAGGAAGCCATTAAAAAGGCCCTTATTGAACTGATGTCCGAAAAGGGTTTCGATGATATTACCATTCAGGATATTGCTGACAGGGCAAATGTTAACCGAGGAACGATCTATCTTCATTACTTGGATAAATTCGATTTACTGGATAAGATAATTGAGGAACATATAAACAACATGAGTGATTTTTGTGAATCGGCAACTGAAATGGATTGGATTGAATCGACTGTACACTGCATGGAATATCTTGAAAGTAATTTTTTATTTTTTTCGACGATGTTGAAGAGTGAAGGCGCCTCATACTTTCGTAATCAGTTCCTTAAGTTTAATATCGAAGAATTCAAGAAAGATGTGGATATAACAAAAGGGAAAAATTATGGTCAAAGTGAAGACGTAATTGTTCAATTTGTTGCGAATGCTTACGTAGGAATAGTGGAATGGTGGTTAAAGAATGGAATGCCTTATCCACCCCGTGTTATGGCAGAAAAAGTGGGGGATTTGTTAGAAAGGATTGTATAAACATCCCTTACATTAATGAAGAAAAAAGGATATCCATGAACTTCATGGCATTCTTCGTTTAAAGTCATGCAAAAATACATTGCTGTGTTAGATATAAAAAAGAGCTTGTGCCACACAACGATCCTGAAAACATAAAATGGCTCAACACGGTTATAATTTCTTATTCAACACAACGAAAATATGGCTCATAACGAATAAAAAACAGAAGATGCGGTAATATACTGCATCTTCTGTTTTTTGTATGATCCCATGCAAGTATCAAAATTACATAATATTGTGGGACAAAATTTGCTGTTCATGTCATCATGGAAGTAATGCGCTAGGAAAAAAGAGAAAATAACATTCGCTTAACCATTATTTCATCAGGAGCTGTTTTAACTAAGCTTTATAAAGCGACTAATGACCCCGGCATTTGTTGAGATGGCAGAGAATACTCCCGCTGACATTGATTTAGATTTAAAGTCAAGTGACAATGCAGATGCAGTAGCTTATGCCATTAGCACCCCTGAAACTGTTACAGTAAGTGAAATCTTGATTCGTCCAACGAAACAAATAACCTAATTACGTAAGCGGCAGTAAATGATACACACAAAAACCACCTGGATTTCATATGCACCGTTATGAAATCCAGGCGGTTTTCTGTTAATTAGTAATGAAACTCCCTATTTTATCGTTTTTATGGATATCTTCCGTTCCTGCATCCAATGCAGTCTTGTAATACATACATTTATGATCGATGACTTCCATTGTTTTTCTTAGTTCTTCCATCTGTGCTTCTACACTAGCTTTTCGTTCCATAAACATGTCATATCTTTGCTGCAAGGTAGAATCTCCTTCAGAACACCAATCAATGAAACTCTTAATTTCCTTAATAGGCATCCCGGTGGCTTTTAAACATTCAATTATTTTTAAAGCGCCGATATCGGATTCTTTAAATACTCTTGTTCCGCTCGGTGTCCGTTCTACAAAAGGCATAAGCCCCTCCTTGTCGTAGTAACGCAAGGTATACACTGTAAGATTCAATTCTTTTGCAGCTTCGCTGATAGAATATGTTTTCATCATTTATTTCCTCTTTTTCACCATCTATACTTTGAGTTAACTCTATGTTTTGAGGGAATTTTATCACGGTATTTGTGGAATGTCAAAATCAACTTATAGGGAAAGCAGAAATGGACTCTGTTTAACGGGGATAGGCTTACTAAAAAAAGAATGCAGCTAGCTTTAGGGCTATATTGATAGATGATATGAAACCTGTATGGGCGGGAATCTTTTAAAAAAATATAAGCTATCCACTTGACCTAGAGTTAACTATAGGGATTAACATTGTTATGCAAGAGAAAAAAGCAGGGACGGAAATGAATGAAAAGATTTTTAACCTGGTTTATTCATTTATACCTGACACAGGCGCCTTCTCTTGAAAAATATACATTATAGGAGGATTTTTTATGGTAACTGCTAAAGCACGGGCTGTCGACGGTCCAGACAAACCGTTTCGAGCTGCCGAAATTAAACGACGCGATCTGGATTTGCATGATATTTTGATTGAAATTAAGTATGCAGGCATATGCCATTCTGACATCCATACTGCTCATGGCGAATGGGGTCCCGTGAACTATCCTCTCGTACCTGGACACGAGATTGCGGGAATTGTCACGGATGTAGGAGCCGAGGTCACAAAGTACAAGGTCGGTGACCGGGTAGGAGTCGGGTGTATGGTTGACTCCTGCGGCGAATGTGAGAACTGCCGTAAAGGAGAAGAACAATACTGTCTCAAAGGAAATGTTCCTACCTACGCTGGCGTTGACAAATACGGCGAACCAACTCAAGGCGGCTATTCTACTCACATTGTGGTAACTGAGGATTTCGTAGTCAGAATTCCTGATAGCATTGAGCTTGACGCCGCAGCACCATTACTTTGCGCAGGCATTACAACCTATTCGCCACTAAACCATTGGGGAGCTGGTCCAGGCAAAAAAGTAGCTGTGGTTGGCATGGGCGGTCTTGGTCACATGGCCGTTAAAATTGCACATGCGATGGGTGCGGAAGTCACTGTTCTGTCACAAACATTAAGTAAAAAAGAAGATGGCTTACAATTTGGTGCTGAAAATTACTATGCCACAAGCGACCCAGAAACATTCGTGAAACTTGCCGGAACCTTTGACTTAATTATTAACACGGTAAGTGCAAAAATTGACATTAATGCTTACTTCTCACTGTTAACGCTGGATGGTACTCTGGTAAACGTTGGTGCGCCTGCAGAGCCATTGTCAGTAAATGTGTTCTCTCTCATCGGTCACCGCCGTTCATTTGCAGGTTCAATGATTGGAGGCATCCGTGAGACTCAGGAAATGTTGGAATTCTGTGGAAAACATAATATTGTTCCTAAGATTGAAATCATTTCAGCCGACCAAATTGACGAAGCTTACGAACGCGTATTAGCTTCAGATGTGAAGTATCGATTTGTGATTGACATCAGCACAATGTGAGTTGCGTAAATAATAAATTCTAATGTTAATTTCGAGAGTGTACTCCCACAATTTAAAGACAAAACACCGCCTGAATAAAATTCAAGCGGTGTTTATCTATATAAGAGGAGGTGCTTGCTATAGCACCCGCCTTTTCTTTATAGGTTTTCCAAAAATCAAATTCTTTCTCATGGAAGATGTTCCCGAAATAAAAAGAACAGCTTCCGCTGTCCTCATCCTCACTGCTTGCCTGGCGGCGTCCTGCTCTCACAGGGGGAAACCCCCAACTACCATCGGCGCTGAAGAGCTTAACGGCCGTGTTCGGGATGGGAACGGGTGTGACCTCTTCGCTATTGCCACCAGACTATGTATGGAACAAAATTGTTCCTTCAAAACTGGATAATCTCTGTAAAGTAACGGCATACCGTGCCATGTTAATCTTGATTAAGTCCTCGATCGATTAGTATTCGTCAGCTCCATGCGTCACCGCACTTCCACCTCGAACCTATCTACCTCGTCATCTTCAAGGGATCTTACTTACTTGCGTAATGGGAAATCTCATCTTGAGGGGGGCTTCATGCTTAGATGCTTTCAGCACTTATCCCGTCCACACATAGCTACCCAGCGATGCCTCTGGCGAGACAACTGGTACACCAGCGGTGTGTCCATCCCGGTCCTCTCGTACTAAGGACAGCTCCTCTCAAATTTCCTGCGCCCGCGACGGATAGGGACCGAACTGTCTCACGACGTTCTGAACCCAGCTCGCGTACCGCTTTAATGGGCGAACAGCCCAACCCTTGGGACCGACTACAGCCCCAGGATGCGATGAGCCGACATCGAGGTGCCAAACCTCCCCGTCGATGTGGACTCTTGGGGGAGATAAGCCTGTTATCCCCGGGGTAGCTTTTATCCGTTGAGCGATGGCCCTTCCATGCGGAACCACCGGATCACTAAGCCCGACTTTCGTCCCTGCTCGACTTGTAGGTCTCGCAGTCAAGCTCCCTTGTGCCTTTACACTCTGCGAATGATTTCCAACCATTCTGAGGGAACCTTTGGGCGCCTCCGTTACATTTTAGGAGGCGACCGCCCCAGTCAAACTGCCCGCCTGACACTGTCTCCCACCCGGATTACGGGTGCGGGTTAGAATTTCAACACAGTCAGGGCAGTATCCCACCAGCGCCTCCACCGAAGCTGGCGCTCCGGCTTCCAAGGCTCCTGCCTATCCTGTGCAGACTGTGCCAAAATTCAATATCAGGCTGCAGTAAAGCTCCACGGGGTCTTTCCGTCCTGTCGCGGGTAACCTGCATCTTCACAGGTACTATAATTTCACCGAGTCTCTCGTTGAGACAGTGCCCAGATCGTTGCGCCTTTCGTGCGGGTCGGAACTTACCCGACAAGGAATTTCGCTACCTTAGGACCGTTATAGTTACGGCCGCCGTTTACTGGGGCTTCAATTTAGACCTTCGCTTGCGCTAAGCCCTCCTCTTAACCTTCCAGCACCGGGCAGGCGTCAGCCCCTATACGTCGCCTTGCGGCTTTGCAGAGACCTGTGTTTTTGCTAAACAGTCGCCTGGGCCTATTCACTGCGGCTCTCTCGGGCTTGCACCCTACCAGAGCACCCCTTCTCCCGAAGTTACGGGGTCATTTTGCCGAGTTCCTTAACGAGAGTTCACTCGCTCACCTTAGGATTCTCTCCTCGCCTACCTGTGTCGGTTTACGGTACGGGCACCTTACATCTCGCTAGAGGCTTTTCTTGGCAGTGTGGAATCGAAGACTTCGGTACTAAAATTCCCTCGTCATCACAGCTCAGCCTTAACGGAAATGGGATTTGCCTCATTTCCAGCCTGACTGCTTAAACACGCGTATCCAGCTGCGTGATCTCCTATCCTCCTGCGTCCCCCCATCACTCAAACGATGCTTGGTGGTACAGGAATATCAACCTGTTATCCATCGCCTACGCCTTTCGGCCTCGGCTTAGGTCCCGACTAACCCTGAGAGGACGAGCCTTCCTCAGGAAACCTTAGGCATTCGGTGGAAGGGATTCTCACCCTTCTTTCGCTACTCATACCGGCATTCTCACTTCCAGGCGCTCCACCAGTCCTTCCGGTCTGGCTTCACAGCCCCTGGAACGCTCTCCTACCACTGACACCATAAGGTGTCAATCCACAGCTTCGGTGATACGTTTAGCCCCGGTACATTTTCGGCGCAGAGTCACTCGACCAGTGAGCTATTACGCACTCTTTAAATGGTGGCTGCTTCTAAGCCAACATCCTGGTTGTCTGGGCAACTCCACATCCTTTTCCACTTAACGTATACTTTGGGACCTTAGCTGGTGGTCTGGGCTGTTTCCCTCTTGACTACGGATCTTATCACTCGCAGTCTGACTCCCAAACATAAGTATCTGGCATTCGGAGTTTGTCTGAATTCGGTAACCCGGGATGGGCCCCTAGTCCAAACAGTGCTCTACCTCCAGTACTCTTCGTTTGAGGCTAGCCCTAAAGCTATTTCGGAGAGAACCAGCTATCTCCAGGTTCGATTGGAATTTCACCGCTACCCACACCTCATCCCCGCACTTTTCAACGTGCGTGGGTTCGGACCTCCAGTGAGTGTTACCTCACCTTCATCCTGGACATGGGTAGATCACCTGGTTTCGGGTCTACGACCTCATACTCATGCGCCCTATTCAGACTCGCTTTCGCTGCGGCTCCGCCTTATCAGCTTAACCTTGCATGAAATCGTAACTCGCCGGTTCATTCTACAAAAGGCACGCTATCACCCGTTAAAGGGCTCTAACTACTTGTAGGCACACGGTTTCAGGATCTCTTTCACTCCCCTTCCGGGGTGCTTTTCACCTTTCCCTCACGGTACTGGTTCACTATCGGTCACTAGGGAGTATTTAGCCTTGGGAGATGGTCCTCCCGGATTCCGACGGAATTCCTCGTGTTCCGCCGTACTCAGGATACACTCAAGAGAGAAGAAGATTTCAGCTACAGGGCTGTTACCTTGTACCGCGGATCTTTCCAGATCGCTTCACCTATCCTCTTCCTTTGTAACTCCGTATAGAGTGTCCTACAACCCCAAGAAGCAAGCTTCTTGGTTTGGGCTATGTCCCGTTTCGCTCGCCGCTACTCAGGGAATCGCGTTTGCTTTCTCTTCCTCCGGGTACTTAGATGTTTCAGTTCCCCGGGTATGCCTCCTCCTGCCCTATGTATTCAGGCAGGGGTGCCATCCCATTACGGATGGCGGGTTTCCCCATTCGGAAATCTCCGGATCAAAGCTTACTTACAGCTCCCCGGAGCATATCGGTGTTAGTCCCGTCCTTCTTCGGCTCCTAGTGCCAAGGCATCCACCGTGCGCCCTTTCTAACTTAACCTAAAATGGCGATTACTCGGTATTGCTTGGTGTTACTTTACGATATTATCCAGTTTTCAAAGAACAATCATGTTTACTATCTAATATAGAAGGAATTCATCCTTCAAAACTGAACAAAATAACGCGTCAACGTATGTGAGAACTAAGTTCTCACTTCCGTAAATATCCTTAGAAAGGAGGTGATCCAGCCGCACCTTCCGATACGGCTACCTTGTTACGACTTCACCCCAATCATCTGCCCCACCTTCGGCGGCTGGCTCCCGTAAGGGTTACCCCACCGACTTCGGGTGTTGCAAACTCTCGTGGTGTGACGGGCGGTGTGTACAAGGCCCGGGAACGTATTCACCGCGGCATGCTGATCCGCGATTACTAGCGATTCCAGCTTCATGCAGGCGAGTTGCAGCCTGCAATCCGAACTGAGAATGGTTTTATGGGATTGGCTAAACCTCGCGGTCTTGCAGCCCTTTGTACCATCCATTGTAGCACGTGTGTAGCCCAGGTCATAAGGGGCATGATGATTTGACGTCATCCCCACCTTCCTCCGGTTTGTCACCGGCAGTCACCTTAGAGTGCCCAACTGAATGCTGGCAACTAAGATCAAGGGTTGCGCTCGTTGCGGGACTTAACCCAACATCTCACGACACGAGCTGACGACAACCATGCACCACCTGTCACCGCTGTCCCCGAAGGGAAAGCCCTGTCTCCAGGGAGGTCAGCGGGATGTCAAGACCTGGTAAGGTTCTTCGCGTTGCTTCGAATTAAACCACATGCTCCACCGCTTGTGCGGGCCCCCGTCAATTCCTTTGAGTTTCAGCCTTGCGGCCGTACTCCCCAGGCGGAGTGCTTAATGCGTTAGCTGCAGCACTGAGGGGCGGAAACCCCCCAACACTTAGCACTCATCGTTTACGGCGTGGACTACCAGGGTATCTAATCCTGTTCGCTCCCCACGCTTTCGCGCCTCAGCGTCAGTTACAGACCAAAGAGCCGCCTTCGCCACTGGTGTTCCTCCACATCTCTACGCATTTCACCGCTACACGTGGAATTCCGCTCTTCTCTTCTGCACTCAAGCCTTCCAGTTTCCAATGACCCTCCACGGTTGAGCCGTGGGCTTTCACATCAGACTTAAAAGGCCGCCTGCGCGCGCTTTACGCCCAATAATTCCGGACAACGCTTGCCACCTACGTATTACCGCGGCTGCTGGCACGTAGTTAGCCGTGGCTTTCTGGCCAGGTACCGTCAAGGTACGGTCAGTTACTCCCGTACTTGTTCTTCCCTGACAACAGAGTTTTACGATCCGAAAACCTTCTTCACTCACGCGGCGTTGCTCCGTCAGACTTTCGTCCATTGCGGAAGATTCCCTACTGCTGCCTCCCGTAGGAGTCTGGGCCGTGTCTCAGTCCCAGTGTGGCCGATCACCCTCTCAGGTCGGCTACGCATCGTCGCCTTGGTGAGCCGTTACCTCACCAACTAGCTAATGCGCCGCGGGTCCATCTGTAAGTGACAGCCGAAGCCGCCTTTCAATCAAGAGCCATGCAGCTCTTGATATTATCCGGTATTAGCCCCGGTTTCCCGGAGTTATCCCAGTCTTACAGGCAGGTTACCCACGTGTTACTCACCCGTCCGCCGCTGACTTCCGGGAGCAAGCTCCCTTCTGTCCGCTCGACTTGCATGTATTAGGCACGCCGCCAGCGTTCGTCCTGAGCCAGGATCAAACTCTCCAAAAAAGTTTGACTTGCTCATTTGTTTCTATATAGATGACGGGCATCTTCTATAGAAGTTTAATTCTTAAAACGTTGACGTTTATTTTGTTCAGTTTTCAAAGATCAATTCTCTTTACTGTCATCTCCGACAGCTAAATAATCATATCATGCCCTCATTCACACGTCAACACTTTAAAAGGAAAAATATTATTCCTTCAAAATGATGAAGATGTAAATCAGTTTGTTCGAGCCGCCTTATTTACTGGCGGATTCATAATATAACATAAGATTTCTTACGAAATCAATAGGGATTTATTAAAAATATTATTTTCCCAAAATAATAATTTGACTGCTCCCAAATTTCACAAATCCTGCATTCATCAAACGGAATGACGAAAGTCATCAAAGCAAATACTATGGAGGCGGCAACCGGACTCGAACCGGTGGTAAAGGTTTTGCAGACCTTGGCCTTACCGCTTGGCTATGCCGCCTTTATAAAAATGTTGGAGCGGAAGACGGGATTCGAACCCGCGACCCCCACCTTGGCAAGGTGATGTTCTACCACTGAACTACTTCCGCAAAATAATGGCTGGGCTAGAAGGATTCGAACCTTCGCGTGACGGAGTCAAAGTCCGTTGCCTTACCGCTTGGCTATAGCCCAAAAATATGGGGCGATCGAGGGGAATCGAACCCCCGAATGTCGGAGCCACAATCCGATGCGTTAACCACTTCGCCACGACCGCCATACTGGTGGAGGGGGGCAGATTCGAACTGCCGAACCCGAAGGAGCGGATTTACAGTCCGCCGCGTTTAGCCACTTCGCTACCCCTCCAGTATATGAAGTTATATAAAAAATGGGCCTGAATGGACTCGAACCATCGACCTCACGCTTATCAGGCGTGCGCTCTAACCAGCTGAGCTACAGGCCCATTATTTAAAATGGTGGCTCAGGACGGAATCGAACCGCCGACACAAGGATTTTCAGTCCTTTGCTCTACCAACTGAGCTACTGAGCCATATAAAAATGGCGGTCCGGACGGGACTCGAACCCGCGACCTCCTGCGTGACAGGCAGGCATTCTAACCAACTGAACTACCGGACCAAACGATTGCGGGGGCAGGATTTGAACCTGCGGCCTTCGGGTTATGAGCCCGACGAGCTACCGAGCTGCTCCACCCCGCGATAATAATATGGTGGGGGATGACGGGATCGAACCGCCGACCCTCTGCTTGTAAGGCAGATGCTCTCCCAGCTGAGCTAATCCTCCAAAATGGTGACCCCTACGGGATTCGAACCCGTGTTACCGCCGTGAAAGGGCGGTGTCTTAACCGCTTGACCAAGGGGCCACTATGTATTTTTATAAAGTATACTGGCGGAGAGCAAGGGATTCGAACCCTTGAGACAGCGGTAACCGTCTACACGATTTCCAATCGTGCTCCTTCGACCTCTCGGACAGCTCTCCGTAAATGAATCTACAGGCATAAAATAAATTGAAAACTTTATTTATATCAATAGCGGCGGAGGGGATCGAACCCCCGACCTCACGGGTATGAACCGTACGCTCTAGCCAGCTGAGCTACACCGCCAAAAAAGCATTAAAAATATTGGTGGAGCCTAGCGGGATCGAACCGCTGACCTCCTGCGTGCAAAGCAGGCGCTCTCCCAGCTGAGCTAAGGCCCCATTTTTATAAATCGGGAAGACAGGATTCGAACCTGCGACCCCTTGGTCCCAAACCAAGTGCTCTACCAAGCTGAGCTACTTCCCGTAAAAACGAAAAATCGTTTATGTATAAATGGCGCGCCCGAGAGGACTCGAACCTCTAACCGCTTGATTCGTAGTCAAGTACTCTATCCAATTGAGCTACGGGCGCACTATTTGATTGTAAAGTGGTGCCGAGGACCGGAATCGAACCGGTACGGTAGTCACCTACCGCAGGATTTTAAGTCCTGTGCGTCTGCCAGTTCCGCCACCCCGGCAAGGTACTATTCTGCCACTGAACTACTTCTATAAAAAAGTGCGGGTGAAGGGACTTGAACCCCCACGCCTTGCGGCGCCAGATCCTAAGTCTGGTGCGTCTGCCAATTCCGCCACACCCGCATATACATGGTGAGCCATGAAGGACTCGAACCTTCGACCCTCTGATTAAAAGTCAGATGCTCTACCGACTGAGCTAATGGCTCGGTAAATGGTGCCGGCAAGAGGACTTGAACCCCCAACCTACTGATTACAAGTCAGTTGCTCTACCAATTGAGCTACACCGGCATAAATGGTGGAGGATGACGGGATCGAACCGCCGACCCTCTGCTTGTAAGGCAGATGCTCTCCCAGCTGAGCTAATCCTCCAAATGGTGACCCCTACGGGATTCGAACCCGTGTTACCGCCGTGAAAGGGCGGTGTCTTAACCGCTTGACCAAGGGGCCTTACTTCTTATATATATGATTTTAAAATGGCTCCGCAGGCAAGACTCGAACTTGCGACCGATCGGTTAACAGCCGATTGCTCTACCACTGAGCTACTGCGGAATAATCTGCACTAACGACAGCTATAAAATAATATCACCCTTAAAATTTAAAATCAATACTTTTTTCAAAAATATTTATTACTAACTTTCTTTTTTCAGCATTCCCCCTTATAGCAAATTGAGATACACCTTTAAAAAAGCACTGTATAAAGCTTTGAATTTATCTTGAAGAGCGGCACTTATCAAAAATAGAAGATGTAAAATATAAATAAAGCAGAAGATCGAGATGCTAAAAACCTATGTAAGAATTACCTTTTAGAAGAAATCCATTCTACACTTAGCATCAGGTTCCGGTTAAACTTCCGTGTAAAAGCTTGTTCTACACATAACATTTCGATTCAAAAATATACCTGAATGACAAAGGCTAGAGAGTTCTTTCGCGCGGGAGGTTTAGGAATACAGGACAACAACTACTATTGAATATCATGAACGGTCCGCGTAATATATAAATATAAGCTGCGTTGTGCGTCATAATATAAAGTTTTAACCTTTAAGCTGTAACAGGGAGTTTTACATGGAATCCGGAATGACAAGCCTCGTTCGTTTTCTAGCCAATGAGGACAGGCAAGAAGGTTTCTGCGAACACCCACTTTGAGGAGTGGTGGTTTAAAACTTTCTTCTATTCAACAACGGCAAAGGCGGCTTACTTACATACTACTTTATACTTCACCTACATATATGATCTTTATACCCTGAAAGTAATCCCTTAGGCGACTTTAGATGAATCTCAACATGAAAAAAACAGCCCATATACCGGGCTGTTTTTTTGCGCAGTCACTTGAGATCTTTATGATTAACCTACTCTTTGTTTCCTGATTCCCGCTAAATCATCAGTATTTCACGAATATCCTCTTCGGTAAGCGCTGATGATGATTTCTCTTCAGAATCAATAATTTCTTCAATTAGATCCCTCTTTTTCTCTTGCAGTTCATTCATCTTTTCCTCGATTGTACCGCGGGCAACAAACTTAATGACCTGTACATCATTTGTCTGGCCGATGCGGTAGGCACGGTCAGCTGCCTGCTCCTCGACTGCAGGATTCCACCACATGTCATACAGGATCACTGTATCGGCACCTGTCAGATTGAGGCCGGTTCCGCCCGCCTTCAGGGAAATGAGAAATAAATCACGTTCACCGTCATTAAATCGACTACATTTTTCCACCCGTTCTTCTGATGAAGTTTGTCCATCCAGGTAGAAAAAAGGGAGTCCTTGACTGGCCAGCTCCCTCCCTATTAACTTAAGCATTTGCGTAAACTGCGAGAAAATCAATACTCTTCTTCCAGACAGCTTTGATTCCTCTATAATATGCATCAGCTGTTCAAGTTTCGCTGAGCTTCCTTTGTATCCATCCACAAACAGGGCTGGATGACAGCAAATCTGTCGTAAACGAGTTAACCCCGCCAGGACTCTGATACGATTTTTTCGAAGTGTGTCCTTATCCAGATGCTTCAAGGTGTCGTGCCTTAGTTTCGCCAAGTAAGCAGCATATAGCTTCTTCTGATCAGGAAGCAGCTCCACTAATTCCATCGACTCAACTTTTTCAGGAAGCTCTGACAGTACTTCTTCTTTCATTCTCCGAAGCAAAAATGGACGGATCCTGCGGGCGATCTTTTTCCTGGAGAGCTGACTGTATTCCTTTAAACCAAGGAACAATTCAGGAAAGACAACGTGAAAAATCGACCAAAGCTCCTCCAACGAATTTTCCACCGGTGTACCTGTGAGGGCAAAGCGATAATCTGCTTGTATCTTCTTTACTGCTTTTGCTGTTTGTGTAACAGGATTCTTAAAAGCCTGTGCCTCATCAAAAAACACGGTGTAAAAAAATTGTTTTTCGTACCACACTTTATCTCTTACTAACAAAGAATAGGAAGTAATGACAACGTCTACACCCGTTACATTCTTCTGTATATTGAACCGTTCCTTTTTATTTCCATCCACGACAACCGCTTTTACTTCCGGGGCAAATTTTTTGATTTCGCCGAGCCAGTTATACGTTAAAGATGAGGGGCAAACAATAAGGACCGGGCGCTTCTTTTCCTGGATATAAGGAAGCTCAGACAGGATAAATGCAATGCTCTGCAGTGTTTTCCCCAGTCCCATATCATCGGCAAGAATCCCTCCAAACCCATAACGAGCAAGCGTCTTCATCCATTTGTACCCCTGCTTTTGATAAGCATACAATATCGACTCCAAACTCTCTGGCACCTCAAACTCTAAACTGCCTGGATTACGGATTGTTTCCAAGAATTGACGGAATGATTTCTCTAATGTGAAGACATGATTATCATCAGAATCAAGAAGCTGAAGCCCCCGGGTAACGGGAAGACTTACGCCACTTTCCAGATCTTCCTTTTGTGCCGGAAGTGTTTTAAGGAAACGGTTAATTTCTTCAAATTCCCTTGTCTCCAAGGAGAGGAGTGATCCATTCCGCAAGCGGTAATACTTCCGTTTCTCCTCTAGGGCCAGTAGAACTTCACGTATCTGTTTTTCAGGAATGCCCTCCATTTCAAATTTAAATTCCAGCCAATTGGTTCTTTCTTTTTGGATGCTGACTTTAATTCGAGGCAGAGCATTCCCTTTGAAAAGCCTGTTTCTCACTGAGGTAGTGGCGTATACTTGTACAAGCTTTTGCAGTTTCGGAACAACATTATGCAAAAACTCATACTCAAGCTTCTCATTATGCAATAGGTATCCGCTGTCAGTCTTGGAAAAAGAACTTTCCTCCATCAGCTGCAGGATTGCATCTTCTTTCTCCACGTCTCTTACCGGCACGAAGCCTTTTCCGAGCTCCCGGCCTTCCAGCGGATTGAGGACAATACTTTCATATTGAAATTCCAGCCCGGCAAGCAGGCGGTTTTTCACACGGTCTAAATACAGCCTTGCAACCAAGGGTGTTTTAAGCCATTTTTTAGAGACCTCTTCTGCTACCTGGACCTGGCCGATTTTTTTTAAACCTGGAACCACGTTTTCTAAAAAGTAATTCATTTTCTCCTGAGGAATAAAAATTTGATTGGAGCCTGAGGCTTCCAGCATCTGTTTAAGTTCTGAAAGGCGCTCGCTTTCCTCACTGCCCACCTGAATTAATCTATCCTCAAACAAAACAGACTGATAAGCGTTCAGCATCATTACCTCGCCGAGCCCCTTGATCTTCAGTTGATATCCCTCACTCGCTGCTGCTGAAAGGTCAAACTGCAAAGGAAGTACTTTATCCGATAAGCGTAAACTATCAAACGTATTTCCGCCATGCGCCAGCTTCATTAATGGGGCTCTTGTCAGCACAGGAACAAGACGCACCCAGGAAGATGGTGGAATAAGCAGCATGTTAGGGCGGATTGTATAGGCAGATTTGTCTGGCAGTGCGTTCACATATATTTTTTCATCATAAACCACTTGGATAAGCTGCTGAATAACCGCATCTGTTTCTTTTTGAAAGCAATGAAGGCTTGGATGGTAGGTAAATGAAAGCGAAAGCAGGCTTGGCTTACCTTCTTTCACCTGCTCCAGGAAATCCCGGATATTTTGCACATGGACCGAACCGATTCTTAGTTCTATTCCGAACATGAATTGTCCCTGGCTCATGTTGACGACTTTACACGTAAACTCCGTATCAAGAACCTGCCTTTTTTCAAAGTGAAGCTGAGACTTGCTTGAACGTTTAGGCTGGTTGTTGAAAAGGTTTAGCAGACCTTCTGTCAGTGCCTGATTTGCTGCGGAATCGACCGGACGCTCACTTGGAATAACAGGGAGCGTCCCTTCTCGCTGATGTCGGTAGATCGACAGTAATACGGCCGCAATATGCTGACAATCCTTTTGGAAAGAAGCCAGCACCGGGCAGCTGCATTTCGTATGAAGCCCGCCATTGGCATCTATTTTTATGGTGACATGGAAGTCTTCCATTCCTGTAACAGTCGCTTCACAGCTTTCAGGACTGTAATTTTCGAATGTTACTTTATTAGCACGGTAAAAAGAATCTCCTCGTTTGAATGAAGCGGTGCCGCACATGTCTTTAATGATTTTTTGATTCAATTGTATATTCAAAGAGTGTACTCCTTTATTGCGGATGTTCCGTTGTTTCTGCGGTACGTTTACTTCTATTTGCTCTGTAACATAAAGATATCGCTTATTTGCTGATAATTTTGCTTAAATCTATATTGCTTTGGGTGAAATGATTCATTTCCATTCTATTTGTTATATTCAATATAGCATACGTATTTAATATGTTGCATTTATAGATCAGCAGCTAACCCAAAACAGGCGTCATCCCTTGATGATCAAGGGATGACGCCTGTTTTATTGTACATTTGCGAATGCAACATAATTCCTTTTATATTGCACTAAGTAAGATGGATTAACAAAGCAGTATAGTTAAATAAAAGTTTGGAAAATAAAGGTTTTTTGATAACCTTCAAAGAAATTATTAGTCCATACACTTTCTCAGGGAGGCTACATAATGCCTGTAATTAATATAATTGTATGGGGGGAAAAGAGAGTGAATTCTAATACTAGAAAGTTAACATACAATGAAACCGAAATTTATTGGAAGAAATATCAGAAATTTTTTCCTGAAGAACTGCGAATAAAAGAAAATAATCTACCAACTGAAGAATGGTGGAGTTGGAAAGATTATCATATCCATCTGGATAGAATGTCTGTTCCAAATTCGAAAATTAAAGTTATTTTTATTCATGGTGCAGGCGGAAACGGAAGACTATTCGCACCATATGCAAGAATGCTACAAGTGCATGGATATGATATTGTATCCCCAGACCTCCCTCCTTATGGTCTCAGTTACAAGGAGTCATTAAAATCCACGGATTACCACGAATGGATAAAAATAATGACTGAGTTCATCGAACAGGAATTTAATCGAGACGGAAAGCCAATTGTTTTATTGGGGGCGAGCATTGGAGGCATGCTTGCATATCATGTGGCAAGTCTGAGCAAACAAGTAAAAGGTTTGATTGTAACGACTTTCGTGGATACAAGTAATCAGAAAGTTCGTGATCAAATTGCCCCAAACAAACTAATAAGCCGCTTGGGTAAATTCACGTTAGATAATTTCTTTTTTGTATTGGATTCGTTTCGAATTTCTGTTTCAAAAGTATCGAGAATGAAATTAATTACAAATAACTTTGATCTGACAAAACTTATTATGAACGATCCTCGAGCCGCAGGGACAAAAGTTTCTTTACGATTTTTGAGAATATTCTTAAATATGGAACCAGTAATTGAGCCTGAATATTTCGATATTTGCCCTATTTTGCTCATTCATCCTGAAGTAGATCCAATGACACCATATAGATTAAGTGAATCTTTTTATAACCGATTACAATGTGAGAAAAATTGTGTGATTTTAGAAGGGGCTGGTCATTTTCCAATAGAACAACCGGGTGTGGAACAGATGAAAACAGCCCTCCTAAAATTTTTAATTGAAATAGAAAATGACTTAGAGCTGATAGAAGACTAGTTTATACAATGTTGACGATCGTTAAAGAATTTTATTATAAAATCGAACGAAGCTGTCATTTTGGCAGCTTTTCTTATTGTGCTAACTGGCAGGTTAATTGAAGAATAAATGAAAAATAAATATAGATACATCCTTAGTATTAGCCCTAGTATAAGAAAATTACGGGCAACAGATAATAAATGAAAAGGAGGTTAAACATAATGTCACAAGAGGATAACAATATACATGGAAAAACCCCAGGCATACTAAAGGATGATATGGATAGAGAACCAATAGGAGATCGTTTAAATAGCGATAACGCATTTAGCGACAAAGGCTTAAACAATGCACGTTTAACCCGCGAAGCTGTGAAGAAAGGAAAGCAATAAAATAAAGATACGGCCAGTTTTATTTGTCTGGCTTTTTTGTGCCTCGATCCCCCGCTGGATAGCGGCTTTTCTTGTTAAACTAACGGCGGGGACTTTAGTTGAAGAAGGAACGAAAAAAGCTGATGTCACGGAAAGGACATCAGCTAAGTTTGTCATCAGTGTTATTGATATTAAAAAGCGTATGTAATTCTAAATAGCAACAGGCTGTCCCCACATTTAGTAAAAACTGAATGTGAGGACAGCCCCTTTTTGATGTAACATAATTATATTTATGTGGCCTTGTAGATTAAAATTCATATTCGATTTTCTTCAAATAAACCACCCGTAAATGGAACCAGTCATTTATAAATAATATCTTCTCTTAGCGAAGCAACTTTACTTAACGCTTTATCTATATCTGCTTCACTTACTCCAAAGTGAGCAAGAGCAGCATGAAGATGGTTTGCAATAGCATCAAAATGGGCTGGCTGTATATTCATTCCTTCGTGTGCTTTTGCCATTGATTTTCCTGAATACTGATTGGGGCCACCTAATGCAAAACTAATAAATTTTGTCTGATGACGTCGTTGTTTTTCCATATCTGTGTGTTTAAAAAAGTGATTAACTGTATCATCCTTAAGAACCAATTCGGAATAAAAATAGTCCACGACTTTTGCAATCGCTTCTTCTCCGCCAACTTTTTCATAAAGTGTCTGTTCCATTGATATACACTCCTATCTAGACGTTTGTAATAACATTTTCCCCAAGAATGTCAGGTGCAATCCTATAGATTATCATCAAGCACTAATATCCCACTCTTTTTATTTTATTATGTATTCAGTACCCTTTCCGAAATCACTTACAAACAGTTACCTTTGGGCCAGGGGTTTCTTAAAAACAATTCCTGTATTTATATAACAGCCAAAAAAGGCCTTAAATTTTAAAATCTGGTCGTTTCCAGTTGCATTTATGTTGGGCTAAAGGGTGTTTAATTCTTTTCAACATTTCTTGTTCTAGTTAGAATTGTTTCCCCTTTAGCTTCAACTATCTTCAAAAATATTTGAGCAACTGCTGGATCAAATTGAGTACCTATATTTTTACGAATTTCATTAAGAGCATATTCTAAATTCTTCTCACTTTGGTAAATACGGTTAGAAGTCATTGCATCAAAAGAATCAGCTACAGCTATAATCCGGGCAGCTATGGGTATTTGTTCGCCTTTTAATCCTTCAGGATAGCCTTTACCATCAAACCTTTCATGATGATATAAAACCATATCCAAAACACCATTGTGCTTAAACAACGGAACGTGTTTCAGTATCTTGTATCCAATAGTTGGATGTTTCTTTATCTGCGAAAATTCTGTTTCTGTTAGTTTAGACCTTTTCGTTAATATTGATTCAGAAACACCTATTTTCCCGAAATCATGGAAAATTCCCCCAATATAGATATTGTCACATTCTTTTTTAGAAAATTTCATTTCCTGTGCAATCATTTCTGCATAGCGGGCTACATTTTCCGAATGATTAGCCGTATAGGAATCTCTTGAGTCAAGGGCATTTGCTAAAGCACGTGTTAAATGAACAACATTTTTTCTTTCCCTAAGATATCTTTTTATCAATACAGATAAACTGCAAGATACTAAAAAATAGGTAACCCAAGCCAAAAGAAAAACTTCTACTTCAGGCATTCCTAATGGTGAAAAGTGAAAACGGAGCAGTGTAACTAACCCTGTTGCTATGACTTGCAGTGGCTTATTCTCAAAAGCAAAACCTATTAATACTACTGTCAAAAGGTAAAACCCTGTTAAGCTTACCTCTGGGTAAACATAGGCATCCATAAATAAGTTTAACCCTAGACAAACAGCTAACACATAACGATAAGGTATAGGGTTTTGCAGCAAAAACTCTAATTTATTTACGCGAATTGTCTGATCCATATGCTCCTCCATTTTAGCTCTATTGCTCATTATTCAGCATAAATATCTATATTGAGTTAAAAAACCTAAAGGGTTTTACGAATACCGAGACCCGAATTTCCCTTATCTTGTCAAAACTGGACTACCTTAAGCTCAGCCTTTACCTAACTTATTGAACTAAGTTTTGGGTGGTATACAATTTATAAGCTGACGTTCCTTCTTTCTTTGCCTGGTACATGGCTATATCCGCCTTCTTTAACAATGTCTCGCCGTCTTGTCCATCCTGAGGAGAAAAGGCAATTCCAATGCTCGTAGATACAAATACCTCACCTTCTTGTAATTTTATAGGATGACTTAAATTAGATATAAGATGTTCAGCCATTTTTGAGGCTTCTTCAATATGCTTTATTTCGGGCATAATGAGTAAGAATTCATCTCCGCCTATTCTGGCAATCAGATCTTTTTCGCCTAAGCATTCTCTAAACCGAAAGGCAACTTGTTTTAGCAGCATATCTCCAGCGGAATGGCCTAATGTGTCATTAACAGCTTTAAACCGATCTAAATCGAACAGCATAACAGCTACTAAATCACCGCTTTTTTTTGCTTCCTCTAAAGCCATTTTCAATTTTTCTTCAAAGAATCTTCGATTCGGTAACTCGGTTAATTCATCATGATAAGCTAGATATTGAATTCTTCCCTCTGCGTACTTCCGTTCGCTAATATCCCGAATAATACCGGTAAAATAAATAGTATCTTTTATCTTCCAAGAAGAGAGGGAAAGCTCTATAGGGATTTCACTTCCATCTTTTTTCAACCCACGTAATTCTACCGTTTTCCCTATAACTGTAGCTTGGTTTGTCGAAAGGAAACGCTTAATTCCTCTGTCATGAGCTTGCCGAAGAGCCGGAGGAATGAGAAGATGCAGCTTCTTTCCTAGTATCTCTTCTTCTTTATACCCGAATATCGTTTCAGCCCCTTTATTCCAGGAAGTAATAGTAGACTCGCTATCGGCCAGGATAATGGCATCTTTTGCAGATTGTATGACTGAATGGAATTGCTCTCGGCTATTTTGCAGTTCTTCCTCGACTTGCTCACGCATTCTTTTTTGCTTAGACCTAGAAATCCAACCAGTAATAACCAATGTGCACATTGCAACCATCATAATATCAATCAGTATTTCCTTACCCAATAAGGTTTCAATCATATGATCTCGCGCCCTTTTTTAAAGTTATAATTTATCTATTTCTTGGGAAAACCACGCAAAAGTGTGATTTATATAGAATCAGAAAAATTGGTGGTAGTCTTGCAAAAAATAAATGCGATCGTACATCATTACCCCTGTAGTCCCCTGCTTAAAATTTTTAAGCACAAAAAAACCACCATAAAGATGATGGATGCACAGATACAGAAGTTATAACGATAATAATGCAAAATAACCCCTGATCTATATAGCCAATCTCTTTCGGTAACCCGGCAGTCCTAGCTGAGTTAAACTTTAGACCCGTAGCTTTGCGTCCTTACCTTCGATAAGTTTGCCGTTATCAAAGAAAATGTATATTTGTCTTCTGTTATTATAATCTCGTTAGGGTGTGGAAACAATTCAGAGCGTTCTTACTTGTTTTGACGTTGTTATTATACTAAAGTTAACAATCCAAACTTTGGATATGAATACTACGTTAAACATAAAGGTAACAGGTTAAAGTTCAATAATTAAAGTTGTATATCCATGTAGGAGAGTATGATGAGCATAAGCAGAATCTGTTTTATGATGAAAAAATCTTGAACATCTTCTCCGAGCACATACATGTAGATCGGCTGGTTCTGATAAAAAATCGAGCGATAAATGGTGCTGCGGGAGAAAATGAATCCGGTAAGCGGGTCTTTTGCTTGAAATCCACTTTGCCAAATGTGTATTCATCCATTCTTTTGACCAAGAATCTAAAAGCCCTGCCTTTCTCCGCAACGAAAAGTCCATGTGGCTTAACAACTCGCCACATGGACTTTTCGTTTTTTATCGTTGCTTACTGTTAAATAAAATATATACCTACAAAATTCACAAAAAATTCGTTGCTGTTATGAAGGAATCTTATCCTTATAAACTTGTCACTACAAACCTATGTAGGTCTGTATCATTAAGAACCCGTTTTACGCGCTTCTGTCGTTTCTACAGCTACTTCCCAATTCGGAAAATGATACAGTGCATTTTTCATTAGCTCTGGATGGGACTTTTTTATTTGTTTCTTCCGAAGCTGCTCCCCGCTTCTTTGCTTTAATTCAGAAATTTGATTCATTACTTCTTCAACGCTCATACTCACTTCCATTTCCTTACCTCCCTTTCCTGACTTATTTTTATTCTCTCCATAATATTGGAGAGTCATACTCCGTTATCCCAGCCAAGGGAGATTTTGTCATATTAGGCAAGAACACTCCACTTCAAGCTTACTACGCAGGGGATGTATCACTGAAAATGAAAAAAAGATGATTAGGTTAGAGAAGGTCATAATGTCCTGGGAAAGTATTACGGGAAGAAAGTGACAAAAGCAGAAAAATCTTTTTTAATAAGATGAGATTGATTTTACACCTAGACAGCAGGGTTAGGGTAATCATCTATATCATAGCTTATCCTGCATATAGCAACGCAGTTGAAAAATTTACTGGAATGACAATTTCAATGCGGGAGGTTCAGGAATACAGGGCAGCAACTGCCATTGAATATCATGAACGATCTATCAGTTTTTACTGAAAGAGTACCCCCGCTTCCATTTTGTTAAGGGCGCAGCCCAGAAATAAGCGGTGGGGTGAATGTCAGTTTTGCGAAGCAAACGTGTTTAGTTTCGCCTTAATTTTGGTATAATTTGTATTATAGCTAATAACCGAGGTGAGTAGAATGCTGGTGAACAAAGCCTATCGCTTTCGCCTATATCCAACCAAAGAACAAGAAGTGCTGATTGCGAAAACCATCGGCTGCTCGCGTTTTGTGTTCAACCGCTTCCTTTCCTTATGGAACGAAAACTATCAAACAACCGGAAAAGGCTTATCGTACAGTGCCTGTTCTTCCCAGCTTACCAAACTCAAGAAAGAACTAGATTGGCTTCAAGAAGTTGATTCACATTCCCTGCAATCATCCTTGAAAAACCTGGCTGATTCCTTTGACCGTTTCCTCAAGAAGCAAAACAAGGCTCCACGATTTAAGAGTAAGAAAAATAAGGTTCAGTCTTACACAACGAATATTGAAAAAAAGAACCAGTTTCCAGAGGTAAGTATTGCAGGCAATCGCATGAAACTGCCTAAGCTGGGCTGGGTTCGTTTTGCGAACAGCCGTGACGTGCAAGGCCGTATTTTAAATGCAACGGTACGGAAAAACCCTTCCGGAAAGCACTTCGTTTCTTTGCTTGTTGAAATAGATGTGCAAGACCTGCCCAAAACAGATTCCACTGTTGGGATTGATGTTGGCTTAAAAGACTTTGCCATTCTCTCGAATGGGAAAGTGTACAAAAATCCAAAGTTCTTTAGAACGTTAGAAGAGAAACTGGCCAAAGCACAGCGTGTTCTTTCCCGCCGCCAGCGCCTGGCGATTCAGCAAAAAAAACCTTTATCGGAAGCGAAAAATGTACAAAAACAGCGTATGAAAGTGGCACGTGTTCATGAACAGATTGCGAACGCACGGACTGATTACTTGCAGAAAATCACGACTGAGATCATCAAAAACCACGATGTCATCGGGATTGAGGACCTGAAAGTTTCAAATATGCTGAAGAACCGCACATTATCCAAAGCGATCAGCGAAGTTTCCTGGTCGGAATTCCGCAGAATGCTGGAATACAAAGCAAAATGGTACGGCAAGAAGGTGATCGCGGTTGATCCTCGTTACACTTCCCAAAAGTGCCATTCATGCGGACATACAGCAAAGGAAAACCGTCGAACACAAGCGACATTTATTTGTGTCTCCTGCGGTCATTCCGAAAACGCGGACCTCAATGCTTCCCGGAATATCCATGATTTAGCCATGGTTTAGTCACACAATTTGATTTTCCGCAGGAGACTTGCTGCAAAGTCGTTCATACTGCCAACCGTCAGAATGACGGGCGTAGCCTAATGAATTAGGAGCCAATAGGCTCCTGTACTTAGGAATCTCCCATGTTCAACGAACGTAGCGAGTAACTGGGGGTAATTCAAGTAATATATAAATCCAAGCTGCGTTGTACGTTACAATATAAAGTTTTAACCTTTAAGCTGTAACAGGGAGTTTTATGAGGAATTCGGAATGACAAGCCTCACTCGTTTTTTGGCCAGTGAGGACACGCAGGAAGGTTTCTGCGAACACCTACTTTCAGAAGTGGTGGTTTACAAAGGCGGCTGACTCACATACTTTATATGTCATATAGGTGTATAATCCGCAAACCTTAAACGTGATGCTTAAATGATTTAATAAATAGCAATACAAAAAAGCAGCCCTCATATGGGCTGCTTTTTTTATCATCATTTGAGGCGCGGTAACTGATGTTAATTCATATAACGATATTCTCTCAGGCTATTCAAAACAGAGATTTCCTGCAATAGCTCCTCACCAACATTCGTTTCTCCAACCGTTTTTCTCTCTAATTCTTCATCTACCAATCTTTTTACTGATAAAACATCCGTTCCTTTACATAAAACCTCTTCTTTTGAATTAAAATGTTTATGGGCGACCAGTTGCATACCGTAGGAATTGTATAGCAAAGTGTATCCAGCTATACCTGTTGTCGATTGATACGCTTTGGAAAAACCACCATCGATGACAATCATCTTCCCGTTTGCCTTAATCGGATTTTCTCCATCAATTTCTTTAACGGGCGTATGGCCATTGATAATACGGCCTTGATCAGGATTAAGATCAAATTCGGTTAGGATTTTACGGCAAATGTCCTCATCTTCACGCAAATGGTAGTATGGGTTCTTTCTTTCTCTATGGGTTTCCTTATCCTGAATAAAGTACCTCTCAAAGGTTGTCATTTCTCTTTTGCCAAAGAGCGATGAATATTCTCCTGTCCATAAATACCAGACCATATCTGTCGCAAGGTCATCCGTCTCTTCAGGATGGGCAAAGGCATACCGTAAATAATGTTCAAAAATATCAAGCAAGTCACGGCCGGCATAGGTTTTATTTTCAATCACCATTTTTTCCATGTTTCCTTCTTCATCTAAAGGAATACATCCATGTATTAATAAGTTCCCATTATATCTCAAATAAAGGCTGCCTTTTTTCATTAGAAAATTCATATGTCTGGCTAGTTTTTCTGAATGCTGAACAGAAAATAACAGTTTATCCAGCACTTGTTCTTCTTCCTCTAATAATTGATCAGGCTGCTCCGGGTTAATGGTTGCAAAACACGTATTTTCCAGCGGAAACGTTTTCCCCTGAATCGTTACTTCGTTTTTGTCATAATCAATTTTTTCAAGCAAAAGCCTCTCCGACATATCAAAGCACGGGCGTCTTTTGATGATCGGGCTTTCAAGCTTGAACTGAATGATGGAAATGGCTTGATGAATTTTGGTGATTTGCAAATGTTCCTGCTCCGATAGGTTGTTATCTGACTGTCTCTTTGGCCAAAAAGCTGGATTGTCGTCATAGTACTTTTCCGCAAGGTTCAGAAGCGGTCTTAGATTGATTCCATAAACATCTTCAATAATATCTAAGTTATTGTAGCGGGCACATATACGAATAATATTGGCAAGACAAACCTTTGAACCTGCAAAAGCACCTAACCATAGAACATCATGATTGCCCCACTGAATATCAACGGAATGATAATTAATAAGAGTATCCATAATTTTATGAGGATCAGGTCCACGGTCATAAATATCCCCCACGACATGAAGATGGTCTACAACCAATCTTTGAGTCGTATAAGCAAGACCAATAATCAGCTTATCAGCCTGGCCAAGTGAAATAAGTTGCTGGACCATTTTTGTATAATAATCTTTCTTGTTTTTGAATTCATCTGTTTTATATAATAACTCTTCTACAATGTAAACAAACTGTTTAGGCAGTGCTTTCCGTAATTTCGAGCGTGTATATTTGGAAGAAGCATAAGAAATAAGCTGCATCATACGCTCTATGATCTCTATGTACCATTCGTGTAATTCTTTTTCATTGCCAAAATGACTTTTAATTAATTGTAATTTTTCTTCAGGATAATAAACCAATGTCGCAAATTCATTTAATTCTTTTTCATATAATTTATCTTTAAAAAGGTCTCTGATTTTCACTTTTACATTTCCCGAACCATTTCGCAACACATGCTGAAAAGCTTGGTACTCCCCATGTAAATCACTGACAAAATGTTCAGTCCCCTTTGGCAGGTTAAGGATCGCTTCAAGGTTAATAATTTCAGTGGCTACTTTTTCTTCGCTGTCATATTTTTGCGCTAACAAATCTAAGTATTTTGAATTCAAAATTATGTATCCCCTTTCAAAAATCGTCATTCATTCTTCACTAATCTGTTTACTACTTACATTATAAAAGAAAAATGAAAGATACGTTATAACAATCGTTACTATTTCATCCATGTTTTAAGCTGCGTGTTGTTTAATCGTTACAGACTTTTCTGAAAATGATAAGATTTTTACATTCTATGGACGAACTGTTGAGTAACAGTTTGAGTTGTTATGCTCCTACATTTAGTCCCTATTAAATTCTAGTCTTCATATTTTATAAAAAAACAGAGGGACATTTAGGGTTCCTCTGTTTTTTTCCTTATGAAAAAATCACTTATCGTTTAAGTACTCTTCTTGACAAACCTCATTTAAGAAAGAAAAAATCTTTTAAAAAGAAACATAACACTTATTTGTCCTTTTTTAACTTCTTCTTCATCACTTCTGCCATTTGTTGAGAATGTAAATCCTCTTCTTCATAGAGCTTATTCACGATGTTTTGATAGTCCTTTTCATTACGATTTTGACTTAGTTTATTGGCAGCTTGAATTTCTTGTACTTGAATCTTAAATCCAACAATTCCTTTTAATTCTTTTTCTAACAACTGGGGGGAAAGCTTATCCCATAGAACTGGATTGTTACGGTGTTTTTCGTACTTTTGCAGCAGCATTGCCAGGTCCTGTTTTAACTCTTCTTCGTTCAAAATGCTGGCTGTACCATACACATGGACAGCTTGATAGTTCCATGTTGGAACATTTTCCTGTTCATACCAGGAAGAAGAGATATAAGCGTGTGGTCCCTGGAACATCACCAATACATCTTCACAGGCTTCGAATGTTTTCCATTGAGGGTTGCCATACGCCACATGCCCTGTTAAATAGTATGCATCTTCTTCTTTCCTTAACTGCAGTGGCAGATGGGTCGCAATGGGCTTACCTTGTTTTGTTGTTACGAGCGTTCCAAATGAGTTCAGTTGAATAAACTCTCGAATTTCGTTTACATCCGTGACTCTATAATACTTAGGAATATACATGACGAGGTTCCTCCTTCATTCACTTCATTGTAAAATATAGTATGGTACATGCTGACATTTAAAAAGGTACAATTTCAAATAAACAAACATGTCAAAGGGGCTTAAAAATGAAAAATACTATTTTTGCTTTGAAGAAAGATTCCCCTAAATACAAACAAATCTACGAACAGTTTAAGCTATGGATTGAAGGGGGAGACATACTTCCTGATGAACAATTGCCACCCATTCGTCAGCTTGCAGACTCCCTTCATGTAAGCCGCAATACGACATTAACAGCTTATGAGCAGCTTGTAGCTGAAGGCTATATTCGCGGAGAAGGAAGAAAAGGTTATTTCGCAAATGAGTTAGAACCGCTTTTACTCCAAGAGACATTCATCTCTCTTAATGAAAAGAAAAGTAAACCGATGGCACCTGCTCTCATCAATTTCCGAGCAGGCGCCGTAGACCAAACTCACTTCCCTTTAAAAACTTGGAGGAGGATCGCCAATCAAGTATTAACGTTACCGGAGAGCTTCCGATATGGGGACCCCTTTGGTGAAATGTGCATACGTGAACAAATTGCCACATACTTACTCCAATCTCGTGGAGTGAAAACAGATGCAAATGCCATTATTATCGGCAGTAGCACCCAGCAAATGCTTATCAATCTTGGGCATATATTGAAGGATGATTTCTCTAGTATTACAGTAGAGGACCCTGGGTATGATGGCGCGAGGGAAGCTTTTCAATTTCATCGTTTTACGATTGAGACGTTACCCGTTTATGAATCAGGGGCTGATTTTTCACAATTAGAACAAATGAATTCACGATTAATCTATGTAACACCTTCTCATCACAGTCCATACGGGGTAAGCATGCCTATTCAACAGCGGCAAACACTTATTCATTGGGCTGACAAGGTGCAAGGATATATTATTGAGGACGATTATGATAGTGAATTTCGCTATACACAACAACCCTTTCCAGCTCTTGCTTCCATTGATTCAGCAAAAGTCATTTATTTAGGGAACTTTTCAAAGTCCTTTCTTCCAGGAATTCGTTTAAGTTATATGGTGCTGCCACAGCCCCTTTTAAATCGTTATAAAAATCAATTTCTTCAATTTGAAGCTACCACTTCCCTGCTTAGCCAGCTTACAATGGCTAAATTTATGGAAGAGGGAGAATGGAGCCGGCATATTAAACGGATGCGTCTTGTTTATAAAAGAAAAATGCAGCACTTAGTAGCTGCATTAAAAGATCAACTCGCTCAAAATATATCCATTATTGGTGAACAGTCTGGTTTGTACGTATTAGTCAAAGTACATCTGAAGCGTTCAGAAGAATGGTTAATTCAACAAGCCTCCTCCCATGGTGTTACGGTGTATCCTACGTCGCTCTATTTCATTAAAAATAACACCGACGAACCAATGGTTAAACTAGGTTTCAGCAATCTTTCCTATGATGAAATCAAACTTGGTGTGAAACTCTTAAAAAAGGCCTGGTTATAAAACAACTCCGCAATGGTTAGTTCTGTCTAACATTGCGGCGAATTCTGGAGACTTAAAAATGCATTTTTTTATTGAATTAACCAGCCTGTTTGTATAATAAACAAATCAATAATATTATTTAGCAATCTGTTCCCTTAAGTCATTTATCAAAAAAGCTTTTGCTCAACAGTATCGGTTTACCACTGACCAGTAAGCGAAGAAGTTCATGTATATTTTAAAAATCCGGCTCTAATTAAACATATAAATATAAAAGAAGGCAGAACCGCCCTTAAGCTGCTCTTCCTTCTTTTATTATCTTGTCCTACAAGTTTTGTTCCCCCTTTCTTTGCCTGGCCATCTCAATAGTAGATTTTGCATTCACAGCAGCTACATCTTTCTCTTTGGTGTGTTCACTTATGTATGATGCAGGATCTTTTGCTACTTTTTGATTAGCGGTTATTTCACGTTCTATCAGATGATAATGGCTTCACTCATAGAGAGGCCTATTTTTGGCCAATATGAGTCTGGGACCCCTAGGCTGCTCAGCTTCTTGTTTAGATTAAATTAAAATGCTATTAGTAATAGAACTGATAACATCTACAGAGAATTTTGTTAATCAAAAAAGAGAAGAGGAATAGTCCCCTTCTCTTCTTACCTTTTGTGCTTTATTAAAGCGTAATGTTAGTTCTTCTAAAAATTCTCTCCAGTAAAGAACGTTACTGACTGTTTGAACAGTTCAGCAGCTTGAATCATATAAGAAGATTACATACACATTCATTAAGAGATGCTTTCATTTAACAAAGTTTAAAAAATCATTCCTTGTCAGATTTCGTGATATCAGCTTCAATTCTGCTCATGAACTCTTCTGCTGCGCTGTATCCTTGTTCCTTTAAATACCAGTTGTTTGCAGCGGCCTCAATTAACCCTGCCACATCACGCCCAGGCTGAAGTTGGATTTCTATGGAAGGGACCTTAACACCCATATAGTCAGTATAGTGAAATTCCTGTTCCAAATCATTATACAAGGCATCCTTCTCCCACTTCGTTAAATGGATATCAAGAGCGATTCGTGTTTCATCCTGAAACGCCTTACGACCGTATAAGCGGACCACATTCAATAACCCAATACTGCGGAGAGCCAAAAACTCCTTGGTTTTCTCGTCATGTGTGCCTAGAATAGTTTGCGGACTAAGCCTTTTTAGAACAACAATATCATCGGCAACCAGCCGGTGTCCCCGGCGAATTAATGTGTGCGCTGTCTCGCTTTTCCCTACTCCCGAGCTTCCGCGAAGTAATATGCCAATGCCTGACACATTCATACAAACTCCATGTATTGCCATTTCGGACGCCAATTCCTTTATTAAATAACCATCCAATTTGGTGATGAACTCTGAAGTGATCTCAGGCTTGTTTGTTACTAACAAGGGGATCCCCTGCTCTGTACAATGATGAATTAAATAGGTAAGCCCCTCTTCACCAGCCGTTACGATAAAACAAGGTGGATGATAGTGAACAATATTCCCAATTCGGAGCTTACGTTCTTCATGGCTTAATTTATGTAAATAGGTAATTTCCTTTTTCCCCAGGATTTGAACTTGTTCTGTTGGAAAAAAATCGAAATGGCCAACAAATTCAAGGCCCGGACGATGCACTCGCGGCTGCGTAATTATTTTCTGCAGCTGGCTTTCACCAGCCAGCACTTTCAATGAAAACTTCCGAACCAAGTTTTCAACCGTTATTTTTTTCACTCTATACTCACGTCCTATTAGCCTTTTTATAATGAATTATACTTTAGATTACTGGCGTCGTCACCCATTTACGAACAGGCTTTCCGAAAGCTGGGTGTTGGTAGTAAGTATATAGCTGGTTCGTTTCGTTGTTAAAATGGCTCCCCCACTCTTCTGATGAAGTGAACATCCTTTAACAGGCCTTTTCTTTAAATTCGTTAGCGAAAAATCAACCATAACGTTTAAGAGAGTCTTTCTGTGAAGAAGCCAGTGTAAGAACTAAAGTAATCAAGCACGCTCAATTGCTGCGCCAAAACGCGCTCCTGAAAAACTAAAAAGCAAAAAGTCTGTACAAGCAAGCTCACAAAAAGCGGTCCATAAAGGCTGCTTTTTATTTTGATTAAAGTGCTTTATTATGAAGGATATCCGTCAAAATCTAGGAGGGATTTAGTGTGACAAAGGAAAAAACAAAAAACATTGCCGAGCTTTTGAAACAGTCAAGCCATGCAGTGATCTTAACTGGAGCGGGCATCTCGACTGAAAGCGGTCTTCCCGACTTTCGTTCACAGGGCGGTCTTTGGGATGGCAGGCGCCCAGAAGAAATCTCCCACGCTTCTAAAGTAGGGGCGGATGAGTTCCGCGAATTTTTCACAAAACGATTGAATGACGCAGCCGGGCATGAACCAAATGCTGCCCACCGCCTTTTGGCAGAGTGGGAGAAAAAGGGATTGGTTAAATCCATCCTTACCCAGAATATTGACGGATACCATAAAGCGGCTGGAAGCAAAAAAGTTCTTGAGCTTCACGGACATCTTCGCTACCTCACCTGTGATAGGTGTGGACGAGATTATGATGCAAGTAAATTTACCGTTGAACACAGCGATGTTTGCATGGATTGCGAAGGAACGGTCCGCCCAAATGTGACTCTCTTTGGAGAAGAACTTCCGCACCTTGCTTGGTCTGAAGCGATTGAGGAAGCGAGAAAAGCAGATTTAGTGATCATTCTTGGCACCTCTCTTCAAGTATGGCCGTTCAACTCCTTAGTTGATGAAGCATATCAAGGAGGAAATGCCGCCCGGGTTGTCATTGTAACAGAAAGCGAAACACCATATGATGGAATTGCGAGTATCCGATTGCATGATAAAATTACAGCCACCTTGCAAGCGGTAAACGAATACCTGGTATAACAGCGCCATTCTCCAGTGCTGTTTTTATTTTTACTTTTTTATCTTTTACCTCGTGAAACCTGGTAATGAACTTTTTATGTTCTCAATACAGATTAGACAGCCTTTGTGAACCTCTCCACCTAAATCAAAGATTTTAATGGAGCATTCCTTATCTTGAATACGGTACAGCATCAGCGGATTAAGCTTCCTGCGGAAGCCCGAGTGCATGATGGAGACTAATGAACGAAGACAAGGTCTGGGATGTCCTTATTGCCAGCTCAGGAACTTTTGCCTGAAGAGACAACCATTTCGTTTCCGAGATGGATTTTTGAAAAGCCCGAATGAAATAACGGGCCCCGATATTATAAGAAGCGGACAAATCCGCGTGATAGACTTTGCCTGTTGAAAACGTGGCAAGGTCTTTTTTCGGGTTCCGTTCCACTTTTCCAGAGCCGTCGAACGCCAGGACGCTGGTGTTTCGCGGATTGATCCGGGAAATCCGTATGCCGAGGCAGTGAGCCATTTCTTCCACTTTGTTCTGGATGCCTATTTTTCGCCATCCGTGAAGCTTGAAACGAAGTTTTCTGGCTCCATAGAACCCCTTTGGGGTTTTCATTCTGCCCAGGTATTCGAATACGATGACGTCACAGCCATGCTTTGCCGCAAATTTTATAATTTCCTGGCTTGTGTGGCGGACAATATGCTGCTGGTATCCATTGATCTGCCGCCAAAAATTCGGTGCCTGAATGCGGCCGCTTGCCCGCTGGGCTTTCCGCAGTTTATTCGTTAACGTCTGCAGACGGTCTTTTTCTTTAGGCTGGTCAATAAACTTCTGGCCTAAGACAGTGCCTGTTGCATCGATAATTGAACAAACCGCAGAGTTCGTCAGTCCGAGATCTATCGCGCACACTTTTTGTTCTTGAATAGGTGTTTTTGTTAAAGTAACTTTGTTTTCATAGCTGATGGAAAGGAAGAATTTCTTTCCCCGCTTAATCAGCTTAGGGTTGTTCTCCTTCCATTCCCAGACACCCCGTTTATAAAGGTCCTGCTCTTTAAATTCGATATCTGTCCATACCCAGTCATTCTGGTAGAATACCTTGATTTGTGCAGTCGTATCAGACGTCCTGTTGAACATGTTTCCGCGATAAAAAACGGGGAACTCTTTATGTTTCACTTGCAGCCGTGGAGGCTGTTTTTTAAACTTTTTTCCTTCGGAAAGAGCGTATTTCTGCTCTTTTTCCCAATTTTGATAGTTAGAGCGGAAGCTCTTTACTTTGCCAAAAGCGGAAGCAATGGCACTTCTGCGGAAGTAAGACGGAAACTTGTAAAAACGCTCGTTAAATTCTTTGTATTTCGGAAGAGGGTTTGATTTGGTTGCGTGAATCAGTTTTTCTACTGCCGGCACAATTGATTTTGTTGTCAGGTCGTCGGTATTACCAAACTCTTTGTCAATCACCTGGATGATGAAGGACAGGGCATCATTGTAAATATCCAGCGTAGCATTGAAGATTTCGGTCTGATTTGTAATTTTGTGCAGCAACGACTTCGCAACTTTCATAGCCAAACCCTCCTTTCCATTTTTTAGTCCTTATGATACGTTGATCGTATCAAAATGGAAATCAATTGTAAAACGAAAAGAGAATCAATATGAGTGATTATAAATAAGAATTAGCAATGGGTCTAATGAAAAAATATATAGAAGAGTAGGAAGAATTAAGACCTTAGCGCCTAACCCCCACTAAATCGAAGATTTTGAAGGGGAATGCGGCGCTAATTTTTTTTCAACTACAGGGTGCAATAATATACTATACGCCATTTCATTTTAAGATGTAATATTCATTAAGATAACTTGAAAGGAGTTTCCCTCATGAATATTACATCTTTTTTTATGTACTGTTTTATTGTTACCTTTACACCAGGACCTACCAATATCGTCATATTATCCACAGTACATAATTTTGGGACCAAAAAGGCAATGGAATATACGTATGGAGCAACGATTGCTTTTGGTTTATTGCTTGCTATTTCTTCTTTGTTGAATACGTTGCTTGTCACGATACTGCCTAAAATTTTAATGGTTATGCAGATAGTCGGAAGCGTGTATATGTTGTATCTCGCTTATCAAATTTACAAAATGGATACTTCGAAACCAGCTGTAAACCAAACGGGTACCTTTATGTCAGGCTTTCTTATGCAGTTTTTGAATCCAAAAGTGGTCCTATTTACAATGACTGTCATTCCTAGCTTTATTATGCCCTACTATACCGCAGTTCCTGGAGTGACAATTGGTGTGATAGCTATCACTCTTATTGGATTTTTAGCATTTGTCACATGGGTTCTTTTCGGTGCAATCTTCAAGGAACTTTTACAGAAGCATAAAAAAACAGTTAATGTCGTGATGGCATTATTTTTGGTTTATGCTGCCATCATGATATGGATGTAGGTAAACAAATGAAGGAGAAAATAAAACGAGAGCTTTCTTGAAAATGAAGCAAAGCAATGAAAAGATTGTCATGGTAACAGCCTATGACTACCCTTCTGCAACACTTGCAGAACTAGGGGGATCACGATATTTTAAATTATGGTGTTGAACGAGTCCCCAAGTTTGTAAAACAATACCATTCATTGAATCCGTTGTACTGGAACCCATCCAGGCTTATACTGCTGGTGTAAAGAATAAACGTTTTCCTGAAGAAAAGCATTCTTTTAAGATGAAGGAAAGGACTTTATGAAGGCAAGCAATAAAGGCAATTATAATTAGTTATGTCTAGCTTCCTTATGTAGTTTTGAAATCCAAAGGGTGAATGAAATGGACAAATTTATCTATAAAAAATCGGCAGGTATTACTGCACTGTCAGCAAGTATGACTGATTTTACGTATAAAAAGCACTCTCACCAGGAGTACGCAATAGGTGTAACGTTGCGTGGTATTCAACGGTATAACTTGGGTGGCAGTTTACAATTATCCTATCAAAATGGTGTGATGCTTTTTAATCCAGAACAGGCACATGACGGAATGGCACATGATGAGACAGGCCTTGATTATGTAATGCTCTATATTGAGCCACAATTGCTTTTAGAGGCTGCGAAAAAAAAGGATATGGTATGCTTTTCAACCCCTGTTGTGTACGATGAAAGACTTGAACAAAGAATATTAAGTCTTTCTCATGCCATATTAAGCGAAAAAGAGGAGGCTTTGTGCAGCGAATTATTCTTATCCCTCACAGACAGCCTTACTCAAACAAACCTTTCTACAGACTATAAGAAAGATAATGCTCTAATTAGAAAAGCAAAAGATATGCTCCATGCCAACTTAGTGCATGTACTTAAACTTGATGACATATGTAAAGAGCTTCATTTATCAAAATTTCAGTTTATCAGGTTATTCAAGGCTCATACTGGGATTTCACCCTACCAATACTTTCTTAACTGCAAGATAGAACGTGCAAAGCAATTAATAGAACAAAATGGAGATGTTTATTCAGCAGTAACTGAATATGGTTTTGTTGATTTAACCCATTTAAATAAGCACTTTAAAAGCGTGTATGGAACAACAGCATTTGAATATATGTCACATTTAAATTGAGAAGCCTTTCTTTTGAGTTAATTGTTGAAAGAGCCTTTTACTCACCAGTTTCAGTCAACTATCCAATATTAGTATAACAAGTTTTATGAGCTTCCCGTTTTTTGTAACGATGTGTACTGCACTTTTCAGCAGGTCGATCTCTGCTGGCGCTTCTAGATCTATAAAAGTAGGATTTTCTCAGCTTTTGTCTTTTCTTTAACCCAATGTTAAATGTCATATCTTCAGAGCTTTTGTCAGATGTATTGTTATTTCTCTTGATTTCTCATATGCTTTTTTCCTGCCTTATTTTAAATAAACAAAATAATCTGGAGAAACAACATGATGAATAATCAAATGAATCTAGAAGAGTTAAACAAGCAAATTAACGGCCTTCAACATGTTTTGATTACCGCCGGGATGGAACATGGTCTTGGAAGCCCAGAAGCTTTAAGGTACAGTGAGCAATTAGATGAGCTTATCTTTCAATACCAGCTTCAAAATATAGGGAACTTTAAAACTGGATAAGATTTCTTCTTTTTTTCTTCTGCATAACTTTTCATTGATTAGACCATAATAGTATTGTCATCTAAATCACACATTACGAATCGTTGCATTTTTTGCAGTCAGGTTTTCACCTGGCTGCTTTTTATTGCTCTTTCCAGCAGAAGAGCAGGTACCCTATACACCCCGCTTCCCCTGTCAGGCCACTCAACCACTGCTTGCACCGCTAGCTTGTTAAAAGCAATTATTCAATACAGTTAACCGGATGAATGTCATTATTTGTCGATCAAATTATATAGAATACGGCCTTATTTTATAGGACAATAAAAAGAAATACCTATCTTGCAGAACTTGATTTTATGGAAGATAAAAGCTTTGAAAAGAGAAAAATTTTACTCTTTTATGCAGTCCGGTCAGCTAATGTAAAAGTTGCAAAATTATACGAACCGATCATGAAAACGGAGCTGATAAATTGAGTAGCTTATCAGATGGTATTCAAAACGCATTATTAAATATTTTCATAGTTTATTCTTGTTTCACTTTCTATTTCAAGTTTATTGAAGGAAAAACCACCCCATTGACAAGTAAAATTATGGTTACTCTTGTCTCTGCCGTATCCATTATTTTTTGTATGAGCTTCCCTATTATCAATTCTGCAGGCCATACCCCTGATTTTCGTCAAATCCCCCTCATCGTTGGGGCCTTATATGGAGGGCGCAGGGTTGCGATTGTACTAACAGTAGTGATGCTGACATATCGTTTTTATTTAGACATCCCTCATTTTCATATGGCTTTATTGATTTATTCTCTGTTGCTTATTTCCATCATTTTTATTATTCCTTTCTTCCAAAATGCAGTTAATATGCGGCGAAAAGTACAACTGGCTGCAATAGCCGCTTTATTTGGATCAGGTTCCAGAATGGCACTGATGTTTTTCTTTGATTCAGAAAAAACAGATGTGGAATACCTTATCGTTTTTGTTACGATCTTGTTGACCCAATTACTGGGGGTTGTATCGTTTGTAATTGTAAATGAAAGAACAAGGCAAAGTGCGCTGCTTTCCAGAGAAGTACTAAAGCTTGAAAAACTTAGAACGGTCAGTGAATTGGCTGCAAGTATTTCTCATGAAGTCAGAAACCCATTGACTGTTACAAAGGGATTTGTTCAGCTATTGCGCGAGCCTGGCCTTTCAGATGCGGAGAAAAAGATGTATGCCGAAACGGCCTTGGAAGCTCTGGACAAAGCAGAAGCTACGATCACAGAGTATCTTACCTTTGCAAAGCCTTCATTAGAAGACGTAAAGATATTAGATCTGCATCAGGAAATCATCCATATGCGAAATTTCGTTGATTCTTATGCGGCTATGAACAGTGTGGAAATTGAAATGAACCTGACAGCGGATATTTATATTGCCGGTGAAGACAAAAAACTACATCAGTGCCTTATAAATGTAATGAAAAATGGGATTGAAGCGATGCCTGGCGGAGGAAAATTACGCATTGATCTGTGTCATATTGCAAGTAATGCTATTATCACTGTAACAGACACAGGGATCGGAATGAATAAAGAGCAGCTTGACCGTTTAGGCAATCCTTTCTTCACGACGAAAGACATTGGAACCGGTCTTGGCACGATGGTAGTCTACAGCATTGTAAAAGCCATGGGTGGAAGAATTAAAGTGGATAGCGAAGTTGGGAAAGGCACTCGCTTTACAATCTTTTTCCCGGCAGTGGAGCAGGCTGTCCAATCTCCAATGGAGGCATCAAATAAACTGTTCTCTCCCCTTGTTCAGCACCAGGAGTGAAGAGTAGCTTGCTATTTCAAGCTGCTCTTTTTTATTTTCTCACATAACCGTTAATAAAATTGGCTCCGGTTAAGCAAACTTTATTTTAAATTACCACCTGCAGCCCGAAACCAGCCTTTTTGTTTGATATGGTGTGAAGAACTTCCTATGAGAACTTTAAACAGGCCTTCCTCAACAGTCCAGGTTTTCGACGCTTCATCGTATACGGAAAGATCCCTCTTGTCTAATGTAAATGTTACAGTTTTGGTTTCACCTGGCTTTAATGAAATCTTTTCAAAACCTTTTAGTTCCTTATAAGGTCTTTCGAGTGACGAACGTTCATCGTGAATATAAAGCTGAACCACTTCTTTTCCTGGTGTATTTCCTGTATTCGAAACGTCTATGGATACAGTCAGTGGTTCATTCTTATCCAATTCCATTTTGGTTGAATTTAATTTAAGATTGTCATAAGTAAAGTTTGTATAGGATAGGCCATAGCCAAATGCGTATGCAGGTTCTATCCCTTTTGTATCGTAGTGACGATAGCCAACGTAGATTCCTTCAGCATAATGAACTGTATTCATAGCGGTATTGCCAGGGAAGTTTCCATATGAAGGAACATCATTGTACTTTACTGGGAAGGTTACTGGAAGTTTTCCAGAAGGATTGACTTTTCCAGACAGGATATCGGCAATTGCATTGCCCCCTTCCTGGCCTGGCTGCCAAGCTAATAAGATAGCATCTGCATAGTTTCTCCAGCTTACCACTTCTATAGGGGCGCCTATATTCAATACTACAACCAACTTTTTGCCTTCTTTATGATAGGCATTGCTAAGATTTTTAATAAGCTGAACCTCTTCCGGTTTTATATCCATATCTGGTCTATCTTCCCCTTCTGTCGAGGCCCTGCCTATGGAAACCAAACCAATGTCCGTCGTTTTTGCCAAATACGCAGCATCATCTGCACCCAACCCTTCTACCACCTTTTTCCCGTTTATAGAATTGACTACGACATAACGTGCATTCTTTAAACCCTGTACAAGTGAAACAACGTCTTTTGGTTCAACGTTTACTTGAGAACTTCCGCCGCCGCCAATGATAATTCCTGCTCTGTTGTGATTAAGATCTACAATTGCATTTTGCCCTGCTACCCCAACGGTAGTAACTCTCTTGAATGGCAAAGCGCGATTTTTATTTTTCAGCAAAACCATTCCTTCAGCAGCCACTTCTCGATCTATTCTGGCACCTTTAGCAGCCGTTTGTTTAGTAAGATTTGTTTTCCGTTTATAATCTACATCCTTGTATTCTCCTTTAAACGTCGGCGTCTTTACAATGACCTTTAAAATATTATGAACGCAGGAGTCAAGAACCCTTTCACTGGGTGCAGCATTTTGAACAGCGGTTTTAAGTAAATCTGGTGTAGGTGCTGAGGCTTTAGTGTATACCTCTTTAATTAATTCGGGCATAGGTAATGGTCCTCTGTATACTCCGGGCATGATTAAATCATTGCCAGCTCTTAAAGCCTCTAAAGGATTCTTAACAGCCCACCAATCAGACATCACAAATCCGTCAAATCCCCACTGTTCCCTTAAGATATGGGTTAAGAGGTAGCGATTCTGTGTAGCAAAAACGCCATTTACTGCATTATATGAACTCATGACCGTCCATGGCTTTGCTTGCTTGACCGCCATTTCAAAAGCAGGAAGATAAATTTCTCTTAATGTTCGTTCAGAGACAACCACGTTAATCGTTGTTCGGTTTGTTTCCTGATTATTGGCAGCAAAGTGTTTAAGGCATGCACCTACGCCCATGGATTGAATTCCATTAATAAATGCTGCAGCCATAGTGCCTGCCAGGAAAGGGTCCTCAGAGTAATATTCAAAATTTCTTCCACCGAGAGGGTCACGCTGAATATTAACACCAGGAGCTAACAGGATATCCACCCCATATTCCCGGGATTCCTCGCCCATGGCTTTTGCTACCTTTGTGATTTGGTCCACATCCCATGTAGCTGAAAGTAATGAGGGAATCGGAAACGCAGTTGCATATCTTGGAGCAGCACCAGCAAAGAACCCTCCAATCCTGACGCCAGCAGGACCATCGGAAAAGATGATCGATGGTATGCCTAAACGCGGAATAGCATGCGTAGCGCCTGCTAGACCATTGGGCCCCGGGTAGCCTGAACCAATAACCAAATGAGCCTTTTCATCCAAGGTCATTGCTTTCACTACTTCATCAATAGACGCTTCATCGACTAGTTTCGAGGGAATGCCTCGTTCAGGTGTCTTAGTTTCGTCTACATGTTTAATCAATCGTGAAATAGCATTGATACCTGATGTTACGATCTTGTTAAATTTGTTGTCCATTATCTCTTCCTCCCGGCAGGGTCTAAAGCTAGATTGACCACGCTTAATCAAGCTGTTGTTTTCATGTTTATTGTCTGATCTGCATCCAAATTAGCTTAGTTGTCGGAAACCCCCTTAAAAAAGGAAGGGCCTCCAGCTTTTTTCATGATCTCTAGTTTTTGAGTAATAATTATGTTATTTCCATAATTAAAATACCAAATAACGCCGTTTTGACATTTAGATTGTTAATACGAAGTCAGATAACTTTCTTAAAGGAAGACCGTTTATATTCAACGCAAGATGAAAGTTCTTTTATCTTTATACTTTTCTTTGTATGGGAAACTTTACAAGTGGAAGGGCAGCCTTAAAAAAGAACGAGGATATTTCACTAGCCTGCTTTATGCAATGGCAGGATTTGAAACATAAAAAAAAGCACAGCCGATTTGCTGTGCTTTTTACTCTGCTATTTCTAAATCTTTATTGCTCTCTAATTGCATGGAAGGCTTTTGAGCTGCTCCATCCCCAAGTACGACCATTTTTCTGGCCCTATCCATAATCCTTACTAAATCCTCGTAGTCTTGCTGCATAGTGAGTGCTCTTTTTTCAAGCTCTTCGTATTTTGTTTCTATAGCCGTTTTCTCTTGTTTTACCGTTTCAAGTTCTCTTCGAAGGCTTTCGTAATCTGCCTCAGAAGTATTTATATTTTGCAGGAAAGCAATAATCTCTCTCATCGTAAGAGTATTAGAGCTTGGAATTTCTATTGTGTCTCTGTCTACAGGATTATTTTCAGAAATAACATGAAGTCCTGAAGACCGTTCCTTCTTTTGGCCATTACGAAGATGTTGTTTTCTTTGTTTGCGTGCAAGACCTAATGCTTTTTCGTACTGCTGCCTGATCACAGCATTCCAGCGGAATCCACATGCCGCGGCTGTTCTGTTCAATGTATCTCCTACTTCTTCAAACGCTTTCAGTTGGGTACTTCCCTCCCGCACATGGCGTAATACCGTCTCAGCAAGCAGCAAATCATTTTCTTCTGACCATGCATCTTGTCTAACTTTCATCGGTTATCTCCCCTTTTATTTGGATGACCTTTTCATCAAGATAGCCGCTTCTTCCATCTTTTATACAAAAATACTTAAAATTATCTATTCTATTTATATTCCGTTTAGCTTCAAAGTATTTGTGAATGTTAACCAATATTTCCTTTATGTTCATCGCTGTCATACAATCTGCTGTCTTGCTTGCCTTGAGAAGTTGGTGGAAATCGCTTTGTATTCAACTTCGTTTTGACTGTATGTTTAATAACGGGTTTTCTATTCCCAGCAACTGCATCAGTGTATTCACTTATGTATTGTTAAAGGTTATTTCACCACTTTTTGATTAGCCGTTATTTATCGCTCTACCAAGAGGTAAATAGCTTCACTGATGAAAGGCTCAAGTCATCACCATGCTTTCTATTTGGATAATACCAGATAAAAGTAAGCTCATACTGACAGAAGATGATGGCTTCAGCTCGACAAAGAGCCTTCTGCTATAAACAATGATTCATTTACAAAACATAGAGCCCAAAGGAATCCAAACTCCTTGGGCTTCACTTGTCAAAGCAATGTACTAGTATGTATGTTGCTTTTCTTCTTGAATAAATTCTTTTTCTATATGCGCAACTTTTCGGTGTTAGTGCTGCTGCGCAAATAAATTTCTTTTTAAGATTCCTGCATTTTTATCTTTTTAACAAACTTATGTAATTTCATCATTTCTTCTGAATCCCACTCACGAGGAAAATTGAATTCCTCCCATAAAATACCCTTTTTATAATAGGCAAGTGTTTCAGTATTTTGCTCTATGCTATTGTTATATAAAAAATGCCGGTCATTTTCTGTATTTTGCTTTACATAACTAAAGTGCTTAGTAAATTGCTTATTGTCCTTTAATACCTTTGTTACACGAGCCATGTTTTCTGCTTCTTGGTCTGTGTAATACGTAAGCGCAACAAACCCGCTTTCTTCATCCTCCATGAATTGCTTGAATTGAGCTGTATCAATTTCTTCAATAGTTTGCTGATTGCAGCCACTCAACAAACCTAAAATAATAAAAAATCCGAAAGCTAAAAACCCTTCTTTCATCCTTTGTCTCCTTGAATACTTTAAATTCTCTTTCACTTAGAAAGACGAGATTCTCGTCCCTCATCTGTGAATTTCCCTGCTTCCTCCCATTACCCAAAATGAGATCAGTTAAACGCTTAAAATTTTAAGTAATATTTTTTATTCGCCTCTCGTCACCTAAAAAACAGTCGCCATTCCTTAAGACAAAGGGGATAGCGACTGTTTCCTTTAGGTTTCAAAACAAAATTCTATTTATGCTGAATTCGAAACTAAACTTTATATTTCATTTTCTTCAAACAAGGCATCTGTTAGTTCCTCATTTTGCTTTGGAGCTATATTTGATAATTTGCGGATATTACTCTCCTCATACTTTAACTTACAAGAGTACAAATTAAAAATTATTACAATTCAGATTGGACAGTAAGAAAAAGAGACAGAACTAAATAGTTTTGCCTCCTTTCAGTCTAAATACAAGGGCTGCACTAACTGCGGAACAGTCTTGGATCTCACTAAATTCATCTATCGTGAGTGCTATGTTTTTAAGCCGTGTAGATAGAATTAAAAAGCATGAAATTTGTACTATGTTTTCCAAAATAGGAATATTTTCAATTAATACGGGCATAAACTAAAATAGATTCATATAGAAAAGTAAAAAGAGTTTTATTGTTAGCAGAGGTGGGGCTCTTATTATTTAATGAAAAGGAGCGTTTAAAGAGTGAAAATCAATCTGCCGACAGAAACAATGGAGGGAATTATTAAGTCACTTGAGATTAAAAATCAAGCCAGCACTCGGTTCAATGGCCAAGATTTTCATTTCAAAAAAGAGCGATTTTCATTTGATTCAGGTAAAGCGTCAAACTTTTCTACGTTTTTAGAGAAACTTGATCAAAAAGTTGAGAAAGTGATTCGACATGAAGCAGAATCTAAGAATTTCACCTTTGCTACAATTGGTCGCGTCTGGCAAGAAGAAAATCTAGAATCGGGAAAAGTTGTTTATATTTACTTTTTTTCAAATGATAAATCTGATACCACATTTCCAGATGAACTGGTCAGTCAGTACGAGCTGCATACCTGGACAAGAATGATTAAATAAATGCAAATATTAAATCCTCTTTGAGGTTTCTCAGCTTGTAGACAAAGCCTTTATTCTAAAGGTGATGTTTGCAGGCTTTTTTGTTTAATAAAACGATCAAAATCTTGCAGAGAGATTAGTATGTGGTTAAAGCGGCTGGAACCAAGTAAAGGTGTTCAGCAGCTTGTACCGGCATAAATTATTAATACTAAATCAGACAGCTTTCTTACGCTTAGTCAACAGCTTTTTTTATTTTGATGGGTGTTTTTGTCTCAAAAGCGGGCGTGTATGAATTGGCAAATACGGGTTGATGGTCACTCTGGTCATGCCAAATAAACCGAGTAAGGCTGTAATTTTTTTACTAGGTTCGTCTAGGTATGCTACTATATAGGTAAAGTTATGACGTGGTGGCTGACCGGTAGTCATAGCTTCTATTGTGGGCGATAAGGAAGAAGAGATTCTTCAACAGCTTATTCACACAAGCGATAGACGCGACTTTATGACACTTGTTATAAGGTTGCGTTTTTAATTTGTCATAGTAGTCGACTATATGATTCTTTCCGAAACGCCGTTGTTTGATCATGTTCTGGATAATGAGGAATAGCAGCTTTCGCAAGTGCTTGTTTCCGCATTTATTGATTTTGTCCCTGTAAAGTGTCTTCCCTGATTGAAAGCGCCGGATATCAATGCCCGCAAAAGCATTAAGCTGTTTATGATTATCGAACCGATGAATATCTCCGATTTCTGCCATAAGACGCACCGCTGTATTAGGACCAATCCCAGGAAAGCTAAGAATGATTCGGTACTCTTCGCGACTTTCAGCCAACGGAATCATTCTTTTTATACACTGTTCCTTCTCGTAAAGTAGTTCCTGGTACCGCTTCGCGTAGGACCTGAGCTGTTCACATAAGACATCCGTCGAAGAGACCGATGGATAAGATTGTTTAGCTGCTTCAAGCAGTTCAAGGGCTTTTCTTTCCGCAATTACTGGCGATATATTTTTATTTGTGTTGTTGCGAACCTTATTCTTAATCACCGTTTTTGAAAGGCCTTGGATAAGTTCCGGATGGGGAAACAGCTGGACCATATTTAAAAACAGTTCCGATTTACTAGTGAAAATTTTCTCTAGTTCTGGGAATGTTAATTGAATAACTTTATGCATACGGCTGCGAATAACGGATAACTCATCGTCCAGTTCACTATAATATCTGGAGAGCGATTTTAACTGGTGGAGAAGCTCATCTGAACCTTCCTTTTTCCTTCTATCTGTCGTAAAGTGGGTAAGCGCTAACCGATGTGCATCACTCTTATCCGTTTTATGAATCCGCAAGGAATCACATTGTAATTTCGCTTCCAAGGGGTTCAAAAGACAGTAAGTATAATAATTCTCATTCATAAAACGCTCTAGTGGCCTGGAATAAACACCGGTTGCTTCAAATACGATCTCGGGCTGTTCTCCATAACCTTCGGTTAATTCGTCAATCTTTTTCTTTAACTCCTCAAACTCTGTCCGAAAATGGTTGATTTCTCCTTCGAACATACAATGTTTTAATTCATTATAAATAACCATGTAACTTTTCCCCATACTGACATCAAATGCGATTACGTGCTTCATACTTATCCTCCTAACTTTGCATGGAAGTCTTCACCTTACACTTATTGATTCCCATTTCTTATACACGATCTCGAAGGATCCAACATACTCAAACCTGATTCAAATAAGGTAAGTGAAGTAGGTCAGTTTTTTAATCGGATTCATGATCCCAAGCTGTCTCCGGCCTACTCTTCACTTCCACTATATAAAAAATAGTAGTGTAAACCAATGCCTTGGCTACACTACTAATCTTAGTATGTTTCTTAAGAGGCAGTTGCTTATATTTGTACGGGCTCATATAGCATAACGTTCCATGAATACGCAGCTTGTTAAACCAATTAACGTAATCGCTAAGCTCAAGCGTAAGCTACTCTAGACTACCAAAGTTCTTCTGGTTCATAAACTCGGTTTTAATAATTTTAAACGTGGCTTCCGCTATGACGCTATCTTATAGATAGCCTTTCATGCTTAAAGAGCGGCCGATCTGGAAGGCCGCTAACCTTTTATCAATTAGCTGGTTTTTAAACTCGCTGCCACGGTCGGTATGGAACAGCTGGATATCTCGCAGAAATCGGGCACGGCAGCTCCCCATTCACTTCCCATTGTTTGACGGTGAGCCGTTTTGTGTTTCTCTTCATTTTCACTGTATGTTTGATGACGGGTTTTGTATTCATAGCAACTACATCCTCTTCTTTAGTGTCTTTACTTATGTATGCTGCAGGCTCTTTCATTGCTTTTTGATTGGTATTTATTTTGCGTTCTACCAGGAGATACATAGCTTCACTAATGGAAAGGCCTAATCTTTAAAGTTGCCATACAGGCTGTCTGGAAGGCAGGCAGGACCGTTAAAGCTCTTTTCTTCTTTTATTTCTCTCGAATTATTCAAGGTAGCTCATGTGATCTTCTCTCCTTCTGCCTTTTTGTATACTAATACATATATGTGACGACAAGTGAAGTTTTACGTATACAAAAATATTGAAGACGAATACACCAGACATTGTGATTTGGAAATCAGGGATAGCGCAGTGAACTGTTAATCTGAAAACAAAAAACCGGACCCGCTCTCGGGTCCAGTTTTACTTTGTCTTATTTAGCGATGCTGTAAAGAGAATCTACTTCGTAGCCTTTTGCTTTATAGTAATCCAAAATACCAAGATAGATCGCTTTGGCTGCCGCTGTCTGCCAGTAATCCGATTTCAATTTGTCATTGTCACTTTTATTCGTAATAAAACCGAGTTCCGCCAGCGCGGCCGGCATATTGTTTTCACGGAGAACACCGTAATTTCCTGACTTTACCCCGCGGTTATTTAAATTCCAGGCGTCTGTCATTCTTGTTTGAATTTTTAACGCCAGTAATTTGCTGTCTGACACATACGGGTTTGCAGCAGCTGCATAGTAAAATGTTTCTGTACCGTTCGCACTCGCACTAGCCGCATTTGCATGAATGCTGACAAACACATTCCCCTTGTTTTTTATGGCAAAATCAGGCCGGGCATTCACAGAGACAAAGACGTCTGAAGAGCGGGTCATTTTCACCTTAAAAGGTGTTTTCTTTAGCAGGTTGTTTATTTTCAGCCCTGTAGAAAGGACAACATCTTTTTCTCTAAGTCCAAAGCCAATTGCACCCGGATCTGTACCGCCATGTCCTGGGTCAAGAATAATTGTTTGGCCAGAAAGGGATGAATCTGGACTGGCAGAAGGCTTTTCAGGTGAGGCAGTTCCTAAAGAAGTACTTCGCAAATAAGAAGCACTGACAAACCCGACTGTGTTACCTGTTTTAACATATATCCAGTCCCCAACCGAATGCGCACCTGATACTTTTACATTTTTTGCAATCTTTCCTTGTGAAGCAAAGGATGTCGAAGGTCCTGTGCGGATATTTAGGTTATCAGCACTTGTCCAAAGTACCTTTGAAAAACTTACAGATTGTTTTGTACGGAACGTGGGATTAATCGCACGTGCTAAAAAAACAGCAAAATCAGCACGTTTAATCGTTAAATTTCCGCCAAACGTACCACTGGCAGTTCCACTGGCAATGCCGCGATCCATTAGCTCTTTTGCAGCTCCGGAAGTCGTGCCGTTATAAGAGTAGCCGAATGCATTCGCGATCATAATGGCCATTTCCCCGCGCGTAACTTCCTTATTCGGATAAAACTGGCCTGCACTTACTCCCGATAAAGAGTTAGTAATAATTTTTTTGTCCACACTAGATTGTATAAACCCGGAAGCATAGTTACCCGTTCCAACATCAGAGAATACTGTTTTTCTTTGTGTACCGTTTAATTGAAGAGCACGGCCAATTAATGTAACAGCTTCTGTTCTTGTTATCGCTTGATGGGGATTAAAAGACGTGTTAGATGAACCTTTTACAATCCCCCCACCTGACAAATAGTTTACTTCCTTCTTTACGCGGCTTGGTACATCCGTAAAACCAGCTGCCTGAGCAGACAGATTGATGCTCCATTGGGAAATAGTCAATAAAAAAACTAGAATAAAAATCATGCTTTTCTTCACGTTTAGACCTCTCCCCTTATCGTTTTATCCAAATATCTTGTATGGATCTCTTTCATATTATTTCCTTTTACTAATTTTGTTTATATGAAACTTTTTAAAATAGTTATTGCACATATGTAACAGTAATTTGATTTTCGTTATGAAAACGAAATAAAAAATTGTTTTTTGATTAATGCTTAAAATATCTCTAAGAGCGTCTTAATTTCCCCTTCAAAAGGTTTGCTTGAGGGCGTTTGAACTGGATTATCACCACTAAATTAGATAGTTTTTTTAGGAATGATCGCTTTTATTCAACCGGGATTACATAGCCTATGTGTTCCATGAAAGTATAGCTTGTTAAACCGGTTAACATAATTATGGGATTCAAGTGTAAGGGGTTCTGGACTATCAAACTTCACCTAGCTGACAAATTCTATTTTCTGATCGAAAACTCAGGGATAGCGATGAATTGTTAATTCGAAAACAAAAAAACAGAACCCGCTCTCGGGTCCTATTTCACCTTTTGTACGCTATTTATTATTAGCCTTTTTCATTTGCTCAATTAGCTTTTTTGTCCTCAAATCCTGGCTTCTCGATAATTTTACTGGGGCAACATACACGCCGTCTTTTGCTTCATTTTCAAGATCCATGATTCTTTTCTGATAGTGTCAGCAGAAAGATCATAGCCATGTTAAGAAAAGCAATGGAGCATGCCTTTGTATATACTACGCTTTTTCACTACTAAATTCCGTTTTCTGACGCAAAACCTTATTAACAGAACTGCGGTTCTTCCAGATAAACTTAACCATTTCTGCTGGTTCCAGCAGCTGTTCATCTGGATCGCAATAGGTTTCACCTTTTCCATGAATGGTCCACGCCTTTGTGTATTCATTAAACATCAGCGTCCACTGCCCATTTCGCTGCTTGTCTTCAAAAACAAAGTAATGCTTGTTTCCTTGATCATCGTAAAAAGCAATTTGAGGAAAATCCAGTGAGAATTGTTCAATATCTTTTTTCGATCTTAACACTCTAGCCATAATTCAACTCTCCTTCACGAAAAACTTGAGAAATGCAAAAATGTCTTGTTTTTAGACAGCTATTTCCAATATTATATATAATTCGAGAAAGTAATGCACCCTGTCCTTTTAATTTTTGTTCTTGCTTCCTGAAAACATTTATGCTTATAGACGAACTGTTAAGTAACTTTGCTTGTTTCCTCTATAATCAATAAATGGTAAAAAAGTGATATCTATCATGATATTTGAGTTTCATATTAATGAAGATTTATTAATGATAGCAGCCAATTTAATCAACAGTGACCTTTTCCAAAAAAACTCCCTGTTTGATTATATTACCAGTGTGAGGGGAGCGGAAACGACCTATACTGTTAAGGCAAGACAAATCAAAAACCCATAAGGGAGTGACTGATCATGTCAAGCAGAAACCGCAACCGACTATTGGCTCCAGGTGCCCAGCAGGCTATTGACCAGATGAAGTACGAAATTGCTTCTGAATTTGGTGTTCAGCTGGGTGCGGATACAACAGCGCGTGAAAACGGTTCTGTCGGCGGTGAAATCACGAAGCGTCTTGTAGAAATGGCGAAACAGGAATTGTCTCGTCGTTAGGAAACATGTAAAACTAAAAAGCAACAAAAAAAGACATCCATTCGTTCTGAAGGGATGTCTTTTTTTGGTTAAGGCTCTGTTAGAGATTGGTGTGAATGAACGTCTAGTTTTTGTATCCAAAATTTGAGAATATCCAATTTGGCCGTACTGTTGATTAAAAAATATAAATTTAAATTATTTTAAGAAAAGATTTTAACAATTGTTCAATTAGCTTTTTTGTCATCAAATTTCGTTCCTTTAGTTGTTTAACAGCATTAATTCTTTGTCTTTTGTTTTAACAGTGCTGACAAAAAGGCTAATGTTAGTCCCTGTCCCCAGCCTTGAACTCTTTTATACGGAACCTGTTTGTACCCTTCTGCATCATCCATTACAGCCGTCCCTGCAGAGACACTTGCTACCGATCCATCTTCTTTGATTTGACTAAGAATTCCTTCAATCGACATCTGTATATATTCATTATACAATTTGCCTCTAGACAACAAGGCAGCAGCAATTCCAGCAGATCCAGATGTCTCTTGATAGGAATCGACATCTGTTAGAATCGTATGCCAAAGTCCAGTTGGAGATTGCAAACGAACTAAAGCACTCAACAGATCACGAAGAGAATCCGCAATAACCATATAAGATGGATGCTGTACTTTGATTAACTCCAATGCTCTTGCCATCGTGTAGGCTGCCCAGCTATTTCCTCTTGCCCAAAAAATGCCGGACATATGGTTTTGAGCAACATGATCCCATCCATGATAATATAAATTTGTTGTTTCATTCTGTAGAAATTGTTCGTGTCCGTGATATTGTTTCAAGCCAAATTCAAAATAATCATTTCGATCTAACATATGGCCAATTCGTAAAAGAAAATATCCCGCCATAAACATCGTATCTGCCCATGCTTGCTCGGGAAATACATCCTTTCCTCCGTTAACGGTATGCTGTAAAATACCGTCTGCAAACCTGTCTGCATCGTTTAATAAAAAATCTGCCATTTGAATGGCGTAGTTCAAATAGTTTTCTTCTTCTGAGGCTTTATATAAAGTAAGAAGCGTATGGCCAATCGCACAAGCATTTACAGATAATGATGGCAGACCATCTTCCAGTTCCTTGTCTATCCAGTTCTTAAGAAAGTGTAAATATTTCTCCTCTCCGGTGGCTTCATATGCTTCAGCAATACCGAAAAAGGCTACCCCGGCAGGCCAGTCCCACCCGTAATCCATCTTCATGGTCCTTTCAACAACTTTATCTATTTTAGCCTTTACTTCATTTTCATCAAAAACAAACTTAGACATCTTTCACTCTCCTAAATGATAAAAATAAATAATTCGATGTATAACCTACAAGTTTCACCCGGTACCCTCCTTTCGTATGCCATCATTGTAAAATATATCTTTTTTTCTTTATATAAGATTTTCTTGCATGTTGATAAATTGAACAAAAAACACTGTTAAATACACATATTTCAACATTTTCAGATCTCTTTTCACTTTTTAAATGAATATTTGTACTCTCTGGCTTTAGTTCTGCTTAATGTTGTAAAGTGTGGCAGGAAATCAATAACGCAAAAAAGCCGAGACATCATACAAGCCTCGTTTTTCTTATGTTTGCACCTAGAAAACAAATACTGGTGTTTAACAGCGTCATTTATTTAAAAATAGTCTAACTGAATTGTCTATAATATAGATAATATATGGTACTACATGGATATAATAGGAACAACAAATTAGGTGGGAGAAATCTTTATGAAGATTAAAACTGTTGGCACTTGGGATGATGAACTTTGGCAGGACGCGAGCCCCCTTTATATGGAAGCATTTGGAGATAAGGGAGCCAAGCCGGTTAAGATCATCAAAAATATGTTTGCACAAGGAATTGCCGAGCTTCATGTGGCGTACAACGAGTCGGCAGCGGTTGTTATGGCTCTTACAGGGAAGCTCGTATCTGACCAAGTAATGCTCATCGACTATTTGGCTGTATCCCAAAAAGAGCGAGGTCATGGACTTGGCAAACACTTTATTAATTACTTGCGACAGAAAGCAGAGGATGAGGGGTATCAGAAATTAATTATTGAGGCTGAGTCAGAGGAAACACCAGATAATAGAAGGCGTATCCACTTTTGGCAATCATGCGGCTTTCTTCTCACAGAGTATGTCCATCACTACATCTGGGTGCCGGAAACCTACCAGGCTATGTACCTTCCCCTCCTTGCTGATTCGAGGAAGGTAACGGGAGAAGAATTGTTTGTGTTTATCAATACCTTTCACCAGCTGTCGTTTCGCGGCGTTGGGAAGGACGAAGATTAACGGTTTCTTCTCCTGGCTAAATCGTTTTAACTAAGGGAGTTTAATAAGTTTATAAATAAAAAAGGGACAGTCCCTAAGCAGAGGGCACTATCCCTTTTTTGTCCTGTCCGGTGAGGAACAAGATAAACTGACTCTCTTTTTCCATATTTGTTTGTAGAACAAAAGATCGCGATACAATACCTTGTTAAAATTAAAAAGATCTCAATATGTACATATTGAGATCAAAACGAAAGGAACATCCTTTTTTATAAAAAGTAAAAGACCGAAGAAATAAAAATGCCTGTGATCAGCATGATGATTAAGCCGTAGCCCATAATATCTTTTGCTTTCAAACCGGCAATGGCCAGGGCAGGCAGTGCATAAAACGGCTGAATCATGTTTGTCCACGCATCTCCCCATGCGACAGCCATTGCTGTTTTAGGTAACGATACGCCCATGCTTTTTGCTGCCTCTAGCATAACAGGCGCTTGAACAGCCCATTGTCCGCCGCCTGAAGGAACAAAAAAGTTAACAAGGCCTGCACTCCATAATGTCAGCATGTGAAAGGTATGTTCATTTGAAATCGCGATAAAGGAATCGGATAATACACCCGCCAGTCCGGAAGCGGTTACAATACCCATTAATCCTGCGTAAAATGGAAATTGTATAATAATTCCCGTCGCGCTTTTAACAGATTTAGCTACAGCTTCTAAAAACAGTCTCGGTGTTTTGTGTAAAATGATACCAATGAAGAGGAAAAGAAAGTTAATAATGTCAAGGTTAATGGAAAACCCGTTAGCAGTAATGTAATATCCTAAAAAAGCAAGACCCAATAAACCAGTAAGCAATGACAATGCCTTGCTGTTTTCCAAACGGTCAGCAGGTGTCATGTCCATATTATGCTCAGTTACCGCAGCCAGCATATCATTCGGGTCATTTAATAAATCGCGGTCAATAATAAATACCTGATCTTTAGGAGGCATCATAAACCGATTGATAAGGGGGACTAAAATGATAAGTCCAATGACAATGGTTAAGTTGAAAGGTGAAAAAAGAGTTTCACTAGTTGGAACAACGCCGATAAGATTTTCGGTGAAATGCCCAGGAGTAGCAATGGTTAAAGCAACGGATGACGAAAGCCCGCCGCTCCAGATAATAAATCCACTATAAGCACTTGCCACCAGCAGCCGATAGTCCACGCCATCTACTTTTTTTGCGATTTCTCGCGCTAACAATGCGCCGATGATTAAGCCAAATCCCCAATTAATCCAGCAGGCAATCAGTGCAACAAGAGTAACAAGAATAATTGCCTGCCCGGGTGAATTTGGTGTACCCGCTAAGTTACCCAATAATTTTTTAAAGAAGGGGCTGCTCGCCATTACATGACCGGTTACCACAATAAAAATCATTTGCATGGAAAAGGTTAACAAACTCCAAAACCCATCTCCCCAGTAGCCCACAATTTGAACCGGTGTGCTGTCTGTTAAAAAGACGGCAAGCCCCATCACAAAAAATGTAAGCACAATAACAAGTACATACGGGTCAGGCATATATTTCTGCATCAGCCTGTTTGAAATGGATATCATTATTTTCATATAATCGTCCTCCTGCCGTTTTGCAGACTTAAAATCAAAAGTACTTTCTTTGATAAGTCAAACATCATCATGAGTTAGCAAAACAATTCATTGAACATCTTCTTGAAAGCGTTTTCCGAAAATTGTGTACCTCTCCCTTCTTAGCCTCTCTTACTAAAGATTTTACATTTTAAATCCATATAAGTGAAATTCATAAAAAGAATAAATTTTATTCAATTTGAGAATAAATGCTTCTTTTAAAATGAATACCAATCGTAATTCTAAAATAAATCAAACAAAAAGACAGATTAAAGTCTGTTGGTAAGCGATGACTATCTCAGACAAAGCATATAAATGATCCAGCTTAATCCGCTGCGTGTGTTATCAAAAACATGGCGCCCTTTATCTAGTTCAAGGGGCGTAAATACATCCATTTGTTCATGTATTGCATACTGCACACTACATGGATCTGGCATACAAGCTGTCCGTTCCAATACTTTAATAGTATTTTTTTTCAACTATCTTTATCAAAATGAGACCACTTTAACCGAGTTTCTTCTATATATAGCGCCCAAGCGCATTGTCTTTCTATTGGTGAACCACATGCTGTTCCCGCTCCATGATCTTCTGCAAATAGATCATCGTTGTCTCGATTAAAGTGAAATACTTTTTCCGCTATATGCGATCGAAACCAGCATACATTCTTGCTGATGTTGAAGGTGAGAACTTGATTTTATATTTTCCCGTAAGCCCTTTCTTTGCTTTCTCAGCCAATTTCATCCCCTGTTTATTATGTTCAGCCTCAAGCGTAATTCCATTTGGAACTAACTTATCAGTATCCCAATCAATCCAGCTGCCGTAATTAACCATCCACTCAGACAGCTCTTCTTTTAACTCAGCTGAAAGCGATATTTCATCTAAATTCAGATTACAACCACAACGACTGCACCAGATAGGGTCTCCAGCCATGTCACCTTCAATTTTTAACTTGTCCGTGCTATTTTGTTCACAGCAGCATTCCGCCATTACCTTTTACCACCCTTTTAATTAAATATAATTTTTGGTTTTACCGAGTTTTTTCAAAAAGGCCAAAGAAGCGGTGTACTAGCGCTTTTCTTCTCTTTCTATTTGGGAAGCAATACTTATACGCAAAGGTCTAGGAGGCTGGTACTTTATTGTGCCGGGAACTGATAATGCTTTCAGTTACATGGAAGGGATTTATACACACAGGTTAACACCTGACTATTCGATTGAAATGGGCAAGCGCAGTACCAAGCTTGGATATACAGTACTTAATCTACCGGCCACCTACTCCCTCACCTGCCAATTGATGAATCTGCTTTATCAGCAGGTTCCAGCAGCTAACACGTATTCTTGATTTTATTATATCGAGAAACGTAAAAAGACGGTATTAAATCCAGTTTCACACTATCTTTTCAAACAACTTTTTTTATTTTAAATGACTTTATTATTTTTTAGATACCTTTATTATTCGTGAACAACCGGTATAGGCTAGTTCTTTTTTATGCATAAAACACCGTGTTTTCCTCATCCTATTGAAAAAAGAGCAATAGATGATGCCCTTTTGGCGTAAAGGTAAAGGTGCTGTATTCGGAAAGTTAGCATCCCAAAACGCGGCAACAATCATAGCAATGACTGATCCGCTTATTTTCCTTTTTCTTTGCGATTTTGCTGCCGGCTTTTTATATTTCGGTTATCAGTTTTTATTCAGAAATCGTGCTGAAGGACTTGGTTTTTCAGATCAAAGGTTCAGTAGAACAAGTTCCTTATCCACCGCTTATAGAAGTACTCTTTATGAAGTTGACCATTGAGCTTATCCGAGAAACAGGGCTTCAACTGTCGGCGCTGGCCTTGTATCAAACTTTGCCGTCATCGTGGTTATCTCAACGACTATTTCGTCTTATTTCATTTCATCAACGGAAAGGAAATAAGCGATCTGCCTTCTGCGGTTCCCATTTATGGTGGTCGCTTCTATGTTTGGTTTCTTTGGCCGTAAACACCTAAAAAAGAAGAAGAAAGACAGTGGGTGGAAAAATGAAAAAGGAAGCAAGCATTTCAAATTGGCAGCTATTTTTCTTTATGTTACAAACCCATGTTGGTGTCGGAATTCTCTCTCTTCCATACGACGTGCATCAAGTCGCAGGGAAAGACGGCTGGTTATCAATCCTGCTTGCGGGTTTTTTCATGCAGATAGGAATTATCGTGATTTGACTGCTGGCTTCTCGCTTTCCCAACAAGCCACTGCCTGAATTTTTGCCGCTCATTGTCGGACGTGTGATCAGTGTGCTGATTATTGCGCTTTATATGCTCTTTTTTTTCATGACGGCCAGCCAGACTTTAGCGGTCTTTCTTTCGATTACCGCAGTGTTTATACGAGTAATGCTGAGTCGATCAAAATGCTTGGCGGCTTCATCAGCTCGGCCGCTCTTGATTTTTTGTTTATCATTCCTTTATTTTTACTTTTCATCGCCATCATTAGGAGAAAGCGTGAGGGTACAGGATGAGAAAATGGTGGACTGTCGTTCCTCTTTGCCTTAAAGCACAGCAAAGGAGAACGGCTTATGCTTAAAAAAACTGTTTATACGCCAGGAAAAAAAGCTCCAGTTTATAGATGAGTATGTAAGTGCAAAAAACTATCCCCCTGTTTATTCCTAAAATAGGTGACACGGTTGAGTTAACAAAAGAAGAGCTTCCTTCCACAAGCATGACCCTTTATTAAGCTTGACTTTTAAAATATTTTCCCGAAAAAAGAGAAACAGAAGAACGGTATGACCTTGCTGCTTCCCGTTCGCTGTTTCCACTTCAATGCTTATATAAATGATAAAATTCTCTTGGATCGTTATTACTGTTCAAATAGTTTGGTTTCCAAAAAATCCATAAAAACGGACTTAGGTTTATCTTTTAAATAAATACAATCGATACTAATGTTTATTTTTACATGAGGTTCCATCTCAACGCGAAATAATTCTTCATTTGCCAATTCTTTTCTGACACAGTGTTCAGGCAAAAAACTAATACCTAAGCCTTCCAATACCAGGTTTTTGGCTGTTTCCATATTATCCACTTCTAAATATATATTTGGATTCACATTATTACTCAGAAACAGCCGATGGATCATAAGCCAGTCCATCGATCCATAATCGAAAAAGATTAATGGATGTTTACTGATTTCTTCCACTGTCACTTTTTCTTTTTCTAAAAAATCGTGGCCTTTTGGAACAATAAGGCTAATCGGATCATGATAAAGCCTGATGGATTTTACCTGGGGGTGTGTTTCTGTTCGCACAATACCGAAGTCCACTTCTTTATTAATCACCTTGTGCAAAATATCTTTAGAATGACCTGTCACCATTTTGATACGGACATCTTTAAACTCAGACTTAAAAGCAGGAAGAATGTCCGGAAGAATATTGTTCGAAATCGATAAAGCACTGCCAATTACTAGCTCATACGGAATGATTACCTGGTTTAATCCATATTTTGCTTCCTGATAAGCCTGAAGAATTTTTTGGGCGTGCGGAAAAAAATATTCTCCCTTTTCTGTGATCGAAATCTTATTTCCATTGCGATGAAAAAGCTTCATATTAATTTCCCGTTCCAAGGATTGAATACGCGCGGTTACAGAAGGCTGCGTTAAATAAAGAGCCTCTGCTGCTTTATTGAAACTGCCTAATTGGCAAACATAAAGGAAGGCTTCAATATTTTCGATATTCATCTTTAACTGCTCCTTCTTGAATCATTGTTTTACCTACTATAGCACATCCTTGATCACAGCAAATTTTTTACAGAAGCTTATCCACCCTTCATACTGATTTTCTAACCTTATGCCTGTACTCTTTCTTCTAATCCAAGTGACGTTTCAATGACCATATCCGCTAAAATTTCTGTAGGATCAATAATAGGCATGTTTGAAGACGAGGTTAAGACAAGTGGGATTTCTGTACAGCCCGCTATAATCGCTTCCGCCCCTTCTTGCAGCAGCTTTTTAGCAGCTGCCAAAAGGTTTTGATGCCCTTTTTCCAAATCGCCGCCTTTTATTGCATATATTCCTTGCATGACGGCCTCCTGCATCTTTGAATCAGGTTCCAACACTTCAATATTGTAACTTTCACAGCTACGTTGATACAGTTTTGTATTTAGGGTGCCGCTTGTTGCCAGCAAACCCGCCTTATTGATATTATTCTTCTTTAAAAAAACTGCTGTCTCTTTGGGCATATGCAAAATAGGGATACTTACTGCATGATCAGCTGACTTATAAAAGAAATGTGCAGTATTACAGGCGATGACTAAAAAATCTGCCCCTGCCTCTTCTAAACGCCGTGCTGACTGCTCAATATAGGGAGCAGGATTTGCACCTTTTCCCAGTATAGCCGTTGTCCGATCAGGTATCTGGGTATAGTTATCTGCAATGACATGGATATGATCTTGATCTTTACTTGCAGGTGTCCGCTGAATAATTTTATTCATTAAATCTACTGTGGCTAAAGGACCCATTCCACCAATAATTCCAACTACTTTTTTCATTTTCTCACCACTTCTAAAGAAATTTTATAATTGAAATTCACCAAGAGACGGTACTCCGCTGCAGGTGTGCTTTTTTGCTTTCTTTATTATAATTTTTCTTTTTAGAAGCAGATTATAGAAAGAATCTATTCGCTAATAGAAACTATAAATTCGTGTGTCTCAGGTTACTGTTTGTCTTCACTTGAAAAATGAAATTTCATTTAAATAATTTAAAAAGCTCGCTACATTCCGCTTTGCTCATTAGGTCCAAGTTCGATGGCCGACATCTTTAAGCATTGAACCATTTTATTGTCTAGCGTGATCAGCTTTTCTTGCTCGGTTTCTTTGATCGGAATTAATTGCTGGACTGACTTCAGCTTATTAAAGAAAGCAATCTAGAAGAATTCAGTGAGCTGCACGAAAAGTAAATTTGGGAAGACCGGCTTTCCCAGCGGCAATACTACAATAAAAAAGCCAAAGAAGCCATGTACCAGCGCTTTTCTTCTCCTTCCATTCCGGAAGCAAGGCTTATGCGCAAAGGTTTAGGGGCTGGTACTTTATCGTGCCGGGAACCGATGATACGTTCAGCTATATGGAAGGGATCTATACACACAGGTTAACACCTAACTATTCCATTGAGATGGGCAAGCGCAGCACCAAGCCTGGATACGCGGTGCTTAATCTGCCGGCCGTCTATTCTCTTACCTATCAAGTGATGGACTGCTTTATCAGCAGGTTCCGGTGGCCAACCTGTATATGGAGCGGTTAAAGGACCGATGGGTCATTCATATGAAAGACGCGCGGTTAAGTGGTGTTTCCGTTGATTTAGCCGATTTCATTAAGCGTTCTGCCAAACAAGGGCGTGTGCGGTATGTTCCGGAATATGAAGCGCTCAGCATTCAATCCCAGGAGGAATTGCTGGCGGTTTCTTTGTCCGTAGATATTAAGGACTGGCTGCGAAAAAAGGAGAAAAGAACGGCAAGAGTATGCAGGATATTGATGCAGAAATTCTAGAAGAAGTGTATAAACGTGAGCAAGGCCAAAGTAATCATTCTCAAATACTCAATCAAAACCGAAGCTGACTTAGATAAGTCAGCTCTTTATTTTCCATTTAATGTTGAGGTTATCTGATTCATGTTTCTTTATAAAATAAGCGAAAAACCTTCTTCAAAAGCTATGTGGAAGGTAGCACATAGCTTTGTAGTAATTAAGCGCTCTATATTTAACACAAGCTTTCTTCAGAAAAGCTATCCTCTGTTTACTCATCGGCTTCAAACTATATTGATACATTTTTTAGAAATTATAAATTCGAGTTTTACACATAATGATAAAACATAAATTCCCATTTTAATTATGAGTTATGCCCCCTTTAAACTTGATTTTTTGTTGTAAATTATCAAGAGTAGCTATTTGTAAATTCGTCTTAAAAACAATTATTTTTGAGACGAACAGGACAGGAAAGAAATCTTCTAAATCACTGTAGCTTGAAGAGCTTTTACATTCTTAGAGATACTCTTGATAAAAATAAAAATGCAATATTACTTGGTTTTAAAACCAAGTAATATTGCATTTTTATTAAGGGTTATTCATGTAAGGAATGGTAATTCATATTTGTTAAAATTTTATTTACTTTATCGAGACGTTCTTTTGTTCTTTCTGGGTAATTGATAGCAATAGCACTGATTAAATAATCGGCAACAAACATGGAGGATACCGCTGAATTATGAAAAGCGATACTGCTTGAATTACAAGGTAAAATTAAGTCGGAATGCTTCATAAGAGGTGACGAGTAGCTATCCGTAATAGAAATAACTTGTACCCCGTTCCCCTTTGCTGTTTCCGTAAAGTCAATAATCCTCCTTGCATATCGAGGGAAACTTATGGCAATCACCAGATCGTTTGATGACATATTCACGATAGTATCCACCCAATCACTTACATCAGAGACGATCATTTGTGTATTCCCCAAAAGACGATTAAGTCCATGTGTTAAGTATTGGGCTACAGGCAGACCGCTCCTAACACTTGTGCAGATAATACGTTCAGCAGATACAATTTTCTCAATAGTCTCTTCAAGGACTTCAGGCGATATCATATTCATCGTATCCTGTATGCTGCTGATCTGGCTTTCCGCATACCGCCCCCATAAATTATTCTCGCCCATCCCTTTTATATTAGCTTCAAGTCTTGTTTGCGGAGCAGCACGATTACGAAGTATCTCCTGAAGCCCCTTTTGAAATTCTGTGTAGCCTGAATAACCGACGCTAAAGGTTAAGCGCATAATCGTTGTTGTACTTGTACCAACAATGCCCGCTAATTGATCCACTGTCAAAAAAGCAACATCAAGCGGATGTTTAATTATATAATCGGCTACTCTTCTTTGTGTATCTGTTAACTCTGATATTTTATTTTGTAATTTAATAATTGGATTTTCCATCTTATAACCCCAATCACCCTAAGTATGTAGTAAAAATTCCACCAATTTTCTTTAAAGAAATGGTAGCACTATTTCAGAGTTTAGACAAACTTCTTTTTAAGAAAACAAATAGACATCAGGTGTCATCATTTTTCTATATATTCTTATACAGAGTGATGTGACCATCATCTTCTTTTGTACAAAGCAATTTTTTGAGAATTAACAGAACCAGCCATAATAACCGCGCCGCATAAAAAAAACACACCAGACATTCCCGTTAAACCTGAAACAGCACCAAGAGAAAGCGGTGCTATAATTTGAGTTAATTTATTAAATGTTAGACGTAATCCAAGCCCTTCGGCCACCCGCTCTTTTGGCAGTGCAATAATTGTTGCAAAAATAGAAAGCGGCTGTGCAATTCCGGTACAAAAACCAAGCACTAAAGATAAAATACTAAGCGATATAACGTGATCTGTAATTGGATGTAAAAGATAAGAAAGGCCTGCAAAGAAGATCGATAAAGTAATAACAACATCCCGCTTTAAATGTTGTGATATCCATGGCAAAAAGCCACGGATTAACATGCCTGCTCCTGCATTTAATGCCACAATTACCCCAATGATAAAAGCAGAGAGACCATTTTCAACAGCAAGCAACGGGAAGAAGGCGTTGTATGTATCTTTTGCAAGCAAAACTATAGAACTGACTAGCACTGCTTTCCGCAAGTCGGGGAGGCGAAGTAATAGAAAGGCATTGTTTTTAGGCTTTCCATTGATCTTCGACATCGTTTTTTTGCTTGTAAAGAAGAAGGATATTGGAAGTATAAATATCAGAATAATACCCAAACTGAAAAAAGCATAGGTATAACTGAAGGTATCTGACAAAAAACCTGTAATTAGTGGTCCGATAAAACTGCCGGCTGCGACTGCGATACTGAACACCGCGATATAATATTCTCTTAGTTTACTTTTTGAGAATTGTCCTGAATATGCTTGTATAGATAATACAAACACTAACTGTGCAAACCCGGCAAATACTTGTGATAGATAGACCCCCGTAATATTATTGAAAGAAGCCACGATAACCATAGAAAGGATTCCAAAAACAATACTTGCAATAAGAGGTCCTTTGATACCAACTCTGTCGATCATTTTTCCTAAATAAATGGACAAAAAGAGCGGTAAAAAAGAGAACAGCGCAACTATCACGCCTATTTCCGCATGGCTCACGCCTAAATCGTATGCATATAATGGAATGAGCGGCCTGCTTCCTGCAATGCTAACCATAAATAAAGCGGTGCAAACAAAAACTTTATAACGATCGGGTCTTTTCATTTTTCTCATCTTAATATTTCCCTTCTTTATTAAAAGAGAGTGAAAAGACAGACACATCCATCTGGACTGTCTGCCTGAACTTTTTTTATCAATGGACGATCTGCATATCTTCACTAAATTCATATAAAGAATATAGATCGGCTTCTACCTACTCAATTCGCCCATTCGTTTATTATTTTAAAAAGCTTCAATTACTTGAAGCCAGTGTTCCGGTTTTTCACCATTAAACTTATCTTTCAAATTTAAAGAAGCGAGCTTTTCAATTTTTTCTTTTGCTGCTTTTGACATAGAAGAATCAATATTGACAGAATCGAGCATCGCAATGGTTCCGCCCAGCTCCACAGAGCGTCTAGCGGCGTGAAGAGCTGTTCCGGTAACGAGTCTATTCATTGTCTCCTCAAATGTACGGCCATTAATTGTTTCACTGAGTGAATCAATAACCAGTGTCTCAACATTGAACTCGTGTGCTGCTTCCAGGAGTTCAACATAAAGGCCGGCAATACCCTTCATATAGATACTCCTAATTAATTTAACGGCTGTTGCTTCTCCCGGCACCTCACTGACTTTGCTAATGTTCATGCCGAAAGGCTGCATGTTTTCCATAAAGGTATCTGTTCCTTCACCACTTGCTAGAATAGGAACTTCGTGTTTATATACCGGAAGTGGACCCATCATAGCTGCATCCACAAACTTTCCACCTTTTTCTTGAATATTGGCAGCAACTTTTTTCTTCACATCGGGACTAGAAGCGGATACATCAATATATACCATACCGCTTTTTAGATTTGGTTTTAACTGTTCGCTTACTTCAAGGGCTTTATCTGCTGGTACGGCAACGATAACAGCGTTTATCTCTCTTAAAACTTCCTCCGGTGTTTGAACGAGTGTTACACCTGCTGTTGTTGCTCGATGTAGTATCAATGCCTCATATGCTGGTACATTCCAAAGGGGGTCATACGCCGTCATCTTTTCAAGTCCTTGCTGTTTTAATCCTGATGCCAATTCAAATGCTGCTTCTCCAAAACCGATAAATCCCAAATGCATGGCTTTTCTCCTTTCCTCTTAAAACCCAAATTCTTTTATTTTATCTTCCAGCCATGGTGGTGCAATGCTGATTCCGTCTACATTTCCCTGTCTGCGTTTCTCTTCATAATTCGCAATAGTCTGCAGGCGCTTTTCTTCATATTCAAATTTGTTTTCAGCTTTATGCAGTGCTTCCTCAATTTTATCTTTGGGAACAACGATTACACCATCTTCATCCCCAACAATTAAATCACCCGGATGAACGACTACTCCAGCGCATGAAATCGGGGTATTGATTGCTCCCGGTCCATCCTTGAATGGCCCATTCGGTATAAAACCTTTTGCAAATATAGGAAGTCCAATTTTACCGAGCATTTCTTTATCACGAACAAGACCATCAATCACAATGCCTTCTAATCCTATAGCTTTTGCAGCACCAGCCATTAATTCTCCAAGGTATGCGTTTTCAGTATGTCCTTTACCATCTGCTACGAGAACATATCCTTCCCCGCCACAGTAAATACCTTGATGCAAAAAGAGATTATCACCAGCTCTTAAATCTACAGTTAAAGCGGTTCCAACAACTTTCATGCCTGGTGCTACAGGCTTAACAGTAAAATGCATTGAACCTGTGCAACCCAGTGCATCTGATAAAAGTGTGGTATTTAGTTTTTTAGCACGCTCGATTATTTCTTGTGGTAAGAGGTCTTCTTTGTAAATCATTTCTACACTCCTTCATTTAAATAATTGGCATGAAAACATTTTTAAACCCAAAGCCATATAACTTTTTCTTCTAGAGAGGAAAAACATACCTGTCATAAAAATAACTTTTTTATTAATACAAGTAATATTTTTTACTACCTTTAATGATATGGTAACATTGATTTTTTCTGCTGTAAATAAGTTTTATACTGCGTTAGGTATAGAAAAAATGATCACTTAATTTTTTACCATATACCTAATACTTTTATTATTAAATTTATAATTCTTTGATACGGAGTTAAAATATCCTCTATATCTACCAGGTAATCGATCCGATACAGAGGATGTAGTTTGCCTTGTCTTCCAGGTTCTTTGGGTACTCTTGTGAAAAACAACCATGTTCACAATTTTTACTCGTTACATCTCCACATCATCCGCAATCTTTTTATTTGTAAAGCCAAAATAGATGCTGAGAGCCATCATAATCACTGCAATAACCAGCAAAGTTCCAGATATTGGTCTCGTGAAAAACTGTGAAAAGTCCCCATTAAAAATGGTTAAAGATTTTAATAAAGAACTCTCAAGAATTTTGCCTAAGACAAATGTCAAAATAACAGGTGCCAGAGGAAATTCCGCTTTTTTCATAAAGTAACCAATGACACCAAAGACTAACATGGCTCCGACATCAAACAAACTATTACTAATGCTGTAAGTTCCAAGTATTGTAATAATAAGGATAATAGGGAAAAGAAGTTTGAAAGGAACCATTGTAATCCTTGCCCATACATTTGCCAAAGGTAAGTTCATAATAAGAAGTATCAGGTTGCCAACAAACATACTGGCAATAACCCCCCAAGCAAATTCGGGGTTATTTTGAAACAAGGTTGGTCCCGGTGTTAAACCATGCATAATAAAAGCACCGAGCAGAACAGCAATTGCTGGTGAACTCGGAATCCCCAAAGTGAACAATGGAATTAATGCAGCGCCACTATATGCATTATTTGCCGTTTCCGGGCCCGCAACTCCTTCTAGGGCACCTTTACCGAAACGCGATGGATCTTTTGAGATTTTACGTTCCATGGAATAACTAAGAATTGTAGGGATTACAGAGTTAGTTCCTGGGACCAAACCAATTAAAAAACCTAAACCACTGCCCCGGGAAACGGCCTTTAATGTAGGGGCCCACTCATCGCGCTTTGGCATTAAACCTTGAATTTTTGGTGGCTTCTGCGCTTGAGCTTTCAAATTTTCTTCTGCATTGATAAGTAATTCAGATAAACCAAATAGGCCCATCGCGATTGAAATAAAATCAAAACCATCTTCTAAATGCGCTTCACCGAAAGTAAAACGGAAGGTTCCCATTGTATCCATGCCGACAAATGCTAGCATTAAGCCAAAGAATGCCGCCATCAATCCTCGCACTAGCGATTTACCCATTAAGCCTACCAACAATGATAAGCCTACAACGACTAATGCAAAAAATTCTGGCGGCCCAAATTTAAGTGCCTGCTGCGCAACCAAAGGACCCACAATGACAAGACCGATAATGGCAACAGTACCACCAATAAAAGACCCAATCGCAGAAATGCCCAAGGCCACACCTGCCCTTCCCTGTTTGGCCAAGGGATAGCCGTCCAGACAGGTAATAAGTGATGCCGCTTCTCCTGGAGCATTGATTAAAACCGATGTAATTGTTCCGCCATACATTGAACCGTAGTAGATGCCGGCCAGCATGATTACCGCCGAAACAGGTTCCATTCCAAATGTCATTGGTAAAAGGAGTGCTGTACCGGCTGTAGGTCCAAGCCCTGGCAATACCCCAATTAACATGCCGAAGGTAACGCCAACCAAACAATAAAGCAGATTTTGCCACGTAACGGCTGTCTCAAATCCTGTTAGTAAGTACCCTAATGATTCCATAGCAATTCTCCTTTACCATCCAAATGCATTTACAGGCAATGGAATACTTAATATCGAGCCAAAAATCCAAAACAGTAAACCTGTAACCATTGTTGAAAGCCCCAATCCCCAATACCATTTGTATCCTCGGGAAAACAAGATAAACAACATTAATAAACAAGAGATAGTAAATCCGGCATAAGGGACGATCAGCATAAACAATGCCAAGGAGCCAACACATGTCAACACATTGACTAAGCCCTCTCCCTTGGGCATGACATCAGAAAAATGAATGATATTTTTTTTAAGTGACATGATGATATTGATCACACAGAGAATCATCATAAATCCGCTGATCCAAAGCGGCAATAAAGCTGAACCTGGCCCAAACTCGCTATAGTACTCCATTGATAACGCTTGCTTAAACACTATTCCACTAATAAGGAAAAAGAAAATACTCATCACAACGCCAAGGTTTTTCAAAGAAGACACACCCTTTTTATGAAGGATTCTATACTTGTTTTTATACCACCTGTTACCATCCCATTAAATGCTGAAGATCCTTTGCCGATTGTTCTTCTTCTTTTAACATAGCTTTATAATCTTCTCCTTTAATCACTTCAATATTTAATCCTAGTTCCTCCATTTTTTTAATGTGTTCCGGATTGTTCATCGCTTTGTCTGCAGCAGTTTGGAGTTTTTCCAATACAACAGGATCTAGTCCTTTTGGAGCTCCAATACCTCTAGAAGAATAGTTTAATACCTCTCCTACTGTTTCCTTTAGTGTAGGGACATCTGGAAATTGAGGAACCCGTTCTTCCATCATGACGCCAATTACTTTCATTTGTCCTTCTTTTTCAGCCTCTAAAACTTCCCCAGCTTTTGCTACTAAGACGTCAACATGCCCACCAAGAACCCCAGTCAAAGCTTCGGCCGTTCCATCAAAATGAACAGGTTTAAATTTGGTTCCCAGTGTTTCGTTAAGCTGCAAAGCTGCAAAATGGTTTCCCGATGCGACACCATTTGTTGTAGATGTTACATTCTTTTTCTTTGCGTATTCAATCAATTCTTCAATTGTAGAAAAGCGATCTTCATCTGCACGGATCGCAATTACTCCTGCATCAAGAACATGATTAGCAATATAATCAAAACTATCTAAATTCTCTTTTCTTTGTGTAGAAGGGTTTAGATAACCTGTCATTAAGCCGGGAGTATTTAGATATCCGATTGTATAGCCATCTGGCTCTGCATCAAGCAACTCCTTGTAGCCAATCCATCCACCGCTGCCTGGCTTGTTCTCAATGACCACCGGCACACCTAATTCTTTTTCCAAATGGGGGCCTAATAAACGAGCGCCCAAGTCCGTCCCACCACCAGCAGCAAACGAGACAATCAATTTAATTGGTTTATTTGGATAATCACTATCTTTTTCACTTCCAGTACTTTCTTCCGGTGTACCACTTGCTGTTTTTTGGTTGCTGCACCCTACCATAGTTCCGATAGATGAAATTAATAATAGTAGGATTAAAAGCGTTTTCTTCATAAATTTATCCTCCTAAAAATATAATTTTTGAATCTAGAGCTGAGTGGATTTATTTTTAGTTATTGCTTTTTAAAAAAATTTGATTTTTTCCTTCTGGATTAAGATTGAAATACTATGATGGAAACCTCCTTAGAATGAAGGTAACTACTGTTTAAGGCAGAATCCTTACTGCTATATTTCTCTACTCCTGATTAGGCAGTTAACTCATCCACCTGTCTGAAATTTAAACATCAAAAATTAGCAAGGACATCTAACACTACCTGACCCTTTTTTGTTACATGCTAACTTATCCAATTTGAGCCACTCCTTTTCATATTTTTAATTTTATGAATCACCACTTTATAAAAGAGTGTTAATTCTATTGGAAGATTTACTAACTAACATCAATACAAGTGTTATAAACTTATTTTTTAATTATCCATCCACTTTTGAAGATGAATAGTTTGACGAGTTAACCAAGAAGAGTTACCCTTAACTTAGTAGTAAAAATAACAACATAATTTATTTTCGGAATATTTATTACTTTGTGAATTCATAGTAACATCGTTTATTTTGTATGTAAACACTTTTTTGAAAGCGCTTTTAAAAAACAGGAGGAATGAAAATTGATTACTGTCCAAAAAGAAGCTCTTGAAAAGTGCGTGCTTGAAATCTTCCAGGCCGCTGGTTTAAACGAAGAACAAGCTGGTATTGTAGCACGCCATCTTGTACTGGCGAATTTAAGAGGCATTGATTCCCACGGGGTCAGCCGGGTCGACATTTATACGAAACGGCTCGATCTTGGCATCATGAAAAGGCAAACAGAAATCAATGTAGTTAAAGAAACGTCATCCAGTATGCTGCTAGATGGTGGAAGCGGTGTCGGTATTGTTCTTGCAACAAAAGGAATGCAAATAGCTGTTGAGAAAGCCAAAAAAACTGGAATCGCCATTGTCGGCATTAATTATTCATCTCATTGTGGAATGCTTGCGGATTATACAGCGTACGCAGCGAAAAATGATTGTATTGCACTTGCTGTGACAAATGCACCGTCCAGCATGGCACCCTGGGGAGGCAAAGAGGGCTATTTTGGTACAAATCCTCTATCTTATGGAATTCCAGCCGGAAAAGAAGTTGATATTGTCTTTGATATGGCAACAAGTGTGGTAGCACGAGGCAAAATTACATTAGCCCGCAAAAATAATCAGGAGATTCCTATTGGCTGGGCGATTTCCAAAGATGGATACCCTACCACTGATCCGATTGAAGCAGGAAAAGGACTTGTTCTTCCTGTTGGAGGACCAAAAGGATATGGACTTGCTTTTTTTGTTGAGGTCTTATCAGGACTTCTAACAGGTGCGGCATTTGGCCCTTATATCTCAAGCCTTTATAAAGATTTAAACAAAAGCCAGAATGTTGGCCAGTTTTTTCTTGTGATACGAGCCGATTTATTTGAAGAATTGGCTTCTTTTAAAGATCGGATGGATCAAATGATTGAAGAAATTCGCAACATCCCACTTGCACATGGATATGACCGAATTTACTTGCCAGGGGAGATTGAATACGAAAGATCAAAAAAACTGGCAATAGAAGGTATTCCGCTCTCAAAAAATGTTTTAGATGAACTTGCATCAGTCGTTGAGCGTTACGGGTTAGAAATGCCTGTTTAATATTGATTTTAGAAAAAAGGACCAAATTAACCGCTCCAGCATTTTAGCAGCAGGAAAAGTTACAGCAAAGAAGAAAGGCCTATGCTTAAAAAACCGTCTGCAAATCAGGAGAAAGTATCCAATTTACAGACAATTACGTAAGCAGCAAAAACTATTCTCCGTCTATTCGTAAAATAGGTAACGCAGTTGTGAGTTAGAGTTTTCTTCAACAGTAAAAGGTCATCTTGATCGTTTAAAGCAGTCTGTTTATGAAAAATACGAAAAACAATCGTTTTGAGGTGACTAAGATACAAGAATAGTGGCTTACGATTTCTTACTAAAGCTAAGGCGCTTCTTTTAAAAGAAGCGCCTTAGCTTTATAATCGTTTTATTTATTTATTTATCAAATCCGCTAGTAAGAATACCACCCAGTACATGAATCGCTTTTTCTTCATCCTGGCCATTTGTGATAAGCGTTACATTATCACCTTGGCGGATCGCTGAGGCCATGATGCCCATAATGCTTTTTGCTGCTACCTTTTTTTCATTCTTTATCAGCAAAATGTCACTGCTGAAGGACGAAGCTTTCTGGACAAAATGAGATGCCGCCCTTGATTCAAGCCCAGGGTCCAGTCCAACCACAATTTGTTTTTGAAGCATAGTCATCTTACCTTTCTGAGTTCGCCAAGTATCTGGACGCTCTCTTTTTAAGCAACAAGAAAATATACTTATTTAATGATGATTTAAAGGTTTACCACTGTTCTATCCGCTTTTCACTTCACTAGTTCCACTGATGAATCTCCAGGCTAACGGCTTAGCTATTCAGAGTATTCTGTGTATGATCAAGAATGACTTTAATTATTGTATCTAAGCGAATTTCTATAAAAGGATAGATATTCTAAAATATAAGCGCTTTCTTGCTTATAGTGTTTATATGATTAAATAGATAATACGCCGATTAAAACACCGACAACCGTCATAACCACTGCTGTCCCTAACGCATATTTGGCTGAAAAACGAATATGGTCACCTATATCAATACCAAGCAGCCCTACTAGTACGTAAATAGACCCTTGAAGCGGGCTTAACAAGTGTAAAGGCTGTCCCAAAAGAGAAGCTTGTCCGATCTCTATTGGTTGAATGCCAAAGTGGGCAGCAGTCTCCGACATGATCGGAATAATCCCAAAATAAAACGGAGCATTCGCCATAAAAAACGTGAATGGCATACTTAGAATGGCAACAATGACTGTTAATCGAGGTCCAAGTGCATCTGGAATTATGGCGATTAGAATATCTGCCATAGCTGCAACGATTCCAGTTCCCTCTATAATCCCCGAAAATACACCTGCTGCAAATATCATGGAGACAACAGTTAATATGTTACCTGCATGTGCATGCAAACGGTCCTTTTGGTCTTGCAGGTTAGGATAATTAACAATCATAACTATCGCAAATCCAAGCATAAATAAAGCCTGTAATGGTAAGAAGCCCGTAAGTAAAGCTGCCATTACTAAGAGGGTTAAAACCAGGTTAAACCAAAATAATTTAGGACGCTTTATGGATGCATCCATTCCTGTATCAAGGGTAGCGGCAATTTCTCCACTTAAATCTAAGTCAATGTGGGTAACCCCTAACCGCTTGCGTTCACGCCGTCCGAGAAAAAACGCAACTACTAAAACCCATACTCCGCCTGCAATCATAGAAGGGATGATTGGCACAAGCATTTCTAGTATATCTACATTTACTGCTGCAGCGGCTTGAACAGCTGGCCCTCCCCATGGTGTCAAATTCATTACCCCCATAGCTAATGCGGGAATACAGGCCAAAATAAGTTTGTTCATACCTAATTTTTCATACAATGGAAGAAATGCTGTTACTACAATAAGGTACGTAATTGTACCGTCACCATCCAGAGCAACGATCAATGATAAAACCGCAGTACCAAGTACAATTTTTAGTGGGTCGCCACCCACTATTTTTAAAATTTTCGCTACGAGCGGATCAAAAAATCCAGTGTCTATCAATACGCCAAAGTAAAGGATGGCAAAAATAATCATAATAGCAGTTGGCGCAATTTTCTCGAGCCCCGCCAACATCATTGGTCCTAAATCAGTAAAACCACCAATTAGCGCAAAAACGACTGGAACAATGGTCAATGCGTTGAACGCTGACATACGCTTGCTCATTATCAAATACATAAAAACCACAATCATGGCAAATCCCAAAAATGCTAGCATTATATACTTCCTCCTTGTTTCGTAGAATTCCTTAGATTACATGTCAGTTTTAGGAGGCAATCCTTCCAGAGTAAACACAAAGAAATATTCAAGACATGAAATGTGCCTTCCCTCTTGTTTGTAAAGGCTTACAGACTTAACAGACTATACATTCAAAGGAATTATTGATTAGTCTTAATCACAAAAGCACCCTTCTATTCTTCATAGCTCATATATAAAATACGCCTTATTATAATGAATTATAGAATTATTCAGACCTGAAACCAACAAAGACTTATCTCAGAAACTTTATGGTTTCTGGTCTGAAAGAAATTAGCTGTTAATTGCTGCGTTTTCTTCTTTACAAGCTTTAATGACGTCCAACCAATGCTCTGGCTTTTGTCCTTTAAATTTTTCTCTCAAGTTAACATCGGCTAGGTGTTGAAGCTTGTCTTTTGCTGCTTTAGACATGGATGAATCAATATCGGAAGCCTCCAGCATTTGAATGGATCCATCGAGCTCGATGGATCTTCTTAATGCATGAATGGAAGTTCCAGTTACCAGCCGATTCATGGTTTGTTCAAAACTATTGCCATCCATGGTCTCGCTTAATGAATCTAACACCAGTTTTTCCACATTAAATGCATGAGCAGCCTCCAACAATTCCAAGTAAAGTGCCGCTACCCCCTTCATATGAATACTCCGGATTAGTTTCACCGCGGAAGCTTCGCCAGGATTGCTGCTGACTTTTTTGATATCCATTCCATATGGTGTCATCAAAGAAACAAGTCGTTCTGCTCCGCTGCCACTTGCCAGGATGGGAACTTTATGTTTATAGACCGGCAGGGAACCCATCATCGCTGCATCTACAAAAAGTACGCCATTTCCCTCAATATTTTTTGAAATGTTTTGTTTCACTTTAGGAGTGGAAGCCGATACATCAACATAAACACAGTCTTTCTTTAAGTATGGCTTCAGTTCTTCGCTCACTCCGTAAGCTTTATCCGCGGGTACCGCTACAATAACGACTTCAACTTTTTCTAGCACATCTTCCGGTGCAGCAAGAATTTCAACCTGAGCTTGACTGGCCCGTTTCTTTATTTGTGCGCCAAAGGCAGGATGATTTAGCATCACATCATGGGCAAAAATCATTTCTACCCCTTCTTGTTTTAGCCCCGTTGATAATTCAAAAGATGCCTCCCCAAATCCAATAAAACCCAATCTCATTTTTATATTCTCCTCCTATTTTACAATCCATAAGATTCTATTTTCTTTTTAACCAAGGAGGCTGAATGCATCCTCCCTCAATACGTTGCTGTCGTTTTTTCGCATATTCTTCAATGATTTTTATACGTTTTTCTTCATAACCTAATTTTTTCTCTGCTTTAGCAAAAGCGTCTTTAATCACTACTTCAATTGAACATTGCTAATTCCGTTTGAATGGATTAAATAAAAACTCAAGGCATTTCCTGAAACATTCCTACCAACAGTCTGCGTCTCATTTTTTATTACATTCTGTTTAACACTTATAGTGACACCGTTTTCAAAAGTCCTTGTATAAAATCAAGGTTTAGCTACTTCCTAAGGGCTAAATGTTTTTCTTTAATTACTCAGTATAAATTTTTAGTTAGTAATAATTATAACAATACATATAAATGTTGTAATAATTATTACTAAGATAAATACATCTTATCATTAATATTTTTGGAAGTAAACGCTTTTTTGTTAAATAAGGGACAGTTAATAGTAATAAGCATTTAATCTAACGAGCAGAAAACGGCTTTGTTGGAAAACTCAGCAGCCAAAATGTTATAAATATTACCTACTCAAAGGGTAAATCCAAAATTCTTTATTTCTGTAACCCTTTCCACTTTCATTATTTATAGGAATAACTTATCTTGTGAGAATCAAACCAATCTCATTAAGATGAGTCTTGATTTATATGGATAATTTATTGCTCAAGCATTGATAAAATATTCGGCTGCAAATATATATGATGATATTATTTTAGTTTTCATTTAATAAGGGGGTGTGCTGGAGATCTTGGAATAGTAAAAAGCCCGCCAAAAAGTGGACAAGCACTCGACAGGCTCTACATCATTTGTCTTAGGGAATCAAAACATAATTGATATCAAAAATGTTGTCGCACACGGCCGGAATACACTAGCCTGCGAAATAATCAGCAGATGAATCTACACTAATATTTCTCTTTCTTTTCGTACTGCCAAAAACATGGTCTCTCCCTGAAAAGATTGAACTTCGGATGATTCAATTACGATAGAAAAAAACTTAATTAAATGATCTGGTGCAACAATCATTAGCCGGTTCAAATCCCTCTTTTCTTTCAAAGTAAGATTCATCCTGTCACACCATTCATCAAACAAAAATTCTTTTTTAAAAGTAAGTAGAAATTCGATTTGGAATCCATTTCGCTCCAATAATGAAATCCACTCTGTTTTTTTATATGCACGGTAGTGACTGGGATCCCTTTTTTTCTCTATATAATTATAAAAAGCATCATATTCATTTAACTCGGAGACTACACTGTCAATTAAGTAAAACATGCCACCTTCTTTTAGGACTCGAGCAGTTTCACTCACAAGCTTTTCAATATGTCGAAAATGGTGAGGAGCCATTCTGGACGTTACAGCATCAAATTTATTTGATGTAAAAGGCAGCATTGAAACCTCACCTTTTATAAAAGTAATATTTTGATATCCACTAGAGTTGGTAAATCGCTTCCCAGTGTCCAACATCTTGGTTGTCGGGATAAAAGCAGTGACCTTTTCAAATAGAGGTGCTAGTGTGTTTGCTACATCTACACTGCCAGTACCAATATCAAGAAGTTGCTCATTTTTATTTCCGTTCACCATCTCATAAAGAGTTTTGAGATCTTCCTTATCTGCATATACCTTGCTTATTGTGTATTTGCTTGTATTCATTTCAAAATGATTTGCTGTCATTTCTTTACTAAGCATACTCGCTCCTCATTTCATCGTTTTTATTACTTTTCATCAAGACCTTTTTTAAGTTTTGTAGCTTTTCTACTTTATTTTACGATACTCTAGTAATAAAAATAACTTTTATTTTTATTTATGTAAAATTTATTACTTTTTATGTTAACACCCTTTGTTTTCTCTGTAAATACATTTGAAAAGTGTCTTTTATTTGTCTCACTCTTTAAGTTAAGTCCCTCTGTATACCAGCATCTTTCATCCCCCTCTATTCCAAAAGCTCGACTTATAGGCAAAGGTTTAGGGGACTATTTATTATGCTGGGAACCGACGATACATTTAGCTATATGGAAGGGATTTATACACACAGGTTAACACCTGACTACTCCATTGAAATGGGCAAGCGCAGCACCAAGCCTGAATATGCGGTGCTCAATCTGCCGGCAGCCTATTCCCTTACCTATCAAGTGATAGATCTGCTTTATCAGCATTTAGAGATAGATAACCTGCATGTTGAAATGATCGGGAACCGTCTGGTACTTCATATAAAAAACACAATCCTTCGCGGAGATTCAGAAAAATTGGGCGCCAGCTTGCACAAGGCCGCATTCTGTACATCCGAGAGCATGAAGCAATGAGTAATGAATAATGAATTGAAAGAAAAGGAAGTAATATGCAGGAAGTCGCCAGAGATATAATTGAGAAAGTTTAGAACCATGGCAAAAACTGCTCTTTAAATATATAGTTATTGTTCATTTTATAGAAATATTTTGACTTTAACATATAGTGCATTTATTTATAATTTCCTTTGTTTTTTGTAATCCATTAAATTAACGGTTAGTTTAAAACTCAAAAATATAAAAATAGCCGCGGTAAATAAACCGCGGCTGCAAGCTGTCGACTTTGTCGACAGCTATTAGAAAATAAAATAACCGTTAAGCTAGAGTAGTTAGCTTAACGGTCTGATTGATGGTTAAATTATTTTTTAATGATCGATAATTTTGTGGATACGTTGATGTTAGGCATCGCTTTTTCTTCTACACACATTGTTCCCGGCAGATCCGCATGGTCTGCTCCGTTAAATGCGATCGTGCAGTGGCCAAGCTCACTCACTGTCTCATTTACTTTACCGCCGACAAACGTGATTTCATAAGACTGGTCGTCAAATGAGAGGATGTCGCCAGCTTCAATAGTGCCTTCTAATGAAACCACCGTATGGCTCACGGCGATGTCGCGCAAATCCTTTGGCGCACTTTCATTAAAAAGAATGATCATCTTTTCTTCTGCAAACATTTCCACATCTGCACCAAGCTCTGTAACGGTTGACTGATAGATTGTTTTCAGTTGTACACTCTCTTGAATACTCATGATTCTACCTCCTGTTTATTCATACATACCGGAGCTTGCAAAATAAGCAATCACAATTGCAAGCGACCCTGTAATTAAGCGTGACATTAAAACAGCCCGCACCCCAAGTTCTACCGTTTCCGGTTTTGCCTCCCCAAGAGTTAAGCCAACGGGCACAAAGTCTGTGCCTACCTGCGGGTTAATCGCAAACAAGGCCGGAAGCCTTCATTTCTTTTTCTCTCTATATCCAAAAAGCTTTCCGTTTTTTCTCTTTGTTTTATAACGTTCCATAGCTCTTGATTTAATACATTTTTTTACATATTCAATAACAATCCCCCTTAATTATAATTGTAACGGTATAATTAATCAATATATGAACAAAAAAATTATTTGGCATAAATTTAAATATTTTTATTTTATCATCTTCGGCGAGAACACCCCCACTTCAACCGTCAGGTAAGTGGGCGGTAGTTCAATCATCTTTTCTCTGCTTTTTCAGGCTTTCTAAGCAAAACAATATCCTCATTCTGGAGTCTTGTTGCTGTTGTACAGCCTTTTGAATCGTCGAGCTATCCATTTTTTCGGGCATCGTTTCAATCAAATTCTGCACGAATTTTTTAATGTTCTGGATAAAAGTATCGGATGAACCAGAGCCTTCCCCGATCTTTCTTAAATAGGATTCCCATTTTGCGGTCATAGAAGGACTGGATAACAAAGTCCCTTGAATCGCTTCACAAAGAATTTCGGCTTTTTTTGTGCTAAATACAATGTTTTTCTTAACATCAAGATAGCCGTTCTTTTTAATCGTTTCGATAATGCCAGACCGGGTTGCTTCAGTGCCGATCCCCTCTACTTCTTTTAAAATCTCACTATCCGCTTCATCATCGACCATTTTTCCAGCCGTTTTCATGAGGTTGATTAGACCGCCTTCCGTAAACGGCTTGGGAGGACTTGTGCGCCCTTCTTTGCTGTTTAGGACTGCTGCTACATGTTCATCTTTAGAAATGCAATGCTTGGCAGCACGTTATTTGAAGCGTTTTTTCGCCTTAATCCTCTTTTTGGTGAGAAAACAGCTCTTTCCATCCTTTTTCAAGCTCTACTTTTCCAATTGTCTCAAATTCAATATCTTTCACTATCGTTATTTAAAGCTTTATTAGTTAGTCTGTCAGTAAATTATTTGAATTTTACATATAAAGAAATATACACAAACGTATGTAGTTTATCCTATTGTAGGAGGTCCATATATGGAGGAATTGTTCTTTATAAGAAGCATCAAACAGGATGCCACTACGATTGTTTTTGCTGTAAACAACGAAAGTGGGAAAAGGACCTTCAGAAAAAACATTTTTTTCGAAAAGCAATTGATCCTGGTAAATATAGATTTCAACACCCTGGCTAGAAAATATAAAGAATACGCGCTTAAAAGCGGGAAAAGATTCAATCTATTTAGTATAAGAACACATTCAGATACAAGTGATTTTCCCATTGAAACCACGCTGTTCGTTAACTTTCCTACCAAACACATTTTACAGAAATTTTAAAAAATAAAAATAGTGTACCTAATCAAAAGTATACTTTTGATTAGGTACACTATTGCTCGCTAACTTGATGTTTTTTCTCTTGTTCAAGCATTGATTTACTACTTTTAATAGGCAGATTCTTTAATGAAAAAAGTCGCTGTCCCTATTGCAACCAATTGATTTTGATCATTAAAGATCTCAGATGTTCCTACAACCAAGGTTGTTCCTCTATGCAATAACGATGTCTTTGCTAATAGAAATGCTCCATTTGCCGGCTTTATGTAATTAATTTTCAGTTCAACTGTTGAAGACCGCTGATTTTCATATAATGTTGATCGAACAGCACTTCCGATAGAAATATCTATAAGAGAAGCTAGTACTCCTCCGTGAACATTTCCTGAAAAGTTGAATAGGTCTGGAAACAAATCAATTCTCACTTCTGCAGCTCCATCTGCCACATTAATTTCTTTTACATTAAGAAGGTTACGGAAAGGGTTATTTTGGTGTTCTTTTACCATGGAGTATCTTCTCCTTACTTTAGTTTCCAAAAGCGATCAAAAAGAGCAGGTATTAGCCTCCTCTTTTGATTATAACGGTTTCATAGAAATGTTAACACCTGACTATTCCATTGAAATGGGCAAGCACAGCACCAAGCCAGGATAAGCGGGGCTTAATCTGCCGGCGGTCTATTCCCTCACCTATCAAGTGATGGATCTACTTTATCAGCAGGTGTTGGTCGCCAATATGTATATGGCACGGTTAAAGGACCGTTCCATATACATATAAAAGCGCCCTAGCTTAAAAAATAAGCTAGAGCGCATTTTTTACTTATCCAATGATTTATCAGCCAGCCATTCCATCAGCGTGACGGTTTTCCCATCAATTGTCTTTGAAACTTCATTGTTATATACAGGGATCCAAGACCAGTGGCCGTCGTATTCATATGGTGTTCCGTCTGCTTTTTTATACAGGCCTGAAGTATCAACCACTTTGTCGAACAAGGACAGATGAACATCTGTTGCTCCTGCCTCGGTCAGTCGGTTGTACGTTGGAACAACATACTCATTAACAGGTACAGTAGTATCTGTTTCAGCTGCAACGAACCATATTGGGAGGTCCTTCATACTCTGAATGTCTTCATCTGAAATTAGGGTATCCTTTAAAGCTTCGCAAGTCGGGAATGCAGCCGCAAAGTATTCGGGATAATCACGGATCATCAGCATGGTCATATAACCCCCGTTTGAATCTCCGCCAATAAGAATCCGTTCAGGATCAATGTCTTTATTCTTTGCCACATAGTCTTTTATCAGTGACATAAGCGCTTCTTCATATTTTGATGTCCCATCTCCAAATCCCGTAAATCCGTCCATCCAGAAGGTCGGGGTCTGCGGAGCTAGCACATAGGCACCGTCAAAATAGGATTGAATCTCTTCAGAAGCAAAATTGGCTGCCTTATTACCAGAAATCGGGATGGTTGGATCTGTTCCGCCCTCGCCCATGCCGTGAAGCCAGATAATTAATGGATTCTTTTTATTGTCCTCCGCTGGTGCATAATCGGCATAAGTTAACGTTACATCATCGTAAGTCGCTTCTCCGGTGCCAAAATCATCAACCAATTCCCTTACTCCACCAGTAAAGGTATCCGCAACTAATCCAGAAACCTTCCCTGCCGGCGTGAGGATGTCCTTCTGCTGGGTGATCGTGTAATCGCTCTCATTCCAGTCATTTAAAAAAGTTCCCATATCAAAGTTCATTGGTGACCCCAATGTTACAGTCGGGCCAATTTCCATTTCTAGTACTGCATATTTACCTGTTTGGACCGCAGGGTTTCCATGCTTGTCTGCAACATAGGCTTTCGTTACTTTGCGGTACCCTTCCTCCAAAAAAGGATTGGCCAGCCGGCTGTCGTTTCTTTGTACATGGACATTAAACGTATCTGCCGTTACAGAATGTACAGGCACCGGCCTGCCTAAATCGACAATCACCTTGGTAATTGCTGGTCCCCAGTCTTCAATTTCAGTAACAGTCTGGTAGGATGCCGGCTGTGCCTTGACTTCCTTGGCCATCACCCCTGAATTGAACGAGAAGGTGGTACCCGCCGCCAAAGTACATAACAATGTTATTTTCGCTGTCTTCTTGATATCCTTTAACATATTCGTCTTCCTCCTTTTGTTCTGAAAAGATGTTGCTTATGAATCTTATTTAAAAGCGCTTACATACATTTTAAAATATAATTCTAACGAGTTCCTGTCTTTTTTTAGCTTATTTATGGTTAAATCCTGACCATTTAAAAACAAATAGATTGCAAAATTAAATCCTATCGTTTACCCGGCTTCAGCTTCGATTACGCTTTTGTTCTTTTCGGTATTGATAGGCTGTTATGTTATAAGCAGCTTTAAAGACACGGTTATATGACTTTTCATTCGGAAACCCGTGATTTAAGGCAATCTGGATAATAGGGTGATCAGTATTCATCAATTCAGGAAATGATTTTTCCAGGCGGATTGCATTTATGTAATTCAGTACCGTCATCCCTGTATATCTCATGAAAAAACGCGAGAGATACTCTGGTGATAAATTGAATTGGCTTGATAGAATATCCAGGGATAAATTATGCTTATAGTTTTCTTGAATAAAATTTGTAATCATGGCCAGCCGTTCGGTATACTTCCTGGCTTCGATCCTGCTATTGCTCTTTTTCTTTATCTTAAAATGTTTTAACAAGAGATAGACTAATTCATAGGTTAAGCTTGTTACTTTTATGTAGGCTAAAGAGTTTTTTTCAAATTCACGATAGGCATTAATGATGGCATTTAAATTCTTGCGCAGCTCATCAAACTGTCTCTTTTTTTGGCGAGCCTGTTCGCCAATCGATATACAGTCAAATTCTACTTGATCACTGTCAGGAAAAATAGCCTTTAAAAATTCATTGGGGATCAAGAGCGTAACTGCTTTTCGATTCTGGCCTCTATTAACCGAGAAGGAATGAATAGCATTTGAGTTAATGACAACAATATCACCTTCCCCCGATTCATACTCTTTCCCATCAATATAGATATTGTCAATCTTTCCGGAAAGAACATAAGAGATTTCAACACTATCATGCCAATGTCTCGAGATGAATGCCTGATTATCTGAAGTATGGATAATAATTTTCAGGGGCAAATTCTTATGTAGTTTAATCAATTCATAGCTGTATTCCATTACTGTGCCTCCAACCTGTCACGTTTTTTATTCCCACAATACATAAAAAACTCGCGTAGTCTGTGAGTCTTGCTAACTAGTATGAATCTTTCATTCAAGGACAGCCTTTTTCTAGGGAGAGGACTAATCAATTTGTTTAAAGTCTTTCTGCAAAAGATCCTTTTGGTTCCCGTTCAAAAACAATTTTATCGATGATGCGCCCCAAAATACATGATTCAGATCTAGAGCTTGATAAAATATAATTGCATTTACGCCGCTTTAGATATTGCATATTTTTTAAACAGATAAGCGATAAGCTCTTTTATCTTTAGTAATAAAAGGACTGTTCTATTTAAGAACAGTCCTGAAAGAATATTTTTCTCTGTTTATCCTGGCCAAATTAGAGCTTTTCCCCATTTGTTGCGATTACATCTTTATACCAGGAGAAGGATTTTTTCTTTCGTCTTTCTAATGTGCCATTCCCGTAATCGTCCTGGTCTACATAAATAAATCCATAACGTTTTGACATTTCCGATGTTCCGGCGCTGATTAAATCGATGCATCCCCAGCTTGTATAACCCATTAAGTCCACTCCATCCTGGATAGCTTCACCCATTTGGTCAATATGGGCACGTAAATAATCAATGCGATAATCATCATTGATAGAGCCATCCTCCTCAACTTTGTCGTAGGCACCTAACCCGTTCTCTACGATAAATAAAGGAATCTGATAACGGTCATACATTTTCTTTAATGTAACACGCAGCCCTTTCGGATCAATCTGCCAGCCCCAATCTGAGGTTTCCAAATAAGGATTTTTGATCCCGCTAAAGAAGTTTCCTTTTTCTTTTACTTTATCCGGCGCGCCGCTGGCGACCATAGACATATAATAGCTGAATGAAATGAAGTCTACCGTATGCTGCTGCAGGATTTCCTCGTCACCTGGCAGCATCTCAATGTGGATATTATTTTTTTCAAAGTAGCTTAACATAAAGCTTGGATAATACCCGCGTGCTTGAACATCGGTAAAGAATAGATTTTTCTGGTCTTCTTCTAATGCAGCTAACACATCATCCGGGCTGCACGTTTCTGGATACACTTCCATACGAGCCAGCATACAGCCGATTACAGCATCCGGGATCATTTCATGGCAGGCTTTTACGGCTCTGGCACTGGCAACAAATTGATGATGGAGAGCCTGATAAACCGCTTGTTCAACGTGCTCTACCCGATCTACAAGAATGCCGCTGCCGATATAAGGGGAAATAGTCGATATATTGATTTCATTAAACGTTAACCAGTATTTCACTTTGTCTTTATATCGCTGAAAGACTGTTTCGGCGTAATGAACAAAGAAATCAACAAGGCGGCGGTCTGCCCAGCCATTGTACTTTTTCACCAACTGAAGAGGCATTTCATAATGAGACAACGTGACTAGCGGTTCAATGCCATGCTTTAACAGCTCATCAAATACGTTATCGTAAAAAGCCAGTCCTTCTTCATTTGGCTCTTGTTCATCCCCGTTTGGAAAAATACGCGGCCAGGAAATGGACATACGGAACGTTTTAAAGCCCATTTCTGCAAAGAGTGCAATATCTTCTTTATAGCGATGATAAAAGTCAATGCCGCGGCGCTTCGGAAAGTTATCTCCGCCTTTTCCTGCTAATAAATCCTCCAGTTCCTGTTCACCTTTTACGTCCATTTCAATATTATTGCCCCGTTCTTCTTTTGGTACAAATGTGACCATATCAAAAATGGATAATCCTTTACCGCCTTCATTATAAGCACCTTCTAATTGATTGGCAGCGGTTGCTCCACCCCATAAAAAACCTTCAGGAAAACGACTTTTTTTCATTTCATTGCCTCCTATTATCTTTAACGTTTATTCGTTTTCAGCAGCGTCTAAACGTCTAATGTCATTAATGGGTCGCCCCACTTTACCTGTTCCTCTTCTGTTGTGGAAATATCTGTGTAGCGCTCCGAGTCGGTAATGACGACCGGTGTGGACAACTCATAACCTGCTTTTTTAATTTCATCCATGTTAAATTCAATGAGCAGCTGTCCCTTGACTACACGGTCCCCCTGAGCTACATGCGAGGTAAAATATTTTCCATTCAGCTGAACCGTATCCATGCCGATATGAATCAGGATGGAAGAGCCATTATCAGTTGTCAGTCCGATTGCATGCTTGGTTGGAAATAGAGCCGAGATTGTCCCGGAAGCCGGTGCATATAATTTCCCTTCAAGCGGCTCAATGGCAATGCCTTTTCCTAAAGCACCAGACGCGAATGCATCATCTTTTAGATGCGATAGTGGTTTCACGATTCCTTGAAACGGGCTTGCAATGACTTCCTGTTTTGACACCGGGTTTGTTTCTTGAACAGTTCTTGTTGTTTCGATGGTTTGACCTTCTTTTTTCTCTTTTGGAATCCCAAACAATAATGTAAGCACAAAACCAACAATAAAAGCAGCTACAGTTGAAATGATGGCGCCCCAAAATCCAAATGTAATGCCGTCCGTCGGATCGATGAACGTTGGGATACCAAAGATGCCAAGACCGCCAACCATGTACAGCTTTGAATTAGCGAAGCCAAGAATCGCGCCCCCAACAGCCCCACCGATACAGCTCATAATAAACGGTTTCTTTAATGGAAGCGTAATCCCGTAAATTGCAGGTTCCGTTACACCGAAGATACCGGAAATAAAAGCTGGAATGCTGAGTGTTTTTAGTTTTTGCTGTTTTATTCTCATCCAGACGGCTAAAACGGCCCCGATCTGGGCAAAGGATGCTGCAAATTGCAAAGCAAGTACAGGATCTGCTTTGAGCGTGGCAAGGTTATTGATGGCAATTGGCACAAGACCCCAGTGAAGGCCAAAAATAACGAATACTTGCCATAGACCTCCAATAAACAGGCCGGCAATGACCGGGCTTAAATTGTAAATGCCAAGTGTTGCCTGGCCTAAAAGCTGTCCAGCCCATGTTGCAATCGGCCCAATCACGATGAATGTAATCGGTACGACAACAAGCAGTGTCATAAAAGGAACAACAAAGGTTTTCACCACATCTGGAGTGATTTTTTTAAAGCCTTTTTCAACTTTTGAAGCAAAATAAGCTGCAAGGATAATCGGAATAACAGACGAAGCATAACTCATTAAAATAACCGGAATCCCTAGAAACGTAATAAATACGGGTGATTCAAACATGGTTCCTGCGAATAATGTGTAAAGCGGGTCGCCAGCTGTTAAGCCGGAGAGCGTCGGATACACAAGTGCTGCTCCAATGGCCATCCCGATAAAAGGACTGCCGCCAAACTTTTTAATAGCCGTGTAGCCAAGGAAAATTGGGAAGAAGTAGAACAGCGAGTCACCGACTGCATTTAAGATTTGATAAGTACCGGATGTGTTATCCAGCCAGCCTACTGCCACAAACAAAGCGTTTAATCCTTTGATCATCCCGGTTGCCGCTAAAACGCCAAGAATCGGAGTAAAGATGCTTGAAATTACATCGATAAACCGGTTAAACAAATTAGTATTTGACTTTTCTTCTTCTACTGGTGTCGATGAGGAGAAATTACCAACTTCTACAACCGCTTTGTACACATCTGGCACTTGATTGCCAATAACAACCTGATACTGGCCTCCGCTTTTCATAACGGTAACGACATCGTCCATGTTTTTTAACGCTTCAGTATTCGCTTTGCCTTCATCCTTTAATTTAAACCGAAGACGAGTAATACAATGTACTACACTATTGACATTTTCACGGCCACCAACCTGTTCGATTATATCTTTTGCCAGCTGCTCATACTTCATCGGTTCCACCTCCAATAATGGTTAAAGAAGAAAAACCCGGCCTGATCTCAAGACAGAAAAGGTGCGCACGATTCTGTTTTCAGATCAGCCCAGGTATTTCGGATAGAATCAAAACTCCCGGGCCAACTTCATTTTAGGAAACAAAAAAACCTAAATCATACAACGACAGAGAAAGACCTCTGATACGTTGTATGATTTAGGTTTTGCCTGCTTCACCAGTAACAATCCTAAAGGGACTGATATGTAGTTGATAAGTAAAAGATAACAGAAAAAAAACAAAATGTCAACGCTTTCATAATGGTTTTTTTAATAACATGAAAACGATACAATGTTGTGAAAAAGTGTATGTATCTATAAGCCCGGCTTATGCGCAAAGGTTTAGGGGGCTGGTACTTTATCGTTCCAGGAACGGATGAAAAGTGGCGGCTGATATTGACTATAAAATTGACGGTTAGTTCAAAACTCAAAAATATAAAAACAGCCGCGGTAAATAAACCGCGACTGCAAGCTGTCGACTTTGTCGACAGCTATTAGAAAATAAAATAACCGTTAAGCTAGAGTAGTTAGCTTAACGGTCTGATTGATGGTTAAATTATTTTTTAATGATCGATAATTTTGTGGATACGTTGATGTTAGGCATCGCTTTTTCTTCTACACACATTGTTCCCGGCAGGTCCGCATGATCTGCTCCATTAAAGGCGATCGTGCAGTGGCCAAGCTCGCTCACTGTCTCATTTACTTTTCCGCCGACAAATGTGATTTCGTAAGACTGGTCATCAAATGAGAGAATGTCGCCAGCTTCAATAGTGCCTTCTAATGAAACCACCGTATGGCTCACAGCGATGTCGCGCAAATCTTTTGGTGCACTTTCATTAAAAAGAATGAGCATTTTTTCTTCTGCAAACATTTCCACGTCTGCACCAAGCTCTGTAACGGTTGACTGATAGATTGTTTTCAGTTGTACACTCTCTTGAACACTCATGATTCTACCTCCTGTTTATTCATACATACCGAAGCTTGCAAAATAAGCAATCACAACCGCAAGCGGCCCTGTAATTAAACGTGATATTAAAACAGCCGGCACCCCAACTTCTACCGTTTCCGGTTTTGCTTCCCCGAGTGTTAAGCCTACTGGCACAAAGTCTGCGCCTACCTGTGGGTTAATCGCAAACAGGGCAGGGAGGGCGAGGTTTGGCGGGATATTCCCTTTGCCGATTTCCACCCCGACGAGTACACCAACGACCTGGGCAATCACGGCACCCGGTCCAAGCAGCGGTGACAGGATCGGCACGGCACAAATCACCGACAGAACGAGAAGCCCGAAGATATTGCCGGCAAGCGGCGATACAAAGTTGGCAATAATATCACCGATACCTGTGTACAGGATAATCCCAATCAAGGTGCTGACAAGCGCCATAAATGGGATGATATTTTTTAATACCTGCTCAATCGTTTCACGTGCTGCCTGATACAGCACCCCAATGACGCCGCCCATCGAACGGCCCAGCTTTTCAATGATGTTCTGCTTGCGCGGTTCGCCCTTGCTGTCTTTCATCTGCGCAACTTTTTCACGCGCTTCTGCTTTCAGCTGCTGGGCATTTTTCGGATGAGCATCCGCAGTAACGGACGGTGCTGCTGTTCCGTCTGCCGGCTGAATATCCGGCTCCCTGACACCGGAAACAAAGTTGTCTTCTTTAATAAATTTCATTAATGGTCCGGATGGCGATGTAGGTGTTAAATTGATCGTCAATACACCCATTTTAGGATACACACCACAGCGTGCTGTACCGCCACAGTCGATCAACACACAGGCCATTTCCTCTTTTTCAATCGATGTTTTAAAGCCGTCAACTGCCTGTGCGCCGGTTAATTCGGCAATACGCTGGGCAACCGGGTGAATCCCTCCGCCAGTAACAGATACAACATACTTTTTCTGCTCATCCGGCTGGATGACGAGCGGTCCTCCCCATCCGTTGCTGCCTTTAGTAATTTTGACTGCTTTATATGATGGATTTACTGCTTGATTTTCAGACATGTGCTTCTCCTCCTCTCTTCGTTAGTCCGTTACGGAAATACCCTGACGTTTCATCATTGTAATAGTAATGCGTTCTGTGAGAATTCCGCGGATTAACATTACGACCAGTCCAACAAGAAAGAACCGGATGGCCAGTGGTCCTGTTGAAAGGCCAAGCGTTGTAATACCTTGTGCAATTCCCATGTAGATAAACAGTTCTGCCGCATTCGCATGCGGGAAAAGCCCTGTAATCGGATGGAGAAAGGATACGGTTGAATCATAAAATGCCGGCTTCTGGCGTTCCGGAAGGAATTTCCCAAATGTGTAGGCCATTGGATTGGTCAGAAAGAATACCGCCAAAAATGGAAACAATGTATAGCGCAAAATAATATTTTTGGTTGTTTTACGGGCAAAGCGGTCAATACGCTCTTCCCCAATAATTTTAATTAAAGCGTTTACAGCTAGAATCAAACAAATGAGTGTCGGAATGATGCCAGTGAACATGTCCATAAAGGTTTCTCCACCTTTTTCGAACATTCCGATAAACCCCTCTGCGAATTTCACTAAGAAGTCCATTCTTTATTTCCTCCTCTTTTTTGTTCTTATATGCTGAGGTCTAAACCGTGGTTGCCGTATTCATCTGTTGCTTTATTTTTTCAATTGCCATGTTAAGCGGGTTTTTCCATTTTTCATCATACAAGCTTGAAATATGTTTACCTGTAAATTTATGATGGTTTTTAAATTTCGCGAAAACCGTTACTCCATTCATCACGCGGCATTCTTCCACAATGCCTTCTTCATTTGTTACCAAAACGAGAACCGTTCCGGAACCAAGTTTTTTCTTTTCAACACCAACGCCGAGATAGCCTCCTTCTCGATTGCTCATCCGACGTACCGTCATCTGATAATGCTTCATTTGTCTTGCCGTGAGGTAAAATTGAAGCAGCCACATGATGACGAATCCCGCAAGAAGATAACCCCACATTCGATGATCGCTCCTTTACAATGATTAATTGCACCTTTCAGTGGTGAAATTAATCTTTTTCCTCTAAAAGTGCCTGGGCTGTTTCTTCATCGGTGATCAGCACTTCAATTAATCTGCCTTTTAACGCGGCCTTAATCGCTTTTATTTTTTCTTTTCCGCTCGCTACGCCAATCACAAGTGGAAGGTCCTTCAGCTTTTCTACCTCAAACGCAATGATTCGATCATTCCATGCATTCTTCGAAGCAGAGCCGTCTTCATTGATGAAGTTATAACAAATGTCACCCACATCCTGTTGACCCGCAAAGAGATTTTGATATTCTTCACCCAAATAGGATTTCACCATGGTCGAATGCTGCGGCTTGCCGCCAATTCCCACAACAGCAATGTCGGCTTTTTCCGCAAGATCAAATACACTTTTAATCGAAGACTGCTGTTTAAACACTTCTTTTGCTTCTTTGGAATCGACCATTACGGGCGTATGAAGCAGTTTATACTGGGCACGGCACTGGCGGGCCAGCGTGGCCACAATGTGATTCGCATGGATATCAACTCGTTCATTTCCCATGCCGCCTACTAATGGAACAAATACAACAGACGGATACTCCTGGCTTGTCGTAAGTGCTTTGGCAAATTCGTAAAGGGTGGTCCCGGATGAAATACCAATGGTTTGACCATCCTGCATGACTCTCAATAAATACTTAGCTGCTGCTGCACCGAGCCGGCTTTTGGACGATTCTCCGCCAAAACTGGGGATACAGATCACTTCCCGAATGCCATACGAACGCTCCACCTGCATTTCCAGCTGGCGAAATGGATGGATAATATCATCATGAATGATAATTTCCACAATGCCCTGTTCTTTTGCTTTTGCTAAGTATTTCGAAATCAATGAGCGGCTTACGCCCATTTCTTTTGCAATTTCTGATTGTGTGGCGCCTTCTTCGTAATACATGTGCGCCATTTTTACAAGAGACCGCTGGTCTTCAATAAACGTCATTGTTCTTACCCCTTTGACATGCTGATTGAGCAGGGAGCCATGTTTCCATGGGCGTACCCTCCCTGCCCGTTATACAAGTTGTTCAGCATGATCCGCTATGGCAGATAGTTTCTTACAGCGTAATGATGCTCGAAAGAAGCTCTTTTTGCAGGCCATCTTCCTGGAATAAATGATTTTGAAGCTCTCTTAGTTTCCAAACCGTTGTGCTTGGATCGAGTTCTACATCATCTGTTGTTAAGAATTGGCCCTGCTTAATCGCTTTTTTCGCGACAACCGTGCCGCTGATCAAGCCGATTGGAATGTGTCCATTCCGTTTCATATCCTGATGGGTTTCCAGGACACCGCGAACCGCATAACCGCCAATTCCGTCCAGTGTTTCGCCTGGCTGGATATCTTTTTTGGCAACGGCAACGGTATCAGAAATCGGCGTACCAAGCGGGTGAATAGAAGAGTCATGCTGCAGTACTGCTTTAGCAATCGTGATTGGCGTTTCTAAGCTAGCAAGGTGATATGGACGGTACAAAATGTGGTGCTCTCTGTCACCTTTCTTCAGCAAATAATTCAGTTCGTGCGCTACCGCTTCGTTTTGGCCTTTTACGATCACAAATACGCCAGGTGCAAGGCCATCTACATACTCAACTACACCAAAATTGTTTAACACGCCGCCATTTTCTTTCACATCCAAGTCTTTAATCACGGAATCAAGATCTCCAGCAATTCCATGCATGCCCACTACATCCGGTACAAACCCAATCGCATTAGACAGCAGGTTCATTTCAGCCATTGTCTTCGTGCCGTCTTGGAAAGCAGCCAGCATATGAGAAGACATTTTTTTCTTGTCTGCCTCTTCCTGCGCAGTGGAAGGATTGGCTGTGACATTTAATTTATTATTTTTTCCTTTACCAGCAACTAATACTTCCATGCCCATCGTTTTTGCAAATTCATATAACTCAACAACTGCAGCAGGCTCATCACCAGCTGATCCCGTATAAATAAGTCCCGCGTTTGTAAACAATTGATGCATCACAGAACCGATGGTAATGTCTACTTCAACATTTAACAGCACGATATGTTTTTTGGAACGCAGCGCTTCAAGCGAAATGTTGGCTCCAACTTCCGGAACGCCTGTAGCATCTACGATGACTTCAACATGTGGAGATTGAATTACTTCACGAAAATCATTGGATACAATAATCGATTCTTTTCGATCTGCCTGTGCATTATAGTAATCTGCCGCTCTTTGAGCTGCTTCCACATTAATATCACTGATACCGGTTACACTCATGCCCGGAATACGTGAGATTTGCCCGATCATGCCAAAGCCCATTTGTCCAGCACCGATCACTCCCACTTTAATTGGCTGATTTGCTTTTTCCCGTTCTAATAACTGTTGATAAATAGACATCCCTTATACCCTCCTATAATGAATACATGTATTGGTTTCAAATAATTAACATTGGTGAATTCTGTTACACTTTTAACTTATTTTTCACAAATGATAAAACGAGTAACATTTGTTAATACAATCTTACACAGAAATGAAAGGGCTGTCAATAATTTTCTTAATAATTTTTTAGAACCTTGAAGTTCTCCTATTAAAGAAAACTTGTAATCCTCGGGCAGCTTGGATTGGGTTGTCCAATTATCTCTTACAAGTGCTCATATTCAGTTGTTCTGGACAGCATTTTACCGTATTCACGATAAACTCTTTACGAGAAATAAAAATAAAATATAGAAAAACACCTCCAAGTTGTTTTTAGGTAATTCCATACCGATTTTCAACTTAAAGGTGTTTTTTATCTCAATTCATGAAGTTAGTCCCACATTAACCTTGAAGGGTTTTTAAATGCAGCTGTTATTTGGCAACTGTTTAATGTCATAACGGGTGGATATGTAGAAGAAGAAAAAGACATTTAAGTAACAATTGGTTATCAAAGCTTCACCATGTGGCCTTATTACTAATTGCTACAGAATGTTATGATTCATTCACCTTTTTCATCCACGTCTCAATTTCTTTTGATGGTTCTATAACAACCTTATCATCACCAGGTGGTGATTTGATAAAGAAAATTGTTGTTCCTGGTTTGGAACGTTGTGCATATCGAATGCCCGGAGGTGTTACATAAAAGTCTCCTGCATAAAAACTGTATTCTTCTCCACTTTCAATATCGATGTATTCTGTTTCTCCACTAATGATATATTGGTATTCATATGCTTGTGTATGGTAATGTGGTGCTTCACAGTTAGGCTCATTATAAGAGGTAATGCCGATTTCTAATTTATCATCTTGAAAGTGATTTAATTCTTGAGGCCTTCCCAGATTTCCTACCAAGTATTGTCTAGTGGTTTCGTGAACCTCTCCACCTAAATCAAAGATTTTGATGGAGCATCCCTTATCTTGAATACGGTACAACATCAGCGGGTTAAGCTTCCTTCGGAAGCCCGAGTGCATGATGGAGACTAATGAACGAAGACAAGGTCTGGGATGTCCTTATTGCCAGCTCAGGAACTTTTGCCTGAAGTGACAACCATTTCGTTTCCGAAATGGTTTTTTGAAAAGCCCGAATGAAATAACGGGCCCCGATATTATAAGAAGCGGACAAATCCGCGTGATAGACTTTGCCCGTTGAAAACGTGGCAAGGTCTTTTTTCCGGTTCCGTTCCACTTTTCCAGAGCCATCAAATGCCAGGGCGCTGGTGTTTCGCGGATTGATCCGGGATATACGCATGCCCTGGCAGTGCGCCATTTCTTCCACTTTGTTCTGGATGCCTATTTTTCGCCATCCGTGAAGCTTGAAACGAAGTTTCCTGGCTCCATAGAACCCCTTTGGGGTTTTCATTCTGCCCAGATATTCGAATACGATGACGTCACAGCCATGCTTTGCTGCAAATTTTATAATTTCCTGGCTTGTGTGGCGGACAATATGCTGCTGGTACCCATTGATCTGCCGCCAAAAATTCGGTGCCTGAATGCGGCCGCTTGCCCGCTGGGCTTTCCGCAGCTTGTTCGTTAACGTCTGCAGACGGTCTTTTTCTTTAGGCTGGTCAATAAATGTCCGGCCTAAGACAGTGCCTGTTGCATCGATAACGGAACAAACCGCAGAATTCGTCATTCCGAGATCCACCGCACACACTTTTTGTTCTTGAATAGGCGTTTTTGCTAAAGTGACTTTGTTTTCATAGCTGATGGAAAGGAAGAACTTCTTTCCCCGCTTAATCAGCTTAGGGTTGTTCTCTTTCCATTCCCAGACACCCCGTTTATAAAGGTCCTGCCCTTTAAATTCGATATCTGTCCATACCCAGTCATTCTGGTAGAATACCTTGATTTGCGCAGTCGTATCAGACGTCCTGTTGAACATGTTTCCGCGATAAAAAACGGGGAACTCTTTATGCTTCACTTGCAGCCGTGGAGGCTGTTTTTTAAACTTTTTTCCTTCGGAAAGAGCGTATTTCTGCTCTTTTTCCCAATTTTGATAGTTAGAGCGGAAGCTCTTTACTTTGCCAAAAGCGGAAGCAATAGCACTTCTGCGAAAATAGGACGGAAACTTGTAAAAACGTTCGTTAAATTCTTTGTATTTCGGAAGAGGGTTTGATTTGGTTGCGTGAATCAGTTTTTCTACTGCCGGCACAATTGATTTTGTTGTCAGGTCGTCGGTATGATCAAACTCTTTGTCGATCACTTGAATGATGAAAGACAGGGCGTCATTATAAATATCCAGCGTATCATTGAAGATTTCGGTCCGGTTTGTAATTTTGTGCAGCAGTGACTTCGCAACTTTCATGATCAAACCCTCCTTTCCATTTTTTAGTCCTCACGATACGTTGATCGTATCAAAATGGAAATCAATTGTAAAACGAAAAGAGAATCAATATGAGTGATTATAAATAAGAAACGGCAATGGGTCTAATGAAAAAATATATAGAAGAGTAGGAAGAATTAAGACCTTAGCGCCTAACCCCCACTAAATCGGAGGTTTTGAAGGGGAATGCGGCGCTAATTTTTTGTTCAAAAACTTTAGTTATTTCTTTGTTTCTAATAGTAAAGATCTCTTTTGACATATTGATTTCCCCCTTTTATTTTATCTCTCTGTCCTTCATCAAAGATGGATATCATTTCAGCCACTATTAAACACTCATCTCAATGTTTAAAATATCCATGATATAATTTGCTGTTTCTTCGATCGCTTTATTGGAAACGTCAACCACAGGACAACCTACTCGTTTCATCACTCTTTCGGCATAATCCAGCTCTTCAAGAATCCGCTCAAGCTGGGCATAATTCGCTTCTGGCTTTAAGCCTAATGTTTTTAATCGTTCCCTGCGAATATCATTTAACTTGTCTGGACTAATAACAAGACCGACACACCTATTTTTGGGAACACTAAACAGTTCCTCAGGAGCCGGTACTTCAGGAACAAGCGGTATGTTCGCCACCTTGTATCCTTTGTAAGCCAGGTACATAGATAACGGCGTTTTGGATGTTCGTGATACCCCAATTAATACAATATCAGCTTTTACAATGCCTTTGACATCACGGGCATCATCGTACTTTACCGCAAATTCCATCGCTTCTACCTTTCGGAAATAGTCTTTATCTAATTTTCTTATCAATCGAGGCTCACAAATCGGCTCCCTATCAAACTTCGTTATAAATGCATTCATCAGTGGGTGGAGTAAATCCACCGCTAGAACCTGCTCTTCATTTGCTCGTTTATTAAGGTAATCTTTTAAAGAGTCTATAACTAACGTGTAGGCAATAATTGAATTCGTTTGTTTCGCTTTTATAACGACCTCTTCTATATCAGACTCTTTATCGACATAAGAGTTTTGACGAATCTCAAGGTCTCCTCCAATAAATTGGTTAGCAACCGCTTTCACAACAAACTCAGCGGTTTCTCCAACAGAATCCGATAAGAGATAAACGATATCCTTCTTGCGCATGTGGCATTCACTCCTCACTTTTTATAATTTTGTTTCCAGTACCTGTGTTGATCTCTATCAAAAGATTTCAAGCCGTTGAGGCTTTATGCATATTTATTTCATTTTTAGGGGAGCCGCCGAAATCAAATATAAGGCCGCCCTTTGAAATTGCACTTTCATGCTGTATCGCCATAACCAAGCGTGTCCATGTAATCATCATCAAAAAATTAGCTTTTGAATGAACATCGAAAGCATGGAAGTTTTTTTCGCAGGAGAACTTTCTCTTTTGTTTAGTTAAGCGTATTGCTTTTCAATTTCTTTGATTTTATTAACTCTAGTTTCATGCCGGCCGCCTGATTCAAATGGAGTTTCAAGCCAAATTTTCACAATATCACGTGCAAGACCTGGACCAACCACCCGCTCACCAAGTGCCAGCATATTTGTATTGTTATGTTCTCTCGTTGCTTTTGCGCTAAATGTATCGTGAGCAAGCGCACAGCGGATACCTTTTACTTTATTTGCGGCAATACTCATGCCAATTCCTGTCCCGCATACTAGAATGCCTCGGTCTGCTTCTCCGCTTACGACTTTTTGGGCCGCTGGAAATGCATAATCTGGATAATCTACAGAGGCAGTGCAGTCACATCCAAGATCTACGTACTCAAGATTCATTTCTTTTAAAAGAGAGATAATTTCCTGCCGGATTGTAATACCTCCATGGTCAGAAGCGATGACAATTTTCATTTGATTTCCTCCTATATGTGAAGAAGACAGCCAGGAAGTTGCATTTTCCTGACTGTCTTCTATATGGTTAAATTAAACGTATATTTTTTTAGCTAAGCGTTCCCTGAAGTTTCCCCCAGTCCTTCATAAATGTTTCAATGCCGGACGTTGTAAGAGGGTGATTCCATAAAGACGGCAAAATGCTGCCAGGAATAGTGGCAATATGTGCGCCAGCAAGAGATGACTGAACAAGGTGATCCAAGTTGCGAATGCTTGCTGCAATAATTTCTGTCTCATAACCGTATCCTTGCAGTACCTCTTTTAAGTTCCGAACCAAGCTGATGCCATCTGCGCCGATATCATCCAGTCTTCCGATAAAAGGACTGATGTATGTGGCACCTGCTTTGGCAGCCATTAAGCCTTGGGCTTCGGTAAAAATGAGGGTAACGTTTGTTTTAATGCCTTCTTGCGCTAACTGATAGGTTGCTTCCAGCCCTGCTTCGGTCATTGGAATTTTTACGACAATATTATCTGCCCAAGCAGCAATTTCACGGCCTTCCTGAATCATTTCCTCAGCTGTAAGACCGATGACCTCAGCGCTGACTGGGCCACTGACGATTGAACAAATTTCTTGAATGCGTGTTTTAAAATCCGCACCTTCTTTTGCGATAATAGAAGGGTTTGTTGTCACACCATCTACCAGGCCAAGTTTTACAATGCGCTTAATTTCCTCTAGGTTTGCTGTATCCAAAAAGAATTTCATTATCTTTCCTCTTTTCTTAAAGTGATGATAAAAAATTAGGACAAGCGTTTCTTAATTTGTGAAACAATGCTTTCTACTGTAAATCCAAATTCTTTGGCAATTTGTGCGCCTGGCGCAGAGGCACCAAACGTTGGAATACCGACAATTAAGCCTTTTCGTCCCACGTAATTTGCCCAGCCAAATGGCGATGCAAGTTCAATAGCAACATTTAATATATTGTCTGTTCCTAAAATACTGTCTTGATATTCTGCTGTCTGTTTTTCAAACAGTTCCCAAGATGGCATGCTGATAACGCGTGCACGGATTCCTTCTTGAACAAGCTGCTCTCTTACCTGAACAGCAAGTGATACTTCAGATCCTGTTGCCATAAGCTGGACGTCATACTCAACCTGCTCAGTACCTGCTAAAACATATGCACCTTTTACAAGTTGGTTTAGGGCTGTTTCCCGTTCAACCGTTACCTTGATATTTTGGCGGCTCAGTACAAGTGCCACTGGACCATTTTGATTTTCAGCTGCGTATTTCCAGGCAGCAACCGTTTCATTGGCATCAGCCGGGCGAAGCACTGTCACGTTTGGAATCGAACGCAAAGCAGCCAGTTGCTCGATCGGTTCATGGGTCGGACCGTCTTCACCAACAAAAATACTGTCATGTGTGAAAACATACGTAACTGGCAAGTTCATCAAAGCAGCCAGACGAATGGCCGGGCGAAGATAATCAGAGAAAACAAAGAACGTAGAGCCAAATGGTTTAACGCCGCCATGAAGTGCCAGACCGTTTAATACAGCACCCATCGCAAATTCCCGTACACCGAAATAAACGTTACGCCCTTCATACTGACCTGGCGCAAACCGGTCTAATCCATTTAAATGGGTCATAGTCGATGATTCTAAATCGGCAGAACCGCCAAGCAAGCTTGGAATTTGCTGAGCAAGAGCATTCAACACTTGCCCTGACGCGATACGGGTAGAAATTTCGGCTCCGACTTCATATGTTGGCAATGTCTCATCTTGAACGTATAATGGGGCATTTTGTAAGTCTTGTTCAAGACTTTGAGCAAGTTCAGGGAAGGCTTGTTTATATTGTGCGAGTAAAACCTCCCATTGCTGGTTCGCTTCTATGCCTTTTGCCTTGATTTCTTCGTAATGAGCTCTCACTTCTTCAGGAACAAAGAAATCTTCTTGTGGCCATTGGTAGAATTCCTTCGTTAAAGCAGCTTCTTCTTTGCCAAGCGGTGAGCCATGTGTTCCTTGGTGGCCGCCTTTTCCGCCTTTGTTTGGGCTGCCGTATCCCAGTGTCGTAATCACTTCAATCAATGTGGGTTTCGCCGTTTCTTTTTTCGCTTCCAGCAGCGCTTGCTCGATGTTTTGGATATCGTGCTGATTAGATACTTTTAACACTTGCCACCCGTACGATTCAAAGCGCTTTCCTACATCTTCTGAAAAAGAAAGGTTCGCTTCACCGTCAAGCGTAATGTTGTTAGAATCATACATCATCACAAGTTTGCCAAGCTTCAGATGGCCAGCAAGAGACGCAGCTTCTGCTGAAACGCCTTCCATTAGGTCGCCGTCACCGCAGATCACATACGTATAGTGGTCTACAATAGCGAATTGATCTTTGTTGTATTTTGCAGCAAGATGCGCTTCTGCCATTGCCATACCTACGCCCATTGCTACGCCTTGCCCTAAGGGACCTGTAGTTGCGTCAACACCCGGCGTGTGGCCGTACTCTGGATGTCCCGGTGTTTTACTTCCCCATTGTCTGAACTGCTTTAAATCTTCAAGTGATACATCATAGCCGCAAAGGTGCAGCAGGCTGTATAAAAGCATAGAGCCATGTCCTGCCGACAAAACAAAACGATCACGGTTAAACCATTCAGGATTTGCAGGGTTATGATTCATCACCTTGCTCCACAGCGTATAGGCCATAGGAGCAGCGCCCATCGGCATGCCGGGATGGCCAGATTTTGCTTTTTCTACTGCATCAATTGATAACGTTCTAATGGCATTGATCGCTAATTGTTCTACTGAATTTGAAACCGAAACAGTACTCATGTATAGACTCCTTTTTGTCTGAAAATTTGTGCTAGTTCACATGATAAAACACAAAACGAACAAAATCAATCAAAATTTTATAAAAAATGAACATTTATAAACATTTATAAAAAAAATAAAAGTGCAGATGAACTTCTGCACTTTGAAAAATAGTTGAGATTAAACGGTATAAACCGTTACCCCTGCTTCTTGAAATTGTTTGACTTGGGTTTCGGAGGCTTCTTTTCCTGTAATCAATACATCAATTTGAGCAACAGGCGCTACATTATGCAAAGACACACCCCCGAGTTTTGTGTGGTCTGTTACCACAATCGTTTGCTCGGCTGATTCAATCATGCTGCGTTTAGCAGAAACAAATTGATCATCAAAATGAGTTAATCCAAGCTTTGGATGAATCGCTGGAATAACAATAAAGGCTTTCGTCACATGCAGCTTTTTTAAGGCATGGTCTGTAAAAAGACCATTTAACATGTAACTTTCGGGAGAAAGTACCCCTCCTGTTACGATCACTTTAATATCTTTGTTATTCTGCAATTCCGCTGCAATTTTAATATCGTTGGTGACAACAGTAATATTGGATTTGGCAGCCAACAACCGGGCGATTTGAAAAGTTGTGGTTCCTGAATCCAAAATAATGCTATCTCCTTCGTTGATCATTTCTATCGCACGTTCAGCAATGGACGTTTTTTCCTCAACACGTTCATTCACGCGGACCGTAAAAGAAGGTTCTGAACTCACCCTTTCCACAAGAACTACTCCACCGTGTGTTCTTCTTAAACGTCCTTCTTTTTCAATTTCACTTAAATCTCGTCTGATGGTTGCTTCGTGGACACCAAAGTCCTGGGAAAGCTGCGCCACTGAAGCTACACTATGTTTTCGTACATAATCAATGATTTTCAACTTTCTTTCAGCAGCAAGCAATGGTTGATCTCCTTTCTTTTGATTTGTGTATTTTTCACAACTGTTCACCCATTTTATCATAGTGTTTTTATTTATTAACTATTTTCGAAACTAGAATCTAAGCAAAGACCACGAATTTTCTTTGTCTTCTTTGCTAAGAGCATTTTTCCATTTTAAAAAATAATGGTTTGACAGATTTTTCAGAATCGGGTAATATTCAAATTATCAAATGATAATTGCATTAACAAATGATAATAATTTATAAAAAGATGAATTAATTTCACAAATGTTAAGACTTTCGCATTATCAAAAATTCTGGGAGGCTATAGTATGTCAATCTATCAACAATTAGTAGAACGGGAAAAAGCAAATCAGCCAATTAAAGTGGGAGTGATCGGTGCCGGACAGATGGGCTTTGGCATGATCGGGCAAATCTCACGTATTCCGGGCATGAGTGTAACCGGTATCAGTGATATTAATGTGGAAGCAGCTCAAAGAGCGGCAGATTACTATAATGCACAGGCAGATCGAAAAGAATCGATTATTGTATCCAATGATTTTCGTGAAGTAATTCAATCTCCACATGTTGAAGTCATCGTAGATGCTACAGGCGTTCCGGAAGTTGGAGCCAACATTTCGCTTGAAGCGCTGCGTTCCAAAAAACATATCGTGCTGTTAAATGTTGAAGTAGACATTACCATCGGTTCTGTGATGCATCAATTGTTTACAAACGCGGGACTTATTTATACGGGATCAGCTGGTGATGAGCCTGCTGCAGTTGTTGAGTTATATGAATTTGCAAAAACGATGGGCATGGAAGTATTAGTTGCTGGTAAAGGAAAAAATAATAAATTAAATGTCACAGCCAATCCTTCCACTGCGCAGGAAGAGGCAGACAAGAAAAAAATGTCTTCTCATATGCTGGCTGCTTTCCAAGACGGCACGAAGACAATGGCTGAAATGAACCTGCTGTCTAATGCGATTGGGTTTGTACCGGATGTAGTGGGCATGCATGGAATTGCTGGAGATCTTGATTCCGTGATTAAAGACTTGGATGTGAAAGAAAATGGCGGCGTGTTAAATAATTTTGGTGTCGTTGAATATGTGGATGGTCTGGCGCCTGGCGTATTTGTGATCGTAAAAGGCCAAAATGAAGCGGTAGCGCACGAACTAAATTATTTGCTGAAGAAAGGTGACCGGGAGCACCACATTTTGTACCGCCCATATCACCTTGCTAGCTTAGAAACGCCAATCACGATTGCTAAAGCAGTACTGCAGCATGACTCTTCTATTCACCCGCTTGGTACGCCGATTTCTGATACCGTTGCCGTTGCCAAAAAAGATATCCAGCCAGGCGAAACACTGGACGGAATTGGCGGTTATGCGGTCCGCGGTGTCCTGGAAACCCATCAGGATATGAAACGGAATGGACACATTCCAATCGGCTTGATCAGCGGCAAGGTTGTCGCGAAAAAAGCGATTAAGCAGGGCCAATTCTTAACAACAGATGATGTAGAACTCGATCCAAGCACAACGGTTTGGAAACTAAGAGAGCTTCAAAATCATTTATTCCAGGAAGATGGCCTGCAAAAAGAGCTTCTTTCGAGCCTTATTACTTTGTAACACAATCTGCCGGAAATACCTTTGGGCTTCTCGTTCTTTCTATTATTTATGTAATCCTGGTTTTATCTCCTTTGCTTGGACCGGGTTCCGTGATTGCACAAGTCGTCGGCGTACTCGTCGGAGTGGAAATCGGCAAAAGGAATATCCCGCCAAACCTCGCCCTCCCTGCCCTGTTTGCGCTTAACCCGCAGGTAGGCGCAAACTTTGTGCCAGCAGGCTTAACGTTCGGGGAAGCAAAACCGGAAACCGTTGAAGTTGGGGTGCCAGCTGTTTTAATGTCACGCTTAATTACAGGGCCGCTTGCGGTTGTGATTGCTTATTTTGTGAGCTTCGGTATGTATGAATAAGGGAGGAATCAGGAAACATGTACACTATGGGAGGACTACAAATGAAAACCATCTACCAGTCAACAGTTACAGAGCTTGGTACAGACGTGGAAATGTTTGCAGAAGAAAAAATGCTCATTCTTTTTAATGAAAGTGCACCAAAGGATTTGCGCGACATCGCGGTGAGCCATACGGTGGTTTCATTAGAAGGCACTATTGAAGCGGGTGACATTCTTTCATTTGACAACCAGTCTTATGAAATCACGTTTGTCGGCGGTAAAGTAAATGAGACAGTGAGTGAGCTTGGCCACTGCACGATCGCATTCAATGGAGCGGATCATGCGGATCTGCCGGGAACGATGTGTGTAGAGGAAAAAGCGATGCCGACAATTAGCATATCGACAAAATTGTCTATCAGTAAAAAATAGTTCAACCCTCAAACAGGCCGTTAAGCTGAATACTCTTGCTTAACGGTCATTTTATTATCTTCTTTATTGATGAATAATAGAGGCTCCTCCCCTCCTATTATTTTTGAATCAACATAGAATAGGTGTGTAGATATGAAACTAATAGCTATTGATTTAAACGGTACCCTTTTAAATAGAAGGAATCAAATCAGCAGAAAAAACATTGAATCGATTAAAAAGGCCCAGAAAAAAGGAGTTGAAATTGCAATTGTAACCGGAAGAGCTCATTTTAATGTTCATTCTATTTTAAAGAATGCTGGTATTTCTGCTTGGATCATAGGCGCCAATGGAGCGACCATTCACGACAAAAAAGGAACGCTTTTACATGCGAAGTCTATTAAGAAAAACGATGCAAAAGAAATACTCGATTATTTTGCAGAACACAATATGTATTATGAAGTTTTTTCCGACCAAGTCATTTATACACCCCAAAATGGACGGGACTTATTAACAATCGAAATGTTTAAACTGAAGAATGCAAATCCAAAAATAAACCTAAACGTATTTCAAGAAGCGGCAGAAAGACAGTTCAGCCAGGGGAAATTTGAATTTGTTTCTTCTCATTTAGACATTCTAGATAAAACAAATGAATTTTATAATTTTCTTGGGTTTTCTTTCTATAGGGAAAAAATCAATGATGGCTGGCAGCATTTTGAACAAAAAAGAGAGCTGGCAACTGCCAGCCTGGCTAAACATTTATTCGAATTGACGCATTCTGATGTTTCAAAAGGCTGTGCTGTCAGGTATTTGGCTGGGAAATTGAATATCGAAAGAGAAGATATTATAGCTATTGGAGACCATTATAATGATCTCCCTATGTTTGAATCTGCAGGACTAAGGATTGCGATGGGAAACTCCGTCCGAGATATTAAGTCTTGTGCGCATCACATAACTTTATCAAATGATGAAGATGGTGTGGCCCATATCATGAAGCTGCTTATTTAAATTCTATCTATATCTTTATATAGCGGCAGACCTTCTTTTATTTTTTATCGATCTTTGCGAAATGGTCCTCTTGGTTAATCTCTACAAGAATTAACTTTGCTATTACAATTACCGATAGTTAAAACATAAATTCTTCACGAAAACAGCTCTAACTAATTTGTCTTGACAAATTAGTTAGAGCTGTTTTTATGGTGTTTAACTTCATTAAATTAGTTTATTTATTCTTCTGAAGGCACTTTAGGCCCTTTTAAATCCAATTGATAAAAAGCAAGGTCCAGCCATTTATCAAATTTAAATCCAGCTTTTTTAATTACACCAGAAAATTCAAATCCCATTCTCTCATGCATTTTTATACTGCCTTCATTTGTTGCATCAATTCCAGCAACAAGTGTTGCATATTCTCTTTCATTAGCCATTTTTATTAATTCTTGCATTAATTTTTTTGCAATACCCTGGCTCCTATAATCCTTATGAACATAGACAGAATGTTCTATTGTGTATTTATAGGCTGGCCAAGCTCTAAAAGGACCAAATGTAGCAAATCCAACTGCCTTGTCATCTTGTTCGCATACTAATACTGGATAACCTTCTTCTATCTTTTGCTTATACCAAATTTGTCTGCTTTCAAGAGTCTGAGGTTTATAGGTATATACAGCCGTGCTATGAAGAATTGCATCATTATATACCTCTAAAATATCCCTTAAATCTTTTTCTGTTGCTTCCCTTATCATTTTTTTCTTCCTCTCACACTAAATTTGATTTTCTATATTTATTTTAGAACTCTCCATACATAACGTAAAATTGAAATTTTTCCCTTCATCTCCTTATATAATCTTTTATATTCAAAGCTAGATTTGCAACGTGTGAATGAAAAAAAGGATGCTGACTGTTTAGTCGCATCCCTTTTTTCATTCTACCGAGTTTCTGCCTATATAATACCTTATTAAGATAATTTCTTATATCCGCAATAATCTGTATCAATTTGTTCTAAAAACTGTTGGAACATTTTTCTTATGCCTTGCCCCTTAGAGGTTTTCAGCCTTGTTAAACAAGGTAGAATACCTCTTCCCAGGACTTTATACGTATAACATGGAGAAATTGCAATATTCTCCCCGTATTTTGGATAGTGAAAGCTTTAGTCTCGTTTTTATTCGCTTCCTTAAACTATAAAAGAAATCCCAATTAATTTGCAGTATCATCCACTTTAAACTCGTCATAAAAATCTTTGGTTAATGAATCGAAATAATCGATTTCACCTGTTGAGCGTGCTAACAACTGAGCACCCTGGACGAAAGCTACAATGATCTTTGCTTGTTTTACTTCGTCAGTTGATCGTGTAATAAGGCTCCCTGAATTAATTCCTTGCTTTAATACATTTTCAACCCATTCTTCATTTGCACGGAAAAACAAAGTCAATTCATTTCGGATTTCTTCAGGAAATGAGTTTAGTTCAGCTGCCATCATCGAACATAAACAAATCTTACCATTATCCACTAAAGTATCACGATATACTTTAAAAAATCCCTTTAGTTTTTCTTTAGCATCTGACGAACTTTTGTCAATTTGATCTAGCTTCTCTATAAAATGTTTACGATACCTTAGAAGGACCGCTTGTACTAATTCCTGCTTGGTGGGAAAATAATAATGAACACTAGCTTTACGAATTCCGACAGCTTCAGCTATATCTGCATAACTAAATCCATTATATCCCCGCTCTTGAACAAGCTGCATACCAATATCCATGATTTTCTGTAATGTTGTATTATTATTCGTTTTCATATAAAAAATCTACCATTCAGTAAGTAAGTCGTCAACTTATTTTCCTGCTCATAAAAGATAAACAGCCAGCCGCCGGTTCAATACCGGAAGCTGGCTGTTTAAAAGGAGTTTTGATCCCTGTATCCTAAACAGGGATCAGTCCCCCACCTGCTCTTTTATCTTAATCGAGCTGTAACTCCACCATCAAGTGGCATAATAATGCCTGTAATCCATGATGATGAATCATCTGCAAGGAATAAAACGGCATTCGCTACATCTTCTGGAGTTCCATTGCGTCCAATTGGATGAAACTCATTAAAAGTTGGCAACACTTTTGCCACTTCTTCTTCTGACATAAACGTATTGTAAATTGGTGTTTCAACAACTGCAGGTGCTACGGCATTTACTCGAATTTTATCACCAGCGAATTCTACGGCCAAGTTTCTTGTTAAGGCATGTCTTCCTGCCATCGCAGCTGAGTAAGCTGATGAAGGTGTTGCTTCCACTGCTTGAATTGCCCACATTGAGCCCGTATTTACAATCGCTCCTCCTCCACGCTTTTTCATTTCTGGTATAACTGCTTGAGAAGGATAGAATGTTCCTTTAACAATTGTATCTAAATAGGATTGCAGGTCATCCTCTGTATGGTCAAGAAATGGTGTTGGATTAAATTTTCCTGTGTTGTTAACTAATACATCTACGCCACCAAACTCTTCTACTGCTTTTTTAACCAAATTCTCCGAAGTTTCTTTTTTGCTGATGTCACCGGCTACATATAAAACTTTTTTGCCAGTTGGGTCAATTTCTAAAGACGTTTCCTTCAGCACATTTTCTCTGCGTCCATTAATAACTACATTTGCTCCTTCTTCAAAAAATCTTTTTGCAGCTGCTTTCCCAATCCCAGTACCTCCACCAGATACGATTACAGTTTTATTTTCAAATCTCATTACCATTCATCTCCCTTTTTATTTTCCATAATATAAAAAATGCTTAATCATGGTTTGTTTATTGTCTATCTACTAGTAGGTAGATACAGTATAAAAAATTTTATTAAGTAATGCAACTCTTTTTACTCCATGTATTTAACTATTTAATCTTTGAATACTTCTTTTGGAGAGCGTACAATATCTTGTGTAAATGCGTAAATAGAAAAAGGAATACCTTTTCTTATATAATTGAATTACCACAACACAATTCAAAGAAAAGAGATCTTCCCTATAAACCCGTTTCCAATAGATATTGTCGACGCTCTAGTAAAACAAAATATTACTGGGGTCTCTACCAGTTTCACCTGTTCCCCGTTGGATGGAATTTGTATAGCGTTCATCATTTACTACCTCCTTTAGTTCAGTAATTTTTAAATTCTGTTAGCTTTCACATACAATACTCATTAAAAAGATCGTGTTATACAGGCTTGTTATTTAAATTAATGATTTCAAAAACTGCTTGTTCAGCTGACTGGAGTGCACCTTCAAGATGTCCGCCGTATTGTGAATTAGTCTCAGTACCAGCAAAAATAATTTTCTTTTCCCATACACCTGCTGTTGGTGGCTGACCATAGCTTGGAAAATCTCTAAGCGGATCGAAGTCTTCCTCAACAGCCGTTTCGGAATCTCTGGACCAATCTTTGTAAAGGACCGCACTTACGTTTTGGGCGGAATTCCCAAAGAGCCTGACCAATTGGTCAATAACCAATTTTGAAACTTTATCCTTCCCCAGTTCCCGGCGCATTTTTGCTGGTATTCCAAAGAAACCAAATAATGCACCAGAGCCTGCTTCAGGAGAGGCATCATGGATTTCTTGTAAGGGTCCAACCCGGCTTGATACGAATCCGGAGAGTCCTGATTCTCTCCAAAAGGGCCGATCATAAATTGCTACTGCCTTGGCCTGTCCGGCCATCCATGTAGGTTTATTTACAAGATCAACCATAAGAGCTGGAGGGAGAGCAGGAGAAAATTCAATATGACGCGCCACAATCCGAGGCGGCAATGCCAGGATAACAGCACTTGCAGAAACGTTTTTTCGCTTTCCATCAGCAAGAACTGCTTCAACCCTGATAGCACCAGCTTTATCTAGTCGAATAGCCGTAACTCGTGTTTCTAACTCGACTATTCCTGGGGGGATAGTATATGCTACAGCATCGACAAGAGACTGCACACCTCCCCTGAATCGAATCGATATTGGTCCGGAATTTTCCGGCAGTTCATAACGCTCAGGTGGTTCGTTTGGGAATCGTTCTGAAAGCATTGCTCCTTTGGTATACTGGACGAAAGTTTCTACATTCAGTTCTTTAACAAGATTGGCAATCGTACTCTCATACTGCGGCCAGAACCATGTTGGTCCGAGGTCAAATTTACCTAGGTCTGGTTTGTTTGGATCAGCAGCGGTCAAGATCCTGCCGCCAGTCCTGTCTCTTGCCTCTAGAATCTTACAATTGATGCCATGTGCAGTAAGTAAAGACGCAGCCCGCAGGCCACTCAAACCAGCTCCAACAATGACTACAGGATCGTTCATATTGTTTCCTCTTTCCGACCGCGTGTATGCGTTCTTCATATATTTGTGACAGATCGGTTCCTTTTTATATAAGTCTCTTCGAAAGGAACTTTCCTTTGTATAGGGTTTCCATACTCGATTTTAACAATTACTTTAAAAGCACCTTGAATTTTCAGTTATTTTTATTTTATTAAACCTTATTTTGATTGTTAGCGGCCCAAACAACGATTGGAATAAGTAGTAATGAAAGCACAGCGCCAATAATTGAAAGGGCTGCATAACTAGAATGTGCTACAACTATTCCAGATAAGCCTCCTCCTAATGCTCCTGACAAAGCAATCCAAACATCTACAGAACCCTGTGTCTTAGCCCGGGTAGATGGCGGGGTTGCATCTACAAGAATTGCTGTGCCACTAATTAAACCAAAATTCCAGCCAAGTCCAAGCAAAACAAGTGACGCAATGAGTACTGCCATCGAATCGGCTGGTCCCATAGCGGCTAGAATGCCAGAAACAAGCAGCGTAATGGCAGAAGCACTAGCCATAACAGCACGGCCAATTTTATCAACAAGAAAACCAGTTACTAACGAAGGCAAAAACATGGCACCTATATGAAATCCAATGACAAGCCCTACTTCATTCAAACCATGCCCATAGTGCCCCATATGTATAGGTGTCATCGTCATAATGGCAGTCATCACAAATTGAGTTAGAATCATTACTGCAGCTCCTGCAAAAATGCCTCGCTTGTTTATCAATGACAAATGAGCGTTTTCCTCTGACGATACATTACGGGCTGTTCTTTGAGCATCTGCTATAGCTTTTGCTACTATATAGGGATCAGGACGAAGTAAAATGAATAGAACTAAACCAGCAAGTATATAAGCTGCAGCAGCTAATATAAATGGACCAGCTAAAGCAGGAATTCCTATGGATACAGCAACCTCACCCATTACATCTACCAGGTTTGGCCCTGCAACAGCACCGAATGTGGTGGAAACCATGGCCATACTAACAGCCTTTGCCCTTTGTGTTGAGTTGGCCAAGTCAGTTCCTGCATAGCGTGCTTGTAAATTTGTAGCCGATCCAGCCCCGTAGATAAGAAGTGAAGCAAATAAAAGCAGAATGCTATTTGTTAATGCTGAAACGATTACTCCAATGGCACCGATCCCTCCAGCCAAAAATCCAGCCGCAAGTCCAGAACGACGTCCAAATCGCTGAGAAAGTCTTCCCACAATCAGTGCAGCCGCTGCTGATCCTAAAGTAAATAACGCCGTAGGAATTCCGGTTACACTATCTGTACCTAACATATCTTGGGCTAGAAGTGCTCCCACTGTTATTCCTGCTGCAAGTCCTGCTCCTCCAAAAATTTGGGATATGACGATAACCATTAATGTTCTTTTATATAATTGTTGTTGTTTTTCTGAAGAGCCAATGTAGCTTTGTAACCAAGCTGCTTGAACATCTGACGCTTTTACACTATCTTTGTGTAACATAATTTAACCTCCCTTTTAAAAGCTATTCCTATTTCTTATACTCCTCCCACTAGATTTGAATCATCATAACACGCACAAAAAAGCCACACAATATTATAATTGTATGGCGAACAATATTACGTAAGATCGTTTAGTAAGCGTTTAAGGATGATTAGTCCTTGCTCAAGCTCTTCGAGCGTTTCTGGTGCACAGACAGCAACCCTTACAGCCCGCTCTGGACAACTATTTCCAACTACAAAACGTTCAGCCGCGTAGACTTGCACCCCTTGCTGTGCAGCTAATCTTTCAAATTCAGCACCTGTAATCCCGCCTGGTAATAGCAGCCAACGAAAGATGCCTGTTTCAACACCTAAACACGTATAGTCACCCAAATATTGATTTACGACTTGGTTTCTGCGAATGGTTTGTTCCCGATGACCCTCAATTAAAACTTCAAATTGATTCGATACAATTGTACGTGCTGTCAGTTCTGCTAATAACGGGGACACTGTTATATTTAAGTTATAAAGTGCCTTTGAAATTGGCTCCTTGAATTGACTTGGCACTGCTACATAGGCTAGTCGTAAGCCTGGTGCTAATGATTTAGATAAACTTGCAATATAGATGACCTGTTCCGGTGCAAATGATGCGACTGCTGGCAATGGTTTTTTGTTAAGAAGATGGTACGATCCATCTTCAATAATAAACTGATTATACTTTTTGGCAATTGCCGCAATCATTTTTCGATTCTCAACCGACATAAAGGAAGCTGTCGGATTATGATTATCTGGAATCAAGTAAATACCTTTAATATTTTCATTTTTACATGCATATTCAAATGCCGTTGGACTCATTTCATAGTTCTCTGATTTTATCGGCACTATTTGCACATTAAGCATCGCTGCAACAGTTTTTAAGCCAGGGTATGTATGCTGGTCAACACCAATGCGATCTCCAGGCTGACAAAGGCTCGCCAGTGTGGCAGCAATCGCATTTTGACCCCCATTTGCAAATAAAATGTGGTCAACGGTTGTTTCAAACCCGCCTCTTCGGATTAGCTTTATCGCTGCATCCTTTTGCCAAAGGCTTTCGCCTGCCCGGCCATAACCAAACCATTTTTCATAATCTGTCTCCTGCAGCATACTTTTTAGTTGGAGTAACAGTGGCTCGTAAGAAGCATTATCTGGAAGTGTTGCTCCCATTTCAATCAAATGCTTCGGCTTTGTATCTTCAAGTAAATACGCATTCGATAACGCGTCATACGATACAAATGTGCCACTTCCAACCGTTGCACTTAACAAGCCCTTTAACTCACACACTTTAAACGCTTTTGAAATGGTACTTAAATTTAAATCTAAATAATCGGCCAGTTCTCGTTGTGGAGGAAGTTTTGTCCCGGGTAATAAAACTCCGTTTAAAATATCTTGTTCCAATTGCCCTGCTAGTGCCTGATAAATAGGCTTTTTAGTTTTGTCAATCGATGGCTTCCAGCTCATCGGATAGTTTTCAAAAGAATTAATCGGCATGGTTCGCATCCTTTTTCATACAAATTTATTATTTTATTATTTGCAAAACTATTATAACGAGTATCTATATGGGATCAAAATTTGGATCACCAAGAGCATCAACTTAAAGAAGCAGCATGTCAAAAGTTCTTGAATGTATAAAATCCAAGTTCATTTACTGTCACTACACAATTGATTCTTTCACGATCACGATCATGATTATTGGGACTGACCCCCACTTTGAGACAGTGATCAAAACACCTTTAAGCACCCAGCTGCCGGTACGTAACCGGCGGCTGGTTATTTAGTTTCGCTTGAATATGTATATGGTTATAATATGGAAGAGATCTACACACATAGGTTAACACCTGACTATACCATTAAAATGGGCAAGCGCAGCACGAAGCCTCGGTATACGGTGCTCAACCTGCCGGCGGTCTATTCCTTACTTATCAATAGAAAGAAAGCAAACAAATTATAAGATGAGAAAATCCTATTCTAATAAGATAAGGAGTTTATGTAATGTTTACTGATGAAGAAAGAGACGCGGTTTATAAAACCATTTTCACTAGAAGAGATGTCCGGAGTTTTTTGCCTGATCCTATTTCTGAAGAAATTGTACAAAAGCTATTGAATGCTGCCCACCACGCCCCTTCTGTAGGCTTTATGCAGCCATGGAACTTTATTGTTGTTTCTTCTCCTAAAGTCAAAGAAAAACTGGCATGGGCAGCTGATAAAGAGAGACGGGCACTTGCTATTCATTATGAAGGAGAAAAAGAAAATAAGTTTCTCAGCCTGAAAGTTGAAGGGCTGAAAGAAGCGCCTATAACAATTTGTGTAACGTGCGATCCAACTAGAGGCGGCTCTCACGTATTGGGGAGAAATTCAATTCCTGAAACAGATGTTCTTTCAACAGCATGTGCGATTCAAAATATGTGGCTGGCTGCTTGTTCGGAAGGCTTAGCCATGGGATGGGTTAGTTTTTACAAGAAAAACGATATTCGTGATATTTTAGAAATTCCGCCCTATATTGACCCCATTGCCCTTATGTCTATTGGCTACACGGATCAGTATCCAGAAAAGCCTCTTTTGGAATCATCAAACTGGAGAAAAAGAGAATCGCTCACTGAACTTATTTTCCAAGATAAGTGGGGATCGCAATAACTAAACAAAAGCAGGCTTCGAATGCAACATATGAAATGGACAAGCGCAGTGCGAAGCCTGAATATGCAGTACTCAATCTGCCGCCAGTCTATTCCCTCATTTATAAAACGATAGATCTACTTTATCAGCAGGTTCCAGTGGCCAGTCTATATATGAAGCGATTAAGAACCGGTGGATAGATACCCGGTTAAATGGTGTGTCTGTTGAGTTAGCGGACTTTATTAAACGTTAAGGTAAACAAGGGCGTGTACGGTATGTTCCGGAATACGAAGCACTCACCATTGAATCGGAGGAGGAATTGCTGTCAGTTTCCCTTTCGGTAGGTATTAAAGATTGGCTGCGCAAAAAAGGAGAACAGAACGCCAAAAGTCTGCAGGGTATTGCTGCTGAGATCCTTGAAGAAGTGTATCAACGCGAGCAAGGCCAAAGCAGAGATAATATTAATAATTCAACTAAAATCGCAGCTGAATCACTGAATTCAGTTCTTTATTTTTATATCCTAACATCGTAGTTTTCTAATTGCTATTTCTTTATTAAATAAGTGGAAAACCTTTATCAAAAGCTATGCGGATGTGAACTGCCCCGTAAATGTTAGACACCAAACTAACATTTACGGGGTGTTTTTATGGCCAAATTTACAATGGAAGAAAAGATTCAAATTGTATTAAGGTATTTAAAAAGAAATGAAAGTATTTATACAATTGCTGAAGAAGCCGGAGTCAGTTCTCCAATCTTAAGTGGATGGATTCGTCTTTATGAACAATTCGGTGCAGAAGGGTTTTTAAAATCCTATACAAGCTATTCTGTGGAGTTTAAACTTAATGTACTCAAGTATATGAAAGACACGGGTACATCCTCTTATGACGCAGCTGCCATTTTCAATATTTCTTCACCAGGCTTGATCCGAAACTGGCGAAAGTTATTTGAGACTGGAGGAATGGATGCCCTGTATCCAAAGAAAAAGGGGCGATCATTCATGAAAAAAGAAACAAAATCTACTGTTAAAAAACAATTACCAGTTGAAGGATCAATGGAGGCTCTTCAGGCTGAAAATGAGCGTTTACGCATGGAGAACGCCTACTTAAAAAAGTTGAACGCTTTAGTTCAAGGACAGGAAAAATTACAAACAAAGTCAAAGCGCAAGTAATTTTTGAGCTAAAGAATGAATTTGATATCGTGGAATTAGTTAAAGTCGCTGACATTCCACGCAGTACATATTATTACTGGGAAAAACAATTAAATCGAGAAGATAAATATGTGAGTGTAAAAGAGGTCATTGAGGCCGTTTATCATGAACATAAAGGTCGTTATGGCTACCGCCGTATTCACAAAGAATTAACGAAAAGGCACATTCACCATGACCCAAAGACCATTCATCGCTTAATGAATGAGATGGGCTTAAAATGTGAAGTGCGTATGAAAAAATACCGTTCATATCGTGGAAAAGTAGGTAAAATCGCCCCCAACATACTGAATCGCGATTTCAGCACAGAAAACATGAATGAAAAATGGGTAACCGATGTAACGGAATTTCACTTGTTTGGAGAAAAACGATTTTTATCTCCTGTTCTAGACTTATGTAATGGGGAAATTATTGCGTATAAAGTGATGAAACGTCCTGTTTATTCACTGGTTGAAGAGATGTTAGAAGAAGCAGTGAAGCGAATACAGCCTGAAGATAAGGTCATCCTTCATTCAGATCAAGGCTGGCATTATCAGATGGCCAAATACCAAAAAAAATTAAAAGAATATGGTATTCGTCAAAGCATGTCCCGTAAGGGAAATTGTTTAGACAACGCAGTCATGGAAAATTTCTTTGGCTTATTAAAATCAGAACTTCTTTACTTACAAGAGTTTGAGAGTATGGAACATTTTGAACGAGAATTAGAAGAGTATATTTATTATTACAATCACAAACGAATGAAGGCAAAATTAAATGACCTAAGTCCAATAGAATACCGGACTCAGGTCTTGGAAGCTGCCTAAACTTTTTGTCTAACTTTATTGGGTCAGATCAATGAAACCACATAGCTTTTTAGTAATTAAATGCTCTATATTTAACTCAAGTTTCTACAAAAAGACTACGCGCTACATTTTATCCTCCTATAAGTCATGTGGATATATTTTTCAATAAAATATATATTTGAATTTAACACATAGTGTGAAGAACCAATTTTTCTTAAGCCTTACCTCTATATTGCTACATTCTTTAATTTTCCTTTTTGGATCTTCCGATTTTAGCAAGAAGCCTATCTAAGCTTAAATCGAATTTGTCCTACACTCTTTGGATTAACTCTTTAAGGTTTGCACAGTAACCTTCTGTTTTTCAAATCAATCCTGGCTCCTGTTTTCTCTTCTGTTTGAAAACCCCAGGCTTGGAAGCTTGCTGTGAGAGTGCTGTACATTCATCAAAAGAAAATTGTTTACATCCTTTACAACGCTCCACATCTAGGTTTGATAAAGCTTTATCAATAGCATTACCTGTATGAGCAAAGATATATTCCTCGCCTATTAGTTGATACAAACCCGTTTTCTCAAATAATTCTTTTGGCTGCTGTTGGATGCCAGAAATGATCACTTGCTGATGAGAATCTTTGAATTGTTTCACAATGTTGGCGAGGAGTGCTTCTCCCGATGTATCAATAAATGAAACTTTGCTCATTCTTAATAGAAGAATTCTCGGTTTAGAACGTGTAATACTTTCTAGTTCCTCCTCAAATCGTTCGGTCGAACCAAAGAATAAAGGTCCTTCTACTGTATAAATGTTAATCTGCGGACAGTTGGAACCTTGCTGCACCATTTCTGGCTTCACTAGCTTATCAGTGGGATCTGGTAAAACTTTTGACACTTTCAACGTACTGCTCATTCGTCCAACAAAAGCTAGGAGAGCTAAAAGCAAGCCAATTCCTACACCTGTTGTAAGGTCCATCAAAACTGTTAACAAGAAGGTAGTGACTAACACTAGGGAATCCATGGTTTTCGTTTTTAAGATGTTCGCAAACTCTTTGCGCTCGCTCATGTTCCATGCGACAAACATAAGGATAGGGGCCATACTGGCTAAAGGAATAGCTGAAGCGTAAGGCGCTAAAATAACCAGTACTAGTAATACTACAACCCCATGTATCACACCCGATAAAGGGGAAGCAGCCCCGTTTTTAATATTTGTTGCCGTTCGCGCGATGGCTCCTGTCGCCGGAATTCCTCCAAATAAAGGAGCAACCATATTGGCCAGTCCTTGGCCAATTAGTTCCTTATTGCTATTGTGCTTGCCCTTGGTCATTCCGTCTGCTACTAGGGCAGATAATAACGATTCAATTCCTCCAAGCATAGCAATAACCAGCGCAGCAGGAAGGAGTTCAATCACTAGGTTTCCAGTAATTTCAGGAAACGCAAAGCTCGGCAATTTATTAGGAATTGCACCATAAGTCGACCCAATAGTGGATACTTGATTAGGAAAGAACAAGGCAGCGACTAAAGTGGATATAATTAAGCCCAGCAGCGCCCCGGGAATTTTGGGCAAAAATCTTGGTGATAACAGCACGATAACTAAGCTTACAATAGCTACTAAAACACTGTAGATATTCACTGTATGTAAATTCAATACGATCTCTTTCATGTTTAAAAGGAATGCTTCTTCTTTTTCCAAATTACGGAGGCCTAAAAAATTGGCAACCTGGCCAGAAAAGATAATGACCGCAATTCCAGCAGTAAAGCCAATAGTAACAGGTCGAGGAATAAACTTAATGTATCTTCCCAATTTGAACAAACCCATAAGAAAAATCATAATGCCCGCCAAGAAACCGGCAATCAGTAATTTTTCATATCCATACTGTATGACTACTCCCAACAGAACTGGAACAAACGCTCCAGTTGGGCCTGCAATTTGATACTTGGATCCTCCAAAAAGTGAAACCATAATTCCAGCAATAATTGATGTGTAAAGTCCATATTCCGGCCTAACTCCTGATGCAATAGCAAAAGCCATCGCTAAAGGAATGGCTACAATTCCTACTACCAGCCCGGCAACAAGATCTTTCTGAAAATGTCCCAAATTGTATCCATTAAACCTGCTAGAGAAAATCATTTGTAGTACCCTCCTTTAAATTTATTGGTGTTAGAATCAACGCTATTATATCCGTCTACGACACAATCTAATTTACCGGTTTGGGGATGAATGACCATCCTATAAACGGCGATATTAGCTGACATTAAAGGGTGCTTTTTGATCAGCTGAACACTATTGTTGACACTCTCCTCTACGCATTGAAAGCCTGTCAGCCATGTAGATAAGTCAATACCAGCATTCGATAGGGTATTGATCCGATCTTTACTAACTCCATTTTTCTCTGCAGCCTCGAGAATGGAAGAAGACTGAAGGCCTGTCATGCCACATGCATGGTGTCCAATCACACACACTTCTTCAGCTTTCAATTCATAAATGGCTACAAGAATACTGCGTATAATATTCCTTAACCCCATTGCTTTTGAAAGCAACTCCAATAAACGAGTATCCATACAAGTCAGGATAACTAATTTTTCGTCTGGATATTTCGTGGTGTTGAATTCTTGATATTCTTTTTGTTCTACGAAAGCACTGTTGAAATCTAAAATTCCGGAAATAATATCCACTGTACTCCCCCCTTTCTCATTTTCATTTTTCTCTCCATTCAAAAAATTCACAGTAATTATCCTGCTAAAGACTAAATATAAAGGCAGGTTTTGAGCATTACCCTTCAATTTAGGCTTACTTTTACTTTACGGGACTTAAATTAGAGGAAAATAATAAAAAGATTAGAAAATGATGAGAATATTATTAAGAATCAAAAAAAGGAAAGCCCTATGACTTATAGGGCTTTCCTTTACCTTTTAAATTTTGATATCTTGCATAAGTATTTCTTTATTTCATTAAACCTCCAATTTATCATCCTGTTTTCTCCAGAAAAAGAGGCAATCTCCTTGTTTTCAAGACATACTGGAGTTTGATATATATATTTTTTTAATTGGGTTAGAGACAATATCTCCCTTGAACAAAAAATTGTTATAAGCTTTCCATCTACGACAAAATTCTAGAAACACTCCAACTAACGTAGTTGTGAGGCTAAAGAAATGTCATTGTAATAAATAACTTCAGAAAGGATCTTATACTCTCTTATCTTTTCAAAAGCAGCTTTTGCTTCTTTTCGGTATCGTATTCATACATTTAAAATATTTATATTCATCGCCCAAAAGAGCGACTGAAAGATTGTCCAGATTCCACAATCTCACGTACATTCTTTAAACGGCGAGACTCATATTCCGAAAGAGCCCCAGCTGCTGCAGTTCCTTGTATCCCCTTTGCCACACATTCTGCCAAAGTAGCAACATCTTGTAATGAAGTATTAAATCCCTTTGCCGTTAGGGGTGTAAGTACATGGGCAGCATCTCCAACCAACGCTATACGTCCTCTCACAAGATTGTCAGGAAGGTATTCGGCTATTGGTATTCCTACAAGATTACGTGTTTGAATGCTATGAAGAGTCGCGGCCAACCATGGCTGAGGCCATCTAACAGAAGCTTGTTCAGCCAGCTCAATCAGTGTCTGTTCTGGAATGTCAGGAGCATTAAGTGAATGCCGCACAACGCTTCCTTCTACACATCCAAGACGACGTAACAAGTCATTTCGAGTGTTATCGTACCAAGCCCACGCCAATCGTCGATCTCCTAAACCATAGGACCCGTCTTCTCCAGCAATAATAGAACCGAGTAAAAAGTCACCAATACCATCTGGCATAGTAAACTTCTGGGCGTAAAGGCTAGGCCGATGTTCTTCAGGTATGTCAGTCTCACCTAGAATAGCTACCCATATCAAGTATCCTGCAAAAGTTGCGTTCGGTTTGTGCGGTGCAACATAACGCCGCACAGTACTGCGGTGACCGTCAGCACCAATCAAAATCTCTCCACGGAATGTCTCCCCCTTATCCGTCACAACCCAAGCAGATTCGCTGTCCTGATTAACAGTTTGAACGCGAGTTTCATAACGCAAGTCAATTCGAGGGTCAGCTTTGGCTTCTGTGCGCAGTCGAAACTCTATAGATGACCAAGCCTCAACAGACCTCATTCCACCTGAAGCAAGGTTTCTTAAGAATTTCGCTGTTTTAGTTCGATCAATTTCTCCACTGTCAATTTGAAGACCAGCGCCGCTACGTCGTTTTTCTGCAGCTCTCTCTAAAATTGTTACAATGAATCCAGCCTGCGCAAGAGCAATCCCTGTCATTAGTCCAGAAAGCGATGCACCCACAACTACAGCAGATTTGTTTGCTTCTTGAATGGGTTCGGTAAAAGTGTCATTGATTGATTCACTCGGGAACTTACCCTTTCCTGCATTTTTCTCAGTCATTGTATTTCCTCCTATTAATCATAACTTTTTAAGTAAGATAGGTGTAAGGCAGGCAACAAGTATGACTATTAGTAAAGAACTAACCAAACTTTGTTCTTCCATGGGTATCCCTTTTATAATGAAAAGAAAAGTGCAAGTATTTCACGATTTTCGTGAGTTACCCTGCACTTTTCATATACTTCATAAACTACAGTTGTTTAAGCCGGCTTTATACCTTAGTTAGTAAGGTGTTTTTTGGCAGGATTATACAAGTAACTTCTCAGTAAAATAGATACTAGACTTAATATCAAGAACACTATTCCACCTAATACGATGTATTGTACACCCATCCCTGATATAAATAATCCACCTACTGCTGTACCCATTGTGACCCCTAAATTACCACATGATAAAAACAATCCATTTGCGAAATCAGGAGCTTCTGGAGCCGCAGAGGTAATCCAATATTGGCTAATATTATTTCCTATAGCAAATAAGATTCCCCATAACAAAATCGTAATCATCATAGGTCCAATGGAGGTCCCCGTAAGGAATGACAATAGATGAACAATCCCTAATACAATTGGAAAAGCTATTGCCGCTTTCATGGCATTTCTCGTAAGTAACCTGCCGCCTACAAGGTTTCCAATTAAACTGGCTAGGCCTAATATAAGTAACGCCAACGTTAAAGTGTTCCCCGATACATTCGTAACGGTTTCAAGATATTCTGCAATAAAAGTATTAATACTTGAAATGGCAGAACCTATAAATATGACAGTCGCAATAGCCAGCCAAGTAAGAGGTTTTTTCAATACGCTTACTTGAGCTCCATAAGAAAGTCTTTCTTTAACAGGCATAGATGGAACAAATACCAATGTAGCTATGAATGCAACTGCGTTAACGATAGCAAAGAATAACATCGCCATTTCTAAAGAAGTGGCACCAGCAATATAATTGGTAATTGGCACACCAAGTATCATACCTGCAGTTACTCCCAAAATTACTTTAGAAACAGCTTTTGGAGCTTCTTCCTGGCTGACAGATGCAGCAGCTACTGTCAAAGCCAATGAACAATAAATCGGATGGAAAATGGCTGGAATCACACGAGCAATAAGCAAAACGGTAAAGCTTGATGTAAACATGGAGACAATATTGCCTACAATGAAAATGCCAAGTACAAGCAGCATAACCGTCTTGCGGTTTATACCCGAAAACAATAACGGCATAATGGGGCCGGAAACGGCAACAGCAAGGGCAAAGAGGCTCACTAACAGCCCTGCTTTGGATACGCTGATTTGAAAGTGATCAGCAATTAAGGGCAGTATCCCAATAACCCCCATTTCAGTAGTGAGGATACCGAAAACTCCTATAGTCAATATTAATATCAGTAAATTATTTTGTTTATCCATACAAATACATTCCCTACTTTCATTAGATTGGTTTATCCGTGCTTTATTCCACTGTGTTGCCCAGCCATTTCCCCTACTCATTGATGGGTTTACAACTTCGGTATCGTTAGACTATGATGAGGTTATCACCTTCGAGTAACTCGAAGTCAAGGGTTTCGAATAATTAAAAACCATTTTTTTCGGGGAGGACTTACAAATGTATACTGTGAAAGAAGCGGCCAGGCTGCTTGATCTGACCGAACACTCCGTTCGCTATTACACAGATAAGGGATTAGTTCCAAGTGTACAGCGGGACAAAAACAATATTCGTCTTTTTGATGACGAATCCATCAATTGGCTTAGGGGTGTAAAAAATCTGAGACAGGCTGGTATGTCAGTTGAAGCCGTTAAAGCCTATATAGATTTGTGTTTGGAAGGAGACGCTACCATTCCGCAACGCTACGAAATCATTTTGGAACAAAAAGCCGTTGCCCTGGCTCAGTTGGAGGAAGCTAAACGAATAGCCAAATTTATGGAAGACAAAGCAAGCCACTATCTTGACATTATCAATCAAGTGGTTTCGGATGACATGAATCCTGGGAAGTGGACAAAAAACAAAACCAATATCCCCCACGAAACACTGCATTCATAATTTCAGTACAAATACGAAAAAAGCTCACGATTACCTGGTTCATAATCATGAGCTTTTTTTGTTTTTTAAATAAGCTTCTTCAAAACTGTAAAGTTATGACTACGGTTGTTTTAAATAAAAACAAAAGAGCTCATGATGACTTTGTACATAATCGTGAACTCTTTTCTTCTTAATGTATTTACTAGTTGACCGAAACTGCTGAGTAAAGCTGGCGGAAAACACTTTACATGTTAGAGGAAATGAAGATAAGAAAATGGCAGCCTTCAGTTTGAATTGTAATTTGTGCCGTTTTTAAATTGTTCGAAACCTATTGACTTCGTGTTACTCGAAGATGATAGCCTCATAATAGCCCAAGTGTACTGGAGTTGTGAATATCTATCACAAAGGATATAAAGGGCGAAAATAAAGGATAGGAGAATTGAACATGCAAAAAGTAATCTTAAACAATGGTGTGGAGATGCCGATAATTGGCTTTGGTGTTTATCAGATTGAAGACGCCAATCAATGTGAACAATCCGTTTACGATGCCCTTGCCGCGGGCTATCGCTTGATTGATACAGCTGCGGCTTACATGAATGAAGAAGCGGTTGGAAAAGCAATCAAACGAAGTGGTGTGCCAAGAGAAGAAATATTTATTACGACAAAACTTTGGATTCAGGACGCTGGTTACGAGAGTGCAAAGAAAGCATTCGCAAAGTCATTGGAACGCCTACAAGTGGATTATATAGATTTATATTTAATTCATCAGCCATTTGGGGATGTATATGGTTCCTGGCGTGCTATGGAGGAATTGTATCGTGAGGGTAAAATTAGAGCAATTGGCGTTAGCAACTTCTATCCGGACCGCCTGGTTGATTTAATCACCCATAATGAAGTAGTTCCGGCAGTAAACCAGGTTGAAACGCATCCTTTCTGCCAACAAATAGGAAGTCATAACCTGATGAAAGAGAACAATGTTCAGATCATGTCCTGGGGTCCATTTGCTGAAGGAAGAAATAACATGTTCCAAAATGCAGTTTTAGCATCAGTTGCCAAAAAGTATAATAAATCCGTTGCTCAGGTGATTTTACGCTGGTTGACACAAAAAGAAGTAGTGGTGATTCCAAAATCTGTTCATAAGGAACGAATCATTGAAAACTTCGATATCTTTAAATTTGAATTAAGCCAAGAAGATATGGAAACCATTGCTACGTTGGATACGAAAGAGAGCGTGTTCTTTTCACATAGAGATCCTGAGTTCGTGAAATGGATCGGTAATGTTAAATTTGATATTTAAAGAACTACTAGGTTTCTTTGATTATAAATAAATGAAAACCCAATTTTCTTATAGAAATGAAAATTGGGTTTTCTTATTATCATCGGTAACTTTTATACTTAAACTAACCTGCACGTTACTCGAAGAAAAAAAGCATTACCATTGTTTTAGTAATGCCGAATTTACTTTTCTCAGCCCTGTAATGATACATCTTCATATCGGTAATGTTGTTTGCGTAAACCTCCATGGAAGTTCACATGGAAAAAAGAGGTTATTGATAAACAATGAAAATCTGCTAAATAAATATAAAGTATAGAAAGTAGACAAAGTGAAGGTGCCAGTCGCCAATAAAATCTGGGTGTATTTACGCCAATAAATATGTTTGTATCAAAAAAAAGACACCTACCTTTAAAATATAGCAGAATGTCTTCTTTTTAATCATTTTTAAGTGATTTAACGACTAGTGTAACCAGCATCGACATGTATAGTTGTCCCTGTTACATAAGAAGATTGATCTGAAGCTAACCATAGGCTTGCTTGTGCGATTTCTTCAGGCTGTCCGAATCTACCAAGTAGACTAAGCTGAGGTGCAAATTCTTCTTCTGTTTGTCCGGTTTCTTCTAACGCTCCTCTTAACATAGGAGTATCAATTGCCCCAGGTGCTACTGAATTAACACGAATATTTTTATCGCCGTTTTCAAGTGCAGCAACCTTAGTCATTCCTACTACCCCATGTTTGGCTGCAACATAAGCAATATTATTTGGCTGAGGACGGAAACCGCTTACTGATGATATATTAACAATACTTCCGCCTTCTCCTTGTTTAATCATTTGTTGTAATTCATATTTCATGCATAATGCAGTTCCTGTAAGATCAATGGAGATAAGCTTATTCCAATAATCTTCATCAAACTCGGCTACAGGGGCATTGTCCGGTGTTATGGCAGCATTGTTAATGGCCACATCAAGACGCCCATATTTCTCAACTGTTTTTGCAATCATATTCTGCACTTGATCAGATTTAGAAATATCAACTTTTACAAAAAATGCTGTTCCTCCGCTTGCTTCAATTTCGGAAACCGCTGCTTTTCCTTTTTCTTCGTTAAAGTCAGCTACCACTACTTTTGCTTTTGCTTCTGCAAAAAGTTTTGCTGTAGCAAGTCCCATTCCCATTGCGGCGCCTGTGATAATGGCTACTTTTCCTTCTAATACTGGAAATGTCATTTTAATCACTCACCCTTATAAATTTTAGTTAATTATCTACATTTAGCTTATGGTGTTTATGATGGGGTACTTTGTTGTTTTGTTTCTATATTCATTTCAGAAATTACTCTTTTGAAGTCTCCTTTGTTTTTAAACTCTTTTTTAATATTTATACGATTGTCCCCCATCAATCGGAATAACGGCTGCGTTTATAAAATTTGCTTGATCAGACAATAAGAATGCAACTAAATAAGCAATTTCTTCTGGTTTGCCGAATCGCTTCATTACTTTATGTTAGATAATCTCTTGAATGATGCTGATTTAATATATCCCAAGTTAAGTCTATATAACCGTGTAAGTCACCTTTTCCTAATTAGCCACCAGGTGGTTTAATTACTCTCACAAAGTTAGACATCAAAAAGAACAATTCACTGTTTTACAACTGAAGCAAAAGATTTGTCCTGATGGTTGATTACTGAGCCGTGTATCCGCCATCAACTATTAAACTGCTACCAGTCATATAGGAAGAATCATCAGAAGCCAAGAATAACACTGCTTTTGCCATTTCTTCTGCTTTGCCAAGGCGTTTTAACGGTGTGGCTGCGGCTAAAGCTTGCTTGCTTTCTTCCGGGATAATAGGCGTATCAATAAAACCTGGACATAATGCGTTAATACGAATATTTTGCTCTGCATACTCAAGTGCAAGTGAACGAGTTAAATTAACCACGCCACCTTTAGCTGCGTTATAGGCTGCTGAACCAGGTGATCCAACCCAGCCATACATCGATGCCGTATTAACAATCGTACCGCCGCCTGTTTTTAACATTTCGCAAATGGACTCACGTGCTATTAAGAAGACGCCGTCTAAGTCAACATTTACAGTATTGCGCCATTCTGAGTAATCTAAATCATGTGAAGGATGAACTCGGCCGATACCCGCATTGTTAAAGACAACATCGACTTTGCCGAACGCTTCAACCGTTTGTTTAAAAACATTTGCAACTTCTTCTTCGCTCGTAATATTGGCTTTTATAAAAAGGACTTCGTTATTAAGCGCTTTCAATTCTTCCTCAAACGTTTTTCCTTTGTCCTCATTTAAATCAACAAGAACCACTTTGGCTCCTTCTGAAACGAATAAACGTGCTGTTGCTGCCCCAATACCAGATACTCCGCCGGTAATCATAGCTACTTTGTCCTGCAATTTCCTCATTCTAGCTCCTCCCTAGTACTAAAATTGCTTTACTGCGTTCTAGAAAAAAGTGCTGGATAAATTAAATATCCAAGCTGTTTGGTTCACAATTTAATTGTACTCTTTGATTCACTTTTAACAATCATTAAGATATCATTAAGTGTCTACTAGTCAGACACTTATGATAAATCTGTCTATTTTAAGGGGAGGTTTTCATGACTATTGAAAAAAACACGTCATCTCAACGAAAAAATCGGACAAAAGAACATTTAAAGCAAGCATTAACCGAACTTATAAAAGAGAAAGGTTACCACTCTGTTACTGTTAAAAACATTGTCGACTATGCCTCTTATAATCGCAGCACCTTTTATGTGCATTACCCAGATAAAATTGAACTAGCTGAAGACCTGCTTGTTTCCATGCTTCAAGGATTAGAAGCCTCAGTAGGCAGACCCTATGTACCCGGTCACAAAATTTATACAGCTAATCTAAACGCCCCCTCTTTTAATATGGTTTCTTATATTTATAAAAACCGGAATTTTTTCGAACTGATTAACTATGATGATACGTTGCCAGGCTTGCACACGGGGTTCCCTCAAACAATTCAAAAAATCTACAAAGAACAATTTATTTTTGAAACAATTAACAACATTCCAGTCAGTATGGATTATTTTAAACGTTATACAGCCTATGGCTTTTACGGACTTCTTCAAAATTGGATAAGCAACGGCTTTAAGGAAACCCAGGAGGAATTTATCCAAGAAGTCATTGATTTAACCAAAACACATATTTACTCACTTGAGTATATTGGACATAACTAATGAAAAGTTGGAGAGCCAGCAAAGTCATATCAGTTAGTAACAATGGTCAAATCTTTCTTGCTTAAAATTTCACGAGTGAAAAGTAAGGCTGTTGTTCCATAGTCTATATAAAGAGTGTCTCCATTTTCTACAAATTCGGATGCCTGCTTTGCAATACTTCTTTTTTCATTCGTATTTTTACGATTAATATAGCTTGTTTACAAGTTTGCTTTATTTAAAATTGCCCCACCATGAACTTTACGAACAAGTCCTTTTTCCTCCATTTTATATAAATCTTTTCGTATTGTTTCTCTTGTTACATTTAACCCTTTGCTGAGTTCTGAAATTTTGACTGTCTTAAATCCATGTAATTGTTTCATGATCTCACTTTGTCTATCTTGTGGAAGCATTTCTCCACCTCCAGGCTTTTACTAATCGATTATAGAGCAAACGGAACAAAAAAGTGATATACGGTATATTTTAAAAGTTTCTTTTTAGCTTTATTAATCTCACGTAAAAATGTACTTAGAGGCATGAGAATGGAGACAGAAAGGACCTTAATACGGCAGTTGGTATGTCTGCATCGGCAAAAGAGTATCAATTCTTATGAGTTTCTGCACATAACAGATGATTAAGAAGACATAGGTTTTGAGCAATGTTTTGAGACGAAAAAAACATAGAATTTTAGTCAAAATAAGCTGTTCCAAAAAACATCTCAAAAACGATCGTTTTTGAGACGTTCCGATCAATAAGAAAAAAACAGCCTTCAAATTTCTTGAAAGCTGCCTCTTGTTAAAATGTTGTGAATTTTACTAAGGAAGGTTTGTGTCTTACTCAATTATCTTTATAAAACAGCCTTCAATTAAATGGACAATGCACCTGTAATAATACCAACCACTATCATGACAAGAGCACTGCCAGCAGCGTATTTAGTAGAGAATTTAATATGATCACGGAAACTTACACCGACAAGTCCAATTAATACATAAACAGAGCCAACAAGCGGGCTTAACAAATGAAGAGGCTGTCCAAGAAGTGATGCCTGTGCAATTTCCAGCTTATCGATTCCAACTTGTGAAGCAGTTTCAGCTAGAATAGGAACAATACCAAAATAGTAAGGATCGTTTGCCATAAGGAAAGTGAATGGCATGCTTGTTAGACCTACAATTAATGGAAGCTGCGGAGCAAGGAAATCAGGAATCACTTTGACCATAGAGGTTGCCATGGCATCTACCATTCCAGTACCTTCTAATATACCGGCGAATGCCCCTCCAGCAAATATAAGTGAAACAACCGTCAAAACATTCCCAGCATGTGCTTCGATTCTCGCTTTTTGATCGCTTAAATTCGGGTAATTGACAATGGTCACGATAACGTATCCAAGCATAAACAAAGCAGGTAATGGAAGAACAGCTGTTAATAACCCTACAACTAATAAAATGGTAATAAACAAATTAAACCAAAATAGCTTAGGTCTTTTTAATGATTTAGCTGATTCGGTTACAGTTGCTGCCATTTCATCTTCCACTTCATGATCAACAGAAATTCTTTGGATACCCAGCCGTTTTCTTTCTCTTAAGCCAAAGAAAACACCCAGACCTACTACATAAAGAGCCGCTGCGATAATGGAAGGAATCAGCGGGGCAAGTACTGTCATTGCATCATAGTCAAAAACAGACATAACACGTGCAGTCGGCCCGCCCCAAGGAAGAACATTCATAATCCCCATCGACATCGCCGGTAAACAGGCGAGGATCAGTTTGTTCATGCCTAAACGTTCATAGAGGGGTAAAAATGCTGTGACAACAATTAGATACGTAATGGTTCCATCGCCGTCTAAACCCACCAGTAAAGAAAGAATGGCCGTTCCAACCGTTATTTTCAGAGGGTCACCTTTTGAAATTTTAACCACTTTATTCACTAATGGATCAAACATTCCCGCATCAATCAACGTTCCAAAATACAATATAGCGAAAGTCACCATGATGGCGGTTGAAGCTACCGTTTCAGCCCCACCTATAATCATGTCGCCCACATCTGTGAAACCTGCAAAAAGAGCAAATACGGCTGGAATTAATATAAGCGCATGCAGAGCATTCATTTTATTACTCATAATTAAATACATAAAAACGACGATCATTAAAAACCCTAAAAATGTTAGCATTGGCTTCCCCCCTCTTTTTAGATAGCGCTTTCATTGGACAGATAAGAAAAGGCTCTCTAAGCCTTTTCTTATCCTAGTTTTTCTTGTCCTGCTGGTTTACAGTGAAGCTGTGAATTTGGGCCAGCTTTCAACAGGAAGCTTCCTCCGTCATGCCCAATTGTTTTCTTTACCTCTTTTGCCGCCTCAAGCAATTTATCTAAATCAATTCCTGTCTCAATGCCCATTTCATGAAAGGCATGAACGATATCTTCAGATGCAATATTGCCTGCCGCATTTGGTGCATACGGGCAGCCTCCAAGACCTGCTGCTGAACTATCAAAAATGGTAACACCCTGCTGGAGTGCTGCTACTGCATTTGCAAATGCCATCCCCCTTGTATTATGAAGGTGCATAGAAAATATGAATTCTGGAAACTCCTGTTTCATTACACCTAAAACATCGTAAATGAGTTTTGGATCGCCTGTACCGCTTGTATCCGCTAAAGAAATTTCAGTTACCCCCATTTTGCGATAGTCTTCAAGGATTGAAAGCAATCGTTCCACAGGTACTTTTCCTTCAAAAGGACATCCGAAAGCAACTGAGATTGATCCGCTGATTTCAATATTGCTTTTATGGGCCAAATCAACAATTGGAAGAAGTTTTGCCTGCGCGTCTTTTACCGTGGCATTAGAATTTGCCAAGCTGTGAGAATCCGTCGCAGAAAGTAACAATTTCAGCTTTTTCACACCCGCACCAATGGCTCGTTCTGCTCCCCTCACATTCGGAATTAAGGCACGAAATTTTACATCTGTTAAATCTTGAACACTTTTTACAACCTCTTCAGCATCCTTCAGCTGCGGAATGGCTTTTGGATGAACAAACGAAGTAACTTCAATATGCTTAATCCCTGTATCAGCAAAACGATGAATAAGCCGGATCTTTTGTTCCGTTGGAATCCATTTACGTTCCATTTGAAACCCATCTCGCGGGCACACTTCCCAAATTGTTGCTTTTTTAGGAAGCATCAATGTATTTTCTATCATGTTAGATGACTCCTTTTTCATATAATTGTGCAATTTGTTCTTCTGTTAACCCAATTTCATTTCTAAGAATTTCTTCGTTATGTTCACCAAGATCAGGCGCGCGGTGTCTAATTTTGCCCGGAGTAGCAGAAAACTTTGGCACGATGCCAGGCACTTTTACAGATCCAAGACGGGGATGTTCCACTTCTAAAATGTTTTCCCGCGCTTTGTACTGTGGATTATTGAAAATATCTTCAATACTTAGAATTGGGGAAACTGGCACACCTTCAGTATCCATTTTTTCAAGAAGCTCATCATTATTAAGACTCCCGATGAACTCTTTCACGATCTTTTGCAAATCTTCATCGTTTTGCATACGTTCCATGTTTGTTTTATAACGTGGATCATCAATTAAGTCTGCTCTTCCCATTGATTCTGCCAGCCTAGTCCACGTTTTTTCTGTACTGCAGACAAGAACTACCCATTTTCCATCTTTGGTCTGGTACGTGCCCGCCGGACTCGAATGCCCTGCTAACATCGGGCTTCTTTCTCTTACTTTCCCTAATTGATCATGCTCGGCAATTAGGAACTCCATCATTCGGAACATCGCTTCGTATAATCCTAATTCAACGACTTGTCCTTCTGCATTGTTTTTATCCCTATGGTAGAGAGCGCTTACAGTACCAAAAGCCACAAAAATGCCTGAAACATAATCTAACAATGAAAAAGCGGGGCTTACAGGAGGTCTGTCTGAAAATCCCTGCAAGTATGTGTAACCTGAAAAAGCAGTGCATGGGGTTCCAAATCCTGCTTTCCCTGCATAAGGACCTGTCTGACCATAGCCAGATTGTCTTGTTAAAACGATATTAGGGTTTACTTCTTTCAGGACTTCATATCCTAGACCCCATTTTTCTAATGTACCTGGACGAAAATTTTCGATAACAGCATCTGCTGTTCTGACTAATTCTTTAAAAATTTCTCTTCCTTCTTCCGTACGAATATCAAGTGTTAAAGAACGTTTATTTCTTGAAAGTCCGGGCCACCTTAACGATTCTTCATCTTTCCAAGGCCCAAGCCCTCTTGTAGCATCTCCTTTGCCAGGGAGTTCAACCTTTATCACTTCAGCCCCCAAATCTCCAAGCAGGCAGGCTGCAAAAGGTGCAGCAATAACACTAGAGACGTCAATAATTTTTAACCCTGTTAATGGTCCAAAGTTTATTTGCGCCATAATTATTTCCTCCATTTGAATTGGTCCTATGGTTTACTGGTCAGACCGGTTTGGTTAATTGCAATTATGCACTACTTTTTTGAAAGCGTCAACATGTTTTTCAAAATTAAAACCCTATCTTTTAAAGATAGGGTCAAGGAAATAGGTTACTGGTTATTTAAAATACTCTCTCGTAATCGTTTTAAATGTGCAGCCATTGCTTCTGATGCTTCTTTTGGTTTCCGTCTTTTCACTGCATCAAAAATAGCTCTGTGTTCTGCAGTTGAACGTTCAAGCCTGTCAGGTGATAACAATGTTTTCATCCGTATCTGCTGAAGCATATTTAAATTGGTTTCAAGTGTAGTTACAAGCACGAAATTATGAGTGGCTTCTGCCAGCGCCAAATGAAACATACTATCCCGTACCAGCTTTTCATCAATATTTTTTCGTTCTGCTTCTACTTTCAACAAAGCTTTTTCCATTTTTAATATATCTTCTTCAGTAGCTCGCTCACATGCCAGCGCGGCAATGTTAGGCTCAATCATTTCACGGACTTCTAAAAAATAAATAATGGATGTTGTTTTCATGAGATCTACTGAATCAAAGCTGTATTCCATTACAAGACGCTGGTCGACATTTTGTACATAACGCCCACCACCTGGTTTTGCAATCACAACTCCTTCAGCTTCTAATACGCGAAGGGCTTCTCTTAAGGAAGTTCTACTGCATCCAAGCATAGAAGAAAGATCCCGCTCGCCAGGCAGCCTCTCACCGGGAAGTATCTTTCCTTCTTGAATCAGTTCTCTAATTTGCTCCACGATTTGTTCATATACTCTTGCGTATTTAATATTAGTAAATAGGTTATTTTCCACAGTACACCACCCTTCATTCCACAGCAGCAATCAATTCATATTTAAAATCACTATACCATACTTTTGAGAAAGAATTGTCATTGCTTACATGTTGAATCACCGAAATTACAGATTCTGCAATTTTCATTACTGTGTAGAGATGGATTTGACAAAAAATACTCCTTGTAAATCGGTTCAAGACAATTTGAGGCTAAATGAGTCCTTGTTTAAAAATTCTATTAGTCAAAAAATGAAGCAGCTACATTAGGTGGGGTTGCTCCATTCCAGTAAGGTGTTTAGCGTTCAAAATGAATTTCGCGTAAAAGTGTGCTTATGTACAAGGTGTGGCGAGAAAAATGAATGACAAACTTGGTAAAGGGATATTCACTTTTATCACCGGACTTAAAACATAAGCGAAAAACCTTATTGAAAGTCACTACATACCTTTAAAATGATTTTGCATTAAGTTTTTTATTAGGAACGTATGTTGAAACTTATTTTTAAAGGATAAGGAAAATTATGAATCGAACAAAAGATCAACCGAAAACTCAGTTAAAAGACTGGAGGAAATGTACTTAACGATTAAGAAAACTGTTAAATGAAAAACAGGAAGTTGAGGGGTTGTTAATTTGTTATAATGGATTCAAATAAATTACATAACAGGAGTAAATAACCAAAAAACCATTGAGCATTTTGGCTGCAGCATTAGCAGCAGGAGCCATTTTTGCGTCGTCCGTTTCACCAGCGTCCGCACATTTCGTTGATAGTAATGGGACAATTTACGAAGAGGCTGTAAACTTCCTCGTAGATAATTATATTACTATGGGTTATCAAACTCATTTTGGAGTAGAGCAACCAATCAAAAGAGTGGATGCTGCTGTGCTGCTGGCTAAATACTTGGAGCTTGATCTCTATACTGCACCTAAGACGAATTTTACAGATGTGCCGGCTCGTGCAACTCAAGCTGTGGCAATTCTTAAACATCATGGAATTGTATATGGTAAGTCGGATGTGTACTTTGGAGCTACAGACAATATTACGCGAGGCGAAGCAGCTGTTATTTTTTATAGAGCATTTGGAACGGAGACACTTGAAGGCACTTCTGAAAATAGCACATCAACCAAATTCACAATAGAAAGGTACCAAATGATTAAGGAACTCAGCTTGTAGAAAGCACCTTTTCTGTTGGATTTTTTATACAAATATATATTAATATAAAAATTTATTTATATCATTTTTGGACTTAAAAAGGCTGCTATAACAGGATTTTCGAACTTCTTTCTTTATGGTTTCGCAACGGAAAATTGGGGTAATTTTCTTTAGCATTCCTGCTCAATTAAGTGATATGATCATTCGAGTGAGGTGGGCAACATGGAAACAAAACAGGAAATTAATCTCCGTGTAATCTATAACATTCGAGAATGTCCTGATATTAAAAATGGCCGTTGCAATAATTGCGGAAATGCTCATTTTAAGAGCTCAATAAAAAATACGTTTTTTCTTCGTGAATGTCGCCATTGTATAATGAAGACTATTTAATTCAATTAACGAAAATAGGAGAAGAATTTTATAATCCCTCTCCCATTGTTTCGTATATTATTATTTCGATTTGGTCAAACTAGAAATACAATTTAATAAAAGAAATAGTCTCTTACAGCCAAGAATCTTCTTGGCTGTTTTTAATTTGATTACTTTTCTTTTTTTATAAGAATAGCGCCCTCATTGTCGTTAACTTCAATAATGGGGTAAACATTCTCTTTTTCATGAACGGAGTAATCTCAGTGACATCAATGTGTCGAATGCACCGCCTCGCGGCTGACTACGACGCGGCGGATGAAGAACGCTATGACCAAGCCAATCAGTGCTATGATCATCGTGAACAAGAACACGTTTTGTGATCCAGCCGTTATCGCGTTTGCCATTTCGGCCTGTTTGGCCGGAGCGGAGGAGCCGTGCAAGTATTTCTCCATACCGCCCGTAAGGATACTGATGGCAACCGCTGTTCCAATCGCGCCCACGACCTGCTGCAGTGTGTTCATGACTGCTGTGCCGTGCGGGTATAGCTCCGGCGGCAATTGATTGAGCCCGTTCGTTTGAGCAGGCATCCATATCATGCCTACCCCCACCATGAGCCCGATATGCAAAGCCACGATAAAGGCCACTGAAGAAGCAGGAGACAGGGTCGTAAAGAACCATAACATGATTGCAACGATCACGAGTCCGGGAATAACGAGCCATTTCGGCCCATATTTATCGAACAGGCGCCCCATACGCGGGGAGAGGATACCGTTCAGCGCGCTGCCCGGCAAAAGCATGAGTCCCGCAGTGAACACAGACAGTCCTGCACCCGTCTGCAGAAACATCGGCAGGATAATCATGCTCGACATCATGATCAACATACACGACAGTATCAGGAGCAGCCCTACGACGTACATTGGGTACTTGAAAACGCTCAGATTCATCATCGGATCGCGCATAGCGTTCTGCCGCAGTATGAACAGCACCAGCGCGACGAGCCCAACAATGATGGAAGTGACGACAACTGCGCTGCCCCAGCCTTCAGATCCCTCGCCTGCCTTACTAAAGCCGAAGACAACTCCTCCAAAGCCGATCGTTGACAATGCGACAGACAGCAGATCGATCCGGGGCTTCGTAACATCGGTGACATTTTCCAAATACTTCAGTCCTACCAACAACCCAATAATTAGGAACGGCAGCGATAACCAGAAGATATAATGCCATGTTAAATACTCAATTAATAGACCGCCAATGGTCGGGCCGGTTGCTGGCGCAAACATGATCACAAGTCCAACAAAACCCATCGCCGCCCCCCGCTTTTCCGGCGGGTATATGACAAGAATCGTATTGAACATGAGCGGCAGCAATAACCCCATGCCTGCCGCCTGTAAAACTCGAGCGACCATCAACATTTCAAAATTGAACGCGAGTGCCGCAATGAGTGTACCCATGATTAAGCTTATGAGCGAACCTGTGAACAGCTGTCTCGTTGTAAACCTCTGCAGCAGCAGCCCGCTCATCGGCATTAAAATGCCAAGAGTCAGCAGGAAACCGGTTGTTAACCACTGTGCGGTTGCGGCCGAAATTTGGAACACTTCCATTAAATTAGTCATTGCGATGTTTAAAGCGGTCTCGCTAAACATGCCGACAAAACCGCAGATAAGCAGCGATGCCAAGATGGCACGCGTATTGTATTGCTTCTTCATTTCTATATCTCCTTGTAAATCAATTTAAGTAATAACCGTTTATTTTTTAGGGCTATTCGGACTTTATGGTGGAAAAGGGTCTATAAGTCACCCTTCTCCAAATTCTTAATAAGTGTGGAAAGTTTTCCTTTCGTTGTCCTTTTTATTTATCTAAAACACGGATTCTCAAAAAGAACCTTTCTTATTGACTTCTTCAAGCAATTTAGATACTAATAACTTTAGTGAGGAATTAACCTCATTTTTTACAAATTCCCCGTCTTCGTTCAATTTATTGTTTGCTCCTGAAATTAATAATGCTCCACCATCAAATACATTCGCATTTAACATACTTAAATTGAGTTGTAATGCTTGATGAGCATTTTCCCCATCACATGAAGCTGTAATAACCGCTACTGGTTTCGTATAAAGCTCAGCAGACGACACCAACCATTCTAAAGCATTTTTCAAGACACCAGGTACACCCTTTATATATTCGGGTGTACAGATAATGACTCCATCTGCTCTTGAAAGCAATTCTCTATATACTTGCACCTCTACTGGTGGTTTATCATTATCTAAATCACGATTAAAATGCGGAAGTTTTTCAATACCATTGTATATTTCATATTCAACACTGTCTGGCATGAATTTTTTTAAGCTATTAAGTGCTTTTTGAGTTGATGATTTTTTTCCGGCTACTTCCTGATAAGGGCTACAATATTAATCTTTGTTTCCATACGAATCTCTCCTAAATATTGATTAAAAATTACCTCACTTCAGAAACTCTGATTTCATTAAACTATTTTTTAGTTTAGGGTGAAATTTATTTTGCATGTGATGCCTTCGAATATCGAATCTAATTTTACTAGTGTTTGACCTAACATACCGCCAAATAATCCGAGTTATAAGTTGAATGTTTATAACTATTGAAAAGGTAATTCCACTGTGTATTCCGAAGACTCTTTTAATTAAAGTCTTGCATTAAAGTATCAACCACTTCTTTTACAGTTCTGATTTCTTTAACTGGCGTAATTCCAGTACCTACAGAAATATAGCCATCGTCTGTATTGCCTTCTAGCATGCCGATACGCATTCCAATTGATCCACGCATCATTTTTGCTATTTCTTCACGACTAACCCCTTGTTTATCCATCTCGACTAGTTTATTCGCTAATTTAGTAGGTAAAGAACGATAGTATGCTGGTAAAGTACGGAACATTAGTAAATCTTCTGCTGTAGCATCTACCATCATTTGTTTCACGTTTTCTGCTGCTGGATTTTCTTTTGTTGGAATAAAGACACTGCCAGCAAACACACCTTCAGCGCCTAAAGCAAATGCGGCCCGCACTCCTCTAACGTCTCCAATACCACCAGCTGCCATTACAGGGGTATTTATAGCATCTACAATCATTGGAACAATCGAAAATGTTCCAATAACTCGTTCTGGAACCGTACCACCTTCATCGAATCCAGTCGCTACATAAACATCTATTCCAAATTCTTCTGCAGCTTTTGCATCTTCAATAGTAGGATTAAGGGGTCTATAAACAATTTTAATATTGTTTTCTTTTAATGGTTTAAAGATTCTTTCATCCAGTACACCGTTCACAAGAACAACAGGAACTTTCTCGTCAATAACTGTTTCTAAAATTGGCCATGTGTAAGCTAAATCACGATTTACGATTACAGGTAATCCAAATGGCTTATTAGTTAATGATTTTGTTTTTTGTATTTCAGTTCTCATTCTTTCCGCACTTATTTCGGGTGAACGAGTTATATCAACCTGACCGGCATTTGGACCTAGAAATCCTAATCCACCAGCATTGCTTACCGCTGCAACAAATTCGGCATTAGTAACCCAAGACATCGGGCCCTGTATAATCGGTTTTTCTATATTTAATATTTCGCATATTCTATTATTCATTATTGAATCCTCCTGCTTACGATTATTTTCAACAACCTTCAGTTGGTTAAAAAAATACTTAGTTTGGTAAATATTTTTTACCTCCTTGGCTAATTTACTAGTGCAACGTTCTGGCCAGAGTACCTTCATGGCTTCTAAATATATATTTAGGGTGCTAAATATGCATTTAGTATACTAAATATATATTTAGAGAGAAAACTTAGTATAAGTTTTTCTCCATACGCTTTAATAAATCCCTTAATATTAAGCGTTCTTCGGCTGAAATTGACTGTAGTAATTTTTCTTGCTGCTGTTTCCATTTAAATTCAACGGGTTCTTCTAATTCTTTGCCTTTGTCCGTTAGATAAATTCGCATAACCCTTGCATCTTCTTCATCACGTTTACGGTATATGAAACCATTCTGCTCTAGCGATTTAACCATATTTGTTACCGTAGGCGGTTCGCATTTTAAATGTTCACATAGCTGCATTTGTGTTATTCCATCACCCAGCCACAAACGCCAGAGTAAATTATTTTGGCCTACATAAAGATTAAGTTCTCTAAGGCTCTCACTATAATTCCGACGCATTTGGGAAGAAACTTTATCCAAGGACATACGAATATCACAGTCAACACTAACCTTCATAGATGAACCTCCTCTAGCCAAAGATATTTAGCCAGCTAAATATATCACGGTTATTTTTAGCTGTCAACGTTACTGCATTGATTGCTCTTCTTCAGCTAACCTGCTTCTTAGTTTAAGTGTATTCCTTCACAAACTTTTTACTCTTTAGTACAAAATCCCTCAGTTTCTTTAACGACTAGTAAAAAGTGTATAGGTTACTTAATAACGATACATCATTTTTTTCTAGGAAGCGTTTTTAAATTAATTGATATAAAAATATATTTTTAACAAGGCGTTTAAATAGAAAATATAATTGTACATATGTAACGAATAAAAGAAGGTGCTAGCTAATGCTAGTACCCTTATATGGAATTAGGTAGAAGCCCCTTTATGCCCTCCAATATGACTGGCCCGTTGAAGATAAGTGCTGCCTTTCATTAGGCTATACGCGTGAAAAATCGCTTTTTTATCAAACCGGTCACGTATTTGATCGATGGTTTCATCCAGAACATGACGCCTTTCATCCAGTTCAGAGGGTGTAAATAAATCAATCTGTTCATGTGCTGCAGGCTGTAATTTACTGCACACTACATGGATCTGGCGTACTGACTGTCCGTCCCAATACTTTTTATAGAGCTGCACAAAGTGCTCACATAGTTCAGCTGTCTTATTTGTCCTTCTTGGAAGCAATATTTGATGCTTGAAGCCGTGGTCCTCAATATCCCGGTTGTAAGATATGTCAAGAGCGATCCCTGCAGCCCCATGCTGGCGCAAACGCATCGCCACATCCTCTGTCATTTCTTTGATGATTCGCCTTCCCTGTAATAATCCAGTAAAGGAATCTGCCCTTTGGAAAGGTTCTTCAGAGCTCCTACCTTCTCAGTTATAATGCTGTAATCGGCAGATAGCTGTTTAAGAGGGTGCTTTGATCCTATCCTACAAGCAATTGTCAGCCCACCAACATAGGCTGGTTCTTTTTTATGTATAAAACACCAGATTTTTTGCATCCTACTGAAAAAGATACGATCGATGATGTTATTTTGGCAACAGGATGAAGGCGGTATATTCGGGAAGTCAGCATCCGGAACCATGGCGGCTTTTACATTGATGCCTGATTCCAGCAATATAAAAAAGAGAGTTTCTTTCGACAAATTTAAAATCATGCTCTCAGAGCGAATGGAAGAGCTGCACGAAGATTCTGCTCGGTCTCTGTTTCCATGGATGCGGGAATCCGGCTGCCATTACCGATTGGGCAGACGACAGGCATTGCTAGCCGTCCTTTCATCGGAGATGCGGTTGTTGGAGCTGGACTTGTGCCAAACTTACGGTGATTGTAGTTGTCTTAACTGCTATCTCGTCTTATGTCGTTTCATCGACGAGCGTAAATACAGCTATCCAGCGAACGCTGAAAAAAGCAGAAGGAAGACAGTGGGTGAAAAAATGAAAAGGGAAGCAAGCATTTCAACCTGGCAGCTCTTTTTCTTTATGCTGCAAACCTATGTTGGCTCTGGGATTCTCTCTCTTCCATACGACGTGCATCAAGTGGCAGGAAAAGACGGCTGGTTATCGATCCTACTGATGGGCTTTTACATGCAGATAGGAATTATCGTGATTTGGCTGCTGGCTTCCCGCTTTCCCAATAAGGCATTACCTGAATTTTTGCCGCTCATTGTCGGACGAGCGATTAGTGTGCTGATTATAGCGCTTTATATGTTCTTATTTTTTATGACAACCAGCCAGATATTAGCAGTTTTTCTTTCGATTGCCGCAGATTGGGCGTTCCCTCGTACACCACCCATTGTGTTTGCGGTCATTGTTACCGCTATTACAGTCTATTTGATTCAAGAAGATATTCGGGTGATCGCTCGGTTTCACGTACTGATGTCCTTTTTTCTGATGGGTGTGCTCATGATTTTTCTCTTTATATTGAAGTACTTGAATGTTTATTATTTACTGCCCATTGGGTCTTCCGGTGTACAGAACATTGTAGCAGGCGCCCAAAAAGCCATTTATTCATTAGCTGGAATGGAAATGCTGCTCTGGCTTTTTCCCCTTACTCAGGCGAACAATAAAGGAAAATGGAAAGCCGCTGCAGGAGCAAGCCTTGCCGCCACTACTCTATTTACATTGCTTGCGCTTTGCGCATTTAGTTTTTTTAGCACAGCTAAGTTAAAACACATCCCAGAACCGATCATTTATATGATTAAATCAATTGAATTTGGTATCGTGGAACGACTGGATCTTATTTTTCTTGTTTTTTGGGCTGTTTTCTCCATTACTTCGTTTATGAACTATTTCTACTTAGCTGCATTGAGTGCAGCTAGCATCACTAAAGCGAAGCATCATAAAACAGCTGTTTATGTTCTCAGTCTCCTTATTATACCGATGTCTGTTTATACGAATAATGCCGAGTCGATCAAAATGATTGGAGGTTTCCTCAGTTGGTCCTATCATGTTTTTTTATTTTTCATTCCCTTATTTTTACTTGTTATCGCCATGATTAGGAGAAAGCGGGAGAGTACGGGATGAGAAAATGGTGAACTGTTGTATTTTTGATTGTTGATCTGTACAAACCTTTTTGGAAAAAGGTTACGGAGGGTTTCTATAACAAGTATATTTGCGTATATGTAACGAACAAAAGAAGGTGCTAGCTAAATGCTAGTACCCTTATGTGGAATTAGGTAGAAGCCCCTTTGTGGCCTCTAATATGACCCGCTCGCTGAAGATAAGTACCGCCTTTCATCCAGTTCAGGGGGCGTAAATAAATCTATTTGTTCATGTGCTGCAGGCTGTAATTTACTGCATACTACATGGATCTGGCGTACCGGCTGTCCGTCCCAATACTTTTTAAACAGCCGGACAAAGTGCTCACATAGTTCAGCTGTCTTATTTGTACTTCTTGGAAGCAATATTTGATGCCTAAAGCCGCAGTCCTCAATATCCCGGCTGTAAGATATGCCAAGCGCCGTCCCTGCTGGCGCAACACATAGCCACATCTTCTGTCATTTCTTTGATAACGATCATGACGCTTTATATTTAGGTTAGTTGCGTAAAACAGTTGATATTAAAAGGACCACACATTTTAGACGTATCTAATATGTGTGGTCCTAATTTATTGCTTATTAAATTAACGCACCCCTATAGTTTAAGTGCATTTCTTCACAATTTTAGCTTTTAATACAATTTCATTTTTAATATTTACAAGAATGCTGCCTCGTTAAGGGAAATTTTCACGGCGAAATCCCTTTCAATATCAATGTATGCTAAACTTTATTGACAAGCATTATATGTCAATAATTAAATGGGGTGTACATTTGGAAAGTACGCATTTAATAGAAGTTAATGAAATTAAAAACCTTACCAAGGGCCATGTATTATATTTTTTCGAGAATCAGAATCAGTATATTTCAAATGTGGTCGACTTTATCATTTCAGGTTTAGAACTCAATGAATATTCTATCATTATAGAAAATGACCGAATTACTTCGTTGATTAAAAAAAGACTTACAGAGTTATCGAATGAAAGCCGCTTAGAAAAAGTGACATTCGTTAATAATTATGACTTCTATTATGCAAAGGGAGACTTTAGAATCAATTCTATTTTCGATTATCTCCCGAAATTAGTAAAAGGTTATTCAGAACCAGATTTAGTTGTCCGAAGCTGGGCTCATATAGAATGGCGGGAGGAGCGGAACGTAAGTAAAAAATTATTAGATTCTGAAAATGAAGCGAATAAAATTGTTACCGAAACAAAACTTCTTTCTGTTTGTGCCTACGATTCAGAAAGAGTTAGTAAAGAATTTAGGGAAGCCCTCCTAAAATGCCACAATTTTCTTATAAATGAGTAATTAGTTAAGCAACAGGACAAACATATTATTTCGTAGACCAGATAGCAAAAACATTAGAGTTAAGTCACTGGTTGGTGTTTAATCAGTGACTTTTTTATCAATTTCCTTATTCCATTAAACTGCCCCGTTAATTTAAGTGTATTCCTTCACAAACTTTTTACTCTTTAATACAAAATCTCTCAGTTTCTTTAAAGACTAGTAAAAAAGTGTGCCGGTTACTTAATAATGATACATCATTTTTTCTAGTAAGCGTTTTTCTCCATCAATAAATTTTATATAAATATTTATTAGTATAAAAATTTATTGATATAAAAATATATTTTTAGTAAGGAGTTTAATTAGCAAATGCAACTGTATTTATGTAACGAACAAAAGAAGGTGCTAGCTAATGCTAGTACCCTTATATGGAATTAGAAAGAAGCCCCTTTATGCCCTCCAATATGCCCGGCTCGTTGAAGATACGTGCCGCCTTTCATTAGGCTATACGCGTGAAAAATCGCTTTTTTGCCAAAACGGTCACGTATTTGATCGATTGTTTCGTCTAAAACATGGCGCCTTTCATCCAGTTCAGGGGGCGTAAATAAATCAATCTGTTCATGTACTGCCGGCTGTAGTTTACTGCACACTACATGGATCTGGCGTACTGGCTGACCGTCCCAATACTGTTTAAACAGACGGACAAAGTGCTCACACAGTTCAGCTGTTTTGTTTGTGCTTCTTGGCAACACTATTTGATGCCTGAAGCCACGGTCCTCAATATCCCGGCTGTAAGATATGCCAAGCGCAATCCCTGCTGCCGCAGCTCCATGCTGGCGCAGACGCATTGCAACATCCTCTGTCATTTCTTTGATGACAATAACGATCTCATCTTCCCTGTAATAATCCCTTAACAGAATCTGCCCTTTGGAAAAGGACTTTTCACGTGCCCCTGCCTTCTCAGATATCACGCTGTAATCAATTCCCCAGGCATGATAATAAAGCTGCTCCCCCAGCACACCAAATTTCCGCTTTAGTTTCCACTTATCTGCGTGAGCAATGTCTTTTACCGATTCAACCCCTATATTGTAAAGAGCCTTGGCATAGCCGTTAGATATTCCCCACATATCTGTTATAGGGTCAATCGCCCACACCTTAGCTGGGACATCCTCATATGACCAGTAAGAAATCCCGTTAGGAGCGTTTTTTCCTTCGTTATCAAGAGCCAGCTTCGCAAGCAGTGGATTGTCGCCAATCCCTATGGTGACAACCAGACGGAGCTCCTGCCAGACCGTACGCTGAATGGTGCGGGCGATCGTGAATTTATCGCCAAAGAGCCTTCTTGAAGCCGTTACATCAAGAAACGCTTCATCAATGGAATAGCAATGCAGATCTTCTTCCGCTACAAAGCGGCGAAAAATATCCAGGATCATTTTATTTACTTTTAAATAAAGAGCCATAGAGGGTTCGACAATGATTAAACGTGGATCCTTCGGTATCTCATAATTCCGTGATCCTGTTTTAATACCGAATTCTTTTTTTACCCGTGGTGAGGCAGCCAGCACCACGGAACCGGACCGTTCTTTATGGGCGATCACAATCACATAAGCATATAGCGGATGAATCCTGCGGCGTACAGCCTCTACACTAGCAAAGAAGGATTTCACGTCAATGCAAAATACATCCCTGCGCGGCAGGTGCTCGTCATCAATAGGCCTCACCATATTCATCGTCTCCCGCGGCAAATGAAATAGACACCATCTCATCTAATCGAAACTTGGAATTATACCCTTTCAGCTTTATATATGGATACTGGCCGGTCAGCCGGCAAAATTCTGAGACAATCCCATTTACCTGCAGCAGGTCATGGTCACCGAAGGTATTCATCTTAAACACCACTTCTCTTTCCAGATGGAGTGAGCTTTGAATGATTCGGTCGAATTCCTCCAACTGCTGTTCGTCAAATAGGATGTCCGTTTTCACCGGTTTGCTTTTTTCTCTTTCCATCATTTCAGCATGCTCGGCTAGGATAAGCCCCTGCCATTTCATCATTCCGCGGTCGTTATACAATTTCTTCATCCAAGATAACTCCTTTCAATGAGAATATATGTTCGTATATAGTATATATTTCAGTATAAGAACAAATATTCCTGCTGACAATGAAAACTTTTTTTATCATTCCTCTTTTAACCGAAAATATGTTCGTTTATTTATTGAATTATGAACATTTGTTCGGTATAATGAAATTGTAAAGAGGAGGCTGTTAAAATGAATGGATTGTTTCAAATATCGCTGGAACAAAAAGAACTCATATCACTTATGTACATGGCAGATGATGATAAGATTACGGATCGAAGTATCATTGTGAGGAAAATAGATGACATTCACATCCATGCTTACTGCTTAAAGAGGCAACAAATCCGAAAATTTAAGCGGTCCAACATTTTAGCAGCCGGAAAAGCACCGCAAAGGAGAAAAGCTTATGCTTAAACAACTGTCTGCACGCCAGGAAAAAATGCTCCAGTTTATAGATGACTATGTCAGTGCGAAAAACTATCCCCCGTCTATTCGTGAAATAGGTGACGCGGTTGAGTTAAAGTCTTCTTCTACAGTAAAAGGCCATCTGGATCGTTTAAAGGCGTCCGGCTATGTAACCTGGGAACAGGGAAAGCCGCGGACATTGAATGTGGTGAAAAGAAGCGCAATGATCCCAATGAAATTAAATGCTTAATAAAAAGAAGGAGCAATAACAGCCTGAAGACTGTTATTGCTCCTTCTTTTTTACTTTCTGGATCTCAAAAGTGAAATTGACACTCACTTAATCATGAATTATTTCGATCAATTATAGAAAGATCGTCAAATAAGTAAGCAAGGTCATATGTGGAAAGCGTCTGTTTTGTTAGATATTTTTGTATAAATATATAATAATATAAAAATTTATTTACACATTTTTAGGCTTTAAAAGCCCGACATAACAAGGTTTTCAAGATTCTTTATTTATATAATCCATTGTCTTGAATGGATAGCCAAGCCGCTTAAAAGCTCTTACGATGTCTTCTCCAGACCTAATCGCCGCGCCCATAACCCCAATAATACTTTTAGCTGATAATGATCTTTCTTTTTTAATAATCATGATTTCACTGTTAAAAGAAGATGCTAACTCCACAAATTGAGCTGCAATTCTTGCCTGTAACCCTTTTTTGAGGCAAACAACAATCTTTTTTTCTATCCTTATTAATGTTCCCTACTTTTCACGAACAACCTATGTATTTTCAAATTAATAGGGTAAAACTGCGTCGCTGACCATTTCCCATTCGTGAATTTCACACTCTCTTGCTCCTTCAGTAACATAAGGATCTTGTTTTGCGATTTGTTCCACTTCTTCTAATGAACCAACTCGATAAATAACTAATCCTCCAGTATTGTCAGCAAATCGGCCATTGGCAAATATCTTGCCTTCCTTGTGTTTCTGCTCTAAATAGTTAAGATGCTGCGCGCGGTATTCTTGACTCTTCTCCTGATTTAACATTGGCAAAAAAACAGCGAAGTATTTCACTTAATAATCTTCCTCTCCATTGTTAGTCGGTTACGGTTTTCCGGCCGTTCGAACTGCTTAAAGCAATTAGAATAACTGATTTGTGGTAGATCGTGCATTTTTGTACGTATCATAATAGCAGCACAGCATTTTGTTAAAAAGGTCGCTTCGATGTTTCAGCATCGAAGCGACTAATATTATTTTTACATCATCTTCTATTGCACATAATTACAAAGCTTACCGATCCGTTCTACTTCAACAACTACTACATCTCCTGACTTCAAGGGACAACTGCCAGAAGGTGAACCTGTTGCCAAAATATCACCAGGCTCTAGTGTCATGACTTGCGATATCCAACTTATAAGGTACGGAATAGTAAGGGTCATTTGATTTGTGTTCCCATCTTGTACAACGTTACCGTTTAAAGTTGTGACGATTCGCAAATTTGAAGGATCTAGACCAGTAACGATGCACGGTCCTAAAGGTCCAAAAGTATCAAAACCTTTGCCTCGCGTAAACTGAGGATCACTTTTTGTAAGGTCTCTCGCTGTAACATCATTTAATATAGTACAGCCAAAAACGTAATCCATCGCATCCTCTTCTTTAATGTTTTTTCCGCGCTTCCCAATCACAAGGGCCACTTCCCCTTCAAGTTCTACCTGGTTGGTTAAATGACTGGGTGGAAGAGAAATTTCCCCCTTGTCTGGAATGAGCGAAGATAAAGGCTTTAAGAACATAACTGGTTCTACAAGATTGGACCTTCCCCCTGTTTCCTTCGCATGGTCTGCATAGGTCCAGCCGAAATTAATCACTTTAGAAGGTTTTACAGGCTCTAAGATTTTCACGTCACTATATTTCACCTTTACCCCATCATATTTTATTTCCTTGTTGACAAGTTCATGAAAATTACTCGACAGTTGTAATATTATCCCATCCTCAACAATACCGTAGTGTATTTCTCCGTGATGGTTCTGATAGCGAACTATTTTTTGTGTTTTTTGTAGCACCTGCATGATGAATAAACTCCTTTAATCAGTAAGATGTACTGAACTAAAATAACGCAAAATTTAGATTTCTTAATAATTACAAACTCATGAAACAATCCTCTTTTTTTAAACTGCAGTACTCCTATGAGCGATGTAAGCCTTATTCTTTTCCGTATCAAATTGGCCTTCCCATTTCGTAATAACCACTGTTGCTAAAGCGTTTCCAAATACGTTAAGAGCAGCTCGGCCCATATTTAAGAGAAAGTCAATTCCCGCAATAAAAGCTAAACCTTCAAGTGGCAGACCTGCAGCTGCTAAAGAAGAGAGGAGTACTACTAATGCTCCACCAGCTACTCCGGAAATCCCTTTGGAAGTAATTGCAAGAATTAGTACTAATGTGATTTGTGCACTTAGTGACATGTCAATTCCATAAAGCTGGGCAATAAAAAGGGAGCTAAGAGCCAAATATATACAAGATCCATCTGTATTGAAAGAATATCCAATTGGAACAACAAATGAAACGACGGGTTTGGGACACCCGTATTTCTCTAGCTTGCTCATCACTTGAGGCAAAGCAGATTCCGCACTCGACGTAGAGAACACAAGAAGCAATTCTTCCTTTAAAAGTTTAACAAATTCGATAAAATTTATTTTGAATAATTTGGCTACTAACCCAAAACAAACAATAAAAAAGACCAAGTATGCTCCATAAGCTGTAACGATTAATTTCCCTAATGGAATCAGAGAAACTGCACCAAATTTGGAAATAGTTACACCGATCAGTCCAAAAACTCCGAATGGTGCGACTTTAAGGACAAATGAAACCATATGAAACATAGCGCCTGATAAAGTTTTGAAAAAATTCAGCAGGGGTTCTCCCTTTTCTCCCATAGCAGCAACACTCAGACCTAAAAGAACAGCGAAGAAAATAACAGCTAAAAGGTCCCCTTTGGCCATCGAGTCAACTATATTCGTTGGAACAATATTAGTAATAAACTCTAAATGGCTCTCTTTTTCCATCTCTTGTTCAGTCGCCATGTAATTGGATATGTCGCCATGTGAAAGCGCATTCATATCAATCCCTGCACCAGGCTTGAATACGTTTGCGAAAAGGATTCCGATTACAATTGCTATAGTAGTAGCTATTTCGAAATATAGAATGGTTCTAAACCCTAATTTCCCAAGCTTTTTGGCACTGCCCAATCCAGCAATGCCAACTACAATACTTGAAAAAACGATAGGAACTACAACCATTTTAATTAAATGCATAAATATGTCGCCTATTGGTTTTAGGTAGGTCTCGACACCAGGATGTTTGTAAAATACCAACCCAACAATGATACCAGATATTAATCCCAATAAGATTTGGATAGGAAGTCCCAGCTTTTTCATTAATGTTACCCTCCCGTTTGTTTTATTCTTTAATACATTTTCGAAAGAAGTCTCCCTCTTCAAGCCTGTGAAGTGCTTAGCTTGATGGTAAAGAGGAATTAAATGTCGGTTAGGATTAAGTGATCATCTAAAGACTTTTATTTCCCCACAAATTTAGTGCATTTAAAATAGAAATCTTGTGAGGGACCTTTGACAACTAAACATATAAGGTTACGGAAGATCGTGTGTTGCCACATAAAATGTTTTCAATGTTTTTGGGCCATAGACAAAATCAAGCTCCTATGACAAATCCAACGTACCATCTTTTTCTGGATCTTTGGAACAAAGGAGTTAACCCGGTCAACTTCTTTTGGGTGGAAGAGGCCTCCCGAGAAACTCCCACTTCAAGCAAGGCTAAATAGTAGATAGCCCTCAATTGTTATATTATCGTGCTATTGTTCGATACTTAGCAATCTCCTGTTCATAAAGGTCTTTTCCATGTGCATCATAAACAACTAAAACAGGGAAATCCTTAACAACAAGTTCACGGATCGCCTCCGGACCCAGATCTTCATAGGCGACCACCTCCGCAGCTTGTACCTTATCGCTTAGAAGGGCAGATAACCCTCCAATGGCAGAAAAGCATATAGCTTTATCATTTTTACACGCGTCTTTCACAGATTGACTGCGTGGCCCTTTTCCAATCACACCCTTAACCCCGTATTCGAACATAGCTGGAGTATAAGGATCCATACGGGAAGCTGTTGTAGGGGCGATAGAGCCAATAACCTGTCCAGGCTTAGGTGGTGTTGGTCCAGCATAAAAGATGATTTGGTTACGTAAATCGATCGGCAGTTGTTCATTGTTTTCAAACCGCTCCAAAAACCGCTTATGCGCAGCGTCCCTCGCTACATAAATAACTCCATTTAAAAAGACTTCATCCCCTGCATGTAAACTTAAAACATCTTCACTAGTAAGTGGTGTTTCTATATATACTTTAGCCATTATTTAGCACCTTCTTTTCTGAATTTAAATGACGCAGGATTTTTTTCGAGCTGCGTGACATTGAATATTTACCGCAACGGGTAGAGCTGTGATATGACATCCGTATGTTTCAGCAGACACCCATAAGGATGTATTTGTTCCGCCTAGCCCCTGTGGACCAATACCCGTCTTGTTAATTTCTTCAAGCAATTCTTTTTCTAGCTGTGCAATATGTGGTTCGGGATGGTACTGGCCAATATCACGCAGGACCGCCTTCTTAGCTATTTCTGTTACTTTGTCAAAGCTTCCACCGATCCCAACACCAACCACAATCGGCGGACACGCTCTTCCACCTGCTGCTATAATCGTATCTAGCACAAACTTCTTCACTCCTTCTACTCCCTCTCCCGGAAGCAGAAATTTCATGGCGCTCATATTTTCACTTCCGCCACCTTTTGGCAAAACCGTTAATTTAATTTGGTTTCCAGCAACGAGTTTGGTGTGTATCACACCCGGCGTATTATCGTTTGTATTTTTTCGGAGCAACGGATCTCCAACAATAGAGTTGCGCAAATAGCCTTCTTTATAGCCTTTGCGAATCCCTTCGTGGATCGCCTCTTCAAAATTTCCTCCGTCAATGTACACATCCTGCCCCACTTCAGCGAAAACAACCGTCAGTCCTGTATCATGGCAGTACGGCCGATCTTCTGTTGCGGCTAATGAAGCGTTTTCAATGAGCTGGTCAATAATGGATCGTCCTAACGGCGACTGCTCTGATTCTCTCGCTCTATGAAATCCTTCTACAATGTCCTCTGGCAGTTTGTAACAAGCCTCCCAGCAAAGTGTTGCTACTGTGTCACGAATTTGGTCAACGGAAATTTTTCTCACGGTGCTGCGGATTTGGTCAACTGAAACTTCACTCATGCTTTCTCCACCTTTATGTTTTTTGTCTTTCATTATCGTAAGATGCATTTTTCGTGCCAACATTGCCAATACCTAAAATTCTCTCTCGAAAAATACAAAAATTCAGTTGTTTACAGCGTTTTGCCTAGAAAGAACATCTTTTAAGAAAGAAAATTATACTTTGATACAATTTATGTTTTTTCATATTCGAAAATTTCATTTCATTTTTGAAACAAAAAAAGAAGGCTAATTCGCCTTCTCTTTTTTACTCTCCTATTTGTTCGTTATTATCGATTAGTAATTTCCTCCATAAAGTTGTTTTACTAATATTATATACCTCGCATAAGCGCTCTTTGTTTCCATCATATTGGTTTAACAACTTTCTCCAAATGTCCGTCTCCATTTTTCTGAAATCCGTTGAAATCTCTACTTCGAGTTTTTGTGCTGTTTTTTGCTTCTTTTTTATCGATTGAATAATTTGCGAAACAAGATCCTGTGTAATCGTTCCTTCCGGCGTGCAAATAACTAAACGATGAATCGCATTTTGAAGTTCTCTTGCGTTCCCGAGCCACTGATGATCAATTAAAGGAAGAAAAACGTCTGTATTCTCCCAAACCAATACTCGATTTTCCCGTTGCATTTCTGCTTTTAGAAATGAAATGGCTAAAGGAATGATATCTTCTTTTCGATCACGAAGTGGGATTAAACTCAGCTCCAACACACTAAGTCGATAATATAAATCTTCTCGAAACAACCCTTCCTGTGTTAAATCAAATAACGGCTTGTTCGTTGCACATATCACGCGAACATCAATCGGGATAATCCGGTCTCCTCCAATTCTTCTTACTTCTTTTTCCTGTAGCACACGCAGCAATTTCGCTTGAAAAGGAAGAGAGATTTCCCCGATTTCATCTAAAAACAGCGAACCGCCGTGTGCTAATTCAAACAGGCCGGGCCTGCCGCCTTTAATTGCACCGGTGAACGCCCCTTCTACATACCCAAACAATTCGCTTTCCAATAAATTCTCGCTTAGTGCAGCACAATTAACCGAAACAAACGGTCCTTTGTTTCTTTTGCTTGCGTTATGAATGCTTTGTGCAAATAATTCTTTTCCCGTTCCCGTTTCTCCATAGACTAATATTGTTGCTTCAGACTGAGCATATGATCTAGCTTCGGTGACCACCTGCTTCATTTCAGTATTAGTAGTGACAAAGTCATCAAAGGTATTTTTTGCCGTTAACCCTCGATCATTCAGCCGTTTTCGTATATTCAACTCCATGTTTTGGATTTTACTTATTTCCTGGTAGATTCCTACTGATCCTTGGAAAATAGAATCAATATAAATAGGAATATGATGAATGACGATCTTTTTCCCATTTGCTAACGTATGAAGCATTTGACGCTCTTCTTTTTTCTCCTCAATGACGTTCAGCAAAACGGGATCTGTAAAACAGTCCGAATATTTTCGACCGGCAATATCCTGGGGAAACCCAAATATCCTTTTAGCTGCGTCATTATATACTTTAATAATACCGTCTGGATCAATTGTGAGTACTGCCTCATGGATGACATCCAGAATTGACTGCATTTCCTTTGTTTTCGTTCGTTCGCTTGTCTGAGCCCGAAGAACATTCGTGGCTGTATCCAATGCTGTGAGCACTGATTCTTCACTAGACTTCAGCAAATGGCTATGAACGTGATGCTGAAGCGCAATTTGCGCAGAAACTCTATCTCCGATAATGGCTTCGACTTTTTCATCTTCAATTAATCTTTTCACGACATTTTCAATGCTTCCGTCCGCATCTGTAACGAATATTAACTGTAGTTGATCCGACAATTCCATCACGCGGCTTGGTTTAGACAAAATATTTGCTGGAGTAATGATAGCAATTTTTTTGTAACCGCTACGGGCAACGGCACTAATTGATTTCAAAATATCCGCCGGGGTAACCGGTACATCAATTACCGGTAACTCCTGCATTTTCCGAAGAGATTTGGCCATGCCTCCCCTTGAAATAATCACTCTCGTTGCCGGGTTAATTTGTTGCTGCCAGGGATTTTTAGGATCACCTGATATTAGCGAGAACGGAATATCTGTTTTTTCACGAAGCTGCATTGCATCTTTTGCAAGCTCCGGATACGGAGCAATAATTAAAATATCTTCCAATCTCTTCACCTTCTGTTCAATGTTCATTTTATATCCACACTCTAATCCAACTACAAAAATTGGTCAAATTATCAAAAATATTATTTTCTGTTACAAATCCTATAGTAAAATAGAACAATGCTATTAACCGAATAAGGTTGCTTCACTCTTTGTCTTCTACAAAATTAGGGATAACTTCCTTAAATTACTTGTTATTACCTTATAATGATTTTTCTTGCAAAAGTATATTTATGTAGAATATTGGCTTATGCGCAAAGGTTTAGGGGAATGGTACTTTATGGTGCCGGGAACCGAAGATACTTTCAGCTACATAGAAGGGATCTACACACACAGGTTAACACCTGACTATTCCATTGAAATGGGTAAGCGCAGCATCAAGCCAGGATATGCGGTGCTCAATCTGCCGGCAGTCTATTCCCTTACCTACTAAACGATGGATATGCTTTATCAGCAAGTTCCGGTGGCCAACTTGTATATGGAGCGGCTGAATGACTATTGGATCATTCATATGAAAGATGCCCGGTTAAATGGTGTTTCGGTTGAGTTAGCTGACTTTATTAAGCGGTCGGCTAAACAAGGGCGTGTTCGCTACGTTCCGGAATATGAGGCACTCAGCATTGAATCGGAGGAGGAATTGTTGTCGGTTTCCCTGTCCGTAGTAGATATTAAGGATTGGCTGTGGAAAAAAGAGAACAGACTGGCAAGAGTATGTAGGATAATGCAGCAGAAATATTAGAAGAAGTGTATCGGAGAGAACCAAACTTGATTTCATAAAGTAAACCTTACAGCTACACCAGAATTGAAAGCCGAGTTTCTTCCTTCTCATGAGATGTAGCTCTTGTCATAAAAAAGCACCCCAACTGTTAGATTGTGTCTAACAATTGGAGTTGCAGTTCAATCAAAGATTCTTTTTTCGCTATTGTATTCATTTATTATTTTAAAGCTTTGTATTTCTTCGGCAGCTTAAAACCATGCTCTGCCATGACTTTCCGGAGGCGATCCGGATAATCGGTGATGATACCGTCTACACCGTCATCCACGAGTTTATTCATTGTAGCTTTATCGTCTACTGTCCATGGGATGACCTTCATACCTGACTGATGTGCATCATCTACCATCTTTGCTGTTACATAAGGTTCATAGTTCTCATCTGTAATCTTGCCGTTTTGGGGAAATCCGTGTACCGGTGAGATCGCATCAGCTCCGAACGAATGAGCAGCCGCAACAAGGTCTCCTCCGAAGTCATCTATATCGATGCCTCCAAGCCAAGGTGACGCTCCCGGCTGTCCTGGCTGCAGGAATTGAGGACCGTTTGTCAGTGCCACGATCGGAAGGCTTGGCTCGACTTCACGCATCATCATTAGAGAACCCCAGTCAAAGCTTTGAATCGAAACCCGGTCGAGCATTCCCGCCTCACGAACTTCACGGGCTACAATATGGACAAAATCTTCACGTGGAGCCGTCTCCTGTGGAGCACCTGCTTCAACTTTTGTTTCGATGTTCATCCAAACCTTTTTCGCATCATACTGTTTTACCAGATCAAAAACGTCAGTCAGCAAAAGCATTTTTGCTCCGGGACTCGTCACCTGTCCAGGGTATTGCGGCTTACTCAACGAACCGCAGTCCATCGTGCGGACCTGCTCAAGGGTTAGGTCTTTTATGTATTTCCCCACATAAGGATACTCCGGGTCATTTTCAAATGCAGGAGCTGTATCCTTACAGACTGCGTTTGATATCTTTCGATCATGGGTAACCACCGCTTTATCGTCCTCAGTGATCTGTACATCGAGCTCGAGCGTACTCACACCAAGTTCCAGCGCATGTGAAAACGATGCAATAGAAGATTCAACAGTGAGTCCCATGCCCCCACGGTGTGCTTGCAGGTCGAACCCTTTTGGACCAAAAGACGTTTCGGCTGCAGCTGCCGCCTGCCCTGAAACTATAATTGAACTCATCGTGAGTACAGCTATAGTTGAAGATATTACTTTTTTTCTGATCATTTCCTCATCCCCAAACTCTTAAAATAGTTTTACATGAGAAGTATACAGAGCCAATGTAAAGGAATATGAGTAGAATCTATAAAGAAATGTAAATAAAAACAGGGAGAAGATCTCCCAAAAAAGAATAGCCACTTTGATAGCACCTGCAAAATAAAAACAAAACTAAGCCTGTCTTATCCACTAGTATTAAGATTAGGGGAGTCAAATGATGGTTGGATGGAATTACAGATTGACAGAACAAATGAAAGACTGTAAGAAGGGGCGGTCCACCGTAAGAAGTTTATTGTGGATTGTCAACACTAAATCAGGCAGCTTTTTTAAGGGCCGATCGTTTGTATTCAATTGGGCTTACATAGCCTAGTGTTCCATGAATACGAAGCTTGTTAAACCAGTTAATATAATCACTGAATTCAAGTGCAAGATGCTCCAGGCTATCAAACTTCATCTGGCTGACAAACTCTGTTTTGATGATTTTAAACGTGGCTTCCGCCACGGCATTATCATATGGACAGCCCTTCATGCTTAAAGAGCGGCCAATCTGGAAGGTCGCTAAAGTCTCATCAATTAGCTGGTTTTTAAACTCACTGCCACGGTCGGTGTGGAACAGCTGGATATCTCGCATATCACCCTGGATAGAAGAAAAAGCCCGTGCGACAAGGTTTGCATCTTTATTTGGTCCTGTACTGAAGCCAATGATTTCGCGGTTAAAGAGATCGACAAAGATACATACGTAATGCCATTTGTTTTTGACTTTGACGTATGTTAAATCACTGACGACTACTTTTTTGGCTTCTGTCTGCTGAAACTCACGTTTCAATTCATTTGCCTGAGCTGACTCATTACAGGAAGATTTCTGTGGTTTGAACTGTGCCACTGTATAGGAAGAAACAAGCCCTTGTTCCTTCATGATGCGCCCAATACGTCTCCTGGAGACTATAAATCCACGCTTGTGCAGTTCGACTTTGATCTGACCTTAATTTTTCTGTCCAGATAAGTGTAGACGCTCCACTTCACAATCTGTTACTTTTCGTAATATAAACGTCGTTCTCTCTCATCCTGTTTAAATCTACTCTAGGTGGAAAACCAAACATTCGGGAATATTCTCGACTGAATTGCGATTGACTTTCGTACCCCACCCTAAATGCAACTTCGGCTACATCTGTTGATTCAGCTAATAATAAGCGTCTAGCTTCCTGCAATCTTAATTGTTTTTGAAACTGAATGGGGCTCATAGCTGTAACCTCTTTAAAATGTCGATGTAACGATGAGAGACTCATATTCGCAATTTCGGCAAGCTCTTCTATTCGAAAAGGTTTTTCAAAATTATTCATGATATGGTCTATAACCTCTCTTATTCTAGAGGCATTGCTACCTTCTAAAGCCATTTGCTCAAGTGCTTCACCATGTGGACCTTGTAAAATCCAATAAATAATTTCTTTTTTATACAATGGAGCAAGAATAGAGATATGTTTTGGATTCTCTAATAAACGAGCTAATCTAAGAACTGCATCTAACAAAGATGGTCCTACTTTGCTAACGAACATAGCTCGTTTAGTGTTCTTACCCTGTCCAATTTGATAATCTGTTTCATTTAAAACCTCTAATATTTGGCTTGGTGTGAATTCAAGTTTTAGAGCTAAATAGGGAGAGTCTATTGAGGCTTTGCATACTTGACCTGTTACTGGCAAGTCAACTGAAGCCACAATATAGTGACCAGGACCATACAAAAATCGTTCCTCTCCAAGCAACACCTCTTTCTCTCCTTGGAGGATAATGCAAAACGACGGCTCGTTAACTCTAGAAATAGGTTCAGTAATAATGGATTCACGTATGACAAATAAAGATGGAATAGGCGTAGGGTGAACATCGTCCTGTTTTGAAAAGTCTTCAATGAGTTTAGCAAGTTCACGTTGGTGTTTGTATGTTTTCTCAGACATAACTTGTTCTCCTTTTTTTCATCTTCGTTCATTATATCCAATAATAAATTCTTCAGTAAGATGCTTTTAGAGGATTAGGCAAAAACTTAGTAGGATTGTGATAATGGTTTCTTTATTTTTATGACATAATTAATTGTATACAGGTCACGATAAATGTGTCTTATTAGGAAAGAGAGGAACAATTAAATGGAGTATGTGAAACTTGGTAATACAGGCTTAGATGTATCTCGATTTTGTCTTGGATGTATGGGTTTTGGAGATGCTACCAAATGGCTTCACCAATGGGTACTTAATGAAGAGGACTCTCGCCCCGTTATAAAAAAAGCACTTGAATTAGGGATTAATTTTTTTGATACAGCAAATGTATACTCCCTTGGTACAAGCGAAGAATATCTTGGACGAGCTCTAAAGGATTATGCGAATCGTGATGAAGTTGTAATAACAACTAAGGTACACGGACAAATGCATAAAGGTCCAAATGGTTCTGGTCTTTCCCGAAAAGTAATTATGAGTGAAATCGATAACAGTCTTAAGAGGTTGGAAACTGATTATGTAGACCTCTATATTATCCATCGTTGGGATTACAATACCCCTATTGAAGAAACGATGGAAGCTTTACATGACGTGGTGAAGGCTGGAAAAGCTAGATACATCGGTGCTTCTGCCATGTTCGCTTGGCAGTTCCAAAAGGCATTACATGTGGCAGAAAAAAATGGTTGGACGAAGTTTGTGTCCATGCAGAACCATTTAAACCTAATCTACCGTGAAGAGGAACGAGAAATGCTGCCTCTTTGTAAGGAAGAGAAAATTGGTGTCACTCCATATAGCCCTCTTGCATCAGGAAGATTAACGCGTGACTGGTCAGTAACAACGCATCGTTCCGAGACAGATCAGGTCCAAAAGTCTAAATATGATGCAACTGCTGATTCCGACCGATTAGTTGTGGAGCGTGTTGGATCTATTGCAGAAAAACACGGTGTACCTCGTACACACATTGCACTTGCTTGGCTACTACAGAAAGAACCAGTAACAGCTCCTATTATTGGGGCTACGAAAATATCGCATCTTGAAGATGCTGTAGGAGCTTTGTCAGTTGAGCTAACCACTGAAGAGATTGCATATCTTGAAGAGCCATATGTACCTCATCCAATAGTAGGTCATAATTAATTAGATTAAATTGTAGAGGAAAACCCAATTTTCCATAGTAGGAAAATTGGGTTTTTACATTAAGATTTTTTTATATTGCTTTGTGAAGAGATGTACTTAAACTATCCTGCCATTTAGTTGAAGAAGAAAAAAGACCGGCTGGAACAGCAACCGATTCTTCAACTCTTGCCCCCGATAGTTTAAGTATAATCCTTCACAATCTTTTTACGTTACAACGGTGTAGGAGTATTAATTTGTTCGTCAAAATCTAATTCTAAAAGTTGACCTGCGTGAACTAAACCAGATCCAAAACCGTACATAAGAACTCTGTCTCCATTTTTAACTTTTCCCTCACGGATTCCAAGGTCAAGAGCTAAAGGTATAGTTGCAGCAGAAGTATTTCCAAAGTTGACCAGGCTATAAAGAGTTTTTTCCATTGGGAATTTTAATTTCTCGCAAATCGGTTCGATTAATCGTAAGTTAGCACTATGAGGTATAAACCAATCAACTTGTTCTAAACTCGTTTTCGTTTTTTCTAAAATTTGTTTTACATTATACGGAACATTCCTTACAACCCATCGAAAAACTTCCCTGCCGTTTTGTACAAGATATTGAGTATCGAGTAACTCAATGCCATTGACCTTTTTTGATAACCCAGGACGGTATACATGCTGTGCTCCGCTTCCGTCACTTCCCAAATTGAACTCAATAAAACTTTTTGATTGTTCATCCTTTTCAACCAATACCGCACCAGCACCATCACCAAATAAAATACATGTACTTCTATCGGTATAATCCGTAATTTTTGAGATTGTATCTGCTCCGATAACAAGCACCTTTTTGTGGAGTCCAGAAGCGATAAAAGTATGAGCTGTATGCAATGCATAAACAAACCCTGCACATGCCGCACTTAAATCGATGGCCCCTGTTTGAGCAATATTTAAACGGTCTTGTATGATACTTGAAACAGAAGGAAATGGGAAATCTGGTGTGCTTGTTGCCACAATAATCATATCTACATCTTCAACTTTTTTATTATATCTTTGCATTAAATCTTTTACGGCAGCTTCACATAAATCACTCGTAAATTCATCAGGACGGCTAATTCTGCGTTCATGAATTCCTGTTCTTTGAATAATCCACTCATTATTTGTGTCAACCATTTGCTCAAGCTCAAAATTTGTTAACTTTTTTTCGGGTACATATGTACCAATAGCAGTTATTCTCGCACCTACCATAACATCCACCCCGTATTTTTTATTTATACACTGGTATTAATACCTAGTGCTAATTATATCGGTTTATATTATTGAAAATCAATTTAAATCCTTTTTTTATAAAAAATGGTTACTCCTTATTGAAGTAACCTGCTCCGTTTGTTCAATAAGAAAAGGAGGTGCCGCAGCTACCCCCATTCTTCATCTCAAGCCCCCGTTAGTGGAACAAGAATAAAATTATTAAAGCTCAACATCATATACATTTTGAAGCTTTTCAATAGGGGTTCCGATAGGAAAGGATTGTAAAACTATAACAATTCTAAATCCCACCGTTCTTCCACAAGCCTCTGCCCCCACAATAATTGTTCCTCTTTTGTTTCAGTAATCTTAAATCCAAATTTTCGATATAATCGTCGAGCTGTCGTCATGTTGCTTACAGTCCATAAAAGTACCCGTTCATATTGTTGTTTCTTGCAGTAATCAAGTAATGTTTGAACTAATTGTGTACCTACTCCTTTTCCACGCATGGACGATTCAACAATGAACCATCTTAAAATAGCCGTTTTTTCATTTTCTTCAACTAATCCCACACAACCTGCAAATTCCCCGTTATCTTCCGCAATCCAAATTTTTTCGATTTTCGCATCAAAGGTCTCGTGAAGATAATCTAGAAATGTTTCATCAAACCCATGGTTATCTGCATAAAAAGCTCTTTGTGTTTCAATGATAAGCTCTTTATCTTCGGCAGTATTACCTTCTCTTATGGAAATAATTGATTCTTTTTGATCAAGAGGTTCCGACAAAATCATTTCAATTGTTTTCATTGCCTTGATAAGCTTTTGTTGATTGTTGATATCTATATTTCTTAGTAAAAATTCAATTTTCTGGTTGGATTCGTTATCTAAATTCTGGTATATTTTTTCTCCTGTTTCAGTTAAATGAATAAAACAAGTACGACCATCTTTCTCCCATTTCTGTTTATAGATCATATTTTGTTCTTCAAAACGTTTTAGTATTCTACTCACATAACCACGATCTAAACCCAGTTCTTCTTGCAGTACCTTTGCTGTACAATTACTTTTACTTTTAATCTCAAATAAAATTCGTATTTCTGTCAAAGAAAGAGGACTATCATATACTTTCTGCTTGAGTAAACCAAGAACATTAGTATAAAAGCGATTAAACTTTCTAACTTCAGATACGCTTGAAACAGTCGGTTGCATCATACTTAAATAACCCCTTTAAACTATAGTGATTGACTTTGTCAACTATTATAAATAGCATAAAACAATATAGTTGTTAAAGTCAACTATATTGTTTTATGCTTTTACAATGGACTTGTTAGTCAATATTAAAATGAATAAAATTTGACTTATAATAAAATGTTCTTCTTCCACTAAACTGCCAGTTTGTTCAATAAGAAAAGGAGATGCCGCAGCTACCTCCTTTGTTAAACTAAAGCCCCCGTTCGTATTATAAGGTCAGCCAGAAAAGAAAATATTTCTGGTTGACCATTTTTTATATGGTTTTATGATAACGGTAGCCGGGGTAGAACGTAAGCCCCCGTGGGACTTGAGATCCCGTCAAGTAAACAGTTCGCCCCCTACTTGCTTAAACATGTTTTGGCTGGTTGGGACCAAGATCTCGTATAACAAGCGAAGCTATGACACTGCAAGAAGGATTAGGGGTTACCGGCAATATTCGTATTGGAGGAGATAAAGAATGGATCCAGTGGTTGGTCTGGATATAGCCAAAGGTGAAAGTCAAGTTCAAGCGTTCTTGGAAAAAAAGAAGCCTTACAAAGGCAGTTTTAAAGTGGCACATACCCTTGAAGGACTAGAGAGCTTACACCAATACCTAAGAGAAATCGAAGACTTAACAGGAATTCGACCTCCGGTCGTTTTAGAGTCTACTGGGCATTATCATACACCCGTTGTTCAGTATTTCGAGGAAAAAGGTTATTTATTAATTATCATTAACCCACTCATCTCTTATCGAGCAAAGAGCTCTTCTTTACGCAAAGTAAAGACGGATGTACTTGATGCTTATCATCTTTGTGAGCTGTATTATAAAGAGGATTTGGAGCCTCATAAAAAACGAGGAATCCAACTCTTAAATCTTCGTAATCTTACAAGACAACACGCAAATATAACAGGCATTTATGTACAAACAAAACTTCAATTTCAAGCAGTGCTCGACCAGGTATTCCCCGAGTATCGAGGCGTTTTTGGGGATTTATATTCAGGTGTTTCTTTACTAACTCTATTGGAATATCCTACATCGGAAGATGTTTTGGCAGCTGATGAAGCAGTGTTAACCAATAAAATCGATGAATTATGTAAAAGCCGTTCTAAGAATTGGGCAAATACTCAGGCAAAGAAGCTGATAGAAGCAGCAACTAGAAATCCCTTTCAGAAAAACCTGTATCAAAGCCATATCCTCAGCATCGAAATGTACATCAAAATGCTTATAGAGTACCAAAAGCATCTATCTAAGCTTGAAGATGAGATAGATGCTTTGGCAAAAGAAATGGAAGAATATAAGATTATCCAATCAATCCCTGGTATCGGAGAAAAAATCGCGGCAACGATTATTTCTGAAATTGGTGAGATTGATCGGTTTAATCACCCTAAAAAGCTTGTAGCATTCGCTGGAATCGATCCCAGTATCTATGAGTCTGGTCGATTTAAAGGCACTGTAAACCGGATTACGAAAAGAGGTTCAAGTAGATTACGTCATGCCTTGTATATGGCCGTTCGATGTGCCATCCGTGATTGTCGTAAAAAGAAAACAACGAATGAAATCATCCCGAGAAATAAGAAACTGCGTGAGTTCTATGATAAAAAACGGGAAGAAGGAAAGCCTTATAAAGTAGCTGTAATCGCATGTGCCAATAAGCTCTTACAGTGGATATATGCCCTTTTAAAAAGCTATTCCACATTCCAAGATATAGCTTAAATAAGAAATAAAACAAAACCATACAAAACCTTCCAATTGTTTGAATTAGGAAGGTTATTTGGCATGGCTATTTTTAGTATAGCATGAACAATTTCAAGTTTTTATTGAAAAATGTTGACAAACTATTAGCTGGTTTAGTTGAACAAAAAAAGAGATGCTTATTAAACAATCGCGCCCGTTTGTTGAAGATCGTTTTCAACTAAAGCCCCTGTAGTTGAAGTTTAGGAACGATTAAAATGAAGATTTACAACGTTAATAAATTGTCTATATACAGGTTTTTATTCAGATAATACACCTACAGTGTTTTCTGCAAAATCTTGAAAAGTCTTTTTGTAGCTATGTTTATTTACCTTTACATAAAAAGCTGTATAAACAATATTAAAAGAAAAAGCAAGTGTACGATAAAGACGTTTGTAATAAATGGGTTAGTTAATCCCAAAATGTTGATTGCTAACACTTTATCTATGTTAAAATATAAGTAATTTTTTCATAAGAGATAAGTGTTGTCTCTTTCCCCAAAATAGAGATAACGAGAAGGAGGAAGAGCAATTGAACAACGAAGTGATTCAAAAAGCAAAGTTGGTAAAAGAAGCTAGTGTTAGTCTACAAGGTAAAACAACTCAACAAAAGAATCAAGCACTACAAGCCATTTCAGAACAACTATTAATAGATCAAGCTTATATTTTAAGTGAAAATGAAAAGGATATACAAGAAGCGAAAGAAACGAATATATCAGCTTCGATGCTGGATCGTTTAACCTTGAATGCAGAGCGTATTCAAGCGATGTGTGATCAAATTGAGTTAGTCGTATCATTACCAGATCCAATCGGAGAACAGCTAGAACAATTTAAGAAAGAAAACGGTCTAGTTATTAGCAAGCGACGTGTACCGCTTGGTGCATTAGGGATGATTTATGAGGCTCGTCCTAACGTAACAATTGATGCAGCAGCTTTATCTTTAAAAACAAGCAATGCCGTATTATTACGAGGTTCAGCTTCAGCTAAATTTTCAAATCGTGCATTAGTAGCTTCTATTCACAAAGCTTTACAACGAGTATCTTTCCCAGAAAACGCCGTGTTATTAATTGAAGACACATCTCGTGAAAGTGTGAAAGAATTGTTCCATTTAACTGAGTATTTAGACCTTTTAATTCCGCGAGGCGGGAAAAATTTAATTGATTTAGTCGTAAATGAAGCAACTGTACCTGTTATTCAAACTGGCGCTGGCAATTGCCATGTATATGTAGATGCAACAGCTCAATATGAGATGGTTGTACCCATTATTTTAAATGCGAAAACGCAGCGTCCGTCTGTATGTAACTCGATTGAAAATTTACTATTACATCAAGATTTCTTTAATGAGTATGGGAAAGAAATTTTAGAGGCATTAGCAGATGCGAATGTGGGTATTTACGGAGACGAAAAGGTGTGCAAAGTTTTCCCGAAAGCGATCCTAGCTACAGAAGAACATTACGCAGAAGAATTTTCAGATTTATTGATCAGCATAAAGGTTGTAGATACTGTAGAGGAAGCTATTGCTCACATCAATCAATTTGGTACACAGCATTCTGAAAGCATTATTTCCGAGGATGCTACAAATGTAGAGCGATTTTTAAATGATGTGGATGCAGCCGTTGTCTATCATAATGCATCAACGCGATTTACAGATGGATTTGAATTTGGATTTGGTGCTGAAATTGGCATTTCTACACAAAAATTGCATGTAAGAGGACCAATGGGATTACCTGCATTAACAACAACAAAATTTTATGTGCAGGGCAATGGTCAAATCCGTGAATAATTAGTTTAAGTTATGAGGCTTTAGCATTATACAATTCCTTTCGTTTAGATTTTTCTGATCGTCTAATTAAAGTTCAAAAGTAAGCTCGCTCATTATCATTCTAATGAGTGAGCTTTTTCATTCTATATGCTACTGAAACTACTTTTATTTAACAAGCTCACCTCTTTAATAAAAACAAAAACGCACCTAAAGTGGTGTTTGGTAACATTGCATAAAATGCTTTTATTCAATAATATGGCCCGATTGTTGAACAAGCTTAAACATCTTTCTTAAACTAACCTGCTTCGTTAGCTGAACAAGAAAAGGCTGCCGAGATATTAAACAAAATGAACATAAAAAGAAGCACATCCACTAGGTGTGCTTCCTCCTTTTCCTCTCTATAGATTTTTAACTTGCAAGTGTTTGTGCAATTAAACCACAAAAGTGGCGGCGGATAACATTCTTCTGTAAACAAACACTTTATTTTAACTTTTTAGCAGCTGTTCAATTTCCCTTGCTGCATTAATTACATGTTCAGATAGGATTTTAGACGGCTCTGTCCCTATGCGTGAGATCGGGCCACTGACGCTGACAGCGGCTCTAAGAGTTCCTGTTTGTGAAAAAATGGGAGAACTAACACTGGCTACTCCTTCTACCCGCTCAGCTACACTTTCAGTCCATCCTTGTTGCCTTATATCATTATACTTTTCGTGGTCCTTATATTTTTCTGACCAAACTTTAAATACCTTCCCAGCTGAACCAACATCTAATGGAAATACCGAACCAACCGGTACTGTATTTGTTAATCCTAATTTTGGTTCAACAGAGGCAATACATATCCGCTTATTACCCTCCTTTACATAAAGCTGGCTGCTTTCTCCAGTTAATTTCGTTAAATTGATTAAGCTGGGCTTTGCTAATTCTACAAGCCTTTTTGAAGAAGATACTTCTCCCCATCCTGTAATTCTTGAACCTAATAGATACCCCTCTTTGTTTTTCATCACTAAATGATGACCTTCCATAGCAGTTAATAATCGGTGAGCGGTAGAACGGGAAATTTTTGTTTCTTGCACAATTTCGTTTAAATCTGATGGACCTTTTTCCGCCAAAAGTTCCAAGATAAAAACAAATTTATCCAAAACTCCCACTCCACTGTTGTATTTTCCATTTACTTCATTTATAATCATATTATTCATAATATGAGAATTATATCTCACATAGCGGGATAAATCAAGCGGTTGTAAAAATTTTTAAATGGGGGAATCGTTATGAATAAACCAAAGACGCTTTTTGATAAGGTATGGGAAAAACATGTAGTAAGAAGTAATACTGGAGAGCCCGATTTACTTTATATCGATTTTCATTTGATGCATGAAGTTACATCACCTCATGCCTTTAATATGTTGAGACAGATGGGCAAGAAAGTTCGAAGACCTGACTTGACGATTGCTACAATGGACCATCAAGTTCCGACTACTAACTTAGACCAGCCTGTAAAAGATCAGGTTGCTGCTGAGCAAATGAACGCTTTACATAAAAACAGCAAGGAATTTGGTATTCAAATGTTTCCATGGGGAACTCAAGGACAGGGAATCATCCACGTTATTGGTCCTGAAAGAGGACTAACCCAGCCTGGGATGGTAATCGTATGTGGTGACTCCCACACTTCTACCCACGGAGCATTTGGTGCTTTAGCATTTGGAATTGGAATTAGTGAAGTTGCTCATGTTTTAGCCACACAAACCTTGCCTCAAAGAAAACCAAAAACGATGGCTGTTACGCTTGAAGGAAAACTGCCTAGTGATGTAACTGCTAAAGATTTAATTTTGGGAATACTTAAAAAAATTGGTACAGATGGCGGAGTTGGACACGTAATTGAATTTCGTGGTGAAGCCATTCGTTCTCTTTCTATGGAAGGAAGAATGACGGTATGTAACATGGCTATTGAAGGGGGCGCACGTGCAGGAATGATTGCTCCTGATGAAGTTACATTCAATTATCTAAAAGGCAAGCCAAATGCACCACAAGGAGAAGCGTGGGATCAAGCAGTACAGGCGTGGAAAACACTTCATTCTGATGAGGGAGCAGAATTTGATAAGGAAGTTATCATAAATGCTGCCGAACTAAAGCCTTTTGCAACTTGGGGAACAACACCAGCCCAGTCTATTTCAATTGACAGTGAAATTCCAATGCCTAAAGATGCTTCTGAGAAAAGAGCTTTAGAATACATGGGACTTAAACCTGGTATGTCAATGAAAGACATTGAAGTAGACGCTGTATTCATCGGTTCTTGTACAAATGCCAGAATGGAGGATTTACGAGCAGCAGCTGCTATCGTGAAAAATCGAAAAGTAAAAGACGGGGTCCGTGCTATTGTGGTACCTGGTTCTATGAATATTAAAAAGATGGCCGAAGAAGAAGGCTTAGCCGATGTATTTAAAGATGCAGGTTTTGAATGGCGTGCTGCCGGCTGCTCAATGTGTGTAGGAATGAATGATGATGTTTTAGAGTCTGGGCAACGATGCGCATCTACTAGTAATCGTAATTTCGAAGGAAGACAAGGCAAGGGTGCCAGAACACACTTGGTAAGTCCAGCTGTCGCTGCTGCTACAGCTGTTATGGGACACTTTGCTTCTTTATCTGACTTAAAAAAGGAGGTCTTTCAATGAAAGCCGTTAAAAAAGTTGTAGGAAAAGCACTTCCACTAGGTTTATCAGATGTAGATACCGATCAAATTGCACCAAGTGATGCAATGAAGTTTTCAGAACGCGGAAATTTTAGTGATTTCCTTTTTAGAGATTGGCGTGAAAACCCTGACTTTATTTTAAATAAACCAGAACACAGTGATTCAGTCATTATTCTAGCTGGTGAAAACTTTGGCTGCGGCTCAAGCCGGGAACATGCTCCTTGGGCACTTCAAGATTACGGTTTTAAAGTAATGGTAGCCCCTTCTTTTGGAGACATATTCAAAAACAACTGCTCAAAGGTTGGATTAGTTACCGTAGAGTTAGCGGACGATATTATAAAAGAATTAATTTCCTTAGTAGAAAAAGATCCAAGCATTCAGGTGAAAGTGGATGTGGAAAATAAGACGCTAAGCTGCAAACATATAGAAGTAGAATTTCCTTTAGATGATTTCACACGTTATCGTTTGGTCAATGGACTGAATGATATTGACATAACATTGCGGGATGAAGACCTGATCAATAGTTATGAAGAAGGAAGAGCAAGCCATTTACCTAAGGTAAAGTAAACTAACCGAGTAAATGCATTTGCCTGATAAGCAAATGCATTTACTCTATCTAAAAATAACTAAGAAAACAGGTGTCAAAATTGGAAGTTTCCATCAATTCAGATAAAATTGTGGTGGTAAAAAGAGGACAAGTTGTCTTTATTCCTTTGGAGGATATATATTACATTGAACGGTTAAATCAATGTTCTTTTATAAAAAGCAAAGGAAATAAAGTTCCTGTCCGAGTACCATTAAAAAAATTAGAGGAATTGTTACCCAGTAACTTTGTTAGATCACACCGGGCATTTATTATCAATAAGTCATGTCTACAGGAACTAATTAAACAAGATGAAAACAACTACGAAGCAACCTTTTTCGATACAGAAAAAACAGCAATAGTATCCAAAACATATTTAAACAGCTTATTTTCATAAATAGTGACTGAAAATGCTGCAGCAAACTTAGTGGTTATCATGAGCATAGAAAGGATCTCTCTGTATGTTTCAAGCAGTTTTTTCTACCCTATACCAAATTATTGTTCCAATTTCGATACCAGTTATTTGCGGAGCACTTCTTAAGTACTTTAAAGACCTTGAAACAAGACCACTAATCACGATTTATCTATATTTTTTAAGTCCTGCAATTATTTTAGATACTCTAACAACAGCTGAGATTTCTTTTGATGATGTTTATAAAACCGTTACATATTGTATTCTCAATCTTTTAGTACTCTGTTTAGCAGCTAAAATATTAGGTAAGTTAATAAAATTACCTTCTTCTGAAAACGCGGCCCTTACTATGGTGTCTACATTAACCAATAGTGTTAACTATGGTCTCCCTCCTGTACTGCTTGCTTTTGGCAGCAGCGGACTGGATAAAGCATCTGTTTATGTTGTTACTCAGATGATTCTTGTAAATACCATTGGAGTATATTTTGCAGCGCGTTCTCAATTTTCTATTATTAACGCTGCAAAAGCAATTTTTTCACTTCCCGCTATATACGCAGCCCTGTTAGCTATATTTCTTCGCTTAAATGAATTTCATTTTCCTAATGCTATTGCAAATGGTATCTCAATGGTATCGTTAGCTTATTCCCCCATAGTCTTGGCTATCTTAGGTGCACAGATGATGAGTGTTAAATTTAATAAGCTGAATCGAAATGAAGAATCAGCTTTTTGGTCTGGATTGTTTATTCGATTGATTTTGTCACCTTTTATAGCTCTGTTTTGTCTCTATATCTTAAACATTGAAAGTACGTTGTTTTTAGTTCTTTTTATCCTGTCCTGCATGCCAGTAGCAGTAAATGCAGGTGTTTTAGCTGAAAAATTCAACTCATCATCAAATATAGTGGCAAACTGTATACTATGGACAACTCTTGCTTCGTTCATAATACTGCCCATCCTTATTACAGTAGTAAGGTAATCTCATATTTTAAACCATGCGTGAAATAATTAGCCTCTACTTTAAAATAGCAAATTGTCGATAGAACTGTTTTCGAATCTCGACCTTTGAAAACAGTTCTATTTTTTCTTTTTGCATTCATTATTTAATTTTTCTTTTGCTTTCTTACGCAATTCTCAAGAATAAAGCTTCCATAAAAATCATAATTATGTATTTTAGGAAAATAAATGAATTATAGCGTATACTATGATTATTGGCTTTTTAATATTGAAGGAGTTGTATAAAATGAGCTCAGTAAATGTATGGGATGCAGATTTGTACGATGATAAATTAGGTTTTGTGTCTGACTTTGGAAAGGGATTAATTGATCTGCTTCAACCGCAAAAAGGAGAAAACATCCTTGATTTAGGATGTGGAACAGGTGATCTTACATATGAAATTTCCAAATTAGGCTCTCTTGTGACAGGAATTGACTTCTCAACGGAAATGATTGAGAAGGCACATAAAAAATATCCTGATCTTCTCTTTAAAGTAGAAAATGGAGAAACATTTAGAACCGACACAAAATACGATGCCGTTTTTTCGAACGCAGCTCTTCATTGGATGAAGCAGGCTGAAAAGGTAGTTGAATCGGTTAGCTTAGCCTTACGCCCAGGTGGACGCTTTGTGGCAGAGTTTGGAGGGCAAGGAAATGTTCAAACTGTTATTCATGGTATAACAGAAGTGCTCTCTAAAGATTATAAGATGGATGTTACAGAAAGAAACCCTTGGTATTTTCCTAGTATAGGAGAGTATAGTACACTGCTAGAAAAGTACGGCTTTAAAGTATCTTATGCCCTCCATTTTGACAGACCTACTCCTTTAACAGATGGAGAAGAAGGACTGAATCATTGGTTAGACAGCTTTGCAGATGATTTTTTCCCTGAGTTCTCTAAGGATGAAAAAACGATTATCTACGGGAAAATAAAAGAGAAGATAAAGACTGATCTATACAAAAATGATATATGGGTGGCTGACTATAAACGAATTAGAGTTATTGCTACGAGAGACTGCTAAAATACTGCAGAACAGTAATAAACCTCAGAGCCCCTTTGTGCCCTCTGACATCTTCTTTGATATACAATAAAGGCTTAATGTCCGGCAATTTCATAAGAAAAACGGGGTAGAATCATTATCGTATCCAATAAGAGAGGTAATAGATGTATATTTAAAAGAGAAAAAAGAAATGGATCTATTTTAAGTAATTAAAAAAAGGACTAGCTTAACATAAAATCCTTTACTGATTTCTGAATAAACTTATAAAACCACTTTCCTGTAGAGCAGTTATGAGAAAGTGGCTTTTTTTATATCATCTTTACTTTTTGAACAGAGTTTTACTGCCTTTCTGTCTTAACAGCACTCACACTCGCCATACAAACGAGTGGCCTCTCTTGAAAGGTAAATTCACATATCATATTTTATATCATAAAAAGAAAATTGGTTTTTCCCTCTTTTTTTTGACATATATAGTGCCTGGTCGGCCAATCGAATCACTTTAAAAATATCTCTTTCATGAGATGGCCATACAGATGCACCAACACTGCATCCAATTTGAACTTTTGTCTTTTCAATACTAAAAGGCTCTCTCAAAAGTTTTACGATCGTTTCTCCGACCTGCTTCCCTTTTTCAATTGGATTGCACATTGAGGTATTCAGGACAACCAAAAACTCATCTCCTCCAAGCCGGCTGATAAATGATTCACCTATATTACTTTTCAGTCGGCCTGATACCAATTCCAGCAATAAATCACCGGAGTGATGTCCAAGACTGTCATTTACTTTTTTAAATCCATCCAAATCTAAATATAAAAAAGTATAGGTTTGGTTCCCTGTCTCCTGATCTGTTCCTTTTACTATTTGGTTGATATATTGATCTAGACCGATTCGATTAGGCAAGCCTGTCAGTTTATCATGGTGAGCTAAAGTCGCCATATGGCCCAGTTCAGATTCGGTTTTCGATAAGTTGTGCAAAAGATTGCTCAACGATAAAGAAAGGATTTCTACATCTTTGATGCCTTTATAAACTGGAATTTCTACTCTTCTTCCTAATAAAAGCTGATCGGCTGCTTGCGATATATTATGTAACGGCTTTGCTAATATTCCTGCTAAAAACCATCCTAAAACAGCAAAAATAACTGCCATCAGAGCTCCCAGCAAAAGAATATATATTTTTAAATCCTTCACAGAAGCAAAAGCCGATTCCTCAGACTCTCGAACGAGGATTATCCAGCCTAAACCCGGATAATCTTCATAGCCATCCCCTAATGCAAATCCTGTTAAATATTGCTTTCCGTCTGGCCATTCTTCTAGTATCCATCCATCTTTTTTAGCTTGAGCACGCTTTATGCTTTCCAAATTTAACGATTTGCCAATAAAAGATTTTGGTCCTAAAATAACCGTGTTATTACGTGGACTTACAATAAAAATTTCCTGATTTTTATTTTCTTTTTGAATAGAGCTTTTGAGAGATTCTTTGATTTCACTTGCCCACGCCCAGCTCAAATGAGAGGCTAATACCCCCTTAAATACTCCTTTATCATCCATAATCGGCACACTAATATCCACAAATTGCAAAGGCTCGTTTGTTGGATTAGGCAGCAATTTAGCCAGGAGGACCGCATCATGTACATCACCAATAAAAGGATGCTCGATCGCTTCCTCATAAACGGGACGTTCTGAAATAGACTTGCCTTTTAATATTTCATTTGTGGCTGCTTGAACTATCCCTTTCTTATCTGTTACACCTACCCATGTAAAAGAAGGAATCTGGACTTTTAACTGATCAAGAAGAAGCTGTGTTTCTGCTGTGTCCCCTTCACGCAACGCTTTTAATATACTCAATACTTCGATTTCATTAAAACGAGACCACATGTAATGATCCATTTTATCGGCTAATTCAAAGGAAGTTTCCCCAAGTGATTCTCCGACCTCATTTTTAATAATATTTGTTGATTCAGAACCTATTTGACTGCTTAATACGATAGTTAAAATAATAATAAGGGCAGCAAATAGAGCCGAAAAACAAGCCCGCAAACTAATCTTCATACTGATTGATTCCCTTTCTATAAACCTGTTCCTTATATATATCGCCTCTATTTAGGAAGTTAACAGCATTTATGTACTTAATTTTGTAACTTACCTCTTAAAATGCTGACCGTTACTACAAAATAAAAAGCACCTGTATAAAAACGGGTACTTCCCTTTCAAAGCAATATAATTCCTTGATATGCTCTTCTTAAGTAAACAGTAGTGTTGCTTTTCTACACTGTCCACTTAAGGGGGAGCATATCATTACTTTATGTTGCATTCACAATTTATTAATATACCAATTTAGTTTCCTTACAACTCAGTATCTTTGGCTTCATGGGCAAGGATTTGATATTTGTCTTCCTGCACTTTAATTAAAAAACATTATCTTTTTCATTAACTGAATAGATTTCGCTTCCTTCCTCAAAGGCATTGGAACTCCATTCCTCTTCTGGTAGGGTATCCTTGTCCAATTGCTGCTTTACTTCTCCTACTTTTTCTTTCACAGTAAATTTATAGTCTGTTAAAAGATTTTGCCCATAATAGTGCTTTCCTGGAGCGTCTACACTTGGTATGGAGCAGATTTAAAACAAGAACAAGTCGGATTTACGGATCGGGTCGACGCTATTTTGCCCTTGTCTGGCAGCCATTAAAGAACACTCCATTTCGATTCATTATATTGTATTTGAAGATAAGCAGCCAAATCAAAACGGGCTTCACTCCTTGAAAAGCAAGCGATGAAGCCCGTTTTCTCTACCGGTTTTGAATGCAACATAATACCCTGTTATCGGCAGTGAAAAGAGGGTTGGGCGCCTTCTAGGTACCCAACCCTCTTCGAATATAACATGATAAACATTTTGCTTCACTCAGCCTTAATTAATTCAATAAAAAAGGACCTTTTTTTCTTAAAAGGCAACAGAGATGACTTTAGAACGCTCTATAACGAAATAAAAATCGACCGCTCCTTTTGAACTTTGTTGAAGTCTTTAATTCGGCATTTGGCTAGAGTTCTAATAATGTGAGGATCAATCGTATATTACATTTTTTCCTTCTTCACTTAACTTTTTTAAAGATGTAAGCATATGATTTATTTCTTCATCGGAATGCCTTTCCCATGAACTTAATTCAGCTATTATTTTCAAAGGAGATTTAGATCTATAAGAACGTGTTGGGTTTCCAGGAAATTTTTTGTCAGTTAAGTTCGGATCATTTTCAAAATCACCTAATGGTTCTACAATATAAATTCTCTCTTTTGAATTAGATTTTGCTAATTCAGCACCCCATTTAGCAGCGTTTAATGTTCCAGTAAAATAGATATGGTTAGATTTTTTATCCTGATAATTGGATAAGTACAAAGGTTCAAGCAGGTCTCCAATTTTCAGTTCTGCTTTAGTACCATGAAAAAACGGGCCAGGATCTAAGACATTTTTTTTGTCATTCATATAGCCACACCCCTTATACTTTTAGACTTACGTATAACAGTATAAGGCAGGACATGCGTAAAAAAACAGTCTATAAATAAGCCTCAGATAGGGTTATAATGTAAGTAGAGACTAAGATGTTGTCAGAAACAAAAAGTCCATTTTTTGATTTAATGGTCAATCTAAATGTAACTTAATTGCATTTTTGTTGCATATTATAGAGAATTTCTTTCTGATCAAAAACAGTCCTGTTCTTTTTTAAAGTAACAAAACAATATGATTCCCCTGCTTTTCTTTCGTATTGGCCCCACCTACGCCAGATACCTTGACGGCCACCTTTGCCATCCTACCCAATGTTATATTCTTTGATTACTTTATTAATTATATACCCTTAAAATTATGGAATGTTATACGAATAAGCCGATCTAGGATCATAAAATCAAGTAATTCAATTTACTTACACTTTCGATATATTAAAACCAAAAAAGGCAAGTATTCAAAAGAGTACTTGCCTTTTTTAGTGTATATGTTAAAAGAAACGGGCAAAAGTGTGCCCATCACTTTTGCTCAATAAGTGTATGCCTGTCCAGATGAATATATCCCGATAAATCGCTTGGTTTTTTAAATCAAACTACATAAGAAAAAAGAAGACTGCTCCGCCAGTCCTCTTTTTTATCTACGCTCCTGGAGGAGAGGTAAATTCAAAAACATTTCTTTATCCTTGCTCCATATTCTATGCGATCTCCCTATATAGGTTCTATATGTGTTTCCAGAGGAACTTGCCAAAGCGATATAATTGCATTTTTGTTGCAATTGATTAGTACAGTTTTTATCCATAATGCATTTTTAGATTCATTTAGGAATCCAGAGCAACAACTACCACTAAATAAAATGAGCCGACCTATTATTCTCTTTTAAAAAAAGATTATTTAGCAGGGACAACCGCTTAATCCAATGCGCTTCTCCGCTCATACTCTATAACATAGATTCAATTATTATAGATTAATTCCGAGAAATTGATTTATATAATTGTTTCGCTATCCTTCTGCAAAGGAGGTGAAATAGTATGGGTATGTACGGTTCCGGTGGAGGCGGAGGCGGCTACGGTAGTGGCTTTGCGCTGATTGTAGTTCTGTTCATTCTTCTAATCATTGTTGGTGTTTCATTCGTTAACTATTAATTAAAAAATGCCCCGCGCCATATCCTTCCTATCTTGAATACTGCCGTCAGGCGTCATTTCATCGACTCCCTAGCCCAGAGTTCTCAATCACCTAGAAATGGCGCTCTTATCGCTGCGGATCTCTTTCCGCGGCTTTTTTACGTGCAGCGCCCGGCGCGGCGTCATTCAGCCTTCAAAACGGCAAACATCTGCTCATAGTCGGCGAGGGCTTTCCGGATATTCTCCAGCCGCTGCTGCGTCTTTTCCTCGTCTTCTTTCATACGCTCAAAGCCTTCCTCAATCTCTTTAGTTCGATCGTGTATAAGCGCCCATTTACCGCTCTCATACGAATAGTCCTCGACATAGGTGCCGTGTATCCAGACGCGGATACGAGAGTTATTGCCGCCGCTACTAAAGGCGACCTCGCGATCCGTGCCGACATAAGTAGTGTAATGATTTTCGCCATTTAAGACGCTGTATAACTGATAAATCCTCATGATGTAAATTCCTTTTTGCTGTTTATTGTTTTTTCGAGCGGGTAAAAAATACCATGCGACGATGCACAACATCTTGGATACCTCAACAGTCGTTGCATCATTACTCATCTTTTCCCGCCGCGGAGTCGCGACCGCGGCCTTTTTTTATTTCTTTGGTTTAACTTCGCGTCGAAGCGGGTAAACTGATATTCGGAGTAGCTCCCCCGCTACCTCCTGCGAGTGCTACATAATCAGTCTTTGCCGCGGTGAATACCGCGGCTTTTTAGTGTAATATTTTCACGATATTGCGAAAATACTAGGCTCTGCCTGGTCTAATACTGAAAGTGATAGCACGTTTTCCTTATGCTCTTCTGTTCTGGCTATTTAGCTTTCTATACTTATTTTTTCGTACATAACAGGGACTGTTTTTATTCCTAGCTTTTCAGCCACAATATAGCGCTTGTACCCATCGGTTAACACCTTGGTTTCGCGATTAATCGTAATCGGTTCGTCCAAAATGCCAGCCTGTTCTACATGGTCGATCACCAGCTGTGTCTTATACGGATTCGGTCTTGTCTGCAAAAAGGATTCGGGAACCTGGATCTGGTCCAGCGAAATAAAATCTTCCGTTCCTTCTGGTCCTTTCGGCTGTTCCTCTGCTTTGACTTCTTCTTTTTTCTCCTGCTCTTTCCCTGGTTCTTTCTCTGCGTTTAAAGCTTCTTTTTGCTTTTCTGGAATCACAGAAACCTGAAAGCAAACGATACCGATCTCGCCCGGACAATCATCTACTGGAACGTCCAGCGTGGGTTCTCCCTGTACCATAATTTTCCGATTCTGAATATTTTCTTCTGTTAATCCGGCTTTCTTTAACTGCTTCTGGTTAATAAAAACGGTATATGTAATGGTTGAGCTTGTTGGGAGTCCCTTCGGAGCTGCTGGAGAACCCTTTTCCCCCATATCGAATGTATAGAAATTCTTCTTCAGTCGTAATGCACTCACTGGCTTGCCCGTTAACGTAATTTTATGCGCCATACTTTTCTTTTCCCCTTTAACAGATTAGTATTTTACCGAATTACAGTACAAGAAATCTTTTTAAGATTTATCAGTTGAAAAAGCGTGAAAAAAATTCTTTTTCTTCTCCGGCTGTTATGCTTTTTCTTGCTGTATTAACTTCTTTGCTCTCTATACCAAAATGAATTAAGCTGATCAAACTAAAAATATACAAGAAACAATCGATTTACGCGTTATCTTATTAAAACTATTAATACTAATTTCAAAAAACTTCTTCTTCGTTAGCACAATAAGAAAAGGCTGCCGAAATGACAGCCGAGATATTAAACAAAAGCCCCCTATAGTTTAAGTACGATTCTTCACATTGTAATTTTTCTCTTTTTTTGTTTCTTGGACCTTTTGGTTACTAAGGACAAAACTAATAATTGCTGCAATGCTGCAAACATATGGCAGGAAAGGATAACCCCAATTAGATATGACATAACCACCAATGATTGAACCAATGGTAATACCAATATACAGAGCCGTATTATTCCACGCCATAATAATCCCTCGTTCCTTGGGATATTCGACTGTTAATCGTGCTTGGTATGATGTAAATCCTGCATACCCAACCAAAGCCCATATAAACAGAAAGAAATAAATCCAATCCCCAGATGAGAAGAATATTCCTAAACAAACGAGTATAAGGGTCAATAAAATTAGCGTAGCTTTAGAAATCTTCTTTTCTCCAAACCTGTCTGTGAATTGTCCACTTATAAGACTTCCTAAAACAGCACCAATACCATAAAAAGTAACAGCTAATGCGATTTCTGATGATGTGAATCTATTTTCGGAATAAAGAGCCGCACCTAAGTAAACATAAAGAGCATACATTGAAATCGCCCAAATGGTGGTAACACTTACTGAACCAAGTATTCTTGGCAGATTTCCTTCTAATAGATTTTTTGTTACATTCCTTTCAGGAACATATTTCCACGCTTTGAAATTTACTACCGCCAATAAAGTCCCTATAATAGCCATTACAACAAATACTGAACGCCAACCAAGAAAATGCTCTAGTAACGTACCGATTGGTGCTCCTGCCCAAAGAGCTGTTAAATGTCCTGAAACAACAATAGAAAGCCAAGTTCCTCTCCGATTTGATGGTGCAATATCCCCGATAATGGCATAAATTAAAGGAGTGATTGCAGCAACCGCCAAACCAGCTAAAATACGACTAATGATTAACCAGGTAAAAGAAGGTGAAAAAGCAGTTAAGGCATTAGAAAAGGAAAATAACAATAACCCAAATGTAATAAAAATCCCTCTTCCATTTTTATCTGAAGCCCAACCAAAGAAAGGTGCTGCAATAGCATATGTTACAGCAAAAACAGTTACCATCCATCCTGTCATCGCTGAACTAACACTATACGCTTCCGAAATGAACGGCAGTAACGGGGATACTACAAATAAATCTGTACCCATTAGAAACAAAGTTATCCAACCAACACTTAAACTGACTTTCCCTTGCAAGCCCATTACATCCCCCATTTACAATTATTATTATATGTATATTTTTTAGGGTCGTAATTGTTCAAGAAAACTGCTCCGTTTGTTCAATAAGAAAAGGAGGTGCCGCAGCTACCTCCGTTGTTAAGTTAAAGCACCCTTTAGTTTGATAAGCAACACTTCGAAGATACGGGATTATTGTAGCATACTCTCCACTTTGTCCTTCACTAGCACCCATTCTTGGTCGATTACACTGTAAAACACAGAGTCTCTTAAATAACCGTCAGGCATAACCATATGATTCCGAAGCACTCCTTCTTTTACCGCACCCAGCCGTTCAATTGCCTGCTGAGACCGCACATTTCGACTATCTGTTTTTAACTGAACACGAATTGTCTCAAGTGTCTCAAAGCAGTGTTTCAAAAGAAGATACTTACATTCTGTATTTATTCTAGTTCGCCAAACAGTTGGAGACAGCCATGTCCACCCAATTTCCAAGTTACGGTTTGGTATGGATATATTAAGAAAACGAGTGCTACCCACAATTTTTCCCGAATCCTTATCGAAGATAACAAAAGGAAATTCGCTTCCTTGCTCTCTCGCTTGAAGTGCTCCATTCACAAGGTACTTCATATCTTCAATCGATTGAACTTTCATTGGCATGTGTGCCCATATATCTGGATTGTTTCCCGCATCAAATAATTCCTGTACGTGATAATCCTCCATAGGTTGTATCTTTACTCTATCTCCTATTAATACTACTGGTGTTATCTCCATAATTCTTCTCTCCTTTTTTCTTTGGTACGATTATATAAACAAACTGTCCTGCATTAAAGTGACAGTTTTTTATTTTTTATAAGGTACAGATAAAGGAGGGAGGTTAAGCAACTCATCTTCCACTAATCTGCTTTTTTAGTTGAACAAGAAAAAAGACCGGCTGGAACAGCAGCCGGTTCTTAAACTCTTGCCCCCGTTACTTTAAGTACAATTCTTCACAAACTTAGCTTTGTAAATACCACTTTCAACTTTTACGGGAATATTGCCTTGTTGGGTCAGTAAAGAACAATAACAAAAAGGCGTTAATCCAGTTGGATAAATGCTCACCGTTACTAAGTTATTTACATAAGTCTTCGACAAACTTTGGCAGGCAAAATGACGCTTTATGCAATTCAGGCGTGTAATACTTTGTATCAAGTTCAAAGAATCGTGAAGTTTCTACCTGTAACGGCTCATACTTTTTCGAACCAATCGTAAAAGTCCACATTCCACTTGGGTATGTTGGGATGTTGCATGTATATAAGCGTGCGACAGGGAAAATTTCTCTTGTATCACGAACAGCATTTCTAATCAGGTCAGCTTTAAACCAGGGGTTATCGGTCTGAGCAACAAAAATCCCATCCTCTTTTAGTGCCTTAGCAATTCCTGCATAAAATCCTTTTGTAAATAAGTTAGCTGCTGGACCCACTGGCTCTGTAGAATCTACCAGAATAACATCATACTCATTTTCACTATTTAAGATGTGCATAAATCCATCACCGATAATGAGCTCTGCTCGTGGATTGTCGTATCCACAGGAAATTTGGGGAAGATACTGTTTAGAATACTCAACTACTTTTTGGTCAATTTCTACTTGAATAACTTTTTCTACACTAGGATGCTTTAGTACCTCTCGCATGGTACCGCCGTCACCGCCGCCTACAATTAATACCTTCTTTGGATTAGGATGTGTAAATAATGGTACATGAACAACCATTTCATGATACACAAACTCGTCCTTTTCAGTTGTCATCACCATTCCGTCTAACACTAGCATATTGCCAAATTCCTCAGTTTGAATCATATCCAGCTTTTGAAAATCTGTCTGTTCAGAATGCAGCCCCTTTGTCAATTTAGCCGTTATGCCAAAGGATTTTGTCTGCTTTTCGGTAAACCATAGTGTCATGTTTCTTAGCCCCCACTTTATTTCTAATTAAATTTCCATTTCGATATTTGCTTTTTTTGCCTGACAGTAAAGCTTCTAATCATCGCCCAGTAAATGTAATAACGCATAATCTACGTAGTCATTTTCAAGCCAACTACTGCTATTACAATCAATCCTATAAACAATATTCGTCTCCAGTCTTTTGCTTCTCCATAAAACAACATTCCAATTATCGTTCCCCCCACAGTCCCAATCCCTGTCCACACGGCATAGGACAGACCCATAGGGAGGGTCTGCATGGCTAAACTCAGAAAACCAAAACTCAATACAAATCCAAGAATCAGCACCAAATATGACTGCAAGTTTTTGTCTTTAGCTACTTTATTCATGCCTGTAACTCCAACTACCTCAAAAGCTCCAGCCAGAATGAGATACACCCAAGCCATTTACACTCCACCTTCTTTCTTGCCCGATTCAGTTGTCACAAGTTTTAATCCTAATACACCAGATAGAAGCAGGAGAATAAACAATACTTTCGTCCAACTGAAGGCTTCTCCGAAAACCACCATCTCCACCACAACAGTCCCGGCTGTCCCTATCCCTGTAAAGATTGCATAAACCGTAGCTACTGGCAGAGTTTTTGTAGCCTTAACCAGCAAAGCAAATGATAAATATATCAGTAGGGCAGTTCCTAACCAGGAAATCCAGTTGCTGGAATGCTTCAAGCCTATTGCCCACAAAATCTCAATGAGACCAGCCAGTATGACCAATGCCCAGTTTCGATTCATTTAAATTCCCTCCAAAAATAGTTAATCATTCGAAAGTCCGCGCCAATACAGATGCCAAGAGGCATCCAGTCTTTTCTTCAAGCGTTCGGGGCCTCCATACAACATTTCAACATAAAGTCCATCTAATACTCCTAAGAATGCGGCAGTAGCTCTTTGTTCACCAACTGTTGAACTAATTTCTCCTTCTGTTTTCGCTTTTTCTATAATCGGAAGCAACAGTTCTTCTACCTTATCTAAGTATTCGTAAACCATTTTTAACACCTGTTTATTGAGATGAGTTGGAGGAAAAAAAGCAGCTCTAATCCAAAATTTAGCAGATTCGTATTTCTCATACCGGTCTGTAGATTGCAAAAGAAAATCAAATAAGAAATCCTGAATAGGTCGAGCCATGTTGCTTTCTATAAAATGAATAATGAATTTTAATTCACTCTCGCTCGCATCCCTGCATATCTGTAGAAAAAGCTCATCTTTCCCTTTGAAATGACTATAAATAGTAGCTTTTTTAATCCCTACATCCTCAGCTATATTTGCCATTGATGCACCTTCATATCCATTTTGTGCGAAATGCCTTAAAGCAACTTCCTTAATTTTTTCTGAAGTCATATAATCACCCTCCCGACCGGTCGGTAGTTAATTTAACATTTATCTTGCCTCTAGTCAATTATTATTTCGCCTTAATAATGTTTACTAATTCTTATTAAGCTAACCTGCTTCGTTAGTTGAGAAAAAAAAAGACCGGCTGAAACAGCAGCCGGTTCTCAAACTCTTGCCCCCGTTAGCTCAATAAGTAATACATTACTTAAGCAACGTTTGAAGGCTTATTAACAAAGGTGCATATACGATTAGTGGAATAAGCAAAATTACTGCACCAGCTTTTTTAACCTCCATTTGTAACAGCAAAAGAGAAATCAAGAAACCTAAATCTCTTATTGGTTAGAAAAAAAGCGACAGTTCTTATTCCACTAAACTGACTTTTAGCTGAATAAGAAAAGGCTGCCAAAATGACAGCCGAGATATTAAACAAAATCCCTCTGTTAGTTGAACAAGGAACCCCTTTAAATCAATCATCTAAGCAGTGTTTGTAAAGTTTCCTCAATATCTGTTTCTAGGTCATTTTTTGATAAATCATATAGTGTGCCTGAACCTTCAAAGTAACCACCAAAGTAATACCACAATTCAATTGTATCTGCATAAAAATCATCATCAAATTTTGGACCATCATAATCTATCGCTATTTGAGAACGATACTCTTTTTCTAGACATTTTTCGAAAGTTAAGCCCTTTATTTCATCTCCATCAATATCCCTGCAAATCCAAATTCTTAGATTGTGTTTTCCCTGGATTTCGAATACATTTTCATACTTTCTTTGAAGAACTTTACTACATTCTTCTCCTAACTTTTCTAATTCAATTATCTTTCTTTTTAACTCTTCGTTTATTTCACTTTTTGGAATCGGAATGTACTTGTCATCAAGCTTATTTTGTTCATCCTTTTTAAATAACCTTCTGAATTTATCAAGCATATTTTTCCCGCCTATCTAGAGAAACCGTTATTTAAGTATTCGATTTCTTCTTCAACTAACCTGCCAGTTTGTTCAATAAGAAAAGGAGGTGCCACAGCTACCTCCATTCTTCATCTCAAGCACCCCGTTTGTTTAAGTACATTTGTTCACAATCTTTGCTTTAAATAAGAAAAAAGCTGCCACAATGACAGCCAGTTCTAACTTAATATCTACGGGAGTTTAATTCTAATTAGATGAAATGCCCTTTCCGCCTTTTGTTATTAAGGTGCTGATTCTTTCCATACCAGTAATAATTGGTTTCGCACGACTTATTAATGTTTGGGTAGCTTCGAGACCTAGAGACGCTTGATGGGCATCTTCATTTGCCCACACTTCATAAACATAAACAGAACTTGGTTCATTCTCGGAAGTATTCACAAGATATATTTCACATTCATTTAAATTCTTCATTGAATCTGCTGCTTCTAACAGGATATCAACCATTTTTTCTTTTTCGCCTTCTTGTACCATAAACTTGTTAAATAAACTAAATTTGCTCATACTATCCTCCTTAATTTTATCACCTGTTAAGTATTTCTATATCTAAACACGCATCTCCTATTATTCCGATAAATAAAACTAATCAAAGCTCTTTGAGTTAACCTGCTTTGTTAGTTAAGCAAGAAAATCTATATTATCTTTGAATGAGCCTTCTTTTGTATAGAGTATTGAAAAGCCTTTCACTAAATAGTATCGGTCTGCTATTGATTATTAGATGCCATGCAACATAAGTAAATTATGTTGCATCTATAAGTGAAGCCTAAAGAATTGATGATTTTTTAGGCTTTTTATTTGGTTTTAAATAACTATTTTGTTTTTTAATGTTAATATAAACCTAAAAAGACTAAGGGTGAAGTGTGTGAAAAAACCAATTATATTTCTTTTATTTGTTTTAAACTGTTTATTGGCAGCGTGTAGCGAGGCTGACTCAAAAGAAATGGAAAAAGCAAATTTAGTAGTAGACTATTCTTTAGATTATCCTCGATACACTACACAAACAGAGCTAGAACAGGCCTCTGACCTGATAGTAGAGGGAAATGTATTAGACAGTAAAGTAGAAAGCGTTAATATCTCACTACCTAATGATTCTAATGATCCCAGGGAAAATCCGACTCTAGGTGCAAAAGAAGAAGTGCCAGAAGAAGAAAACGAATTTGTGTATACAATTTCAAAAGTAGAAGTTACCCAAGTGTACAAGGGAGATAACGTCCAGGTAGGTGACGTTATCGAAGTAAAGCAATTGGGCGGTAAGTTAGATGGAGTAACTTATACAGAAGAAAATGCCAATCCAATTAAACCAAAAAATGAATATATAGTGTTTTTGGCTGCATTTCCAAATGAAATTCCTTACTCGCTGGTAAACCCTGAGCAAGGTAGTTATCAAAAGGAAAATGGAAAATATAAAGCACATCAAAACAATAAAATTAAGTTAGATGTGGAAAAATTAAAAAAGATTAAAACACAGAAATAATTCCTTCTAGAAAAAAATCAGTAGAATTTACGAATGCAACATAAATGATATTATAATCAGACAGGTAATATTATGAATTTATGTAAGATAAATAAAAAGAAAAGAGTGATAATGATGAAGATGGTTAAAAAGAAAACAATACTCACTATGTTCTTAAGTGCAGTGTTTCCTTTTATTTTGTTAAATTCATCCGCACAAGCAGCTTCCTTTGATCCGGTTCTTGCTGAACCAACTGAGCGTTTTCCTTTCCACGATGTACCTGCAGAATATCAGGAGCGTATTCAAGTTCTTTATGATCAGAATGTGTTCGAAGGTTTAAATAAGGATCAATTTGGTTGGTCTCTTCCTATTAAACGTATAGATGTAGCTGTCATACTGTACCAGTCGGTCCCCATGACAACTGAAGGTGTGAAAAAAACGGAAATGAAAGATGTGCCTGAGCGTGCCGTGATGGCAGTCTCCGCACTGGAAGCAATGGGCATTGTAAATGGAAAAACGGCTACATCCTTTGGCTCAAATGATACGATTACGAGAGGAGAATTTGCCCTTATGGCTTCACAAGCTTATAGAGGCACATTACGGTCAGCAGATCAGGCAACTCATACATTCTTAGATGCAACAGGGCGATACAAAACAGCCATTGACCAGCTTCAAGCTTCAAACATTACACAGGGAAGATCCGAAAGCGAATTTGGCACATTCAAAGTAATGACTAGAGGAGAACTTGCTCTTCTTATTTATAATCTTCAGACGTTTTCTCATAAAACAGATAATTAATTAAACAAGGCCATTCATTATTGGAATGGCCTTATTTCTTATGTTTATTAAATGTATGTAGTGGTTGCTATAGACGAACTGTTCACTAACAACTTATGGTATTATTTTCAATATTAATTGTATTGGAGGTAATCAATCATGCTATTTGCAAACACACCAAATCCCCCTTACTATGCTGTTATCTTTACATCTCAAAGAACGGAAAACGAGGCTGACAGCTACCACTCCATGGCTGATTTAATGGTCGCACTTGCTTCGAAACAGCCAGGATTTTTGGGAGTTGAAAGTGCTAGAGAAAAAAGCGGATTAGGGATCACGGTCTCCTACTGGGATTCATTAGATGCTATTCAACAATGGAAAGAAAATCTTTTTCATCAGAAAGCACAAGAAAAAGGGAAAAAAGATTGGTATTCTTCCTACATAACGCGTATTTGCAAAGTTGAAAAAAACTATACAATCAGCAACTAATTATTAAACTTCATGGCTAATTATGAAGCTTTTGCTCAACAGTTCGGTCAACTGTTGAGTAACACTTTGAGTTTTTTTGCTTCTAATGTTTTAGCAATTGTTAAACGACAGTATCGATAATTCCATCAAAAGAACAAATAAAGGAGCAAGTACACTCCCTTATTTGTTCTTTATTTAACTAACGCACCCCATTAGTTTAATAAGAGTTATTTCTTTGTTATCACTAGAAATGTCTACGTTATCTGGTATTACAGATAAGATTTTCAACTCATACTTAGACAGGATATCTGCCAGTTCCCTCGGATCTTGTGTCAAGTCTCCTTGAACTTCTACACCATCTACCCCAATTTCTTTAGCTAGTTTGCATTTTTCTTCAACAGAAATATCTCCAAAAGACCATAAGCATAAACCATAGTCTCTACCCATATTTCTACCTCCTTTATTTACTTTATAGGTTTTTCATAACCTCAGATAACTTATTTCAGATCACTCTTATATATCATGGTGAAATGATGTGGAGTTTCTCACCATCAGGCTAGTTTCTACAATATGTATTCTCATATAAGTTTCTGCTCCATCGATTTGCTTTATAAGGAGCTCGACGGCCCGACGCCCCATAATGCGTATAGGCTGAGCAATAGTTGTTAACGGAGGAGAAGTTAATTCACAAATTGAAAGGTTGTCAAAGCCGATAATAGACAGTTCTTGGGGAATACGGACATTCATTTCTCTGGCTGCTTTGATTACACCTCCTGACAACACATCACTGGATACAAAAATGGCGCTGGGACGTTCCTTCAAAGCGAGCAGCCGTTTTGCACACTCGTATCCATTTTCAATAGAGGAAGCTGTTTTAACGACAAACTGCTTATCCAGAGGGAGCTGCGCTTCTTCCATTGTGTCATGAAAAGCACGAAGACGTATCTTCCCGGCCGCTGTATTTTCTGCAATCATGGCGATTTTTTTATGATTAGACGCCAGCAAATGACGGACCGCCTGACAGGCGCCTTCATAGTTATCTATTGTAATAAGCGGCATTGCGTAATCTTGTTTTTCTGGTTCCGTAGAAAGGAAGACCCCTTTCAGTCCGCGCTTTTTCAATTCATCTTCAATAATTTCGGGATAATGGTCAGAAGCCACAATAAAGCCATCTACGTCCTGCCGAATAAGTGCAGATACGCAGCTTTTCTCTTTATCCGGCTGGCCGTCTGTGCTGCAGACCATAATATTAAACCCTTGAAATCGGCACTGTTCGCTAATACTCCTGGTTAATTCAGCAAAAAAAGGAGAGGCAATATCTGAAACGAGAAGACCAATTACTTTGGTCTTTTTTCCTGTAAGAGCTTTTGCCATTTCATTAGGGTGGTAATTCAACTTTCTAGTCGCTTCAAGCACTCTACGCTTTGTATCCATGCTGATTAATCCCTTATTATTGATTACTTTTGAAACGGTTGCCGTAGATACACCCGCTTCTTCTGCCACATGATAAATCGTTGCTTTCATAACGCCTCTCCTTTCTGTTGTTTTAGAATGAACATTTTGAATAAGACCAGGCTGTCAAGGAAAGCCTGTCCTGATATAACCTTCTTGTTTCGCTTATCATGAAGTGCTTTTTGAGCTATTGAAGAATTTATGACTGGACGCTTTTTGCCATTTCCACTTCTTCAAGTTTAACTGGCTGACGTGCTTGAACGGATTTGATGCAAGCTAACGCAATAGCCAATGCGTTTCGAGCATCTTCTCCTGTCACATCCGGCTTGTTTCCAGAACGTACACTATCAACAAAAGATGTTAATTCAGCGACGTAAGCGTCATGTAATAATTCTGTGTCTTTTCTGTAAGTGTCCGTACTGATGCCGTCTGCTGTATAGCGGGTCATATTCGTTTGCTGGACACTTCCGGCTGTCACCATGCCGGCTGAACCAAATACTTCTCCGCGTACATCATATCCGTACACCGCTTGGAAATTTGCTTCTGCTGTAGCAATAGCCCCGTTATCAAATTTAATTGTTACGACAGCTGTATCAAGCAGCCCTTTATCTTTGAAATCCGGGCGAACGAGCGCATCGGCTACTGCGTACACTTCAGTCGGTTTTGCTCCTGGATTTAAATAAAGAAGTGTATCAAAATCATGAATTAATGTTTCTAAGAATATTGTCCATTCTGGAATTGGCGTGGGGTCGCCAAGTCCTGGATCACGCGTTAAAGATCTTAACAGCTGTGGTGTACCAATACGCCCTTCAACAATATTGTCACGAGCAGATTTAAAGCCTGAAGCAAATCGGCGGTTAAATCCAACTTGCAGGGCGACATTGGCTTCTTTTGCTGCTGCAATTGCGGCATCTGCCTCCTCAAGGGTAACGGCCATCGGTTTTTCGCAGAACACCGCTTTTCCTGCTTTAGCGGCGGCAATAACCAGTTTTGCATGTGAGCGGGCAGGTGCTGCAATAACTACTGCATCCACTTCTGGATCATGAAACATCTCTTCTGGACTTGTATACGTTTTGGCCGCGCCAAGTTCAGACGCCAGTCTTTCGGCTGCCCCTGGAACCGGATCAGCAATCGCCACAAGTGATGCTCCATACACTTTACGCGCAATGGAAGTACCATGAAAACTCCCCATACGTCCTGCCCCAACAAGTCCTACTTTAATTTCTTTCATTTTTTGTTCCTCCTTTAATACATATAATTTTAGTTAATATACTGGCTCTAACTCTTTCATTCAAAATTCTGTGTCCCTAAACAGGAAAGCTCTTTCCTAGAGTAATAAAAAAATAATTTGTAGATTAAATGCAGGAAAGCAATTTTTTAATTGCTTCCTGCAGCCAATATATTAGAACATTCAGTATCTTTTGTGCCTATTTATAATTTACACTTTCAAGAACTTTACTTATTTTTGCGTTGCCGTAGAACATCCACATATACAGCGGCAATGATAACAAATCCGATAAAAGCCATTTGCAGATCTGCCGCGACATTCATGAGGTTGAGTCCGTTGCGAAGAACCGCAATAATTAAAGCACCAATCAATGTACCCCAGACTGTACCTACTCCGCCAAAGAAGCTGGCTCCTCCAATAATAACAGCCGCGATCGCATCCAGTTCAAAGCCAAGACCCGCAAGAGGAAAAGCAGAGTTAACGCGTCCTACCATCACTAATCCAGCTAAGCCTGCCATAAAACCACTGATCGCGTAAACAATAATCAATACACGGTCAACGTTAATTCCTGATAAGTGAGTCGCTTCCTTATTTCCGCCAATGGCATAAATATACCGGCCTGTCATCGTACGCGTTAAGAATAGGTGAAGAATCACGCACATGACAATTACAAGAATAAAGCTGTAAGGGATAATACCGATTGACTGGCTGCCAAAAAACTGAATCATGAATGGGAAGCCTGCGATTGGGGCTGCCCCTGTAATAATTAAAGCAATCCCACGTGCAATATTCATGGTTCCAAGCGTTGCAATAAATGGATGAGGCAGGCGCAGCTTCGTTAACATAATGCCATTTAAATACCCGCAAAGCGCACCTACAAGCAGACAAACCAGTATTCCCACAATGGGGTGAAGACCCATATTGACCGTGACGACGCCCATCAGCATAATCGAAATAGCCAGGATAGCGCCGACCGACAAGTCAATGCCTGCTGTTAAAATGGGCAGAAGCAGCCCAAGTGCCAACAGTGCATTAATGGAAGACTGGCCGGCAATATTCATAATGTTGCTCAGCGTCAAAAAGTCCCTGTTCAATGCTGATAAAATCACGACCAGCAGTGCAAGCCCAATTAAGGATCCAAACTTGCTCATGAGTCCCTTGGAAATCTTTTTTGATTCCAGTTTCTTTTTCCCTACTGCCAATTCTGCCATATTTATTTCCCTCCTACTCTTATTTTCTCAAGTGATGCAGGCTGTTCCCCTTCACAAAGATCTTCTTCCGTCAATTTTCCTGTAGCCGCTTTCATAATCAGCTCCTGGCTGGCTTCTTCTTTTAAAAGATCCGCCGTGATTTCCCCTTCACACATGACTAAGATGCGGTTGCACACTCCTAGTATTTCAGGCAGTTCTGACGAAACAATCACTACGATGGCGCCGTCTTCAACTAAAGAGTTAATCAAACGGTATACTTCCGTTTTTGCTCCAACATCGATTCCACGTGTCGGCTCATCGAAGAAGAATACTCTGGCTTCTGTTGAAAGCCATTTGGCAATCACGACTTTCTGCTGATTTCCGCCGCTCAGTTTTCTTGCATGCTTTTGGATGTCATTTGGGCGGATTTGAAGTTCACGGACATACGTATCAGATCTTTTATTGACCTCGCCATTTTGAATAAACAGCCCTTTTTTGAACTTTTTCAGGCTGGCAAGTGCCATATTAAAATGAAGTGACTGGTCCAGGACAAGCCCTTCGCCTTTTCGATCTTCCGTAATGAATGCCATGCCTGCATTGATCGCGTCTTTAGGCGACTTGATTTTCACTTTTTTCCCAAAAACATGCACCTTTCCAGAGTCGATTGGATCAGCCCCGAAAATGCCTCTGATCAGTTCTGTCCGGCCCGCACCGACAAGCCCTGAGATTCCTAAAATCTGTCCTTGATAAGCAGTAAAATTAATGGGCTTGTCTGATCCTTTCAGCCGCAAGTTTTCAACTTTCAGTCCAGGGCTGCCCAGCTTGAAATTCCCTTTTGGAAACTTATCTTCCAATGCGCGGCCGACCATTAGTTCAATCATGGTATCTGTACTTGTTTCACTGACCTGGCGGGTAGCTACTGCTTTCCCATCTCGCAGGATGGTAATCCGATCCCCGATTTGTTTTAGCTCTTCTAGACGATGTGAGATATATACAATAGCAATTCCTTGCCTTTTAAGCTCCATAATGGTTTCCAGCAGCTGTTCCGCTTCTGATGCACTTAAGCTGGAAGTGGGTTCATCCAAAATGATAAGTTTTGTATCAATTGTCAGCGCTTTTGCAATCTCGACAAGCTGCTGCTGGCCTATCCCGAGCGTGGAAACAAGCGCCTCTGGATCGATATTCTGGCCAAGCCGTTTTAGAATTTCTTTAGACCGGTTAATCATTTCTTTCCTATTTAAAAAGGAAAACCTGCCTTTTACTTTTAGTTCTCTTCCTAAAAAGATATTTTCGTAGACCGGCAGTTCAGGAACAAGGTTCAGCTCCTGATAAATCGTTGCAATGCCTAGATCCATAGCGTCTGACGGTGTTTTAATATTTACCTTCTGCCCTTCCCAAAACAATTCACCTTCGTCTTTAGAATAAGCACCTGTCATGATTTTGATAATGGTTGATTTTCCGGCACCGTTTTCTCCTAAAAGCACATGAACTTCTCCAGCCCTGACATCTAAATTAATATTCTTCAAGACCGGAATACCGGAAAAGCCTTTACAAACATTTTCAAGTCTAAGCAACTCTTTCATAGCTTTCCTCCTCCGTATTACCTGATTGTGTGGGTATCACAATACCACCTGGAATTCCTGAACCAGCGATCTCTTTCGCAATACAGGAGCATTTGGATGAATCTCATTCTCTTAAAAGCAATCCTTTTATATTCTGGCAATGTATTTGTTTGGTCTGCCGGAAATTACTTTCCTGTATATTTTTTAATTTCCGAGAGCGCTTCCTCAACATTTTCTTTTGTCACAATTTCTGTACCTGAATCAATCCGTTTTTCTACTTCTTCCCCATTTAGTTTTTTAGCTGCTGCTTCAACGGACAAGTAACCCATTTGGTATGGATCCTGCGCTACTTCAGCAGTCAGCCCGCCTGCCTGAATGGACTCCAATCCTTCAGTCGTACCATCGAAACCAACCACTAAAATATCCTTATTTTTTGATTCAACTGCACGTAAAGCACCTAATGCCATCGTTTCGCTGGTAGTAAACACAGCTTTGATATCAGGATTAGATTGAAGAATATTTTGCATAACCGTTAAGGCTTTATCTTTATCGCTGTCTGCAGCCTGTACAGTTGCTACTTTAAGGCCAGCCTCTTCCAGTGCTTCTTTCGCTCCATTTGTACGCTCGTCATGCGTAGTACTTCCCAGCTGTCCACGGATAATCGCAACTTTATCTCCTTTGCTAAGCTTATCCGCTAGGAATTCTCCCCCCATTTTTCCAGCACTGAAGTTTTCTGTTCCAACAAAACTCACTTTATCTGCATACTCGGCATCACTGTCTAGAAAAATTACTGGCTTGTCACTATCTTTATATTGCTGAAGTGCGTTTAATACTGTTGTAGGCTGACTCGGCGCTAACACTAATGCACTCGTTCCGCTTGTGAACTGATCCTGAATCATTGAGATTTGCTGGTCTACCTGTGTTTCGCTTGCTGGTGCCATTACATTCACATCAATTCCATACTTCTCACCAGCATCCATTGCACCGCGTTCTGCAATCTTCCAATACTCCTCATTAGAAGCTTTTAAAATAACGGAGATTTTTTCACTGCCACCACTACTCCCACCTTGAGAAGAAGTTGCGCTGTTCTCTTCCCCACAACCAGCTAATAAAAAGCTTAATGACAGAGCTGCACCAGATAACACTTTGATTTTTTTCATTTTAATTCCCCCAACCTATTTTTAAATTTTTAAATCTTCAATAATATAAACTAACTTGTTTGTTAGACTGAATGAATCATGCGCCATATAATGGATCGCTTTTATATTTAATAAAGATATTTTTGTTTTTTTATTAAAGATTTTGAGTAATATTCCTTTTAAGACCGATATTGCTTTTTTCAAAGCGGTTGTGCCCTTTCTTCCTTAACTTTCTTGGATGTTTCCGCTTAAATTAGAATGGTATATTCTCAACAATTTAATGGAAGCGCTTAAATAAGTGACCGGTAAAAAGAGTAGAACATTTTATCTGAAAATAAATTATCTTATCTTTGATCAAACACCACTCAGTTCTAGCCTTATTAGCAGCTATCCTCGCTATTTCTTTATTTATGTTCCTAGAAGACAGATGTTAAATATTCCTTTTTTGTGCGGTGGATTTTCGGACAATCAATTTAGGAGATAACATCACACGTTGTTTCGATGCCTTCTTTTTTTCAATTTCTTCTATTAATAATTCGACTACTTTTTCCCCCATCTCTTCAATTGGCTGCGCAATCGTCGTGAGGGGCGGCTCACAGATTGTAGACAGCACTGTATCATCAAATCCAATAATTGATACTTCATCTGGCACTTTTAGATTTAATTCATGTGCACCCTGCATTGCCCCAATCGCCAAAGATTCAGTAGAGGCAAAAACAGCCGTTGGCGGATTGGACTTTTTTAGAAGGCTTAGCATCGATTTTTTTCCTTCTTCAAGAGAGGTGTTGTTGGTCAGTACCAAGCTTTCATCATAATTTAGTCCTGCTTCTTCCAACGATTTTCTATAACCATTTACTCTCGCTTGTAAAGTAGAAAAGACTGTGTCTTCCGTAATCATTGCAATCTTTGTGTGACCAAGGTTAATCAAGTGGTTTGTTGCTTCGTATCCGCCTAAATAATCGTCTACAAGCACAGTATTTACTGCCAAAGAAGGGACGTCCCTAGAAAGTAGTGCAATAGGAAGATCAGCTTTGATTAACGCTTTGACTGCCTGCCCTTTTCTAAGACCCGTTGCCACAATAATGCCCTCCGTGTATTTTTGTTTCAGAATTGAAACATATTCGACCTCGTTTTTCAGGTCATTGTCTGTACTACAGATCATGAGGCTATAGCCATGCCGCTTTACATGGTTTTCAATAACACGCGCGACTTCTGCCATAAACGGGTTAGCAATATTAGGAATCAAAAGACCTATCATTTGAAGGCGCTTTCTTACAGATGCGACAACACTAGGCTGATAATTTAATTCCAGCATAGTCGCCTTCACTTTGTTTCTGGTTTTTTCTGCAAGGTTTCCTGTGTTATTAAGTACCTTAGACACAGTGGAAATAGATACTCCCGCTTTTTCAGCTACATCGTATATCGTAGATTTCATTCATTTTTCCCCTTCTATTTTTCAACATTGTAAACGTTACTCTAACCGAAATTTCTTTGAAGGTTAAAGTATCGAGTCATGGTTGAAAAAGCTGATTATGAGGCAAAAGCTGTTCATGTAGACTAGCTCTCAATTCATAAATAAAGAAAGGGATCTTATTTTGTTAAAACCAATAAGTTCGCTGCATCGTAACATCCACTTAATTAGTAGTTATCCTCAGCATAGAATTGAAAGCCTTTTCTAACACCTCCAGATTTCTTCTTTACAGTTAACTTATTGTAGTGCTTTCAAATAAACACTAGTTCATGGGCCTCTCTTTTATTTATCAACCAGCCAGACAGGAAAGTTATTTCCTTAGTTATCATAAAAAAATGGCCAATAAACTCCAAAATAAAGCGAATTCTCTTTAGAAAAGAACTAAAACATTAAATTGATTAAAAACTAAAGGAAAGTACTTTCCTGTATAAAAATTTTATATTTTTGTGAGATTAATGTCAATATTATTTTTTCTTTATATTCTGATTTTTTAAAAAACAATAAAAGTAATTCTAATAAAAGCTTAATGACAGAGCTGCACCAGATAAAACTTTGATTTCTTTCATTTTTCTTTCCACCTATTTTTAAATTTTTAATTTTCGTCGAATGCAAACTAACCTGTTTGTAAGACTGAATGAATCATGCGCCATACAATAGATCGCTTTTTTAATAAAAAGTCTGTCATTAAAAATTATCAGTAATACTCCTTTTAAGAATGATGTTGCTTTTCTCAAAGCGGTTAGATCATTGATTAATAAACTTTTGATCAAATTAAACGTTACCAATGTTTTTAGTCATCCAGGGATTGTATTTAAACTTTAGAAGATTCAATGTCCTTTTAACTCATCTAATCACCTCCTTATTTTATTTTTTACGCATACGAATGCATTGATATTCAAAAAAATATGAGAAGATAGAATGAACTCAATTATTTATCCTACACCACGCATGTTGATTACAAATAATTGCACACATGTATGGCGTTCGAATCCTTTTTTCGCTGGATTAAGCAGAACTTGAATGTGGGTGTGTTATTTGGCACGACTAAAAAAATGCCGTATACAACCAGCTTTTTACGGCATTGATTGCTTATGTGCTGCTCAAGTGGCTATATAAACAGGGTAATTTTTTTACTTCGTATACCATTCTGTCTCTTGTCGGCTTTCAGCGCATGTTTCTTTGTGGGACACTGCCGCTGAAATGGCCTTGTTTTGCGTTAATGAACAGCATTCAACCTTCACTTTGAGGAAAATTAATAGGTAGGGGCACAGGCTGATCAAAATTGCTTTTTACGTGATAAAATTGGCCTTCCTTTGCAGACTTTAGTAAACCTTCCATCACTTCTAAGGAGTGAAAAGCCATCTGGCCGCTTGCACGCTCTACCCGCTTGTCCCGGATCGCATAAGCCATATCAATAAGACCAATCCCACGGCTGTTCTCTTGGTGGCTCGTTTCATTAAATGGGTGAATGATTGGAACTTCCTCCCACCCGCTTATAGGCTCCTTTCTAGGCATTGTTTTCCATCTGTACTGCTCTTTTGTTTTCAATAAAACGGGTCCGCCAAACAAATTAGGGCCGTCTAAGGGGTCAATATCATTTATGCAAATCGTACCTTTTGTACCGTATATCTCTAATCTCGGAAGCTCTGAATCCCATGCATCAAAGCTCATTATAAATGTTGCAAGGGCATCGTTAGCAAATTGCAGGGTTCCTGTAATATGGGTGTCCACTTCCACTTCAATGACGTCTCCCTGCCTCGGTTCACTTTCAATCACCCGTTTATCAAATGTCCTTCTGGCCATGGCAGAACAGCTTTGAACTGGTCCAATTAAAGACAAAAGTGCTGTTATGTAATAAGGGCCAATGTCAAGCAACGGACCACCACCTGGCTTGTAAAAAAAATCAGGATTTGGATGGAATGACTCAGTACCATGATAAGCAACAAAAGCACTTGCTCCCACAATATCGCCAATTGTACCTTCATCAATCAGTTTCCTGCATGTTTGAAGACGTCCTCCCAAAAAGGTATCAGGTGCAGAGCCGACATAAAGACCTTTTTCTTTTGCGAGATCAAGAATTTTCTTTCCATCTTCTAAAGTGGCCGCTAACGGTTTTTCCGTATATACATGCTTACCCGCTTCCAGTGCTTTAATTGTAAGCTCAGCGTGCACAGCTGGGACCGTTAAATTTAAAATAATATCGATTTCTGGGTCTTCTATCAATTCCTCAGCTGTTGCATATGCTTTTTCAATTTGATGCTGATCTGCTTTTTTGCGTGCCTTCTCAAGGTTCCTGCTTGCACAAGCTGCCACATGTACGATTTCATATTTCTTTAAGTTCTGAATATATACATCACTAATATCGCCTATCCCCAAAACACCAACGTTAAATTTTGTCACAGCTCGTCATCCTCCAAATTAAAATATGTTTTTACAAAGCAAGACTTTAGTTCATTTTTGGCTCGGTAAACACTGTGAATCCTCATTCTTCTCACTGTAATTTGGAGCTAGACAGTAATCGCCATCATTAAAATATTTTTTGTCGTGTATTGTTATGGAGTTTCCCAATAGAAAATCCCTAGAGCGCCTGCCGAAAAAGGATTCAAATATAACCTGTTGTGATATGACCTCCCGGCTTGTAACTCTCCAATGCCGTTCAGAGAAACGCTACCGACGTTTTTAATCATTCGGTAAAATATTTAAATATTAGAAGGCTCGATGTATTTTTAACTCGTATATAATGCTTGTTTATTCCCCTCTCTGCTTTTCAATCTTTTACGCATACGGTTGCATAAAAGTTTAAGAATAAAGAAGTGGAATAAATTAATTATCTATTCCACACGACTCTCTAATTACTAGTGAAGGGCTTATCTCAAGCTTTAGCTTTGCTACTGGCTCAGTCGATTCAATCTTTTCTATTAATCGCTTGCATGTTAATGCTGCAATTTCCTTAGTCGGCTGATGCACTGTAGTTAGATACGGTTTATAACATGTGCATAAATCAATGTCATCAAACCCGACAACTGCTATATCCTGGGGCACATTAAATCCCGATTCTTTTAACGCTTGTATGGCTCCTAATGCCATCAAATCATTCTGTGCAAAAATAGCAGTGACATCTTTTACCTTTTCTAAATGATTTAGTATTAATTCATATCCTGATTGAAAAGTTTCATTTCCATAGATCAGCATTTCTTCATCATATTGAATATTATTATTAACCAAAGCTGCTTTAAACCCTTCAGTTCTTAACTCAAATTCACCACCAACATTATTTGCTGAAATAGACAATATTTTTTGATGTCCTAATTTAATTAAATGTTCAGTAGCTATATATCCCCCCTTGAATTGATCTACACATACAAAATCTACTTCTTTCGCTTGATAAAAAGGAGGAATATATTTGCAAAAAACAAATGGTATGTCCGTTTTTTCCAGCACATTTATTGTCTCATCATCTAACGATGGTTCTAATATGATAAGACCGTCTATCTTTTTAGCTGCAATAAGTCTTTTTATGTTATTTTTCTTTGTAAACCTATTTTGAAAAAACGAAATAATTACATCAAACTCCAAACGCTCCAAGCTTTCCAACAACTCATTCTGCCAAGATTTAAAGTGGGTATCTACTCGAGAATCAAACAAAGTTTCTGGGAGAATTACACCAATTGTATAAGTTTTATTTGCGGCTAAACTTCTTGCATGTGAATTAAATTGAAAACCGTGCTCTTCTGCTATCTTTTTTATTCTCTTCTTTGTTTTCTCTGGTATCATTGGACTATCATTTAAGGATCTCGAAACAGTTGATTGACTAACATTTGCCAATTTCGCAATATCTTTTGTAGTAATGGCCATCTATTTTCCTTCTTTCATAAAATTAACGCATCCGTATGCATTTATAAAATCACTTTATTAAATTTTATAATATTTTGGTCAACAGCTGAAGTGTTTTTATATTTCCATAAAATTTTAATATTCATACGTTTTGTTATCGTTTTCATTTAGGTAAATATACATAGGAGTGCATTAATTTTATTCATATTAAAATATTTATAATTTTTAGTCAATTCTTTTTTTGTTATTCTTCAGCATTTTCTTGCTTCTTTTCAGAATAAAAATTCAAGAATTTGTTTATATTAATTACTTTACTATTTAAAAAAGAAGGATCGTCATTCAGCCCCACTTATCCTTACACGCTACTCTGTACTGGATTTGAAGTGCGGTACTCTGGCGAAAATATCTGGTCGATAATGATGTTTTGAGTCCCGTATCGGTTAAGTATACTACTTTGATTCTGAAAGCAACCTCAAAGATCTGCTGTTAAAAACTGCGCCTTTCCAAATCCAAAACTCCAGTCTGCATCTTCATTGACTGTAATAGAAACCATTACATCTTTGGGATCAATATTGCAGTCTTTCCGTAATTCCTCGACAATATATTTGTACAAATTTTGCTTTTGTTCTTCTGTTCTCTTTTTACTGGTGATGCTAATCAACACCATATCTTTTGAGCGCTCAAACCCTAGTCCTGTGTCCTCCATAATCATTTCATGAGCAGGGTGCTGATGCACTATCTGATAGCGGTCACGTTCGGGTACTTCGAATGCTTTAAGCATGCCACGATGAACAGCATCAAGCAGCTTCTTTAACTCTTCTTCTGTTCTTCCTTTTACAATATCAAAGCGTAGTAATGGCATCTTCTACCCTTCCGTTTCCTTTATTTATTGTAATACCACGTCCACTCGTCCCAAATTCTTTCATTTTCGCTTTGGCCGCTTCTTTCACTGCTTCAATCGCTGATATCAAGATCAAACGCGGCTCATACACATTGGGTTTTTCATTTAATGTCTGACGAATAGAAGTTGTCCACGCTTGAATATTTTCCGTGTTCACATTAATTTTAGCGTGACCCAATTCAATTGCACGCTGAAGCTGATGTAATGGAATACCCGATCCGCCATGTAGTACCAGTGGAATATCCGTTTTATCCATGATTTCTTTCATTTCTTCAAAACCAAGCTGCGGCTCACCCTGATATGGTCCGTGAACAGAACCAAGAGCGGCAGCCAGTGCATCAATGCCTGTTTCTTTGACAATGCGGATGCATTCATTAATATCCGCATATTGAATGCCGCCAACCATTCCATCTTCCTGACCGCCCACTGTACCGACTTCAGCTTCGACCGAGACATCCTTTACTTTTGCATATGCCACGACCTCTTTTGTCATCGCGATATTTGCGTCAATTGACCCATGTGATCCATCGATCATCACCGATGTAAAACCGGCATCGATCGCCCGTTTGCAGCGTTCGATACTCATGCCATGATCCAAATGAAGTGCAACCGGAACAGTAATATTTAGTTCTTCTGTTAATGCATTGACCATAGATGATATCGTCTTGAAACCGCCAAGATAATCAACAAGCCGGTCCGAAGCAGCCAAAATGATCGGTGCCTGTTCCTCTTCCGCAGCAAGCAAAAAAGCCTGGGCAAATTCAAGGCCATTGATATTAAACTGTCCTACTGCATACCTGTCTTTTTTTGCTTTTTTCAACATCTCTTTCATTGAAACTAAAGCCATTTAATGAATCTCTCCTTTCACCTAGTTAGTCATTAAAAAATTCACTTTGCGGCCTATATGTTGCCCTTAAGTGCTATACGTTTGCTCGGATACAATTCAGCTGCTTCCTGCAAATTTAAATGACACAACGCCAATTCTCTTTCAAAATAACGGGTTCAGGAAGAGAAGCCGCCGACTTCTCTTCCTTGAATCCCTGCTACTGTAATATAGTTCAACAAGTGAATATCTTATACCATGTGCAATCTTCTCTTAATACATCTTCGCCGTTTCTAGTTTTTCCACTCTTGCGGCATAGGCTTTTTGAACGCTTTCAGACTCGGATACTTCAGCGAGACCAACGTTCCACCAGCCATCATAGCCATCTGACATTGTTTTCGGAAGCACCTTCATATCAATCAATGTGGAAACAGACTGCTTTTTCGCATCTTCAAGCGCTGCTCTTAGTTCTTCTGCTGTGTTGGCTTTGTATGATTTTGCTCCGTAAGCTTCTGCTACTTTTGCATAATCAATATTCATAATTTGATTATCATGTGTACGGAATTCACAGAAGTATGTTCCGCTTCCATTCCCCATCTGCAGGTTATTAATACATCCATAACCAGAGTTATCAAACAGGAGAATGTTGATTTTTTTATCGTACTGAAGCGCTGTTACAAGCTCTGTGTGAAGCATGAGGAAGCTGCCGTCTCCGACTGCCGCATATACTTCACGGTCCGGGTGAGCGAGTTTCGCACCCAGTGCACCAGCCACTTCATAGCCCATGCAGGAATAGCCATATTCAAGATGGTACGTATTCGGCACATCTGAATGCCATAAGCGCTGCAGGTCGCCTGGAAGGGACCCGGCTGAACCGATGACGATGCTGTCCGGTGCGACTGCTTCATTGGCAGCAACCAAAGCGGCCGTTTGCGTAAATTCAGTTCCCAGCACATCGGCGTATTCATTCATCGTTTCCTGGGAAAACTGGCCCTTGATTTCCGGTGTGAAGTTTTCACGATTAAATGTAACGTTGGCCAGACGGTCACGTTCTGTCAGCCATTCCTCTTTCCATGCCGAAAGCAGGCCGCCAAATGCGGTTTCATAGTCTCCCAATAGAGTTGCCAGCTGTTCAAGTGCCATTTTTGCATCGGCAACTACCTGGAATGCGTCCAGCTTATAAGCCTGCATGCGGCTGACATTAATGTTTAAGAATGATGTTTTGTCAAAATCAAACTGCGTTTTAGATGATGTTGTGAAATCTGTATAGCGTGTGCCGACACCGATTACAAGGTCTGTATCACGCGCCACTTTGTTTGCAGCCGACGTGCCCAAGATTCCAAGACCGCCCAGGTTATTTGGAAATGAGACTTCCACTGTTGATTTTCCGGCCTGTGTTTCCACAAGCGGAATATTATGTTTTTCAGAGATTTGTTTTAAAATGTCGCGGGCACCTGAATAACGGGCACCGCCGCCGACAATAATGACGGGCTTTTTGCTTGCTTTGATCCGTTCTGCCGCGCCTTGAATCTCGCGTTCTACCGCCGGCTTGCGGTCCAGATAATGAACGCGTTTGTCAAAGAAACGCTCATCATAATCAAACGCTTCCCCTTCTACGTCCTGTGCGATGCAGATCGTCGCCGGGCCGGCTTTGGCCGGGTCGGTCATTACTTCAAAGGCACGGATCAGTGCAGACATCAGTTGTTCCGGGCGCGTTACGCGGTCCCAATAGCGGGAAACCGCCATAAACGCTTCGTTTGTGGTCACGGCTGTGCTGTGTTCATGCTCCAGCTGCTGAAGCACCGGGTCAGGCTGGCGTGTCGCAAAGGTATCCGCCGGAAGCAGCAGAACCGGAATGTTGTTCGCAAATGCGGTTCCTGCCGCTGCGATCAAGTTCGCCGAGCCTGGGCCGGCAGATGTGGTCACTGCATAAATTTTGCGGCGGAGCATTTCACGGCTGTAGGCGATGGCCGCCTGCGCCATGCCCTGCTCATTCTTTCCCTGATAGACTTTCAAATGGCCTGCGTCCTGCTCAAGCGCCTGGCCGATCCCAAGCACATTGCCATGGCCAAATATGTTGAATACGCCTTCGACAAAAGGGGTTTCTTCGCCGTCCACATGGATGTACTGCTGATTTAAAAATTTAATTAACGCTTGCGCGGTTGTTAATCGAATAGTTCCCATTTTCTACTCACCTCTTAATGAATTGTTTTTTACACGTATACGGCAGATGCAATCAGCTGCTCAATCTCAGACACAACAGGCATCGCATCCGACGAGCTGTGCTTGCTGACTACAATCGATGCGGAAGCACTGCCATACTTCAAAGCGGTTTCAATATCTTTTCCGCTGACAAGTGCGTAAAGGAAGGCCGATGCGTATGAATCGCCTGCACCGAATGTTTTCAGTACGTTTGTTTTGTACGCCTGCGCGCGGAATACTTCTCCCGATTTTGTATATGCGTACGACCCTTCTACTCCGTGTTTGATGACAACAAGATCGGCTGAATGCTTGAATAGATTTTGAATCGTTTCGTTGTTGTCGCCGCTCTGGATGTTTTCCATGACGTCAAATTCGTCGCGTGTGCCGATGACGATATCGGACTGTTCAGCCACAAGCGAATAATAAACAGCCGTTTCTTCCGGTGACTGCCATGTGTACGGACGGTAGTCAAGTTCGAATACAATTTTCACGCCGTGTTTTTTCGCCAGGCTGACCGATTTCAAAACGGCTTCGCGTGACGGGCTTTTTGCCAGCGCTGTACCGGAAACAAGCAGGATTTTTGCTTTTTGAATGTAGTCTTCGCTGACTTCAGATGGCTCAAGGTATAGATCTGCTACATCGTCACGGTACATCAGGATGCTGCACTCATCCGGGCTTAAAATTTCCGTGAAGGCAAGACCGGTTTTATGACCTTCTTTATCTGTGACCATGTTCGACGTATCCACGCCGACTTCACGCATGTATTTTTCAATAAAACGCCCATGCTGGTCATCCGCTAATTTCCCGATAAAGCCTACCTTCAAGCCAAGCTTCGCGCTGCCGATCGCGACGTTTGCGGGTGAGCCGCCGACGTATTTCGTAAACGTCATCGTCTCTTCCATTGGCATGTTGTATTCGTTTGCATTTAAGTCGATGCAGGCACGCCCAATGGCGATTACATCAAGTTCTTTCTCGTTATTGAATGTATAGTTCATTCGGTTTCACCGCTCCTTTAGTTTGGTGGATGTTCTAAAATCCACTCGTAATCTGGATCATTATAAAATTTCTAAATGCGTGTCAGGCCGGCCATCACGTTTAAGTAATAAGACTCGTAGCCTTCCGGTACGCCAACTGATGCAATACTGCTGTTTTTACCTCGAATGTGTAGTTCATCCGGGTTCACTGCTTCTTTAGTCAGGTTGACGTTTTAAAATCCACTCATGGTCTGGATCATTGTAAAATTTCCAAATACGTGTCGGGCCAGCCATCACATTTAAGTAATAAGACTCATAGCCATCTGGTACGCCGACTGGATGGTATCCAGCTGGAACAAGCACAACGTCGCTGTTTTCAACGGTCATCGTTTCATCAATCGACCGGTCATCGGTATATACACGCTGGAAGACAAAGCCCTGCGGCGGATTTATTTCATGGTAGTAAGATTCTTCCAGGAATGATTCATCCGGCAGGTTATCCTGGTCATGTTTGTGCGGCGGGTAGCTCGACCAGTTTCCGCTTTCTGTATACACTTCTACGACAAGCAGGCTGTTTGCGCGCGGGTCGGAATCCGGCAGGATATTGTGCACCATCCGTTTGTTGCTTAAAATGCCGCGGTTTTCAATGCCGACCTCTGAAGCTTTAATCAGTACAGTCGGCAGCTGCTCGTGGGAAGGGGAATAGCATAGTGCTACCCGGGCAGCCGTTGCGCCTTCTACGTGGAAAGTTTTATCGTTGGAAACATACACACTGTCTGTCGGCACTTTTTCGAAGACATTTTCACGGGTACCAAGGCTGCGGAATTCTTCGCTTCCTTCAGTGACGTGAATCTTGCCTGTCAGAGCGACAATGCAGCATTCTGTTTTAGTTAATGATTCAGTGTACGTGGCGCCGGGAGCCAGATCAATGACTTTAAATCCGACATATTCGAGGGGGGAGTTTTCTTTTGTGACGTCATGGACGAGTGTGACGCCTTCTGACTGTTCTTTTTTCATTGGTTTTTGGAGCAAGCGGCTCATGTGATGTACCTCCTGATTTTTTCTTGAATGGCCTGCTGCCCGGATGGAGCCGGACAGCCAGGACAAATTCAAGCTATTACTTCACGTAGCGTGCAGTGACCATTTTCTTGCGTGTAAAGAATTCAACCCCATCTTTACCGTTCGCATGAAGATCGCCATAGAATGAATTTTTGTAGCCTGAGAATGGGAAGAATGCCATCGGCGCCGGCACTCCAACGTTAATGCCCAGCATGCCTGCATCGATTGTTTCACGGAACTGGCGTACCGCTGCAGCGCTGTCTGTGTACAGGCACGCACCATTTGCAAGTGTAGAAGCGTTCGCTGTCTCCACACCTTCTGCCAGGTCTTTTACGCGGACGACGGAAAGAACCGGTGCAAAGATTTCATCCTGCCAGATCGTCATCTCCTGTGTCACGTTGTCGAAGATGGTTGCGCCAAGGAAGTAGCCGTCTCCTTTTGCGGCTGCGTCTTCGCGGCCGTCACGCACAAGCGTTGCACCCTGCTCGATACCCGCTTCAATGTAGCCGATTGTACGCTGTTTCGCATTTTCGCGGATGATTGGGCCAAGGAATACGCCATCATCTAAACCGTTGCCAATTTGGATGTTGTCGGCTGCTTCTTTTAGTTTGGCGATAAACTCATCGGCAATGCCCTCTTCTACTGCTACAACGGCTGCAGCCATGCAGCGCTCACCCGCTGAACCAAAGGCTGCAGCTGTGACTTCTTTTGCGGCCAGGTCAAGATTCGCATCTGCCAAAACGATAGAGTGATTTTTCGCTCCTGCAAGCGCCTGTACGCGTTTCAAGTTCGCTGCGCCTGTTTTGTATACGTATTCTGCCACTGGCTGTGAGCCGACAAATGAGATGGCTTTTACTTCCGGGTGCTCAAGAAGGCCGTTTACGACATCATGTGCACCGTTGACAATATTCAAGACACCGTCTGGAAGGCCGGCTTCTTTGAATAGATCGACTAATTTCGCTGCCAAAAGCGGCGTACGTTCAGACGGCTTCAATACAAATGTGTTACCGCATGCGATTGCCAGCGGGTACATCCAGCAAGGAACCATCATTGGGAAGTTAAATGGTGTGATGCCACCAACAACGCCTACTGGATAACGGTACATACCTGATTCAATGTTTGTCGCGATATCTGGAAGCTGGCTGCCCATCATCAGTGTCGGTGCACCGGCCGCGAATTCTACGCATTCAATCCCGCGCTGCACTTCACCCATGGCTTCTGATAAGCTTTTTCCGTTTTCAATCGTGATCAATTTTGCTAGCTCTTCCCAGTTATCTACAAGAAGCTGCTGGTATTTGAACAGAATGCGTGCACGCTTTGGAACAGCCGTCTGCGACCATGTTTTAAACGCTTCGCTTGCGGCCTGTACCGCACGGTCTACGTCTTCTTTTGTAGAAAGCGGCACCTGGGCAATTTCTTCGCCTGTTGCTGGATTCACAACCGTCTCGGTCTGGCTGGACAGAGAATCCACCCATTCTCCATTTATGTAGTTTTGTAATGTTTTTACCTCGGAATTAATTGCTGACATGTATATATTCCTCCTTAGAAATAGATATTCTTATTGAAATTGAAATCGATTTCAATATTATGTTAATAATAACGCTCGCTGATGGTTAAGATGAATCTATTTACAAGCATTTTCCTATTTGAATAGAGTTTTATTTTACCTATACCGTTTTAACAAAGGTTCATATAAAAACCTCTCAGCTCGACACTGGAAAAGCGTCATCGATACAGGAATATCAACGTTTACATCTAACATAGGTGTGTAATCTTAAAATTTATTTACCTGAGATTTTATATGATTGATACCATCATATTTATCTGTTTTGTCATCATAATAAGTACGGAAGGACTCTTCAATTTCTTCCAGTGTGCGACCTTTAGTTTCGGGTAAGAACTTCGCCATTAAGAAGATAGATACACATCCTACCCCTGCGAAGATAAAGAATGTTACCGACAAACCCATTTTATCCAGCATGACAGGGAACAATAAACCAATGACAAAGTTTGTCATCCAAAGGAAGAATACACTAACACCCATGCCAAACCCTCTTAAGCGTGACGGGAAAATTTCGGATAGTGAAACCCATAATACTGGCCCAATTGCCCCTTGCATGAAAGCGAGAAATGTGACGGTTAGTGCCAGCATCACATATGGAAGCGCCTCAGACGATCCAACCGTAGATGAAAGGATCCCAATTAGTAGAAGGGTTAAGGTTGTTCCTGTTAAACCCGTCAGCATCATAGGGCGACGTCCGACTCTCCCAAGAAGCCAAATCCCTACAATTGTCGCTAAAACCGAAATGACACCGTTTGCAACATTGCCGATTAATGCAGCAGACGTTGCAAAACCTGCTTGTCTGAGAATTTCAGTTCCATAATACATGATTGAGTTAACGCCAGTAGCTTGAGTAACAATAGCGATAGCAATTCCGATAAATACGATGCGACGCATCCATGGTACAGCAAGATCTTTAAACGATGCTTCTTTCAAATCAGATTCTGCAGCCAAAGCTGTTTGAATCTCTTTGAGTTCAGTCAGCGCTTGCTCTTCTGTACGTATCTTACGAAGTATACGCAGCGCTTCTTCGTTTCTTCCCTTTTTCACAAGCCAACGGGGACTTTCTGGTACCTTAAGCATACCAAAGAATAAAAGAATTGCTGGTACTCCTGCAATACCTAACATGTAACGCCAAACTCCTTCGCCACTTAATAGGTTACCAAGAATAGCATTAAAGACGAAGGCTAACAATTGCCCGCCTACAATCATTAACTCATTACGGGTAACCAATTGGCCTCTTCTATCAGAGGGCGACATTTCAGCTATAAATGTAGGAACTGCTACTGATGCTCCGCCAACAGCCATACCTAGTAAGAAGCGGAAGACAACCATCCCCGCTACGCTTGGTGATAGGGTACAACCAAGCGTAGCAATAAAGAAAAGGATTGAAAGGAAAAGGATGTTTTTACGCCGTCCAATACCATCCGAAAGCCGACCACCAAATACAGCTCCTACCGCAGCCCCTAAAAGAAGAACACTTGTAACAAGACCTTCTGTGAATGAAGTTAGATTAAAATCGTCCGACATATAAGGCAAAGCCCCATTAATAACGCCGGTATCATAACCAAATAGAAGACCTCCGAATGTTGAGACTAAGACAATGGTGCTCAAAAATGATATGTGATTTTGATTAGCCTGTTTGTTCATATTCTTGCCCCTTTCCTTTCTGTTGATAATTGATCAGGGAACGTAATCAAGGTCTCTTTTTAATTAAATTCAATGTATTCTTTTTAATCGAAATCTTTAGGCAGAGCTTCCTTTAATACCTGAGTCGACTTTTTCAAAGCAGTAAGTGGATCCATCGTTAAGTCTTCCATTTCTAGGCTAACCTGTCCGTCATACCCCACCATACTCAGTACGGAAAAGAATTCCTTCCACCAGCTAACATCATGACCATGGCCTAACGCTACATAGTTCCATGAACGATTTGAAAAACTATCAATTGTTTTTGTATCAAGTACACCCTCTGCATCAACGAGTCCTTTTTCCATACGTGTGTCTTTGGCATGAACATGATAGATTGCTGGTCCTAATTTTCTTAACGTTGCGATTGGATCTCCTCCCATCCAGAACAGATGACTAGGATCAAAGTTCATGCCAACCATGTCTCCTACATGATTTCTTAGCTTAAAGAGTGTTTCCGCATTATAAACGAGCTGGGAGCCATGGTTCTCCAAAGCAATTTTTTCAATGCCGTGTTCTTTTGCCTCTTTCACGGTTTTTTCCCAATATGGAAATGCTACCTCATTCCATTGCCAGTTTAAGATTTCAAGATTAATTGGCGGCCAGCTTGTTGTTACCCAGTTAGGAGTTGTCTCTCCTGGTCCTCCTCCAGGAAGTCCTGACATCATGTTTATGGTTTTTATCCCTAATAGTTCTGCAAGTTTAAATGTTTTTTCCACAACTTTCTGGTGTTCTCGTCCCTCCTCATTTGGAGCTAACTGGTTACCGGAGCAATTCAGAACCTCAATTGAAAGGCCTCTTTCCTTTAAAACGTTTACAAATTTTTCACGTTGAATGGAACTCTCGATTAAAGCATCCAGATCTACATGTGGGGCCTTGGACCAATTCCCACATGCAAATTCTAAGTTTTCATACCCTAAGGACACGGCAGTATCAGCCATTTCTTCTAGAGACATGAAGCCTAAACAATCTGTCACCAAACTCATTCTCATGATAAAAACTCCTTTCTATTAAATTAATGTTTTCCCGCCAGCAATAGTCATTGAAGTACCAGTAATATAGTTTGCTTTCTCGCTACTTAAAAACAGCATAAATTCTGCTATTTCTTCAGGTGTCGCTAATCTCTTCATTGGAACCTGGCCTTTTAATAATTCTTCATATTCCTGTGGTGCTTTGCCTTCAATTACGCTCCGTTTTTGAAACACCTCTTGCAACATTTCGGTATCTACAAAACCAGGACAAACTGCATTGACCGAAATTCCGTATTCTGCCAGCTCAAGTGCAAGCACCTGGGTCAACGAATTAACAGCCGCTTTTGATGCACAATACGCCCCGTTTCCAAGCTCGCCAATTTTTGAAGCTTGGGATGAAATTGTAACTATTTTTCCATTTTTGACTTCGTTTTTAATCATGTTTTTTCCAACATATTTACTAAGCAGATAAACAGATTTTAAATTTACATTGAACACTCTATCCCATTCTTCTTCTTCGATATCTAAGATTAATCTCGAAGTAGAGATACCAGCACAGTTAGCCAGTACATCAATTTTTGTGAATTGAGATTCAACTTCTTTAATCGCAGCTTCAATCTCTTGTGAAGAAGTCACATTTACAACAAGAGGTAATACTGTTACTCCTAATGCTTCTATTTCTTTTGCAGTGGCTTCAACCATTTCCTTATTTAAATCCATCAATACAATATTAGCGCCTTGTTCAGCATATTTAACAGCCAATGCTTTCCCAATTCCTCTTGCAGCTCCTGTAATGATACATGTCTTTCCTTGTAAATATTTCTCCATTTTTTTCACCATTTTCTATGTAGTATTTTTAGAATTTCACTTTTCGCATACGCTTGCATAAATCAGCACAAAAATAAGAAGAAGGATCAATAAATCTAAAGGTCTATTAAAGATCATTCCCTGATTACTAATACATATCTAATCTCAAGTTTTTGACTATCGATTATATGGATTATATCCCCTTTATCAAACGCTTACATATTAACGCGAAAATTTATCTATTAAGTTGCCGCGCTATTGTAAGTCAAGATTTGTATTTGAAATCATAGGACTCGCATTTGGACATATCGAACTTTAGATTCACTTGCCCTTGTATTCGCCATTTTTGCAATTTTTCTATGGTAACTGCCTAAGTAGCTTCTTCCTCTTTTATCAGTTACGCATACGTATGCGTTAAGATTTGATTTCATTCTACAATATGCAGATTATTTAGTCAATTAAATTTTTAATTTATCTTGATTGGAAACGACAATTTTCTATTCACTTCTCAATTGTTTTACGGTAAATCGCTTGTATTCATATTCTTTTTTACTGTTGTTTTGATGAAAGAGTTTGTATCCACAGCAACTAAACTATCTTCTTTAGAATAATAGCTCTTCAGTATGTCTACAAAAATAATAGGCACTAGGGATAGTTATAAGAAAAATAATTTTGAGGTGAATAACATGATCGATATTATTCATAACCCCTTTGAGATAAAGAAAATATAAATTAAAATAGATATTTTTTAAAAGGATAGATAAAACCATTCAAATAAACCAAGAGAACTGTGGATTGTCAACACTAAATCAGACAACCTTTTTAAGAGACGGTCGTTTGTATTCAATTGGACTCACATAGCCTATGGGTTCCATGAATTCGCAGCTTGTTAAACCAATTAACATAGTCACTGAATTCAAGCTTAAGATGCTCTAGACTACCAAACTTCATTTGGCTGACAAATTCTGTTTTGATGATTTTAAACGTGGCTTCCACCACGGCGTTATCATATGGACAACTCTCAGGGGACCGGGGAAATTATCCATGCAGGCGATGCTTACTTTCGCTGCCATGAACCTCAAAAAGCTGGCCAACTGGTCGTGGAAACCCGTGCAGCCAGCTTGAACAGAGCTGCTAAAATGAATAAAAAAGACAAAGCGGCCTCAAATCGGAGATTTGAGAACCACTTTGTCTACAATCTGTCAACGCCTTGTGTAGGGTGTAGAAAAAATCTTTTAGTAATCAATCGAATAAATGCAGGTAACTAGGTGGATTGTCTGAGAATGAGCTTTCCTTCATACACTTTCTTCGTGTAGATGGCTTGCTGATCTTTAATCATTTTTGTTATACAGTCGATCAAATCGTTTCCCATCTCCTGCATCTGATTACAAATTGTTGTAAGCGGAGGAGTTGAGACCAATGAGATCGGATGGTCGTCAAACCCAATGATTGAAAAATTAGTTGGGACACGTATATGCTTTTCAGCGGACGATTTAAGCATACCAGCTGCCACAAAATCACTTCCGGTGATTATTCCTTCTATTCTCACTGGACCTTCAAACAAAGATTGGCCTAATTGAATGCCATCTTCTATTGTCGCGATTTGTTTGAACACAAGGCTTTCATTGTAATTGATTCCTTTTTGCTCATGGGCTGAAATAAATCCTCTCAACCTTGCTTGCTGTGAAGGAGTATGTAAGTTATCTGAACAAAACCCAAGCGTTGTGACTCCTTTATTCAAAAGGTACATCGTCGCATCAAAAATGGCTTTTTCCTCGTTCAAGCAAAATACACTAAAGTACTTACCCTCAAAATCTTCATTACAGGCTGCTACGAAATGATTCTCAACGTACGTGGAGAGCTCCTCTTCCGTCAGAAGGGTAGAGGTCAAAATAAGCCCATCCATTTCTCTGTTTTGAAGCTTTGCATAAACCTCCTTTTCTAACTCCCTATTGAAAAAAGTCTGATACACAACAGGCTTAAATCCTTTTTCATGACATCGTAGTGACAGCATGCCAACCAGCTGACTGAAATACGGGTGATCCAGATCGGGAACAAGGATACCGATACAGTTTGTTTGTTTTTTGCGGAACTGCCTGGCGAGAGAATTAGGTTTATAATTCAGCTCTTCTATCACTTTATTTACTTTGTTCCTTTTTTCCTCTGAAACATACGGTTGGTTGGCGATTACTCTTGAAACCGTTGACTTTGAGACGCCACTTAGACGGGCAATATCATAAATGTTAACCATAAAACACCTCAAATAAAGTATTGACATGGGATCGATCCCATCTATTATTTTTTTAACAGTGAGTAGAAAGGAGTGTCAAGTATGAGAGTAAAAGGATCTTTTACAGGCCATGAGAGAACAGATCATCTCCTGTTTTTTGACTTTGATGAAACGTATTATCCGCATGCATGTACACAGGAACTACTGGAACACGTCTACGAGCTGGAGGAGTATCTTGAGGAGCTTGCACGCGAGCAGTTTATTAAAATTATCTGGGTGACGGGCAGCGGACTACCGGAAGTTATTCAAAAGATGGAGCGAGCCCGAATGACGTTTAGCCCCCACTTTATTGCAGGTAACCTTGGAACAGAATTGTATGAGGTTAATAAGCAAGGGCAGTTAAAAAGCAACCCGTCGTGGGAAAAAAAGATCAGAAAATCCGGCTTTTCCGGGCAGAAAATAGTGGAGCTTGAGCGTGAGCTTTTTCATCAATATGGAATTAAGCTGATCGAGCAGACGCAGTTCGGACAAAAAAAGTACAAATGGAATTACTATTATTTTATAAGTTCTGAAACGAAAAGCCGGTACGATCTAAGTATTATCAAGCACTTGGCCAAAATTAATGGGATTGGCTTGAATATTAACCGATGCAATCCGAAAGCCGGCGATCCGGAAAATGCTTTTGACGTTGATTTTATCCCGCTTGGTACCGGCAAGAGTGAAGTGGTTCAGTTTATGAGCAATTATTATAATGTGCCGATCAGACGGACGACTGCATTTGGGGACAGCGGAAATGATATTGATATGCTAAAAGCTGTCCAGCATGGTTATCTAGTGAAAAATGCGACACCGGAAGCGAAACAATTACATTCTAACGTGACTGCATCTTCTTACGCTAAAGGTATAATGGAAACACTCCAGCTTATTTTTAATTTTGAGAAAGCACGTGAATGAGCGCTTTACCTGCTTCTTAAAGTATGGAGCTTTCTTGCATATAGTCATTTACTCCCTCTTCTTTTTAAAGAGGAGAGTAAATGACTTTTTAGTAAGGCCATTGCTAAATAGTTGAAAGGTCACTCAAGCACCACCTTCCATACTGAACCAGGATACCTGAAGCTAGCTGTTTAAAAGGTGGTTTGACCCCCTGTCTCAAAGATAGGAGTCAGCCCCTAAACTGCTTACGATAAGCATAGTGTTTTTTTGTTTGGATTATGATTTTAGCTTTACCTTAGATTAATGGGTATGCGGCAGGATGGATTATCAACACTAAATCAGACAACCTTTTTAAGGGATGATTGCTTGTATTCAATTGGGCTTAAGTAGCCTAATGTTCCGTGAATTCGCAGCTTGTTAAACCAGTTGACATAGTCACTGAATTCGAGTGTAAGATGCTCCAGACTATCAAATTTCATTTGGCTGATAAACTCTGTTTTGATGATTTTAAACGTGGCTTCCGCCACGGCATTATCATATGGACAGCCTTTCATGCTTAAAGAACGGCCAATTTGAAAGACAGCTAATGTTTCATCAATGAGCTGGTTTTTAAACTCGCTGCCACGGTCGGTGTGGAACAGCTGGATATCCCGCAGATCACCTTGAATGGAAGAAAAAGCTCGTGCGACAAGGCTTGCATCTTTATTGGGTCCTGTGCTGAAGCCAATAATTTCGCGGTTAAAGAGAGCGACAAAGATACATACGTAATGCCATTTGTTTTTGACTTTGACGTATGTTAAATCACTGACGACTACTTTTTTCGCTTTTGTCTGCTCAAACTCGCGTTTCAATGCATTTGCCTGAGCTGACTCATTAGAGAGAGTTTTCTGCGGCTTGAATTGTGCCACTGTATAGGAAGAAACAATCCCCTGCTCCTTCATGATACGGCCAATACGCCGCCTGGAAACCATAAATCCACGCTTGTGCAGTTCGATTTTGATCTTGCGCGTGCCGTAGGCACTTCGGTTTTGTTTGAAAATCTCTATGACAGCGCCTGTTACGTCGTCTTCTGACTGGCGTTCTTTGGCCTCATAGTAGTACGTACTACGTGAGATTTGCAGGACGCTGCACAATGCTGATACCGAGTATTTGTCTTGTTTTCGCTTGATGACATTTACTTTCGTCCCATGATCAGCGCGGCTTGCTTTAAAATATCATTCTCCATTAACAGCTGTTTATTTTCCTTACGCAGTTTTAAAAGCTCCTGCTGTTCAGGAGACCGATTGTCTTTCTCTTTAAAAGAACCGGAGGTTTCATCCTGTTGAATCCAGCGGTCAAGAGAGGACGGAGTCAGATCATATTCAATTAATAATAGCTCGTTTCGTTTTTCCATTCTGGTACAGCTGCACCATTTGTTTTTTGAACTCAGGTGTAAATGTGCGGCGTTCTCGCTTTGTCATAGTTGGAGCTCCTCATCTGTTTTAGGTCAAGTGTCGTGACCTTAATTTTTCTGTCCAGATAAGTGTAGACGCTCCAATCTTTTACATAAGGACACTTTTACGCGAAATCCGTAATCAACTAGTTGAGATACTCATTTAGTATTCTAAGTCCTACTTTTAACTCGTCTAATGAGTTTGTCGAAGAAAGGGCAATACGTAAATACTTGGCCTGGGTAGTTTGCCCACTTAAAAAACGATCAGAATGAAAAGCTCGAATACCCAGCTTCTGTAGGTCTGTTTCTAACTCTAATGCATCAGAGTCTGTTTGAATTGGCAACCAGCGATAAAAACTTAGAGGATGTCCAATGTTTTTATTTAAAGGAAAATGATCAAAAAATATCTCATTTGCCGTTTGTGCAAGCTGCTTCTTTAGCAAAACAATTTCATGAGCTTTTCCTGATAAAATTAGTTCCGTAATAATCTCCGCATTGAAAGAAGAGGTTTTAACATTAATATTAAAAATAGATCGCAGAATCTTCTCGCGAAAGGCCTTCCCATAGACAATATAGGCAATTCTCAACCCTGAGCAGATGGATTTAGAAGTACAGCAAATATAAATTGTTTGTTCTGGAAGTAAGTTAAACATTGGTTGCTGATAATCTGGGTCAATGCCGGCTGTCATAAAGGCATGAATCTCATCCTCAATCAAAATTAAGCGGTACTTACGGATCACCTCCGCCAATTCTCGCTTGCGAAAATCTGACATCATAATGGTTGTAGGATTATTACAAGAAGGCATGAGGAAAATGCCATGAATATTTACTTGATTGCATTGTTTATCAAGCTCGCCTGGCAACATTCCAAATTCATCTCCAGTAATCGGTACTAATTGAATTCGGAACATTTTTGCCAACTCAATAAAATTTGAATAGGTATATACATCTGTAGCAATTCTGTTTCCAGGCTCAAATAAAGCGGTCAACGCAATAGCCAATGCATTTTGCGCACCAGAAACAATAGCAAGATGTTCTTGATCTGTATGAATGCCGAACGATTCCATCCAGTTAAGTGCTGCTGCTTTTTGATGTGGAATACCTGTGGGATCGTTGTAATTTAGTAATTGTTCAAAATAACTCTTGTTCACAACTTGTTGAATAGTGTCCTTAACTAGCGTATTTGTCTGTTCAAACGATGATACAAGACCTAGCTCAATAAGGCTTGCTGTTTTATCCTTAGAAATGGTTATGGACCGAGAAGCATTTGGCGCTACATAGGTGCCACTACCTGTAATCGCATATATTACCCCTCTTTCCTCGCATATTTTGTAAGCACGAGTAATAGTCGTAAAGTTTAAGTCTAAGAAATCTGCCAATTCCCTTTGAGGAGGCAATTTTGTACCAGGAGCTAAAAAGCCATTTTTAATGTCGTGTTCAAGTAAGGATGCAATAGATTGATAATAAGGACGCTTCAATGCGTTCTTATCAGGTTTCCAAGACATTGGATAGTTGTCGAATGAATTTACTGGCATAATATACCTCTCCTGATAGGTTTCATACAATCAATTGTATGGTATGTATATTTAAAATGTATGTAGTTAAAAGATGATAAACTGCTATTTGGCCCTCCATTTTTTAAGATGGAGGGTTTTTATTTGTTTTTAAACAGAATTGTAATACATACAATTATAAAGTTTATTGTATGGAATTTGTATGTTAATTTAAATCATATTAAATTCATCATTTAGGACGTGAAACGTATGAAAAGAAGAACTCAAATAATCACAGCATTTCGTGAAGCTTTCCCTCAAACATTACCTATTTTCGCAGGATTCTTATTTTTAGGAACCTCTTATGGTATCTTCATGAATTCATTAGGATTTAGTGCAATTTATCCAATTCTGATGAGTCTAGTCATATTTGCAGGATCAATGGAATTTCTTGCTGCCAATTTATTGCTTCTTGCCTTCAATCCAATTAATGCTTTTTTTCTCACTTTAATGGTGAATGCAAGACATCTATTTTATGGTATTTCGATGTTAGATAACTATAAGGACGCAGGAAAGAAAAAGTGGTATATGGTATTTGGCCTTTGTGATGAATCTTTTGCGGTCAATAGTACTATTAATGTCCCAAACAATGTAGATAAAGGTTGGGTTATGTTTTTCGTCACACTGCTCAACCATTTTTATTGGGTATTAGGCGCAGCGTTAGGTGGTATTTTCGGATCAATCATCCAATTTAATACAGAAGGATTAGAATTTGCTATGACGGCTCTATTTGCTGTTATTTTCATTGAACAATGGTTGAAAGAGGAAAAACATTCTAGTTCTCTAATAGGGATTGGGATGTCAATTATCTGTCTTATTATTTTTGGCGAAAACAATTTCATTATCCCTGCAATGATTGCCATTTTAGGGCTGCTTTCCTTAACTAGAAAGGCATTAGAGAAAGAAGAGGTTCAACCTATATGACAATGCATTTAACCGAGCAAATTATTACGATCACGATGGTTGTTTTAGGCACTATGCTGACAAGGTTTCTTCCATTTGTTGTTTTTGCATCAGGTAAAGCTACACCGAAGTATGTACAGTATTTAGGGAAAGTTCTACCTTCAGCGATAATTGGACTTCTGGTCATTTATTGTTTTAAGGATGTGAGTTTACTTTCTGGAAGTCATGGAATACCTGAATTTATTGCAATGGCTGTAGTTGCAATGCTTCACATTTGGAGAAGAAACATGCTCTTCTCTATAGCTGGGGGAACAATTATTTACATGATTTTGGTTCAAGTGTTTTTTAATCAATTTTATTGAATTGTAGGTACTTAATATTTCCGATATGTAAAGCCCACAAACTTTATAAAGTTTGTGGGCTTTCTTATTCGATCCAAAGCAACATAATTTACTTTTTGTTGCATTTCTACGGTGAAAGTAACTCGATGGCTTCTTTTAAAAGGTTAATATCTTTAAAGATTTCTTCTCTAATCCTAATCTCTTCACAACGTTTACAATCATCATATAAACGAGTGAGTTCCCGCCTAAAAATGAACCGTTCTTTATCATCACTCATGGCGATGATTCACCCGCTTCCACAGCCCGGCTGTCGTGGTTTCTAAAAACCTTAGACCCGTGGCTTTGCGTCCTAATCTTTCGATTAGTTTGCCCTTAATTATTTACAATTGATTTTACTATAAATGTAAATGGAAAACATTAATAACTCTAGACTCCTTTCCCTTAAAAACAATGGATAAACTTTTATTTTTCATTCATTCTTCAAAAAAAGGTTTATCGATTGTTTTTAAGGGTAAAACTCTTTTTTCGGAGTAGGAGGTAATTATGGGGATTTTTATTTTATCAGATAACCAATTACGAGAAGCATATAATCAAGCAAAAAAAATGGACTTAGATAAAGAATTCATTAAGGTGCTTGAGAAAGAAATGAAATTGAGAAAGCTTTCTGAAAAAGCAAAAACCCTCTGATTTTTTAAAATCAGAGGGTTTTTGCTGCAATACAACATAATATCATTTTATTACATTTGAAAAATTTTCAATTCCCACTATTAAATTCTGTTATGCTTGGAATGAAAAAAGACAACAGAAAAAGGAGGGATCCATTTGAAAAGCAAAATGAATCAGTTGTGTGCGGATCAAAGAAGTGTTCATGTGTTGTATTCCTATAATGAGATGAAGAATTACATTGAGCAGGCTGTGAGTTACATCCAAGAGGGGGTTACAGTGGGAGATTATATTCTTTTCATTGAAAATGAGCGTATTTACTCTCTTATTCACCAAGAACTGAGTACCCTATTGACGAAAGATCAAATGGCATTCGTTCATCATGTAAACAACTTCGACTTCTATTATTCAAGTGGCAGTTATCATCCTCCTGCAATCGTTGATTACTTTAATAAAACAGTACAAAAATACGTGGAAAATAAAATTCCTTTTCGATCATGGGCACATGTAGAGTGGGCCTCTATGAAAGATCCACTACACATAATTAAAGACCTTGAAAAAGTTATAGACAAAGCTGTAAATCTATTGTCGTTTCCGTTAATTTGTGCATACCAAGGAGAGAAGATGCCAGACTATCTTAAAACCATTTTGATGGAAACTCACCCTTATGTTCTAATGGAAGATGATTTCATCGTTTCCGAACAATACCAGCCAGTGATTGAACAGCAATAAACAAAACGCTCAAGAAATTTCCCGAGCGTTTTTGCAAATCTTTTTAATATAATTTATTTTAAAAATCTGAGTTACAAAAATCTTGAGTTATGGCACCGAAACAAAAAGGCTCCAGTTTTTAAAGTCTGGAGCCTTTCCAACACAACATAATTATATTTATTGTTGCATTCACTCTATATACTTCTTCAGAAAGAGGATATTTTTTAAGTTTTAAATAAAAAAAGCCACGGTGGGTGCTCCGCAGCAAAACAAAAATGGACATGTGTTAAATATTATCTCATAATGTAATATTACGCAAATGATGATTAGCAATTAGTGAATCGCGCGGATACAACACAATATCATTTATGTTGCATTAGATACTTTATTTCAGAAGAACTCAACTGCTAGTTTATACTCCAGTTTACCTAAAACAACTAATACTCCAGTGCTCTTTTTTCCCATTTCCTTTATATTTTAGGAAAAGGAAGTAAGAGAATTGGAATTAGGGGATAAATTAAAAAAACTTCGCCAGGAAAACGGATACTCCCAAAACGATCTAGCAGATAAACTCCATGTGACTGCTCAAGCCATTTCTAAATGGGAAAATAATAAATCCATTCCAGATATAACAAATCTTGTACAGTTGAGTGACGTGTACAATATAAGCCTGGACTCTTTGATTAAGCCAGACAAAAAACTGCAAAAAAACTCTCGATAACAAACAGCCGTTTAAAAACATTTAAGTGGCTAATACTGGCTGCCATATTTGTTTTTTCTGTTCTTTTTATGCTGTTAATCAAAGCAGGCTTTTTTATGTCGCAGCACGGGATCGGAACGTGGCTATTAGTCGGGTCTGGTTTGCTCTTTATTACCTCTGGCTTCTTAAGTATTTATCATTGCATAGCGCAAAAAAATCATTTCATCTTTTCTTGGATCGCTATTTTGATGTTAAGCTTCATTGTCTTTATGGGACTATTTTACAATTACATCCTTGAGTTAATTTAACTTACAGCAAAGGCAGCATACAAAAAATGCCCCGGATTCTAAAAATCCGGGGCATTTTCAATACAACTTAATTTCATTTATGTTGCATTCGAAAGCGAGTTTTATGGTTCACTTTTACCCGTCAGCCATCCATGCAACACAACTACTGAACCACAGATTGTATGAGGAAACTCGTTCTTACATGGGAGTTTAAGTATAATTCTTCACAAATTAACTTTCAGGAAAAAAGTATCCCTTTATTTAATAAATGTACCGTACATCCATTCATAAAATTTTTCTTCCTCTTCAAACTGTGGATAATGAGCTGATTCCTCGAAAGAAATAAATTCCTTTTTATCTGCTTCGATCATATCGAAATATTTTATTGCTGCACTAGACGAAGTCATGTAATCATATTTCCCCATGATAAAATAGACTGGCAATTCAAGTTTTGTTACGATTGTAGGTAATGGATTTTCAGTTAAATCCTTTAATAAAGTATTTTGAGAAAAGGTTAACCCACAATTATAACGTATTATATCTAATAAGTTATATTCGCTACTTAGTAACATACCAATGTTATCACCATCGGGGTTATCAATAAGTCTTGTGGCCCCACCATACTTTATTACATAATTTCTCGGGGTAAACATTTCGCCATTTTTGATATTTTCAGTTAACCCCTGCAGGTATATAACATCATCCCTATTGCCAGCATTTTTTGCCTGTTCAATAGTGTAATTCAAATTGTCAATCTCACTTTCTTTTATATTACTCATCTGTCCAATACCAACATATGCTTCATATTTTTCAGGTGCTTTATTAGCAGCTTGCATTCCAATATATGTACCATAAGAATGACCAATGAGTATTACCTTTTCTTTACCAAGACGTTTTGTTACATAATCTGTGACAGCCAATAAGTCCTCTACCAATAAGTCTGGTGAAAGATTGGAATAGTCGTCAAAAAAATGATATGATTTCCCACTTGCTCTTTGATCGTAATTAACAACTGTAAATTTCGACTCTAATACATCCTGATATTTATCGGCATACGGTATTTCTGAAGTTCCTGGTCCTCCATGTACGAAGAGAATAACTGGATTATCCTTATTCTTGCCACGTATCATAATTTCATTACTATTTCCATTTAACTCTACTTGTTCCAATGTACTTATACTATTATTGCCTTTTATAGGCTGAGTCCATGTGGGACGAACAAGGACTATAATAAGTAATATAATAATTACTCCGATAAATTTTATTGGCTTTTTTATGTTCTTCATATAAACACCTATCTTTTTTATTAAACTCCATAAAGTAAAACACAACCGCGCCTGTATAATTTTACCACACAATAAAATACCCTAATGTCCAAATTTAAAAATTATATGGAAATATTCATTTCGCTAACCTTCCTCGTTCGTATTATAAGGTCAGCCAGATTTTTTCTGGTTAGTTCAATAAGGCGCATTATAAAAATCTTCTTGTGATTGCACTCAAATCGAAAAAACGCCCCAAATCTAAAAATTGAGGGCGTTCTCAATACAACATAATTCCCTTTATGTTGCATTAACTCGTTCATATTTTTTGTTTTTTTAAAATTAAAGTCTTGTATGGAATAGTCAATCATGTTTATTTTTTCATCGTAGTACCAAAATTCAATTTTACGGTTATGCTTATGATCTACATACCCGATAATATCGACGCCCTGGTCATTGTACTTATAATAATTTTCTCCATATATCTTAATGACTTTATCAATTTCATTTCCTATTCCCACTCCTTTTTGCGTAGTAATGGAGTGGTTACTGTCCGTACGAATGAAGATGATTTTATTATTAGAGTCTACTGCAACAAATAGTTCATTATCGATATAGAAGCTGCTATCAACTTTTTCTTCTGGGTTAGCTAACTTGATTTGATGCTGTTGTTGAAATGCTTCACTTTCAATATCCTCATTCAAGCTAACCCTACCGAGGATTTCCCCAGATAAATCTATTCCATTTGTTTCTTCATGCAGTTGTTCTCGTGTATCAAAAAAAGTACATCTACTGACAAATAAGAGTAGGATAATCATAAGCGAAGAAACCACTAACCATTTGTATTTAAAAAATAGACTATTCTCCCTCACCCGAACGCTCCCTCTGATCTTAGTCTTGTTTCTCTATAATCACATCATTTGTTTAGTTTTCCAAATTAAATTGAATCAATTAGTAAAAGCCTTAGAAAGGACTAAGGCTTTAGTAAACACAACATAATCCCCTTTATATTACATTTCGTTTCAGATTTTACGCTTTAATAATTCAATAATTTCTTCATTCTGTTTTGTAAGTGTATTTAAGCTTTGTTTAATTTCTTCTGTTGAATCACTAATCTTCTTCGAATCCTTCGCCAATATAGGCAAATAATAAATAAAAAAAACAGCAAACCCTACGATCAGCAGATATATCACCAATATCCTCACTCCACATTCTCATTTTAACAAATTGTACCATGAGAATAAAAAACCTTGGACCATACCCAATACAACATAATTATATTTTTGTTACATTATCGCTCTCTTGGTTATTCATCGCCTTTATATTAATATCAAAATCTAAATTAGTTAATTTTATACATAAAATTCCCCGTAAAAAAAGCCTAAAAAGTTCATAAGCTTTTTAGACTGCTACCGGTTAATACAACAAAATTGCATTTATGTTGCATTGGGTCGTCTTTTTATATTTTATATTTAAAATATCCCAGACTTATAATAGTTTGTGACTATATAAATTTTGTCTATAAACAAAGAGGTGAACGGATGGGTTTTAAGCCTAAAAAAGTTTGTTATCTGATATTAAGAATTCTCGCGTTCGCTGTTTTGATAGTGCCTGTTTTTTTAAAGACTCAAGATATTTTAACCGAACTCAGTAACAGCACTTTTATTCTCCTAATTTTCATAGGAACAACTCTCTTAATTATAGGAGACATTTTTGAAAGAAAATACCAAGAACAAGCAGAAGAATTTGCTAACAAAAAATTTATCAGCTTAGGGGACTACTTAAGCGAAAAAGATATAGTAAACACTGATGATGTCATGTTTGATTTTTACGCAGCTAATTTTCCTGATAAATTTATTACTATTTTAGAGCATTTCTCCAATTTAGAAGATATTCCTTTTGATTATACTTATTGCAATTTGTCAGTAAACTGGCTTCCTACAGAAGAAGGCTATTTTGGAAAAGGAGTATGGTTTTCAATGACGTATGGACCCGGCCTGGACAATCAACCAGAAACGGTAGTTGATTATAAAACTTTTTTTAACTTTTTGATATCTGTGTCAAGGGTATATATTCGTTTATTTTCCAAAGACGCAAAAAAGGTGAAAAAGCTTCTAAAAATAATGAAGAAAAAATTAAAACCATACCTGTAATATAAGCAAAGGCAGCGGTGTAGAGCGCTGCTGTCTTTGCTCAACATATTTACATTTATGTTGCATTTAAAATCAATCTAATAATGATTTCTTATTCGCTAGGCATATAGCCAATTACTTTATTGGTATTAGGAGCGATAAGTATGGGTGGCGTACCAAGTACAACGTTTTCTTTATCTTTAAATGAAATTAACAGAAGTTCTTTTTCTTCATAAGCGTTATCAAGCAATTCATAGTTATTGTTAGCAATGGTTTTCGTAACGCTTGCACTTTGCCAGTTCTCTTCAGCCCTATCGTCCCAACCTTTTTCTTTTACGAAATCCCAAGCAGCTTCCCTTGCATCATCATAACCATCTTTGTTTATAGCATTCATATCATCTTGATTATTCGAACAGCCAGCAATGAAAAACAAGACACATAAAACACTTATAATCACCTTGTTCATAACCATCCTCCTTCTTGGAAAAGGAACTTTACAATATTTTACCATGATAAAAGCAGCCAGAATTGCATTTATGTTGCATTAGGAAATTTTTATTTATTGTTATTAAACTAAACTGTTTCGTTAGCTGAATAAGAAAAGGCTGCCGAAATGACAGCCGATAATTAAACAAAAGCCCCCGTTCACCTGTTCACAAGCTTCCTTTAAAAGTTTATTTATTACAGGAATTCTGCCCCTTTTGTGCCAGTAGGAACCTCAATAAAAAAAGCATTAATCTATATTGGATCAATGCGCCCGATTGTGATAGATACATTTATCTCATTACTTCTTTGAATTAAAAGCGTCATACTTAATCTCTTCGTATTATTTTTCTTTTAACATTGAATATTTTCGATAGAATTTATAGAAACTGATACCCAAAAAAACAACCAGAAGTGCAGGCGACAACTTCAAAAGGACAAATGGACTTTCAAACAAAAATGCCTTCAAAAGTAATGAACCTTTCATATTCCAAAGATCTTCATGATATAATCCCGAATTTTCGTAAGGCCTATAAGAAAAAATTAAACACAGCATACCTAACCAAAATGAATAACTCATTAATCTTTTATAATAATTAGCCTTTGATTGGCGGTCCGAGAAGATTTCATTTTGATCATCGTCTTCTTTTTGCCAATATCAAATTCCACTAAGCCAGGGGCCATTTATATAAATCCAACCAAAATCTTCATATATCCCTTTATAATCCTCGAACTTTTTCTTTGGTAAATAATCTTGATAATCAAGTCGCATCACATATCTTTTGTAAGTTTTTTGGAAAGTGTATATTCCTAATCCACTAATATTTGTACAGCGATAGCCTTTTTGTAATTGCTCGTTCAGCCATTGCTCCTCTTTTTCAATATCAAAAAACACCTTAAATTTCTTCATTCGATTCACTTCCTTCGTACAGGGATAAAATATGCAATAACCTGTTTTGTTCCATTTTCAAAATGGCGCTTCCTTCTGTAGTTATCATATAAACTTTTCTTCGACCTGACTCTCCAACAGGTTCAATCCAACCATGCTTATTCAAGTTTTCAATCGCACCATATAATGTACCAGCTGCTAAAATAACAGTACCGTTACTTATCTTTTCTATCTTCTGCATTACGGCATAGCCATGGAGTGGCTCACGAAGGGCTAATAAAATATAATGCATGGTTTCAGACAACGGTAATAATTTATGTTTCATATCCTCACCCTCTATTCAGTTCGACTATATAGTTCAACTTAATAGTAACGTAATACAGTTCAACTGAATAGTCAACAATATTTCAAAATTAGTTAAAGGAATTTAAAGTAAAAAGCTTGATAACAAGGCAAAACTCAATCTAAAAAGTCGCTTTCCTTATGTAAGGGAAAGCGACTTTTTGTGTAGTCCTATTCAATTAAATGGCCCGATTGGTGAATATAAGTTAAACAACACGCTTCACCTAACCTGTCCTTTAGTTGAGGAAGAAAAAAGACCGGCTGAAATAGCAGCCGGTTCTTAAACTCTTGCCCCCTTTACTTCAATAACTATAAATGAAAACCCCAATTTATAAAGGTTCAATTCTCAGTTTTTCAGCCTCTATATAATCATAAACATTCAATATTTCTTGGTCATAGTCGTTTTCGATTTCAAAATACCTAACACCTGCTTGTAAACATTTTGTTTTAAATTCTTTATGTTCCTTGATTAGTTCTTTTATCGTTCTTTCTTCGGGCCAATTACGGAGTTCAATAGCATTCCTATGTTTCACTATTTTTGTTTCGAAGTTTTCTTGAATATAATTCGTCGAAAAACCTAAGAATACTGGAATGATTTTTTCTGAATAATTGATGTCAAAGTCCTTCATATAGTGAGGCAATATATAGCATCCTTCAATAATGATATGTTGTTCGTTCTCTATATTTGTCATAATAATCCCTTTTAATATTGGCCAGAGCTTATCACCAATGACTTCGGAACTATCTAGTGGTGTAAATCCACAATTCTTATCTCCTCTGTACAAGCCCATTTTTAAATGGTCTATAGAGAAATAAGAAATATGATATTTTTCTAGCAACTTTTGAGCCATCAAGGTTTTACCAGTACCACTTACAGCACTTATTAAAATAACCATATATTACTCCCTTCTGATTTATTTGTTTATTACACTAAACTGCCCCTTCGTATTATAAGGTCAGCCAGAAAATATTTCTGGTTGACCATTTTTTATATGGTTTTATGATATCAGTAGCCAGGGTAGAACGTAACTGCCCGTGGGGCTTGACCCCGTCAGCTAAACTGTTCGCCCCCTACTTGTAGAAACATGATTGAGGCTGGTTGGACGTAGATCTCGTATAACAAGCGAAGCTGTGATACTGCATGAAGGATTAGGGGTTACTGGCAAATCACCATATTAGGAGGAGATTTAGAATGAATCCAGTCGTCGGTCTGGATATATCGAAAGGGGAAAGTCAGGTTCAAGCCTTTCTAGATAAAGGTAAGCCATACAGTAAGAGCTTTAAAGTAAATCACACTCTTGAGGGCCTTCGTTCACTTGTATCGTTTCTTGAGAATGTAAGGCAGGAAGCTGGGAAGAAACCTTCAGTAATATTAGAGGCTACTGGGCATTATCAAACTCCAGTCGTTCAATACTTGGAAGAACGAGGCTATTTATTGGTTATCGTCAATCCATTGATCTCCTATAAGGCAAGAGGATCAAGTTTGAGAAAAGTAAAAACAGATGCCATTGATGCCTACCTCCTCTGTGAGTTGTTTTATAAAGAGGAATTAGAACCTTATAAAAAGCGTGGAGTTCAGTTATTGAACCTTCGGAATCTTACAAGACAACACGAAAACATCACCGGCGTGATGGTTCAAACAAAACTTCAATTTCAGGCAGTGCTTGAACAAGTGTTTCCTGAATATAAAGGGGTCTTTGGCGATTTATATTCGGTTGTTTCACTCTTAACTCTTTCAGAGTTCCCTTCTTGCGAGGATATTTTGAAAGCCAGTGAAGAAACAATTACAGACAAGATATTTGGATTATATAAAAGTCGATCAATCAGATGGGCAAAAGAAAAAGCTGTTCAGCTTAAAGCTGCAGCAGCTCGTAATCCTTTTGAAAAGACCATCTATCAGAGCCATATTCTAAGCCTTGGTATGTATATAAATATTCTTCTTCAATACAAAGAACATCTATCAAAGTTAGAGTCAGAGATAGATGCCCTCGCTAAGGAAATTGAAGAATATAATATCATCAAATCTATCCCTGGTATTGGAGAAAAGATCGCTGCAACGACCATTTCTGAAATTGGAGAGATAGATCGATTTACTGATCCTAAAAAGCTGGTAGCTTTCGCTGGAGTTGATCCTAGTGTATTTGAATCCGGTAAGTTTACAGCCACTAAAAACCGAATCACTAAAAGAGGATCAAGCAAGCTTCGTCACGCCTTATATATGGCAGTTCGTTGTGCAATTCGTGACTGCCGTAAGATCAAAACAAGCGATGAAATCATTCCTCGTAATAAGAAATTACGGGAGTTCTATGATAAAAAACGTGAAGAAGGAAAACCCTTTAAAGTAGCCGTTATTGCATGTGTAAATAAACTCTTACATTGGATATTTGCCCTTTTAAAGAACAGAACAACTTTCCAAGATATAGCTTAAAATCTATATCTAACTAAATAACATAAAACCTTCCAACACATGATTAAAAGAAGGTTATTTGTCATGCTTATTTTTAGTATATCATGCGATTTTCAAGATTTTTATTGAAAAATATTGACAAACTATTAGCTGGTTTAGTTTAAGTGTATTCCTTCACAAACTTTTCACTCTTTAGTACAAACTCCCTCAGTTTTTTCAAAGACTAGTTAGTTGTTCCTTTGCCTTTTTACACAACTTTATTATTTGCAAACAAAAGAAACAGTAATGACAGACCGGTGCTGTATGCAGACGCCTGTCATCCATACGGTAGTCATAGTTCGTTTCTATTTTGCCATTTTTTCATGCATTCTAGAACCTAACAAGAAAGTGTATTGGTTACCTAATACCGATACAGTATTTTTCTAGAAAGCGTTTTCTTAGTTGCCTATTTTTATATAAAAATATGTTTTTAGTAAGGTGTTTAAATAGAAAATGTAAGTATACATGTAACGAACAAAAGAAGGTGCTAGCTGCATGCTAGTACCCTTATGTGCAATTAATAAGAGGCCCCTTTATGCCCCCCAATATGCCCGGCTCGTTGAAGATAAGTGCCGCCTTTCATGAGGCTGTACGCATGAAAAATCGCTCTTTTGCCAAATCGGTCACGTATTTGATCGATTGTTTCATCTAAAACATGACGCCTTTCGTCCAGTTCAGGGGGCGTAAATAAATCGATTTGTTCATGAGCTGCAGACTGTAATTTACTGCACACTACATGGATCTGGCGTACTGGCTGTCCGTCCCAATACTTTTTAAAAAGATTTTTAGATCTTTTGATTATTAAGATACATTTTTTTACTTTATATAAATTGATCTTAAATTAATGTTAATTTCATCTGTTTTAGAGATTGAATACATGAATTTCGCTAATTTAAACACATTAATCTTAAAATGGTATTATTACCATCTGTTTTTAGCATTGAATATATGAATTTGTCAGAAGATAATGATAATATTGCTAATGGTTTTGTTCATTTTGTACAAAGGAGCTAGAGAGAATGACAACTATGAATGTTGCAACACAAGAAAAGCAAGCAGCTAAACAATACATAGACCGCGTATTTGAAATCGTTATAAAACGCAACCCTGGAGAAAATGAATTTCATCAGGCGGTTCAAGAGATTTTTGAATCATTAACTCCTGTTTTTGAAAAATATCCAAAATACATTCAGCACAACATTTTAGAGCGTATTGTAGAGCCTGAGCGCGTTATTTCTTTCCGTGTACCTTGGACCGATGACAACGGCAACGTACAAGTGAACCGCGGCTTCCGTGTTCAATTTAGCAGCGCAATTGGTCCTTATAAAGGTGGCCTTCGCTTCCATCCATCTGTAAATGCAAGCATTATTAAATTCCTCGGCTTTGAGCAGATCTTTAAAAACTCATTGACAGGACAGCCAATCGGCGGCGGTAAAGGCGGATCTGACTTTGATCCTAAAGGAAAATCAGACAATGAAGTCATGCGCTTTACTCAAAGTTTCATGACAGAATTATACCGTCATATCGCTCCTGATGTGGACGTACCAGCCGGCGACATCGGTGTCGGCGCACGTGAAATCGGCTACATGTTTGGCCAGTACAAGCGTCTTCGCGGAAGCTATGAAGCAGGTGTATTAACAGGGAAAGGTCTTGCATACGGCGGAAGCCTTGCACGTACAGAAGCAACAGGCTTCGGAACGGTTTATTTTGTGGATGAAATGCTTCGTGATAAAGGAAAGACATTTAACGGGCGTACTGTCATAGTATCCGGGTCTGGAAATGTATCTATTTACGCTATGGAAAAAGCAACAGAGCTTGGTGCTACCGTTGTCGCATGCTCGGATTCAGGCGGCTATATTTACGATGAAAATGGTATCGATATCGCTACTGTAAAGCAGCTGAAAGAAGTAGAGCGCAAGCGTATCAGTGAATATGTGAAATTCCATCCGACTGCAGTATATACAGAAGGCTGTGAAGGTATTTGGACTATTCCATGTAAGATTGCTCTTCCGTGCGCAACGCAGAATGAAATTAGCGCAGAATCAGCACAACTGCTTGTAGATAATGGTGTGAAAGCAGTCGGTGAAGGTGCGAATATGCCTTCTACCCTTGAAGCCATTGATATTTTCTTGAAAAATGATGTTCTTTTTGCCCCGGCGAAAGCAGCTAATGCAGGCGGCGTGGCGGTTTCTGCTCTTGAGATGGCACAAAATAGCATGCGCACACCTTGGTCATTTGAAGAAGTGGATGCCAAATTGCATGATATTATGAAAAATATCTACAAACAAACAAAAGAGGCAGCTGCTGAATTTGGCTATGAAGACAACCTTGTTGTTGGCGCTAATATTGCTGGTTTCCTTAAAGTTGCGGATGCTATGATCGTGCAGGGTGTTGTCTAAGCGGAAATGAAAATAGGATTTAAATAAATAGGCATAGTCCTGTATTTACATCACTCAAACATAAGTAACCCTGTCTCTAAAAGAGACAGGGTTACTTGTATCCAGGAAATTATGAATTACCCAGACAGAGTAGGAGTGGCTGATTGTGTGTAACATATGCTCTAAAAAAAGGAAACCCTATTGCTCCGGAGACATTTCCTTCTTTTACTAAAGCCCCTTTATGTTCTCACATTTTATGTGGTATGTCTTCATTATATAATATCAGAGGATACCTTCTTTGTAGTCAATACTTCTAAAGCATCCTTTACATCTTTCGCAAATCGGATTGGCTTTTCAACTTTTTCAAAATGGATATACATGAGCCTCGGATCCTCAAACAACCAATGATTATGAAAGCCAGTCACAATAATGTCATGTTCAAGAAGCTCACTGATGAATGGGTTGAGCTCTTCTTGCAGGATCACCGTTTCCCCACTGCAAAGGGCTCTCCCATCTGAAGATAACGATTCAAAGGCAAACATTTGCGGAATTAATAAAAATGACGTTCCTTGCCTTCCGAGAACTCGAGGCATAATATTTGTACGAGATTTCATCACAATACAGGCCCCATCCTCAAATGTATGCATGCTGCCATCTAAAATTTGATTGAAATCCTCACAAAGTTCTTCTCCCCGTCTATTCAATGTCCTTTGTCTTCCTCGGGAACGTCCAATATTACGGGCAGTTAAAACGTCCAGGGCTCTTCTTACTTTCCTGGCAAAAGCTAAAGGTTCATCAAGGGATTCGAAATGCATATACATCAATCGCGGATTTTCAAACAACCAGTGATTATGAAGGGCAGTTACAATGATTCCCTCTTCACGCAGCCTTGCCATAAATCGGTTTGCTTCCTCTTGCAGAAGGACCGTTTCACCAAGACACAATGCTTTTCCGTTTTGATCAAGGTTTTCAAAAGAAAATGCCTGAGGCACAAACATAAAGGAATCAGCTCTCCGGCCTAGTACAACCGGGTGAATATTTGTCCGAGATCTGGTTGCAGTACAAACGCCATTAATGACAGCGGGAGCAGCCCCCAGAATTTCCGCGAATTTCTCGCAAAGGTCATCAGGTTGAATATTGTTCATGTTATCCAATTGCGAATCATCTCCCAAGTCCAATTTCCTGGTTATTCTATTCAAGAAGCCACATGGAGGTTCTGTATATATGCTCGAAAAGAAGATTAAAATGTTCTAATCATAGATTCCCAAAGTCGCGGACATTGAATGTGGTGAAAAGAAACTCCATAATCCCCATGAAATTAAATGCTTAATAAAAAGAAGGAGGAATAACAGCATGAAGACTGTTATTCCTCCTTCTTTTTTAGACTTTTTAGATCCTAACAGCGAAATTGACATTCACTTAATCATGAATTATTTCGATTAATTATAGAAAGATACTCAAATAAGTTTGGAGATTAAATTAAATTTCGCGTAAAAGCGTACATATTCGCACTGTCTGAAAACAGGCTCATTTGCGGCACATGTCCGCCACGCTTGCTCACTGATGCACCGACAGGGTCCGATAGGGTTTATCTTCCAGTAACAGCGGGTAAAAAATACCATGCGACGATGCACAACACCTTGGATACCTCAACAGTCGTTGCATCATTAACTCATCTTTTCCCGCCGCGGAGTCGCGACTGCGGCCTTTTTTTATGTGCTATTACAGACAACTGTCCAACGAGCCTACTTACGAAAACGCAAATGATGCTAGTGCCGGTTTTCCCGCATTTCAACACTTTCCACAGACGTCCACACGCATATTTGTGGCCCGGTGACCGGCGTTCCGTTTTCGATTAAACGTTTCATCAACCTATGTATAATCTTTTGACAAACCTATGCAAAGCCTACCGGCGATTTCGTCTCTACATTATTGATAGCAACGTAGCTGAGATATTTGCTGAATGTAGCAAATGTAGTCGTTTTCTAATCGTGCGGTACGTTAATTTTAATGTTTGTAGGGATGATGTTAACTACTTCTTCAACTTGTCCCAATACAGCTGATCTTTCCAGCACTAGACGCTAGAATTCTTTATTAAACAGGAATAGTAAGCCTACCTTTTTTACTTCTGTGTTCCTTGTTTAATTAAATCTTATATAACAGCGTTATTTTTTAAAGAGCTTATATTTAGAGCTTTTAACGATATATTCAAAAAAGGTTGGATTTGTTGGTCATACTTATTTTCCTTAAGTGATACTGACATTATCTTTGTTTCTTTGCATTTCAATCGTATTTTACGCATAGTTTGACCATGTTTGACCAATCCAAAAGCAATAACCAAATATCCTCTCCGTAAAAAATGGATAGGTTCAGACGGGGAAAAATAAATTGTCTACAATTTAAAAGGGTACAGCTCATGAGCTGTACCCTTTTCATTATTAACTTGCCGGCTGTCTCTTCTTTGCTTTATCCGCAGCGCCAGCAGTCTGGTTCATTGCATCGCGGTTTGCTGCCATTTCTTCTACCGATTTTACCGGGATCCGTGCCGCTCCATTCGTTTGTTTTGTCGGAATTAGCGGCCCATTTTTTAAACGGTCTTTTGCTTGAGCAATGGCTTGACTATACTGAGGCAGCCACTGCTCATGGGCTACCAGCATTTCATCAACCATCTGCCAAATTTCTTTCGGGTTGCATACAGCACCAACTAGCGGGTCCATCATCATTGCTTGACGAAGCAGATTATCATTGCCCTGGATTGCTGCCTCAACAGCTAGCCATTGTACAGAAATACTCACGTTGCATACAGCTGCGCAGCCTAAAGGCAAGTCACCAACAGTAGGCATGCTGATGCCATTCCCATCTACATAGCCGGGCGCTTCAATAACCGCATCATCTGGCAAATTTGAAATAATGCCATTGTTTACTACGTTAAAATGCCCTCTATATACTCTGCCTGTTTCTAACGCTTCAACAATATATGAACCGTGCTCTTCACTCCTGTCAGTAGGATCGTATACCAGTGCCGGATCCTTCATCCAGTTAGGAAAGTCATTCATAAACCAGTTTCTGCTTTCAGTACAAACTCTTAGGTAGCCGCCAGTTTCACCATTAATCCAGCTGCCCAAGTCAATCCAGTCTTTAATTTCTTCAGGACGCTTACGATACCAGGGTAAATACTCGCTTAAATGGCCATTGGATTCAGTGCTGTAATAGCCAAAGCGTCGCAGCATATCGATGCGGACTTTCTCAGTTTTGCTGAACTCAGGATGCTTTTCAAATGCTTCTAGCAGTTTCCCTGTTAAATCTTGGCCGTTATGTTTGACCTGTACGTACCATGTTTGATGATTAATGCCTGCACAGATAATATCGACTTCTTCTTTCTTAAGACCAAATACATCTGCAATTTGCTGATGACCATGCTGCACACCATGACATAGGCCAATCGTTCTCACGCCGCCATATTTATTGCAAGCCCATGTGATCATGGCCATTGGATTCGCGTAGTTCATAAGCAAACAATCCGGATCCGCTACTTCACGAATGTCTTTGCAGAATTCCATCACTGCAGCTATGCCTCTCTGGCCATACATGATGCCTCCCGCACTGAGCGTATCCCCTACACACTGATCCACGCCGTACTTAAGGGGAATTTCAATATCCTGTTCGAAAGCTTTGAGTCCGCCAATGCGTACAACTGAAAAAATGTATTTTGCCTCCCGGAGCGCTTCCCTCCGGTCAGTTGTTGAATGTATTTTAATATTTAAGTTATTCTCATTTATGTCTCTTTGGCATAATTGCGTTACCATATCCAAGTTGCGCTCATTTATATCAGTAAATGACACTTCGATATTCTGCAATTCTGGCACTGACAGTAAATCTTTTAACAGCCCTCTGGTAAAGCCGATGCTCCCCGCTCCGATAAACGCAACCTTTACTGACATATCCATCTCTCCTTTGCATTTGCTTAGAAAAATCGTAACAAAATTATAGATGTAACCGTTATCAAAATCCGTACGTATTTACCTCAAAACCTTTTAAAATCTTAACTTGAATGCTCTACGATCACATCATCCCGCTGGATCATATTGCGTATTGTCTGATGTTTTCTCCGATAAGACAAAGGTGTTTCCTGTGAATGTTTTTTAAATAGCGCGCTAAAATATTGGATGCTATTGATACCCACATAATCAGGCACATCACTGATTGAAATATTCGTATCAGATAAGAGCATTTTAGCTTTATCCATTCGCACAGAAAGCAAATATTCCATCACTGTACAGCCAATATGCTGTTTAAAGATCCGGTGAAAATAACCCGGATGTAAATTTACAACCGAAGCAATGTCTTTCACTTGAATATCGCAATCGTAGTGTTGATGAAGGTAATTTAAGGCTTCCTTTATATAGGAATTTGATGAAACTGAATCATTTCTCTGCTCATCCGCTAATCTCGCAATTAACACAATCATTTGGGCAAACATTAGGTGAAACATCATATCCTGCCCATTCTTTTTTTGATCCATCTCCAAAACAATTCGTTGCAACAGGCTGGATAGTTCGCATGAATCTTTTAATAAAATATGAGGTAAATCCATTGATAAAAAACGGTCTACTGTTTCATCAGAATCTGCTAATTGGCGAATTGAAGGTACAGGATGCCCGCCTTCTTTAAAAATAAACTCCATATTTAACACACGGCACGGCTGCTGCTTTTCTACAATCAACCGATGCGCCACACCGGCATCAATTAAAATGAAATCTCCTTTATGCATAGTCACCGCTTCATCCTTCATTTCAATTACACACGTTCCATGAATAACATACATAATCTCAATTTCGCGGTGAGCATGAAAATCCATTTGATACTCATCCCACTGGACAAAATAATACGCATTCACTTTTGGGTAAGCATCTATTGTTCTCAATTCAGGCCGGTATAAGCTTTCTGTTTTCAATGTAAAACCTCCTCTCATTTTCCAGCACCCATAGAAATTCCTTTTACAAAGTGGCGCTGCATAAAAAGGAAAAGGATTAAGATTGGCAGGGAAGAAAGAATGATCCCGGCAAAACCTGTATTAAAGTCTGTACTAAATGCACTGAATAACTGTGCCTGCATAACAGTCAATGTTTTCATGCTGTTGTCTTGCAGAAACAGAAGCGGGAGCAGATAATCATTCCAAATTTGAAGGGATAAAATGATCGCCAGTGCTGCTGAAACCGGCTTCAGCATTGGAAGAACAATTACCCAGTATGTTTTGTAAATAGAAGCCCCATCAATAGCGGCCGCTTCTTCGATTTCTTTCGGTATATTTTTCATAAAGCCTGTTGCAATAAAAATGGCCATCGGCAAATTCGTCGCAACATAAAGAAAAATGACGCCCCAATAATTATTAACAAATCCTAAATTCCGGCCTAAAATGAACATTGGTACAAAAATAACTTGGTACGGAATCAGAATGCCGGCAATGAAGAATACGTAAGCGGAATTAAAGATTCTTGTCGCTCCTCTTGCAATCGAGTAAGCAGCCATTGAACTGATCAAAATAATCAAGACAACGGAACAAGCTGTGATCCATAATGTATTGCCGAATGTCTGCCAAAAATTCAGTGTTTCAAATGCTCTCGTGAAATTTCCCCATTCAATACTTTTCGGCAGTGCCAATGGAAAAGACTGCGCTGTTTCCTGCCTGGATTTTAACGCATAAAAGAGGACAAAAAGCGTCGGGAGCAGATACACAGCGGCTATGAATGTAATAATAACTTGGACAATGGCCGTTGTTTTTTTGTTCATCTTCTCCATTACATATCCACCTCTCTTTTCCGGAGCACTTTCAGCTGAATGAATGCAAACACAAGCAAAATTAGCAAGAATACTACTGACATGGCGGAAGCATATCCGGACTTCTGTGCACTAAATGCACTATTGAATATATACATGATCATCGATTGCGAAGACGTTCCTGGTCCCCCGTTTGTTGCCGCAATGATTAGTTCAAAGACTTTTAGGCTTCCGGTTGCAATGCCGATCGTACAAATCGTGATCGAAGGAGCCAGCATTGGCAGGGTAATGTGCCAAAACTTTTGAAATACATTCGTTCCATCGATATTTCCGGCTTCATACAGCTCTTTAGGAATTGACTGCAGTCCCGCCAGATAAATGATCATCCAGTATCCAATCCACTGCCAATTGTTTGCAATGACAAGGCCGGTTAATACCGTGTCGGGACTTGAAAACAAATTAAAAGAGATATCCGTTCCAAGCCTGTCGTTAATAGCGGGCAAAACATTTCCGTACATTTTCGTCCAAATTTGTCCGACCAGGATCGGGCTCAGCAATACTGGTGCGAAGATAATAGTTCGATAAAAGTTCTTTGCTCTAATGCTGCTGTCCAGCATAACTGCAAATAAAAGTGCTGCTACATTTTGAATGATTGTGTTGAAAATCATAAAGAAAAACGTGAAAGTGAAGGCTTCCTTAAACATAGCGTCTTTAAAAATGGCGGTATAATTGTCAAACCCTATAAACTCTTTTTCAGTGCTGATACCGTCCCAGTTTGTGAACGAATCAGCTATTCCCATTAAAAGAGGGATTATCATGCCGATAGTAAAGAAAACAAAAGCCGGCAAAATTAACACGAAATAAGGCCGCTTGCTCCCAATCCTATTTTGACGTTTAGAAAAAGAAAAAAAGCGGCTTAACGAAACAGTTGGATTGGTTTTGCTGCTTACACTATCTTTCATGCTGTTTGACACCTCCAGCTTAAAGTAAGAGGTAGACGGTGCTGATGTCACCGTCTACCTAACACATTTATTCTGATCCAAATTTCACATTCGCTTTATATTCATCTGACGCCTTGAGTGCGTCACCGACAGTCTTCTGCCCTAATAGATACTCAGCGATATAATTCGCTACCTGTTCTTGATAAGGCCATGGAATTTGAACGTTACCAATGTTCGCCTCAACCACTCCATTTGCTTTTACATTTTCAATATCTGTTAGATAAGGCTTGTCGCCTTCAGCGATAACATCTGGAATCAAACTCTGTGTTTGAACGTTGTCGATGTACGTTTTCGATAAATCTTTATTTGTTGCTAAAATTTCCAGCACCTTTTTCACTTCTTCTGGATGCTGTGTATTAGCACTTGCTGTCCATGTGTAATCTGTTTGCATAATTAACTTTGTATCTTCTTCATTGTTTGCAGGAAGAGGAAAGAATCCAAGTTCCAGATCCGGGTTATTCTTTAATGTTTGATCAACAGACCACGTACCGATGATCCACATAGCTGTTTCTCCATTTGCAAATTTTTCAGCTGCTCCTGTGAAATCAACACCAAACGGATCGTCACCGGCATACTGGTAAATATCATTGAAATGCTCAAAGATCGATTTAAATTCCTTTGATTTTGCAAAAGACACTTCATCTTTTTGCAGTTTATTACCCCACTCCGGATCTTTTGCAAATACTTCAATAGAAGCAAACTGGTTCAGGTTGTTTCCTAACTGATAGTCCTTAAAGTGAGCAGTAAATGGTGTAACACCTTTGCTTTCGAGAACTTTAGCTGTCTTCATGAGTTCATCCCAAGTTTTAGGAACTTCAAGGTTATTATCAGCGAAAATTTTCTTGTTATAAAAAACACCCTGATAATTAGCTGTATACGGGACGGCATAATCTTTACCGCTAATTGGAAGGTCTTTTCGGATATCCTCAGGAATGTCTTGAATAAAAGACTCATTTGTTAAGTCCATAAAATGATCGGCGTACTTAGGATGATCTCCGCCTTTGACAAGCATAATATCCGGAAGCTGCTGGGCTGCAATTCTTGTCTGCATAATTGAATTAAAGTCCTTTTCCCAGTTAATATTCTCAAACTCCAGCTCTACATTTGGGACTTCAGCTTTTACAGCTTCTTGTATCGCTTTTTGAACTTCTTGGGTATTGCTTGAGTTCCAATCGAGGACTTTAAGTTTTACAGTTCCAGAACTGTCATCACCAGATGCTTCATTTGATCCACAGGCTGCCAATAAAAAAAACAGACCTGCGATAACTAAAAAACTAACCTGCTTCATCCAATTCTTTCTCATGATAATTCTCTGCCCCCTTTTTGAAACCGCTTACTTTTAGAGGCTAAAAAAAAGAAGCTTAACCTGTAGCGGTTTCTCCCTTATCTCCTTTGCCTTTCCTGCATTTACTATACAAAGAACTGGGATTTACTTCAATGTAATATTCTAACTTTATGGGTGAACTCAATTATAAAATCCTCACTTTTATGCTGGTGAAAAGTGAACTAGAGAAATATAAAAAAGCACAGTTATAGAACTGCGCTTTTTATTCTGCTGCTTTTTCTAAATCTTGATTGCTCTCTATATGCAAGACAGGCTTTTTAGCCGCTTCATCCCCAAACACGACCATCTTTCTGGCCCTATCCATAATATTGACTAAATTCTCATAGTCTTGCTGCATGGTAAGTGTTCTTTTTTCAAGCTCCCCATATTTTGTTTCTATAGCTGCTTTCTCTTGTTTTACCGTTTCAAATTCTCTTCGAAGGCTTTTATAATCTACCTCAGAAGCATTTATATTTTGCAGAAAATCAATAATCTGTCTCATTGTAAGAGTATTAGAGCTTGGAATTTCTATTGTGTCTTGGTCTGTAAGATTATTCTCAGAAACAACATGAATTCCTGAAGGCCGTTCTTTCTTTTGGACATTACGAAAATATTGTTTTCTTTGTTTGCGTGCAAGACCAAACGCCTTCTCGTATTGTTGTCTAATCACCGCATTCCAGCGGAAGCCGCATGCTGCTCCTGTTCTATTAAGGGCATTTCCTACTTCTTCAAATGCTTTGAGCTGGGTACTTCCCTCTCTCACATGGCGTAATACGGTCTCAGCAAGCAGCAGATCATTTTCTTCTGACCAAGCATCTTGTCTTACCTTCATCGGTTATCTCCCCTTTTATTTGGATGACCTTTTCATCAAGATAGCCGCTTCCTCCGTCTTTTATACAAGCATACTTGAAAATTATGTATTCCCATTTATATTCTGGTTAACTTTAAAATATTTGTGAAAGTTAAGAAGTAACTAAGATTTATTTTGTGTTGGTAGCTGCCATACAATCTGCTGATATGTATGTAACACCTAAAAAAGAAGCAAGAACCATCATTAAGACGGTTCTTGCTTCTTCTGTTACCTTATCTTATATGCTTTATTTCGCTTTTCTTTGTTCGACCATCTCATTCGCTTTCTCAATGTATTCTTGATTTGTAAAAATAGTCTGGGTAGTCATATGATGCTTTTTTGCGTGTCTTGAAAAGCTTTTGGCATTGGTCCAGGAACTGCAAATCGGGCACGGCAGCTCCCCATCAACTTTCCATTGTTTCATGGTAAATCGTTTTGTATTCATCTTTATCTTAGCTGTATGTTTAATGATGGGTTTTGTATTCGTAGCCGCTTCTTCACCATTCTGGATGTGTTCACTTATGTATGCTGCAGTTTCTTTCGCTGCTTTTTGATCAGCGGTTATTTCACGTTCTACTAGAAGATAAATAGCCTCACTAATGGAAAGGCCTAACTCATCACAACGCTCTTTAAAGTCACCATATAGGCTGTCTGGAAGGCGGGCAGTCAGGACCGTTGAAGGCTCTTTTCTTCTTTTGTTTCTTGCGAATTGTTCCAAGTAGCTCATGTTATAATCTCCCCTTTTGTCTTTCTGTCTCCTTTTTATATACATATGACGACAAGTGAAACTTTATGTATACAAAGATAATACAAACGAATACACCAGAAATTGTTATTCGGAACTCACGGATAGTAATGGCCTGTTAACCTGAAACAAAAACAGGACCCGCTCTCGAGTCCTGTTTCACCTTTTCTATGCTATCTAATGTTACCCATTTTCATTTGTTCATTAGCGTATCTCACTTTTTTGTTTATTAAACAGTTAGGTGAATTAATCAACGGTTTCGGTCAATTGCTGCTCAATCTGAAAATAACATTGCTTATCCATATGGGGTACGCCGACATTCCAGAAATTTTATACGCTAAGAGAATTTTAACCTAAAAAAGTCGAATTCCTGTACGTTAGGGATTCGACTTTTTAGACAGGCTTGTTATGCTAACGCCCCCTTTAGTTTAAGAAAGGGACTAATTTATTTTAGTCTTTAACAGTTATTTCAAATGTCTCACCATCAAGTTCTAGCTCCACATGGTTTCCGTTCAAAAACTCATCGCATGTTATTGATAATTTATTGTTAGACCAACCATGAAACTTAATCATATCCATTTCGACAGGACTAACCACTTGTATCTTATTAATTAAGGTTGATTTTATAATTTCAATACTATAATAATCAGCTATTATAAAATCACCAGAAGGGCTCACTGTTAAACTTTGATATAGAGACTGGGACTCATATTCGGTTAATTCTCTACTGGAGCAATCAAGCTTAAATAAATAATCCGAAGTAAGAACAAGGACACAATTATATTTTTCTGATACGGCAACTTCTCGTGGATAGCCTCTGAAGTTTCCACACCATTCAGTTAAGTCATCGTTTGTTAATTTTATCCAAGTCCAATTTTGAGAGTTCCATGGACTCGGAATGTCATAAATCTTTTCCGGGTATTCTCCTGAATATGGTTGAGTTATTAACTCTGCTTTGGCTATCATTCGTTTGTCCTCCATAAAACATCTTTCCTAAACAAAACTGTCCCGTCTGTTCAATACTAAAAGGAGGCGCCGCAGCTACCCCACTCTTCATCTCAAGCCCCCAGTTAGTTGAACAAGGTTAGTCATTAAAACTACCCGTCTCAATAAGGATTCCTTCCTTATCAAGCCTTTTGTAATTGTAAGGAATATGGCTTAATTTCTTATGTTTTTCACTCCAAATGATATTTAAGAATGGAGATGGTTCTTTAAGGAAATAGTCAGGAGACAAGTTTTCGTAACGATAACATTCGTTAGGGTATGTTTCATCGAACCCAAATAATTCAAGAACATCTTCTTCGATTGCAATTCCACCGATTTTAAACTCATAAACGGAATACAACTCTTTAAGAAAACTTATAAAGCCTGTAAATTCTTCTTTCTTTATGCCAATTTGGTCCCATTCTGGTGCATCAAATTCATCCCCATAAAACCAAAAATCCACCATTAGTGCGTTGGGGGAAACCATTTCCATTTGTAAGGTCGCTTTTCGTTTCCTTGATAAATAGACATATAATCTTAATCTTAATGAGTGTAAATGTATGGATTGCGGGTCTTCTTCATCATATGGATACCCTCTATCAAAAAAATCAATAATATCATCAACGTTTTCGTCAACGATTTCAACTTTATTTGTGACCTTTGATAACTTATTTATAATATCCTGTATTGTTTTTGTTTTCTCTTCTTTAAGTTCCAACAAGAAACTAACTTCAAGGAAAGGACCGCCTTGCAACCATTGGGACCACTCCATCTATAACTCCTCCTAAATCTTTGATTAAATACATTATATATTCCATATTCTTATTGAACTAACCTGCTTTATTAGTTCAATAAGACGCATTATAAAAATCTCCTTGTGATTGTACTCAAATCGAAAAAACGCTCCAAGTTCTAAAGATCCGGGGCGTTCTCAATACAAGATAATACTCTGATATGCTCCCCCTTGAGTAAACAGTAGCGTTGCTTTTCTACACTGTCTACTTAAGGGGGAGCATATCAATTATTTATGTTGCATTTGGATCATGAAACACTTGTCACCTAGAAATAAGCTTATAATGGAGTTCCATGAAACTTGGATTGGATATAATAAAATTTTCCATATTCATCATTTAAAAATCCAACATTATAACAGTTTATATCTATTAGTTCCTTGAATGATTTAGGAATACTGCAACCCCAATCAATATCTTGGTTTTTATATGGATAATTATCATCATTAGGATTGGGCGTATGAATATATACTGCATCTTGTCCAGCATCATTTATATTAATTAGTACCCAGGATTGGTATGGTTGATTACATGTTGCAAGTTCTTTTAAAAAGTTATTGTATAAAGCCATATGTGCTTTTATATGCTCTTTTCTAAATTTCAAACTATTATTACCAATACCATAAAAATCAAGATGCCTATGCCAAAAATCGAACCATTCATCCAGTCTAATGTCACATGTATCTACTTCTGTTTGTCTCCATAATTTACGAAAATAACGTTTCTTTCCTCGGAATTTTTTCAATACATACCTCCTATATAAAGAAAAATGAAACTTTTTTAAGTGTCTAATTTTTAGACAGACACCCTTTTCTACTGTCTAAAAATTAGACAAATACGTTTTTTCACTGCCTAAATTTTAGACAAAATCAAAATTTCGTGTACCCACGAAAACACTAGGCTCTGCCTAGTACCACACTGGAAGTGGGGTCGCGTTTTCCTTATGCTCTTTTTCTGACTATTTAGCTTTCCACGCTTATTTTCTCGTACATAACAGGCACTATTTTCATGTTCAGCTTTTCAGCCACAATATAGCGTCTGTACCCATCGGTTAACACCTTGGTTTCACGATTAATCGTAATCGGCTCGTCCAAAATGCCGGCCTGTTTTACATGGTCGATCACCAGCTGTGTCTTATACGGATTCGGCCTTGTCTGCAAAAAGGATTCGGGAACCTGGATCTGGTCCAGCGAAATAAAATCTTCCGTTTCTTCTGGTCCTTTCGGCTGCTCCTCTGCTTTGACTTCTTCTTTTTTCTCTGGCTCTTTCACTGGTTCTTTCTCTGCGTTTACCGTTTCTTTTTGCTTTTCTGGAATTATAGAAACCCGAAAGCAAATGACACCGATCTCGCCCGGACAATCATCCATTGGAACGTCCAGCGTAGGTTCTCCCTGCACCATAATTTTTTGATTCTGGATGTTTTCTTCTGTTAATCAAGGAGTAATGGATTTATGTATTATGCTTTTTCGACACTGAATTCCATTTTCTGTCGCAAAGCTTTATTAACAGAGCCACGGTTCTTCCAAATAAACTGAACTATTTCTGTTGACTCCAGCACCTGCTCACCTGGATCGCAATAGGTACTACTTTTCCCATGAATAGTCCATATCTTTGTCCCTTCATTTAACATAAGCGCCCACTGACCATTTCGTTTTTTATCCTCAAAAACAAAGTAATGCTTGTTACCTTGCTCATCATAAAGAGAAATTCTTACGAAATCGTCTAAAAATTGTTCAATATCTTTTTTTGATTTTAACACTCTAGACATAATTAAACTCTCCTTCAAGGATAATTTGAAAAACGCAAGAAGCTTCTCATTTTTCACAGTTATTTTTATCATTATATATAATTCGAGAAAATACATAATGTCCTTTTATTTTACATTCATAAAACAAGCGAAAATAAAAAGAGCGGGGATCCTCCCCGATCTTTTTTGTATCTATTCTTGATGGAACTCTGTAAATTTTTTAAATCCTTTTCAGCTAGTGATGTGGGGGTGCTCCCTAACATCATTCTTTTTCCAATACCTGAAGATTGTCAGCGGGAAAAATTAATCCTATTTGTTTTCTTGCTTCTTCCATTATTTCTGCTACAGTTAAGGAATTTGAAAAAGAATTTATAGAGGATTCTAAAGCTCTCTTTTTCAGCAGTCCAACAAATTCTTTGATTTCATAATACATGGGATGGGCTGTTTGGGCTTCTGTAATATTTTCTATTGTTCCGTCTTTATAATGAAGCTTTACGTCTTGAGGAACATTTATTTGATCAATAATTATATTACCATTCTCACCTTGTATTTCAGAAGCAATAGAAGAATTTGTGATTTTAGAAAATGTAACGACTGCCTCTTTATCTTCATAATGCATAATGATACTTCCTTGCCCATCAACCCCGGATTGCAACAGGATTCCATTAGCTTTTATCTCTTGTGGCCTCCCGAATAAAGTAACGACTGGATAAATACAGTAAATACCTATATCCATTAAAGCACCATTAGAGAAAACAGGATTAAATGTGTTTAAAACTTGCCCGGATTTGTAGGCATCATAACGAGAAGAATATTGGCAATAGCTGACCACAATGCGCCGGATCTGTCCTATTTTATGAAGATTATTTTGAATGCTTCTATAATTAGGAGTAAAGGTTGTTTTTAATGCCTCCATAAGCAACACTTGGTTTTCTTTTGCTGTTTTAATCATTTCTTGGAGTTCCAACGAATTAGAGGCAATAGGTTTTTCACACAAAATATGTTTTCCATGCTTCATTAATAAAATGGCTTGCTCTGCATGAAAAGAGTTAGGGCTGGCGATATAAACAGCGTCAATGTCTGGGCTTTTGGCCATCACTTCTAGATCTGTAAAAGTATTCGGTATATTAAATTTCTGAGCAAATTCATTGGCTCGCTTTTCTGTCCGTGAATAAACACCCGTTAATAAAAGATATTCTACGCTACTTGCAGCTTCAATAAACTGTTCTGTAATTATATTTGTACCTATTAGGCCAAAGCGAATCATTTTATCTCTCCTCGGCGAATCATTTAATCAACTGCTGGCTACCGGAAAATAAATAGGAAAATGGAGGATTTCATAAAAATGTTAAGTCTCCATTTTCCCTCTTGTTCTATTTCAGTACAGCAGTTATAACAGTTGTTTTACCGGCCGTAGCTTGTCCACTGTTATGATGCTCCAGTTTATTCAAAATATCTCCATTTGTGATAATCATCGGCGTAATTATGCTAGATGCTTTTTCCTTTATTAGTTCCAGATCACAGGTAACCAATAGATCCCCCGCTTTAACCTCATTCCCTTCTACGACATGGAGGATGAATCCTTCTCCTTTCATATTAACCGTATCCAATCCAATATGAAGTAATATCTCCAGCCCTTCTGCAGTATTCAGTCCGACAGCATGCTTTGTTGGAAAAATATTTACAACTTTTGCATCTGCTGGCGACACTATCTTTCCATCTATAGGAGAAAAAGCAATCCCGTCTCCCATTATCTTTTGTGAAAAAACCGGATCAGGTACATCTTCAAGCTTTATAATATCTCCTTCAACGGGTGACACTAATTTTAATTCTGATATTTTTGAGGTTGTTTTTCTTCTAAATAAGTTTTTCAACAAAGTAATCCCTCCATTGGTTTCTAATATTCTAGCTGAAGAGCGCTTTTCTTAAGCAATCACTTTTTTGATTTGCTCTTTTAACTGGTCGGATTTCGGACCAAAAATAGCTTGAATATTGTTTCCTACTTCTAAAACACCAGCAGCCCCAAGGCTTTTTAATCGATCCTTGTCCACTTTTCCAATATCATTTACCGACACGCGCAGGCGGGTAATACATGCATCTAAATGCGTAATATTTTCATGACCGCCTAAAGCAGCCAAAATATTGCGAGGCAGTTCATTCAAATCTTCCGCCGTTACAGCAGAGTTTCCTGCTTCCACTTCACGGCCTGGAGTTTTTAAGTTGAATTTTGAGATCATAAAACGGAACCCAAAATAGTAAACAACTGAGAAAACGAGACCAACGGGAATCACTAACCACCAGTCTGTTCGATTTTGCAGAACCCCAAATAATAAGTAATCAATAATACCGCCAGAGAAGGTCATTCCGATTTTTACATTTAATAAATCCATAATCATAAATGACAAGCCGGCAAAGACGCAGTGGATGGCAAACAAGACAGGAGCAATAAATAAAAATGTAAATTCAATTGGTTCTGTAATTCCTGTTAAAAATGATGTTAAAGCGGCAGAACCCATAATCCCAGCAACCAATTTTTTCTTTTCGGGACGCGCCGCATGATACATGGCTAATGCAGCTGCCGGTAGTCCAAACATCATAAACGGAAACTTGCCTGTCATAAACGTACCGGCAGTTAATTCAACGCCATCGTTTAGCTGTGCAAAGAAAATCCGCTGGTCTCCACGAACCATTTCTCCTGCTTTATTAACATACTCCCCGAATTCAAACCAGAAGGGAGAATAAAAGATGTGGTGCAATCCAAAAGGAATGAGTGCACGTTCAATTAATCCGAAAATAAAAGCAGACAAGGTAGGATTTGCATGAATCATATTTTTTGATAGAGCATTAAGCCCTTCTTGAATTGGCGGCCAAACAGCAATCATAATAGCCCCAATCGCGATAGAAAAAACAGCCGTAATGATCGGAACAAATCGTTTACCTGCAAAAAAACCTAAATAAGGAGGGAGCTCAATATTGTAGTATCGGTTAAACATCATTGCTGCTAATACACCGATAATAATACCGCCAAAGACACCGGTAGCCAGAGTAGGAATCCCTAATATCGTGGTATAAGCCGGATTCGATCCGACTTCAGCAGGGTCAAGCTGTCCTGTGTAAATTAAGATAGTACTAATTGTTTTATTCATCATCAGATAACCGACAATAGCGGCTACCCCTGCTACCCCATCGCCTTTTGCCAAACCGACGGCTACCCCAACCGCGAACAATAATGATAAGTTAGCGAACACGATATCTCCAGATTGGGCTAAAACAGTGGCTGCTAGCTGAATCCAATCTGCCTCGAGAAATGATAAGTGCTCTAATAAAGTAGGATTTTGCATCGCTGTACCTATCCCTAACAAGATTCCGGCTGCCGGTAAAAGGGCTACTGGAAGCATGAGCGCTTTTCCTATCTGTTGCAGCAACCCAAACATTTTTTTATACAATATATCCATCCCCTTTTATAAAATACTCACCTTAACTAAGGTAATCGCTTACATATGAATTTAAAAAATATACATAGTAGATTAGGAGAACACTAATTTTAACAGTGTTCTCCTATTTAAATAAATAATCATACTAACTCACTTACCACTGCTTAAGGCCGAGCAGTTTTTCACCCAGCTCATTCAGTTCAGCACGCTTATATTTTTCTTTTTCCCAGTTGCGTGGATCCCCCAGGAAGGCAATTCCTTCTGGAATTTCTCTGTCTCTCCACTGTGTAATTCTCCATTCTTTCAACTCTTCATTGTGTTCCTGAGCCGGGAACATGGAGATATACTGGTGGATATTCGCTGTATCCGACGTGTTCTTGCGCAGACCGTGAGGCTGCATCACGTGGAAGATAAGCAGGTCACCTGCATTCAGTGTTACCGGCGTTGGCGTGTAGCCTGTGTAGTCTGGATGGTACGGATCCCGGTCTGCAGGCTGTGTTTTCACCCATTCAGGGAAATCACGGTACAGCTCAGGAATCACATTCAAGCCGCCGTTTTCTACATCTGTATCTGTCAGGAAAAGAATTCCCTGGACGTTTACTGGCAGCGGATCTAAAGAAGTATCTCCGTCCCAGTGGATAAACCCTTCAAATTCAAAGCCTGGTTTACTTGGGAAGCTCAGGTTACACCGGTCAATGCTGGTCCACAGCTTTTCCGTTCCCCAGATATCAACAAACGCATCGTAAACTTTCTGGTAAGAACGGTTATCCCAGAAGTACTGGTGGTTATAAAGTTCTACCATTCCAGCCCCGCGAAGCTCTGGCATTTGGTGCTCACGAGCCGGCTTCGTGTACCAAGTTGAAGGATCTTTAGGATCCTTTTCTTCAAACTCCCAAATCAGGTCAACCGTGCGGTCGATGTATTCTTTCGGCACAACACTTCGAACGACCACATAGCCGTTTTCTTTCCAAAACTTAAATTCTTCTTCCGTTAAGACTCGTAACGGTTCTTTATTCGGACGCTCATTCAATGGAATATCAATTTCAAGTATATTATTCACTTTTGTTTTCTTCATTTTACTTTCTCCTTTAAAATTTATTTTCGTCTTAATAGTGTGATGGTTTTGTGTAGAGTGAACTGCTAATCTTTTATCACCAAAAGGATAAAAAAGAAGTCTTTTTTAAATGCTTTTGATAAAATCAGAAAAACTGGTATTTGGCTTTTTGGTTGCAAAAACTGCAGGTTTTATAGCTATATTTAATCTTTTCAATATGTGGAAGGTAGACGACCTTTACAGCATGGGTCACATGTTTTTGACAACAATATTTGATTACACTAGTATTTTCATTTGTTTGCGGTTTCATATTACTGTTCACAGCTTTCATGATTCGTCCTCCTCCACTTTCATTGAATTTGTTTTACGTTTTAGCAAAATGGATTACCATCTATCAAATAAAATGAACCGCTTTCATTGCGTCGCGACGTGATTTTTCCCGGCAGCGCCCGCAACATGTTTTTGCTTTGCAGTTTTCGTTCTTTTGTTCAACCAACCCAAAATGAATGAGGCCTTTTAAAATTCCGTCATTTATATTTGAATCCGTTACAAAATCAGCTGCAGCCTTTGCTTCAGGAACTGCGTTCCCCATAGCAATTCCCGTTCCGACCTGAGCAAGCATTTCCAAATCATTCAAACCGTCACCAAAAGCATAACTATCTTCCTTTTTCACATCCGCTGCTTCCAGTATCTTTTCAATGCCCATTGCTTTTGAGCTACCTTTCGGAAGAATATCTGCTGCATATTTATCCCATCTTACAAAATTAAATTCCGTAAATTGCTCTTCATATAACTGCTCATCCTGACTGTCACAGTAAAGATGGCCTTGGTAAATTTCCGTCATTTTGTAGAACTTTCGGTCAACAGGTGGATAAGCCATTTTTAATTTATCAAAACTTGTTTTAATGAAAGGATGATCTTCATCGCTCGCTTTAATTGCTTCGTGGTTGCAATAAGCTACGGCATGTCCTCTGCTTTTCGCTATATTTGTAATGTCATGCAGTACGAATGGGTCTATAGGGTTGGTGTAAATTACTTCTCCTTCAAACACCACGTACTGGCCATTGATAGACACATAGGAATGAATATTTAACTCCTCACGTATATGAGCAAACTGCTGTGGTGTCCGGCCGGTAGCAATAACGGCGTGAATCCCTTTTTCTTGAAGCAAGCGAACTGCTTTCTTATTTGATTCAGGCATCACTTTTTCTTCATTTAACAGGGTTCCATCTAAATCAAGAAAGACTACTTGTTTTCCCACTTACATGCCTCCTTTGTGTTATGTTGAACCTAGCAGCACCTATCAACTTTCTATCCTTAACTATATGTGTATTACTTTGTACAAACAGAATATTTTATGGAACGCTTTCCAGGTCAAGACTTTTTTTAAAAATTATTTTTTATTTTAGAAAAGTAAAATAGATTACAGTTTTTACTGCGTTTTTATATAAAAAAGACTATCGAAGAGTCGATAGTCAAAAATGTTCTCCCAGTTCTATAAAGTTTGGCCTTCCAATCAAACAAACAGGTGTTTCTTCAGGAAGTAAAGTTATTATTCAATGCCTTGAAAGCTTGTTCTACTAGCCATGAAGGAGGTTTTAATTATTTAATTAACTCAAATGGAACATCGTAGAGTTTTTCAACTTTTTCCCCTTTAGCTGCTTTGACTGCTGCTTCTACTGCCTTCTCTCCTTGTGCTTCAGCGTTTTGAAAAATTGTTGCGACCATTTCTCCGTTTTCTACTGCTTTTTGTGCATCTGCAATGCCATCAATTCCTACGACAGGAATGTCTATTTTCTTCGCTTTTAATGCATTTAGGGCACCAAGTGCCATTTCATCATTTTGAGCAATAACGCCGTCAATATCGTCACCGTATTTTTGAATCCAGTTTTCCATCAAGCTCATTGCTTCTGAACGGGACCAGTTGGCTGTTTTTTCTGCAATTACTTTGATACCTGAATTTTCATCTAACACTTTATAGATTCCTTCACGTCGATCGATTTGTGCAGAAATGCCGACTGGTCCTTCAAAAATAACGATGTTTCCTTTGCCGCCCAATGCATTTACAACTTCTTTAGCTGCCATTTCACCCCCTGTAACATCTGGCGACCCAACATAAGAAGTCAATTTTTCGGCTGTAAGCGACGCTGTAACGCCTATAACCGGGATACCTGAATCAACAATTGAGTTAACGGTACTATTTAGTGCCTCAGCATCAAGAGCATTAACTACAATGGCGTCAACTTGCTGACTTTTTAATGTCTCTAATTGGCTGATATTAGTTGCAAGGTCATAATTTCCATCCATCACGGTTAAGTCTACATTCATTTCTTCCGCGGCTTTTTCCATAGAATCTGCTAGCTTTGCAATATATTCTGTTTCTAGTCCTGAAGCCTGAAAGCCTATCTTTAACTTTTTATCTTCCGCTCCTGCATCACTGCTGCCTGCTCCAGAAGAGTCAGCACCACAGCCAGCTGATAATAGTGAGAATGTTGCGAAAATTGATAAAGCAATTCCTTTTTTTCTATGAATTTTTAGCATTATTTTTCCCCCTCAGTTTATGGATAAATTATTATTTCGTTAGACAGCATCTACACTCTCTTGCGATCTAGCATCACAGCAAATACAATAATGCATCCTTTAATTACTTGCTGCCAGTAAGAAGAAACACCTAATAAATCCAAACCATTATTCAGAACCCCAATGATAATAGCTCCAATAAGTGATCCCCATAGGCGGCCTCTTCCTCCCATTAAACTTGTTCCACCAATGACCACTGCCGCTATTGCATCCAGCTCATATGCTGTTCCTGCTTGAGGGAGCCCTGCTGAGACACGTGATGTAAGAATTACTCCAGCTATACCAGCAAGAAGACCCATAATTCCATAAATACCAATAATTGAACGGTTCACTTTAATTCCAGAGATTTTCGCTGCAGTTTCACTACCACCAATTGCATATACATGACGACCAAACGTCGTTTTATATAAAACAACACTAAAAATGATAAATAAAATCACTGTGATCCATACAGGAAATGGAATTCCCCCAAGCTGTCCGCCGCCAATGAATAAAAAGTTTTGATGAAGGTTTGAAATTGGCGTTCCATCACTGTAAATAAACGTAAACCCTCTTGCCACAGCCATCATGCCTAGTGTGACAATAAATGGCGTAACCTTAAATTTCGCTATTGTAAATCCATTAATAAGACCAAGCAGCAGTCCTGAACCAATTCCAAGTATAATCGCCAGAGGCAGATTAGCTGATTCGGCTCCTGCAAAAGATGCTGCAATGATACCAGAAAAGGCTAAAATAGATCCAACTGATAAATCAATGCCGCGTGACAAGATAACATAAGTCATGCCAATTGCTAATATGGCATTGATAGAAACCTGCCTTAATAAATTCATGATGTTATCAAAACCTAGAAAACTTGGATTTAATGCAGAGATAATAATGACCAAAACTGCAAGAGCTAGAAAAACACCATATTCCGAGAAAAAATGTTTTACCATATAACCACTATTTTTCTTGTCTAACCCTTCTCTTGTTGTTACATTAGCCTGCATTTAGACCACCCCCGTTATCTTCTCTTGGTTGCTTGTTTTTACTGTTGCCAAGTCTAGTATTTTTTCTTGTGTAGCTTCAGAGCGAGACAGTTCTCCTGTAAGACGCCCTTCACAAAAAACAAGTATGCGATCACTCATTCCGAGCACTTCCGGCATTTCAGAAGAAATCATAATAATAGACATTCCTTCTTGTACCAGTTGAGACATTAACTTATAAATTTCTGATTTTGCTCCAATATCAATTCCCCTTGTTGGCTCATCCAGAATTAAGACATTTGGTTTTGTCAGCAGCCACTTAGCCAAAACAACTTTTTGCTGGTTTCCTCCACTTAATGTGCCAACCCTCTGCTCTAACGAGTATGCTTTAATTCGTAACTTTTTGTAGAGTTCAGCTGCCGCTCTCTTTTCTTCTTTTTTCTGAATAAATCCCCACGAGGCTCTTTTTGGCAATGAACACATAGCGATGTTGTCTGAGATTGACATATCCAAGAATAATCCTTCATCTTTTCGGTTTTCTGTAATAAAGGCAATTTTTTGTTTGATTGTGTCTTCTGGAGATTTTATCGTCACTTTTTGCTCTTCGACATAAATTTCACCGTCATCCAAAGGACGCATACCGAAAATTGCTTCTGCAATTTCAGTCCTTCCAGCTCCCATCAATCCCGTTAACCCTAATATTTCTCCCTTTTTTAGTTCAAAGCTAATATTTTCAAATTTTCCCTCGGACGTTAAATTATGTACCCGTAATGCATTTGCTTTTGAAGGCACTGTTTCATTTTTAGGGAAAATACTTGTAAGTTCTCGGCCAACCATCATTGTTATAAGTGAATCATAATCAAGCTCTTTTGCCGGCTTTGTTGCAATGTGATGACCATCCCGAAACACTGTAATATCATCGGATATTTTAAAAATCTCATCCATTTTGTGTGAAATATAAATAATGGCTTTTCCCTGCTTTTTGAGCTGATCAATAATAGCGAATAGTCTTTCAACTTCACGATCGGCAATAGCAGAGGTTGGTTCATCCATGATAATTACTTCTGCATCATACGAAAGTGCTTTAACAATTTCTATAAGTTGAATACCTGCCACACTAAGTGTTTTCATTTTTACTTTTGGATTAATGGCTACATTCAAATCAGCTAGTAGCTTTTCTGCGTCCTTATACAATTTCTTGTAGTTAATAATCTTAGCTGAGTATTTAGGTTCTCTGTTTAAGAAAATATTTTCACCGACTGTCATCTCCATGACAGGGCTTAGCTCCTGGTGAATCATAGAAATTCCACTTTCTAACGCATCCTGGGTATCTTTAATAATTATTTTTTGTCCTTTGAAATGGATTTCACCTTTATCAGCTTGATGAATACCCGCGAGAATCTTCATAAGTGTAGACTTTCCAGCACCGTTTTCGCCCATTAAGGCATGGACCGTCCCTTTTCGAACAGTAAGAGATACATTCTTTAGTGCTTGAACACCGACAAACGTCTTAGAGATATTTTTCATTTCTAGAAGCAAGTCTGATTTACTCACCTTTCTGCCCCTTTCTTTCATGTCTATTTTAAAAGGGCTACTTAAAATATTTCATTTGAGTAGCCCCTTAAAATAAGTCATTTAAATTATCACCATTTTTTTAATCCAAGCAGTTTCTCCCCAAGTTCTGTCAGCTCTGCCCGCTCATATTTTTCCTGCTCCCAGTTGCGCGGATCACCCGGGAAAGCATCACCCGCTGGCGGGATCCGGTCTTTCCATGATTTGATTCTCGTTTCTTTCAGTTCTTCATTGTCTTCCTGCGCCGGGAACATGGAGATATACTGGGCAAGTCTCGGTTTATTCGAATGGTTGGCACGGATGCCGTGCGGCTGCATGGCATTAAAGATCAGCAGGTCTCCCGCTTCTGTGACTACTTTTGTCGGTGTATAGCCCGTTGTATCTGGTTTATATGGATCCCGGTCAACCGGCTGCGTTTTCACCCATTCAGGGAAGTCACGGTATAGTTCCGGAATACACTGGAACCCGCCCATGTCTTCGGTTGTATCTACCAGCGAAAGAACACCTTGGACATTTACTGGCAGCGGGTCAAGCGATGTATTTACATCCCAGTGAATAAATCCTTTGTATTCATGGTCCGGCTTGATCGGCATATTTAAGTTGCACCGGTCAATGCTCACCCATAATTTTTCTTGGCCCCAGATATCAACAAAGGCATCATATACTTTTTGATACATACGGTTATCCCATAAGTATTGATGATTATACAGCTCCACCATGCCAGTATTTTTCAATTCACTCATCTTGCTTTCTGCACGCGGCGGCGCGTACCAGGTGGAAGGATCATTAGGGTCCTTTTCTTCAAATTCCCAGATCAGGTTTTTCAGGCGTTCAATCTGGTCTTTTGGAACAGCATTTTTAATGACAACATAACCGTTTTCTTTCCAGAATCGAAAATCTTCTTCACTTAAAACACGTAATGGTTCATTGTTACGACGTTCATTTAAAGATTCCTGGATGACTAAAATGTTGTTTTTTTCGTTCATAATGCTTTCCCCCCGAAATTTGTAATAGTAATCAATTCAACCAAAGTTGTTACCGCTTACATATATGGTTGAACTTGTTGAAAACAGCTTAATTTGTGGTACGCATACCATGTCAAGATGTTTTTTTGAAAATTTTTTTATTGGTATTAAGAAAATGATCTTGTATACTTTCAAAATGAATACGCTTTCTTTGTTGAAAAGATTTTAGAAAGAGGTGTTGAAATGGTTAATATCAGGGATTTAGCAAAAATGGCAGGCGTCGGTACATCAACGGTCTCAAGAGTTCTCAATGATCATCCCTATGTTAGCGAAAAATCAAGGGAGGCTGTTTTAAAAGCAATTAAATCTACAAATTATCAAAAAAATATTAATGCCATTCACTTAAAAATGGGAAAAACATTTCTTATAGGTGTGGCACTCCCTTTTTTAAATCACCCTTATTTTGGGAAGTTATTAGAAGGTATTTCCGTGGAAGCAGAAAGAAATAATTATAAATTAGTTTTATTTCAAACGAATTATAAGGTCCAAAGAGAAACAGAAGTCTTAGAGATGTTAAAAGCGAAACAAATTGATGCCTTAATTATTTGTTCAAAAGAATGTGAGTGGGAGATGATCGAAAGTTATCGAGTTTATGGCCCGATTGTATTATGTGAAGACACGAGAAATCGAAATGTTTCTTCCGTTTTCATTGACCATTACGAGAACTTTTTAACTGCATTGGAGTATTTGTATGAAAAAGGCCACCAAAGAATTGGTTATTGCGTAGGTAGGAGAACTGGGACTAATAGTGAGATGAGAGAGGCAGCTTACCGAAATTTTTTGAAAAAGCATAACCAGCCTTTTTTTGATCCCTATATTTTTGAAGGCTGTTTATATCTAGAAGATGCTAAACGAATGATGGAAAAATTTTTAAAAATGAAAAATCCCCCTACTGCCCTGCTTGTCACAAGTGATCAGGTGGCTGCTGGTATTTTAAATATATGTAATCATCTTCAATTATCCGTTCCAGATGATCTAGCCATAGTGGGATTTGATAATCAGCCAATTGCAGAAATAATGAGTCTCACAACCTTCGAAATGCCGCTCTTTGAAATTGGACGCAAACTCTTTTTGTATACGCAAGAAAAAGATAAAGTATTTTATGAGGAAATGGAAGTGAAGCTTATTGAGCGCAACACAGTTTAGATCCTTGATGAATAAATATTGTACTGTTATGAGCCAAACAAATATGTTTTTCCTTGCAGTTTTCTCTACAGGGCTATTTCCTGCGTAATTATATGTAGCAGGGTCGAATACATCTTGGATTGTAAGGTTCAATGGATCAACAGACAAAATGCCCTCTCATATGATTTTGTGGGATTCACTCAACTGTTCCCTTTCATGTAGACAATTTAAAAGCTTAACCGGTTAACAGGTGACCAGCGAGTTATATCGAGGTCATCTTTTTTTTATTTAGGAAAAATACTATAAAATGTGATTTTCACTATAGCCAATTATCCGCTACGGCCCTTTATTGTAACAGCAGTTAAAAAAGAATCTTTTCGATCAATTAAAAAACATTTTAAATTTTTTTAAAAAATTTAAATGAAAACGCTTGACTTGAAATGCGTTTCATAAAATATCTTCTTATTACAAGGTCATCACTACTCTGTTGAAGAGCTAAAAAGTGAGTAACCTTTCATACATTTTTCTATTTTGGAGGTGAAAATATATAAATTAGATAAAACAATCAAAGGACTATGGATAATCAATAAATTTTGTGTTATCCCGGTAAACTTTTATAAATGCAAAACTTGCTGAGCGAGGGATGTTAAATGTTAACAGTCTGTGAAAAGCATATGAAAGAGGCAATAAGCTTACTCAATGTACCACATGTAACAAAATTGTCTCAAAGATATAAGGATTATAATTGTGCCTTCTGTGGTAATCCAGCTCACTATAAGTTGTTTTACAGCACACCTATAGAAAGCATTATATCTAAAATAAAAATTGATTCCTATGTTTCAGAGCTTTAAATAAGCCTAGGAAAAGTACAGTACTGGATTGAAATTTTGGACTTTAAAATCAATTATCAAAAAGACGGAGGGAAAACATAATGATGAAAGTTACGGAGTTTTTCAGAAATTTACCTGCTAAAAAATGTGCAGCATGCGGAAAGAAAGTTGAAGAACAGCATGATTGCTATGTTAATAAGTGCCACAAATGTCTTAAAGTTAATTAAGTTGTCTTAGTATTTAGATATACACTATTTTATTGTGTTGATTATAAAATTCAGTATAAAAATTGGAGGAAAATATAATGATGAAAGCAACAGAATTTTTCAGAAATTTACCTACTAAAAAGTGTGCAGCATGCGGAAAAAAAGTTGAAGAACAGCATGATTGCTACGTTAATAAGTGCCATAAGTGTCTCAAAGTGAGTTGAATCTTACTAAATAATTGCTGTATAGAAATTAATCTACCTATGATTAATCAAAATCTCTACTATCAAATGAGAGGGCTTTCTTAAAATAATGAACGAAGAAAAAGAGTTTAGGTGACCTTGTAAATCCGTTCAGGGAAAAACAAGGTCACCTAACTATTGCTTTATTTCTTTTCGGTTCTACCTACTACCTCTAGGAACATGGTAAAATACTTTCTACATACTCCCTCCTTCAATCTTTGATAATTCCTTAACCAGTATTATACTGTCCGTCTCTCAATTAACTTACCAGATACCTCTTCGTGTGAAACTGTATCGTTACTGAATGCCTGAATAAATAACTTGCGGCCAATTTCTACTAAAGGAATTTCAAATGTTGTGATGCCCATCATTTCTGCAATTGGCTGGTTATCAAATCCCACTATAGCTAAATCGTTTGGTATTGAGATATTTTCATTCTGGCAACAGGTTACAATACCAGCAGCCACTTGATCACTTGTTACTAGCAATGCTGATGGAGGGTCATTCATTTCTTTTATAGTTTGTATGACTTGTTCGCCATCTTCGAAATTTAAGCATTGATCAAAAATATAATCAGCATGAAAAGGCTTATTGATCTTCTTTAGGAAATCTCTATAAGCTTGTTCCCTTAACTTACTATTTGTTCCCGTTCTCCTGCCAATACAATAGCCAATCTTATTATGGCCTTTACTATTTATATATTCTAAAGCACTTGAAAAGCTTTTGTAGTGGTCAACGAACGTTGACGATACATTTTTTTGTCTTGTATCTTCACAGAGAACAATCGGACCATAAGGTACATACTCATCTATGGTTGACCAATTGCATATTCTGGAACATATGATTACAGCATCTATCTGCTTATGTTTTAACATGTCTAAAGCTTCTGTTTCCCTGCTTTCCTCGTAATTAGTTTGGAATAATACTAGCTTATAATTATGTTTTAAAGCTTCACTCGCTATTCCTTTAACTAATTGTGCAAAATAAGGGTGATCCGAAAAAGGGAGAACCACACCAATGAGAAACGTTTTCCCCTTTTTCAAATGAATCGCATTAATGTTTCTTTGATAATTGCTTTCCTTAACTGCCTTTAACACTGCTTCCCGTTTTTCTTTACTAACATATGGTTGATTATTCATTACACGGGAAACAGTTGTTACTGATACTCCAGCCATTTTCGCTATATCCTTTATATTCGCCATACAATTCACCACTTTCTAATATGTCTATAGCCGAGAATTCAGTTCGGCAATTTTTTATGGTTAAAGATGAAATAATTATAAAAACTAATTATTTATCTTTATCAGAGTCTTTCCTTCTACATTTCTCTTTATTCACAATAAAGGGTGAAATGCGTTTCATATCAAGCTATTTTTCAGACGCTGCTTAATTAAACATTTCAACTTAAGACCTGCCTAGCAAGGGGAAATAAAAAAATCAAATGAAGTAGCGGGAAAAATTCAGCATATTTTAAAAAAATTTAAGAGAAATTTTTAAAAAAAGCTTGCCATGAAATGCGTTTCATAAAATATTCTGGTCTTACAAAACCTAAGGATATAACTATCAAGAGAACACTAGCTATGTTTAGGTCACCTATATATTTAAATTGGAGGTAAATAAATGGAAAAAAAGATCGTTTTTCTTGATTTAGATGGGACGGTTTTGAATGAAGAGAAAGTAATACCAGAATCAACGAAAAAAGCAGTTCAGTTGCTTCAAGATAAAGGAATCTATACGGTGATTTCCACCGGTCGTGCTCCCCAAATGTTTGACTGGATCCTTAAAGAACTAAATATCGATTCATATGTTTGTATAAATGGTCAGTTTGTGGTGTTTGAAGGAAAAGAAATTTACTCAAATCCATTGGATCCCGAGATGCTGCATGATATAAACAATCTAGCAAAAAGCAAGGGCCATGCACTTGCTTACTGTAATCATCAGCATGTTAAAGCCAGCGAAGAAAACCACCCATTTATCTCGATTAGTTTTGAGACATTAAAAATGGATTACCCTATGGTTGATTCATACTTCTATAAACACTCCCCTGTTTACCAAGGTCATCTTTATTGTGACATTCATGATGCACAGGTTTATATTGAACGTTATCCAGAGTATAACTTTGTAAGATGGGATGAATATGCAGCGGATATTCTCCCGAAAGGATGTTCTAAAGCTATAGGAATTCAAAAGATTCTTGAAGCAGCGGGTGTGAAAAAGGAAAATAGTTATGCTTTCGGCGATGGATTGAATGACCTGGAAATGCTGACTTTAGTCGGGACAGGAATTGCTATGGGTAATGCAGTCCCTGAAGCTAAGGCAGCAGCAGATTTTATTACCACTTCTTGTTCAGAAGATGGAATTCTTAACGGCTTAATCAGTTTAGGTCTACTGGAAGAAGACCATAAAAATGAAATATTCAGTGTTGCCGAATAAGAACTTTATTTAAAAACTTATAAGTACACTTAACTAAGTGGTGTTCTATTTCTAACCACCATTGCACCTTTAACAGGAGGGCTAACTCATTTACAAAATGAATATAGCCCTCCTGTTATTTTTTACACAATAATGCTTGAAATTGATACATCACTATAAAAATCTAAAGATTAAAAAAATATTCTTGACCTGAAATGCTTTCCATAAAATAATCTATCCTTACCAAATCATCGCGTTGAAATGCTTTCCACGGGATATTCAGTAGATAAGTATGAGCAACAGTGATATCCAAAAAACGGAAGTCGAATACAACTTGGTTTGCAGTAATTGACATATAGGAGGTATAGGGCGTAAAAAGAGAAAACCTTGTTTCTAGATTAAATATAAACAAAATAATGAAGACTTGCAGAGGACAACTCCTCGTCATGAAATTTAAAAAGATTTTGTAACCGTTCTCTATCCAAAACATCACTTTAATAAAACAGAGTCAGGAGAAAATCAAACATAGAAATTTTAGAATTAATACTGCAATTTGAATAAACTACACTTTGTCATAGAAAAGAACTATTCTCTTAATTTTAAAAAGGAGTGTTAAAAATGCAACGTAGATCATTTATAGTTCCTCGCCTTTCAGCAATGATGTTTTTTCAATATTTTGTTTTAGGTTCATGGTTTGCAACGTTAGGTTTTGTCCTTAGTGAACACGGACTTTCATCTATCATTGGTACCGCTTACTCAATAGGTGGCATAGCTGCCATCATTTCCCCCATTTTCTTAGGGATGATTACTGACCGATTCTTTCCATCTCAAAAGGTCTTAGGCATAGTAAATATTCTGGGTGGAATTTTGTTATGGTTCCTTCCAACTCAGATCTACTCAGGTAATGCCACTGGTTTTCTATGGCTTATGTTCTTTTACATGTTATGTTACAACCCAACATACTCATTAACAAATAATGTAACTTTCCATAATGTTAAAGATTCTATGAGGACTTTCCCATTAATACGTGTATGTGGAACCATTGGATTTATAGCGGCGGGTCTATTAATTGGCAGCCTTGGTTATTCAGATAACCCACTCTCTCTTCAAATCGGTGCTGTTATATCCGTTTTCCTTGGATTGTATTGCTTTACATTACCGAATACACCAGCTCCCGCTAAAGGTAAACCATTCTCAGCGCGCGACTTATTATGTTTAGATGCACTGAGTCTACTAAAAGACCGTTACTATTTAATCTTTATTATCTGTACAGTTCTACTGTTTATAGATCATGCTGCATATATCTCATTCACTTCAGTATTTCTTGGTGACTTGGGAATTAACAACGTATCATCCGTTTTAACAATTGGCCAGGTATCAGAAATTGTATTTATGCTGTTAATTCCTCTATGTTTCCGGTTTTTAGGATTCAAATATATGTTTTTATTAGGAATGCTTGCATGGGTAGTGCGGATGTCATTGTTTGTAATAACTGGACCTGAATCTGTTGCACCTCTTGTGTTTATTGCTATTGCTTTACATGGATTATGTTGGGACTTCTTCTTCGTGACAGGATATATCTATACCGACAAAGTAGCTGGTGAAAAAACAAGAAGCCAAGCACAAGGGTTATTAATCATGTTTACACAAGGTATTGGTATGTTCGTTGGCTCCTTTATTGCAGGAAATCTATTTAATCAGACAGTCACGGAACAAGGAGCGGCTGCTCTTTCTCAATGGAAAATTTTCTGGATGTACCCTGCAGTTATTGCATTAGTAGTTACTGTATTTTTCTTTATCTTCTTTAAGGATAAATTTAAGGAAATAATGCAACCTACTAAAAATAATGAAGAAGTAAAGGAATCAGAACGATTACAAGCTTAATAAGTTTCTAAAAGTTTTAACACTTTAATAAAGTAACGCACAATACATTTTTGGAATGGGCACTAGTTTAAAATTAAAATTCAAATAAGGATGGACAAGTTATGTATGAAAAATGGTTAGTGGGTGTTGATTTGGGAGGCACCACTATTAAAATAGCGTTTATTAGTCAACACGGTGAGATAATTTACAAATGGGAAATTCCAACAAATACAAAAGAAAAAGGTCAGCATATCCCAACCGATATAGCTAAGTCTATTGATCAAACATTAAATAAGTTGAACCAAAATAAAAGCAAATTAATTGGCATTGGCATTGGGGCGCCAGGTCCAGTTAACTTTAGAAATGGCTCCATTGATGTAGCAGTTAATTTAGGCTGGAAAAACTTTCATCTAAAAGATCTACTAGAAATGGAAACGTCCTTACCTGTCGTGGTAGAAAATGACGCTAATGCAGCGGCAATCGGAGAAATGTGGAAAGGTGCCGGTGAAGGAGCTAAGGATTTACTATGCATTACATTAGGAACAGGTGTAGGCGGTGGAATCATTTCTAACGGCGAAATTGTACATGGCATTAATGGAGCTGGTGGTGAAATTGGGCATATCACCTCTGTTGCAGAGGGCGGCGCGCCATGTAACTGTGGAAAAAAAGGATGTCTGGAGACAATAGCATCTGCTACAGGCATTGTTCGACTAGCCATCCAAGAATTGTCCTCTACCTCTATTCCGAGTGTACTAAGAGAAGTTTATAATGAGCATCAAACATTGTCTTCCAAACAAGTAATAGAGGCAGTGAGCCAAGATGATGAGATAGCGAAGAAAGTAATGGAGAACGTTACTTTTCATTTAGGAATAGCGTTAGCGAACCTTGCAAATGGGCTAAATCCTGAAAAAATTGTTATTGGCGGCGGTGTTTCAAAAGCAGGAAATATTTTATTAGATCCCTTAAAAAAGCATTTTGCCCATTTTGCCTTTCCAAGAGCATTACAAGGGGTAGAATTGGCGATTGCATCATTAGGAAATGATGCTGGTGTTATTGGGAATGCTTGGCTGGTGAAAAAAAGCTGATCCATCTTCATGAGACACTTACTTTTAATTGATAGAATAACGAACTTAAATAATGATAAGTAAAAAAAGCATGTTTCTTAAGAATCTAGTGAGAAAACATTAGATTTCACAGCCATTTAGATATGCATAGCAGCATTTGATCTCCTATAAAAAAGTGAGCGAAAGAGGGAAAGAGGGAAAAATGGAAAAAATAAAAAGCGGTATCATTGGGACTGGTTTTATAGGCCCTACTCATATTGAAGCAATAAGACGCCTTGGATTTGTTGAAGTAATTGGACTGGCAGGACACAACAAAGATACTACCGAAAAAAAAGCAGCTGAACTGGGCATATCTAAAGTTTATGAACATTACCGTGATATGCTGCAAGACAGTGAAATACAAGTAGTGCACAATTGTACACCAAACCATCTTCATTTTGAAATTAATAAAGAAATTATATTAGAGGGCAAGCATGTTTTATCAGAAAAGCCTTTAGCCATATCTTGTAAGGAATCATCAGAATTATTGGCGTTAGCAAAAAAGCAGAATATAGTACATGGCGTGAATTTCAATTACAGGCAGTTCCCTATTATTAAGCAGCTAAAAGCGATGATTGCAAACGAGGAACTAGGTAAGGTGAATTTAGTTCACGGAAGTTATTTGCAGGACTGGCTATTGTTCGATACGGACTTTAGTTGGCGTCTAACCGCTGAGACAGGAGGAAAATCAAGAGCTGTAGCGGATATTGGATCTCATTGGTGTGATACTGTTCAATATGTATTAGGCAAAAAAATTGTAGAAGTATTTGCGGATTTGGCAACTGTCATACCAGTTAGAAAGAAGCCTGTATCGAATATATCAACTTTTGGGGCACATAAAGCACAGGATGAAGTATATGAAGATATAACAATTGATACAGAAGATTACGCATCAGTTCTTGTACGCTTTGATGATGGAACAAGGGGAGCATTTACGGTTTCACAAGTAAGTGCAGGACGAAAAAACAAACTGGAATTTGAAATTAATGGGAGTCAGCATTCTGCCTGCTGGAATCAGGAAGAACCCGAAAAATTATGGATCGGACACCGAGATAAAGCGAATGAGATTCTCTTGGCAGATCCTTCATTATTTGTTCCAGAAGCTAGAGATTCCATTCATCATCCTGGTGGACACAATGAAGGATGGCCAGATGCTTTAAAAAATATGATGAATAATTTTTATACTTATATTCTTGAAGAGAAGCTTCCTTCAAGTGATAGAGCCAATTTTGCAACATTTGAAGATGGGCACCTGTCAATGTGCATTACTGAAGCAATTTTAGAAAGTCACAAAAAGCAAAAATGGGTAAAAGTCCAAGATCATTAAGAGGAATTTGGCAAAAAAAGCAAAGGAATAATCTACTGTTCTAGTGGCTATAAATTTCTTTTATCGAGAAACTTACTCATCAATAAAGGGGCGTCTTTTATTTAATAAAAGACGCCCCTTTATGATTTTGTTTTACTTTGTATAAATATGTACACTAACAAACATGATGCAATTAGTTAAGTAGCAGACGTACATTCTAAAACATATTTTTTAACTTGCCACTAATAATTGTAAGCGCATTAAGATCATAAATTAAATGTATTTGCTGAATAATCCCCTTTTACAAAACACATTTTATAACAATTTTAAATTTTTGAAAAAAATATTAAAAATACACTTGACCTGAAATGCGTTCCATAAAATATCCTATTATAGAAAGAACCACACACAATCTTTAAACTTGATAGGAGGATTTGAAAATGGAAAAAACAAAAGTAAATAATATACTTGAAATTGATATTCCATTGAATGAACGTCCGAATAACGAGCCTTTACGAGTTTTAACGGAAGAGGAATTTAAGTTTTGGAAAGAAAATGGCTATGTGGTCGTTCGCAATGTGGTTCCGAAAGAATACATCGACCGCACGGTTAACCTGATTTGGGAATTTGAAGAAAAGGATCCTAAAGACCCTTCAACTTGGTACACGAAGCCCCTTCGTGAGCACCAGATGCCAGAGCTTCGCGGAGCTGGAATGGTAGAACTCTATAATCACCAGTACTTCTGGGATAACCGTTCTTACCAGAAAGTCTATGATGCGTTTGTTGATATCTGGGGAACGGAAAAGCTGTGGACCAGCATTGACCGGTGCAACCTGAGCTTCCCAAGTAAACCAGGCTTTGAATTTGAAGGGTTTATCCACTGGGACGGAGATACTTCTTTAGATCCACTGCCAGTAAACGTCCAGGGAATTCTTTTCCTAACAGATACAAATGTAGAAAACGGCGACTTGAATGTGATTCCTGAGCTGTACCGTGATTTCCCTGAATGGGTGAAAACACAGCCTGCAGACCGGGATCCGTACCATCCAGACTACACAGGCTACACGCCAACGCCGGTAACACTGAATGCAGGTGACCTGCTTATCTTCCACGTGATGCAGCCTCACGGCCTGCGCAAGAACACATCTGATACACCGAACATCCACCAGTACATCTCCATGTTCCCGGCTCAGGAACACAATGAAGAACTGAAAGAGTGGAGAATTAAACAATGGAAAGACAGAGAGATTCCAGAAGGAATTGCCTTCCTGGGAGACCCTCGCAACTGGGAAAAAGAAAAATATGAGCGTGCGGAATTGAATGAGCTGGGTGAAAAACTGCTCGGCCTCAAGAAGTGGTAAGATAACTTTCTTTCTATCTTTATACTCATGTAGCATTACTGTTTTCTAATGACCTTCAGATAAAAAAATATATCAAGTTGTTAAGTTGTTTATTGTAGCCTACCCATTAAGAAAATAATTAAGTGTTTGATTGTAACCTACCCCTTAAAGAACCTGTTAATTATTTTCTAATGGCCTACCCGCCATAAAATGACTAAGCTATCTAATGAACAGGAGAATCCGCTTTCTTTGTGGCTAGAGAGCGGATTCTCTTTTTGCATTTAAAATAAACTAAATGAAACAACTGATCGTATAAAAATTTTTCTTGTTATGAAATGCATTTCATACTTTAGACTAAATTCGCTAAGTAAGTAGAAGCATAAATCGAAGAATTGAGACCTCGGATAAATTTTTATTCTCAAAGCAAGTTTCTTTGTTACACCAACTTTATATAAAAATATTCTTTTATGTCTAAAATTAAGGTGGTGAATAGAAGGTTCTTTGATGGAAGTTAAAAGTCTAATTCATTATGCTAAACGGAATATATATGAAGTTTTCTTATAACTATTATTTATCCAAAAAGAATTTAAACTAATATGAAAAAATTCAGTTGTACAAATAGAAACTTATATTTGATCACATAGATTGCTTTTCCGTGGCTCTTTCCTTTTTGCTTTTAAATATGTATACACACTTACTAGTAATATCTAATTGGGAGGATCCAAATGTTTAAAAAAATATTTGGCGTATTACAGCAAATTGGTAAAGCATTAATGCTGCCAGTTGCTCTATTGCCTGCAGCGGGTTTATTACTTGGTTTTGGGAATGCTTTTCAACAAGATACACTTTTAAATTACCTTCCCTTCTTAAGAGCAGATAATATTCAATTAATTGCAAATGTAATGGAAGACGCAGGTAATATCATATTCAGTAACTTAGCTCTTATTTTTGCCATCGGGGTAGCCATAGGTTTAGCAGGAGACGGTGCTGCGGGGCTTGCTGCTCTTGTTGGATATTTAGTATTAAATCAGGTAATGAGCTCATGGGCTGGTATTACAGCAGAAAAACTTTCTGAGAATCCTGGTTATGCCAGTGTATTAGGGATTCCTACATTACAGACAGGTGTATTCGGAGGTATTATTGTAGGTCTCATCGCTTCTTACTGTTATAAACGTTTTCACAATATTGAAATGCCTTCATTTCTTGGTTTCTTTGCAGGAAAACGTTTTGTCCCTATTGTTACGGCAGCAGTCTCTTTCGTAGCAGGGTTACTTCTACTGATTGTATGGCCGCCAATACAAAATGGCATGAATACGATTTCTCTCTATTTAATTAATGAGGGCTTATATGCTGCTGTATTTTTCTTTGGCTTCATAAAAAGATTATTGATTCCATTTGGACTGCATCATATTTTCCATGCTCCGTTCTGGTATGAAATTGGTTCTTATACAACAGCGGCTGGTACAGTCGTTCGCGGGGATATGACGATCTTCTTTGCTCAATTAAAAGAAGGCGTAGAAATTACAGCTGGACACTTCATGGCTGGTGAATATCCAATCATGATGTTTGGCTTGCCTGCAGCTGCATTAGCAATGTACCATGCAGCACGGCCAGAAAAGAAAAAGCTTGTAGCAGGTTTATTAGGTTCAGCAGCTTTGACCTCCTTCTTAACAGGTATTACTGAACCTCTTGAATTCTCATTTATGTTTGTATCTCCAATCTTATTTGTTACGCATGCTGTGCTGGATGGATTGTCCTTTGTTTTGATGACATTGCTTGATGTTAATATTGGCTATACGTTCTCAGGCGGTGCTATTGATTTCGTTCTATTTGGAATTTTACCAGGCGAAGAGCCATGGTGGATTGCGATTTTATTGGGAATTGCTTTTGCGTTTATTTATTACTTCTTGTTCCGCTTTATGATTAAAAAGTTTAACTTAATGACACCAGGACGAGAAGCAGAAGAGTTAGATAAACAGCAAAAAGATTCAAAATCGAATAGTAATCTTGCCTACAATATTCTTGAAGCAATGGGCGGACAAACAAATATTTCTCATTTAGATGCTTGTATTACGCGGCTTCGTGTCTCTGTTAATGACATAAAAAATGTGGACAAAGCCGAATTGAAAAAGCTTGGTGCTGCTGGCGTGCTTGAAGTAGGTAATAATATTCAAGCGATTTTTGGTCCGCGTTCTGAAACGATTAAAGGGCAAATGCAAGATATCATTAGCGGGAAAACTCCTCGTCCAACAGAAGGAAATATCACAACAAAGAAAGCACAGCCTGTTACAGAAGAAAGTTCTAGTACATTAAATGATGTGTTTGTTTCGCCAATGAAAGGTGAACTCAAACCCATTTCACAAGTACCTGATGCAGTCTTTGCGGAAAAAATGATGGGCGACGGCTTTGCTATTATTCCATCTGAAGGAACAGTAGTGTCACCTGTAGACGGAGTAATACTGAATATATTCCCTACAAAGCATGCAATAGGAATCAGAACTCATTCGGGAACAGAGCTTTTAATTCACGTCGGAATTAATACGGTTAATTTAAAAGGTCAAGGATTTGAAACTTTGGTTTCAGAGAACGACCATGTTAAAATAGGGCAGCCTTTGTTAAAAGTAGATTTAGAATATATTAAAGAAAATGCTACTTCAATAATAACGCCTGTAGTTTTCACAAATTTGTTAGAAGGTGAATCTTTAATTATCAATAAAGAAGGTAATGTTGAGTTAAAAGAAGAAAACATTATAACCATTTCTAAATAAAGATATAGAGCTACTGTTCTGAAAAGGTTATTTTTATCACATACTAAAGAGCTTCTTATTTGAGTATGATAAATAAGAAGCTCTTTTATTTACATTAATCATCAGTTTTATTCAACTGTAACAAGCTACCAATATATTTTCGTTTTCTAGAAAGGTTCTTCTTTTTTGTAAAAGTAAAGTTTGATTTTTTTAAAAACTAATCCCTTCAAGACAGAATCAACATCTTTTGTGTCGAGTTTCTTCTATTGTATATACTTTCCCAGCGCATCATCTTTCCATTGGTGAACCACATGCTGTTCCCGCTCCATAATCTTCTGCAAATAGATCATTGTCATCTCGATTTTTTCATGGCCCAATGCTCTCATAATGGCATACACTGGAGAGTCTACACTTTATTATATCGGGGATCGAAGATACTTTGAGCTACATAGAAGGGATGGATCACATAGGTTAACACCTGACTATTCCATCGAGATGGGCAAACGCAGCATGAAGCCTGGATATTTCGTGCTCAATCTGCCAGTGTTTAAAAAAGGATTATCAGCAAGACCAGTGAAAAAACCCGTCGAAAGTTCTCGAACGGGTTACTTCGTTGTTCTATTTAGGTTTTTATTGATTAGCTTGTAAAATGAAAGAATAGAATCTCTTATAATGATGTGTGCCACCAAAAGAATCTCCTACTTTACATGTTATTCAACACGAGAGTGAGCACGTTTTTCATCAAATACATGTCTATCAAGATATTTATGGAATAACCATTCACCAACTGCAATAGCAATTGCTGAGATAAAAGAAGCTGCTAGAACATCTCCATCATTAATAAATAGTGATTTGCCCATAAGCCAAACGACAAAGAATGCTAATACTGCATCTAATACAGTCGCAATACCATTTCTCTTGGAGTGATCTGCATGACGTTCACGATCGTCACCTGCTTTACGGAATACGAGCAAATCCCCAACTACATAAGCGAGAATGGTAAGAACAGCACTGATAAGGAGCGTGTCACTGAACTCTCCGTCGTAAATTCCAGTAAGTACAATCCCAAGTACGACTGCGACCATCACAAATTTAATAATAAGTGCTTTTACATGATCCATGTTCATTTCCTCCTTTTTCTTTGATGCTCAATTAATACCCGAAATAGAAATAATAAACACCTGCTTTTTTAACATCTATGGTATGGGAAAATCTTTTAAGATTAACTTTTCATTTTTCTGTACTTTTTTACACACAATAAGCTGCATGTAACCAACCTTTCCGAATGGTCTTACGCAAGTATGAGCCGAGTCTTTTACCTTTTTCGTGCTGGAAGTGCTTAAGTTATTCCCAATGGTAAAGTTGCATACGGAATATGCCGACTTGTTCTGCAATTTCTGGATGGTTTACGCAAGATAATATCGTTCATCTAGCGGCGGCCTGTTTACTCGTTCTACCCTACATTTTTTCCTCCGTTTAGTACCACTGTTAATTTTAATGCGTGTAGTATCAATGTTTAAATGTTTATATGTTGGTAAATTTTTTCTTTTTGTAGTTTACCTTCTTATAACCAGGGTAAATAAATAATGTGGTAACCACACCACCTCCTGATGATTCTTTGTTTGCTACATATCGATTACTAGTTGCTCTTTGCTGCGGATCTTGCCGCGGCCTTTTTTATGCATAGCGCCCATCGCAGCATTATTTTTGCTCTGTTGTGTATAGTTTTGTTAAGCGGATAATGCTGAGCATAGTTTTCAAGTACCATCCAGCCTCTCATTACTCTTTTCTTGCTGCGGATGATATACTGCTGCTTTATATATATGGTTTGATTTACTGATAGAATGGGTAACAAATAAACCATGTAGCTAAGGGACACCTCATCATCAGCCCTGAAAAGTTACATAACTCCATGCCATTTGCCACGGATTCGCTTCCGTGGCTTCTTTATGCCGTCAAATCCAACTCCTCGATGTATGTTCTTAACAACGCCTCTCTCGCTTTGGACTAAAAGTTATCACTATTTATCAGCAATTTTTAAGCATTAATTTGCAACACATTCCATAAGGTAAAATTTACCGAGACATGAAATGTTCATTTTCTTATTTGATGTGATTTAATAAAAATGAGCAATGACTTTTTAAACACCTACAAAGGGAGAAGGCAAAATGGAAAAAACGTTTGATGATTATTCATTTAAATTTCAAGAATTTCTCCAAAAAAACAGCCAGAAGTTTGAAGAGAAATTATTGTTAGAGGCTGTCAATGTAAGAGACAAAATTGATGAAATTCTGTCCATTGGCAATATTGACCTTGTTAATAATGCTCATAAGCTGGTTGTTTATATTATTAACAGGCAAGAAAAAGAAGTTGAATTGTTTGCCAAACAGGAAGGGATCGCATGGGCGACCCATTCCCTTACTTTATCCTTTAAACTAGAATGGGTACAGGCCATCCGCAGAACGATATGGAATTTTATCGAACAGTATAACGGCTTAACCGGTGAACAGATAACGCCAAATTTTTTTCATTTAGAGAAAGAAATTAATAATCAAGTAGATGCGTTTCTAAATGCCTTTTTTATTAATTACTCTACATATAAGGATTCTTTGATTAAAGCACAAAGAAAGCTGGTTGAAAATCTATCTGTTCCTATTATTCCAATCAACACTTCTGTCTGTATCCTGCCTGTGATTGGTTCGGTTGATACGTTCCGGACATCTATCCTTGAGGAAAAGGTTTTAACCGAAATTGAGGCATCACGTATCCAGACTTTGATCATGGATTTATCCGGAATCGCAGATATGGAATCCCAGGTCATTGATCATTTAACAAAAATTATTGATGGTGCTTCCCTGATGGGATGTCACACAGTTATTACAGGTTTGAGAGCAGACGTAGTACGAAAAATGATCCATAAAGGACTCTCATTTGGTCCTGATACAGAAACACTAGGTACACTGCAGCAAGCATTAAAAGAATATTTAATATAACAGCCGGGGGTTTGGATACCCTAACACAACAATCAGCCTTTTATCAGGAACATATGTGGAAACTTATCTTAGAAGGCTGATGAAGATTATGAACGCTGAATATATGCTTGGGAATATCTTTAAGTCCGAAGTGGTTGAAAATCATTATAAGAATTCTCAACAAGATCCGGTCGACGCGTTTGCTTTTGATTTTTGGCAAAACACTAAGTATGTTTATTGTAGCGTAGATGCACCGGTCGGCCAGCCTGTTCAAGTCAACGAAGAGCAAATGGATAAAGCTTTGCCAAAAATACAATAATCGAAGCGGAAGCCCTGTACATAATGTGCAGGGCTTTTATATATAAATAGAACTTTCACTTTGGAGAAAAAGGATTATCTATAATATACGTTCCTGTCTGCACTGCTATTTTGGCCAGAAATTCTTTTAACTCCTCACCAACACCCTTGTCCTGGTAATGCGGCTGAGCAAATACCTCTCCTATATATCCATGCATTAATCCAACGATGATTAAACTGGCATGTGCAATTAAATTACCCTGATTGTCCCAAGCCTCTACCCTAATAGCCGAAGTGTCATCCTCTGTAGAAACGAGTTTAGAAGAAATCTGATAGCTCAAAGGTGTCCTCTTTCCTATTCGAAGAAATTTTATCCATTATTTCCGTTTATTTTAAGATATATTATGAGGTGTCAAGACACCTAAAATCAATAAGTTTTTCTTCGTTTATCTATCAGATTTACATCTTTGAACAATCTACATTTCACAATTCTTAACACTTATTTCAAAAAACACAGACTTTGTTTCAATACTTATATATAATTTAATTTATATATGATAAATACCTAAATTAAAATAATCAAATTGTATGTCTTTATTTAAAATGATAAAATTATATTAATCATTAAAATACAAGATAAAAAAATAGATACTTAATTTTTAAAATAAGAAAAGAAAATCATTAATATACACATACGTAATGAAATAAGAAGGGATAAAGAAAGGAAGTAATTGAATGATGGAGTGGACTCTTTCTTGATTGATCCATTATAAGGAAGAGGAAAAGGATGAAGCAGCATCCAGTCGTCAAATTGATCTTTTTGGAGAGCCGCAGGCTGTTTGCGGATTTTTTCTACAGGATGTGTTGGTGAACCGATTTGAAGAGAAACAACATTTAATGATCAAGGAAGTTTTACTGGAAATGATAAGTGATGTAGGTGCATGTGATTTGCGTAAACCTACGTGGAAGTTCGCAAAGCATAAAAAAACAGCCAGGCGGGGACCTGACTGTATAAGCCGCTTTCATGTTCAGGAGTTAGGGTATTTTAAGCGATGCAGTAACAGTATGAACTAAAGTTAATCCAGCCATACGCATAACATACAAAATCGTGTAAGGATACGTACATAGATACTTTTTTAAAGGATGGATAAAACCCATGCAAATAAACCAGGAAAAATATTATTCAACAAAGGAAGTCGCAGAGATGATTGGCCGCTCTGTTTCCACAGTTCACGCCTACGTCCAAGAAGGAAAGCTAAAACCTGTGGAGGATCCGTGGGGAGGCCATCAAGGGCTTCTTTTTTCTAGCAATGAGATTGAACGGCTCATTGAAACCATGCCTAAAACACCGGAAGGATTAACGTTAAACCAGGCGGCAGAATACCTGCAGACGAACCGAAACTTTATTGTCGCCTATATTAAAGAAGGGATTCTTCCCGCTTCTGAAGGACAGGTAAAAGGGCGAACTATTCCTCTTATTCAAGAAAGCGACCTAAAAGAATTCAGTGAGCTGCACGAAAAGAAAATTTGGGAAGACCGGCTTTCACAGCGGCAATATTACAATAAAAAGGCTAAAGAAGCTGTGTACCAGCGCTTTTCTTCCCCCTCCATTCCCGAAGCAAGACTTATGCGCCAAGGTTTAGGGGATTGGTACTTTATTGTTCCGGGAACGGATGATACTTTTAGCTATATGGAAGGCATCTATACACATAGGTTAAGACCTGACTACTCCATTGAGATGGGCAAGCGCAGTACAAAGCCTGGATATGCGGTGCTCAATCTGCCAGCAGTCTACTCCCTCACCTATCAAGTGATGGATCTGCTTTATCAGCAGGTTCCTGTGGCGAATCTATATATGGAACGCTTAAAGGACCGATGGGTGATTCATATGAAAGATGCGCGATTAAATGGTGTTTCGGTTGAGTTAGCTGATTTCATTAAACGTTCTGCCAAACAAGGGCGTGTGCGGTATGTTCCAGAATATGAGGCACTTAGCATTGAATCAGAGGAGGAATTGCTGTCGGTTTCCCTTTCGGTCGATATTAAGGATTGGCTTCGCAAGAAAGGGGAACAGACCGGCAAGAGTATGCAGGATATTGCGTCAGAAATTCTTGAGGAAGTGTATCAACGCGATCAAGCTAAAAACAGAAATAATATCGATAATTTCCCAGCATTTAGTTAAGCGGGCGACTAATTCACCCAAGTTGGTTCTTTATTTTTACATGATATGATTGCTATTATTTAATTCTTGTTTCATTATTAAACAAGTGAAAAACCTTTGATGAAAGCTATGTGGGTGAAAAACCACATAGCTTTTTAGTAATTAAATCGCACTTTTGTGTTCACTTTTTTTGTTTTGGGATCTAAAAAGTGCTTCCAGCTGCTCAAGCGATTTTCCTTTTGTTTCCGGTAAAAATTTGTGTACAAATGTAATAGCACCAATTCCTAACACAGCAAAAATAAAAAACGTGATTGACAATCCGACGGCACTAAGAAGGATTGGGAACAAGAAACCAACAAGAAAGTTTGCTACCCATAAACAAAACACGCTGACACCCAGGCCGATTCCACGTACCTTTAATGGAAATATTTCTGCCAGCATCAGCCAGGTTACCGGTGAAATAGCACCTTGCTGAAAAGCAAGAAATGTCACTGTCATTGCCAGGACAGTAAATGGGAGTGCTGGTGACCCTTCCAGGAGAAAAGAGAAAATTCCAATTAACATCAATGCGGTAGTGGTAACGATTAACCCCGTAATAAGCATCGGACGGCGGCCGACTTTTCCTAGCAGCCAAATACCAACGAAAGTAGCTAAAACAGAAATGATACCGTTTGCAACATTACCGACAAGTGCTGCATTGGTTGAAAATCCTGACTGCTGAAGAATTTGTGTACCGTAGTACATAATCGAGTTCACGCCTGTAACTTGCTGTACAATCCCAATCCCGATTCCGATCAACACAATGCGGCGAACCCAAGGCACACTTAAGTCCCGAAGCGTAGCTTGTTTAATGCCTGTTTTCTGATCAAGACTGTCCTGAATTTCTTTAAATTCAGATTGAGCTTGATCTTGTGCACGGATTTCTTCTAAAACACGAAGAGTTTCTCCCAGTTTGCCTTTTGAGGCAAGCCAGCGCGGACTTTCGGGTACTACCATCATTCCAAACCATAGGAAAACAGCCGGAAGTGAGGCAATCACTAACATATAGCGCCAAACATGAGCTGTCTCTTCACCCATTGTAGTACCAAGAATCGCATTAAATACAAACGCTAGCAGCTGCCCAGTTACAATCATTAATTCGTTCTGGGTCACGATTCTTCCCCGATGCTTGGCAGGAGACATTTCCGCTAAGAAAGCAGGTACCATGACAGAAGCAGCGCCGACAGCCAAACCTAATACGAATCGGAACCCGATCATAGCTTCGGCAGATGGTGCAAAAGTACATCCAAGTGTGCCTAAAAGAAACAGGATCGCAAGATTAAGAATCATCCTCCGCCGGCCAAAACGATCCGATAAACTTCCACCGAATACAGCCCCAAAAGCAGCGCCGAATAAAAGAGAGCTTGTTACAAGACCTTCGGTGACTGGAGATAAATTCAGCTGGTCTTCCCTTCCCATATAGGGTAAAGCTCCGTTGATTACTCCCGTATCATATCCGAAAAGAAGTCCGCCAAATGTAGAGATGATCGTAATCTTCTTTAAAGTTTTTTTATGATCACGCGATTTTTCAATTACTTGCATACTCATGTCTTACCTCCTCAGAAACCCGCTTAATGATAACGTTTTCAAACTATGTAAGAAAAATTAAATATCTTAGAATCAGCGGCTTGAAGAGCCGCCGAACTATGATACTATCATTAAAAAAATGAAAGTGACGGCTGATTCCAGTATTTTTCAACATGGGAACGCGTAACCTCTGCAGCAGTGCGAACATTTTCTTCCTGTGTTAGCTCGTAATAATCTGGACGGAACACTTCAACGGTGCAGCAGCCGCCTTCAAATCCAATTTTTTTAAGTGTATCAGCATAACGTTTGTGATCAAGGCAGCCGCGCGGATCACCTGGCCATAGCCGCTTTTCATCGTTGTTGTATGGTGCGCCGCAAGGCATATCTTCCATGTCGTTCAAATGCCATACGAAGATTTTTTTCCCGTCTGCTTTTTCCAGCGCTGCCCACTCAGATGCCATTGCATGGAAATGATATTGATCGAGCGTAACGCCGACAAGTGGTGAATTAACCTCTTCTACAATTGCATACGCGTCTTCAAAACGATTGATTGTCATACCCGGGCTGCCGCAGAATTCAATAGACAGCTTGATGCCATGAGGCTCTACTTTTTGAACCATTTCTTTTAAAACCGCTACCGCATCCGCGCGAATTTCAGCTCTCGTTGCGGGAACTGTAATATTCTCCGTCGGAACAACGACAATCATTTTGCAGTCCAAAATCAAGCAGCGCCGAATCATTTCGTCCAGCTCTCCCATTACTGCATCTTTTTCCTGCTGGGTTTGCTTCATGTTAAAAAACTTCAAAGCATTATAGGACAGCATGCTAAGATGATGCGTCTTAAACCAATTGCCTAACTGCTCAATGGTATACTTTCCGGCTGAAAGATCGCGGTCGAGACATTCCGATTGAATGTCAATGTAATCAAACCCGTACTTCTCACATAATTCCAGATCTTTTAGGACCGAATGATCCTTGCAAAAACGATCGCACCCTTCGTTGAATCCAATTTTCATTTTATTTTCCTCCTATTTATGATTTATAATGATGTGACTAGCAACGTAAAGGAAGTGTTCTACCATCATTCCCTACTTTTCTTTTAAATGTGACGATACAAGCGGCATCGCTTTAGAAGTATTTCATGCAGCCAAATCGGTCCCTGTTCATCGGCATGATTTTCAAGAATTTGTGCTGATTACAAAAGGTTCATGCATTCATCAATTCAAAAATATTTCAATGCCTTTGATTCCCGGGGATGTATTTCTCATCCCGCCGCATCAAGAACATGCTTATGTAATTGAAACGCCTGTTTGCATGTACAACTGCCAGTTTTATCCGGAACAAATTGCTGATTGGTGGGATAAACAATTTAGCGGACTGCTCAGCGAACTTACTGAACCGGAAACAACCAATCCGGTTTCTCCTGCCGATTTAAACCGCCAGCACATCATCCATTTATCGGCACCGGACGCTGAACGTGTTCAAATGATGATGGACATTATACTCCATGAACAAACGGAGCAAAACTTCGCTTTCGAACAAGTAAAGCAAGATTACCTAAATTTAATTCTCATAATTATTTCTCGAGCGCGTTTGCGCCAGTTTGCCGCATTACCTGAGCGAGAAACGCTCCGCCCTGACATTATTGCTGGTGCTCAAAAATTTATTGAGGACAACCTGAAAGAAAACATTGATTTTTCTCATTATGCCCGCCTGCATAACATCAGTCCCGGCTATTTCCGTACCATATTTAAATCAGCGACCGGGCTACCACCAGTTGAATATCTCAACCGCTTACGCATAGTCCGAGCAATTGAATACTTAAAAGACGAAACATTATCTATCAGTGACGTCTCTGCCGCCGTCGGAATTTATGATCTCAATTATTTTTCTCGGTTGTTCCGAAAAATCATTGGTTACTCACCACGTGAATTTCGAACTCAAGCTTATAAAGTAACGTAAGAGGAAGACTTATATCCCTCAATTTCAGATATTTTCACGCTGCGCCCTTCATCTAGAGAACGTTTAGCAGCTTTGGCGATCAACACTGGCATCAGACCATCAATGCCCTGCACGGGTGTTTCAGTATCGTCTAGAATTGCTGTGGCAAAAGCCTGGGCTTCTGCAATAAAAGCCTGGTTGTATCGTTCTAAGAAGAACCATTGAGGTTTGGCACAAATGACACTGTCAGGCGTACTGATAGTGGCCGTGTTGTCAAGAACGTTAGCAACCTGCACGCAGCCACCCGCACAATGTACTTCCGTGCGCTGGTCGTAGCCATAACCTGCGCGGCGGCTATTATCAATAACACCAAGTGCGCCATTAGCAAACTTCAGCATCACAATAGCCGTGTCTACATCATCATAGTTTTTAAATTGGTCATCAATGAGTACGTCGCCATAAGCGGTAACCTCGGTAACTTCGCTGCGTGATAGGTAACGAACCATATCAAAATCATGGATCATCATATCCATGAAGAGACCGCCGGATCCTTCAACATACGACATTGGCGGCTGCTCCGGATCACGGGAAGTGACTTTGACGATATGCGGTGCGCCCAGTTTTCCAGAAGCTACTGTGTCATGGACCATTTTGTGGTTATAATCAAAGCGGCGTACAAAGCCTACCTGCAGTTTTACGCCTGCTTTTTCCACAGCGGCTAATGCTTCGCAAATAACAGCAACATCATAATGAATAGGCTTTTCACAAAAAATATGTTTGCCTGCTTCGGCTGCTTGAATAATATAATCTGCATGAGTGTCTGTAGCAGAACAAATAAATACTGCGTCAATCGACGGATTTGCAAAAATTGCCTCTGCACTCTTATAACAATTTTCTACTCCTAGACTGCTTGCCCAAGCATACGTTGTATCATTAAAAAATGGATCTGCAATAGCAACCAGTTCTGCATTTGGAACAAATCTTACTAAATTTTCGCCGTGCAGTTGGCCAATTCGTCCCGCGCCAATCAATCCAATTCGTACTTTTTTATTCATATTTCAAACTCCCTAAACGATTTTTGTTTACGCTTACAATATAGCACGTACGTGAATCCGTCTAATAGAAGAAAATAACCAGGTATTAGCACAAAACGCATATTTCAGAAAGATTCCATTATGCCCTCCTCTTAAATATTCAATTTTATTGCTAAACTATGACAACTTACTACTTGTTTGGTAACGATACGAACAGCTAAACAAACAAGAAAGGGTCTTATGATTGTCGATGAAATAGTCGACAATCATAAGACCCTGATATCTGTAGACGAACCAAAATTCCACTGACGCTTATATCAAAGAAGGCATTCTTCCCGCTTCAGAAGGGCAGGTAAAAGGGCGAACGATTCCGCTAATTAAAGAAAGCGATCTAAAAGAATTCAGCGAGCTGCATGAAAAGAAAATTTGGGAAGACCGGCTCTCCCAGCGACAATACTACAATAAAAAAACCAAAGAATCCGCGTACCAGCGCTTTTCTTCTCCCTCCATTCCGGAAGCAAGACTTATGCGCAAAAGTTTAGGGGACTGGTACTTTATTGTGCCGGGAACCGATGATACATTCAGCTATATGGAAGGGATCTATACACACAGGTTAACACCTGACTACTCCATTGAAATAGGTAAACGCAGTACAAAGCCCGGATATGCGGTGCTGAATCTGCCGGCCGTCTATTCCCTGACCTATCAAGTGATGGATCTGCTTTATCAGCAGGTTCCGGTGGCTAATCTGTATATGGAACGCTTAAAGGATCGATGGATCATTCATATGAAAGATGCCCGGTTAAATGGTGTTTCCGTTGAGTTAGCCGACTTCATTAAACGCTCGGCTAAATAAGGGCGTGTAAGATATGTTCCGGAATATGAGGCACTTAGTATTGAATCGGAGGAGGAATTGCTGTCAGTTCCCCTATCAGTTGATATAAGGGGTGGGTGCGAAAAAAAGGTGAACAGATAGGGAAAAGTATGCAGGACATTGCCATGGAGATCCTTGAAGAGGTATATCAGCTGAAGAATGAAGTGTAAAGAAATAAAAAGATCAATGAATAATAATAAAGCTTAGAGATGATAGTTAAATAGTAAGTTGATTTTTCTTAGAAATCTAAAAGTCTTGCTGTGCAGACAAAGCAAGGCTTGGATTCGATTTGATTTAATAATTTTGATACGAAACTACGTTAACTCCAGCAAGCGGAAATGTTTTTGTTTGCTCTCTTGTTTCCTTTATCTATATGATTTTGGCTACTAATTAAACCATTCACTTGTAACACAAGTATACAACTAGTATACTTATCTTATACTATAGAAATTGGAGGGAATTGTTCATGACAACGGTAACATTTTTAGAAAAACCTGTAACGCTGATTGGAAATAGAGTAAAGGCTGGCGATAAAGCACCTGATTTTACTGTACTGGATAACGATCTTTCTGTTGTTACACTAGCAGATACAACTGGGAAGGTTCGAATTATTAGTGTAGTGCCATCTATTGACACTGGGGTATGTGACGCACAGACACGTCGTTTCAATGAGGAAGCAACTAAACTTGAAAATGTTGAGGTTTTGACAATTTCTGCAGATCTTCCATTTGCGCAAAAACGCTGGTGTGCGGCAGCAGGTTTAAACAATATTAAGACACTTTCTGACCACCGCGATTTTTCTTTTGCAGAAAATTATGGTGCAGGGATCCAAGAACTTCGTTTATTAACTCGTTCAATATTTGTATTAGATTCAAATGATAATATTACATATGTAGAATATGTTCCTGAAGTAACAAATCACCCCAACTACGAAGCAGCTATTGAAGCAGCAAAAACTGCGAACTAACAGATTTCAGAGCCAATTTATCTATGGTTCTGTAACAAATTTTGTATTGCCGCTTTAAAATGAAATATTAGTATTTATCAAAAAGAAAAGACCGAGCCTTCGGTCTTTTCTTTTTGGGAAAAGTGTTGAAAAGTAATGAGTTCTCTTTTAATTTTTTAATAATACCCTTCAAGTTCTCTTCCACTATTCCCTTTTACGTGGTATACTTGTACTACAAGTATACCAATTAAAGAAAAAACACTTGTCTACATCTCAGCATTTCAACTTTTCTTTTTGTATAGGCCTAAAAAAATTGTAATCGGCTAAATGTTATTTAGCCCAAAGGCTAGAAATTAATTAGTTGCAAGGGAAGAAATATCAATTACTAATTGTACTTATTGAAAGAGGTGATTGTTATAACCTTTAACACAGTGATCAGTAAAAAGTTATATGTACAGATTTATGAACAAATCCTTTCAGGAATTCAGTCCGGTATTTTTCAAGTCGGTGACAAACTTCCTTCCGAAAGAGAATTGTGCATCCATTTTGGCGTCAGCCGCGCTCCTATCAGACAAGCTCTGAGCGCGTTAGAAATGAATGGCTTTATCTCTTCTAGGCAAGGAGAGGGCGTTTTTGTTAAGGACACGCAAGCAACCGTGACAAAAAATGTGCTGGAAATCGTAGCGGAATCTGTTTCGCCTGAAGACATTCTAGAAGCAAGACTAGTCATCGAACCTTTAATCATTAAATTTGCTGCTCTAAGAGCGACGGATGAGGAAATTGAAAACCTGAATAAAATTGTAAGAAAGATGGAGATTGAAACGATACAAGGGATTTATGCTCCAGAAACCGATGAAGAATTGCATCACAGTATCGCCAAAGCTTCTCATAATGAGCTTTTTATTGCTTTTATGGCCTCTATAGGCGAGGCTATGAAACAACAAAAAATATGGACGTTTCTTCGCGACCGATCCGTTACACATCCCGATTACCGGGAAACAAACTTCAATGAACACAAACAGATTATTGAAGCAGTCAGTTCCCGTAACGAAAAAGAAGCAGTTAAAAAAATGACTTTGCATATGCAGAAGTTGCAACAACGATGTTGGAAATAATAATCAATTTTAAAGGTAGTTATTTGCTAAAAGTGCTTCTCTTTAACAAAAGCATCGCCCGCCCGGAATCCTGAAAAACGTCCGAGCAGGCGATGCTTTTGTTTTGATAAACCTTGTTAAATGAATTAGATGGATCTTTCCGCTTTAAGGACAAAGGCCGGTCCAGCAATCAATTATTTTTTATTATGTTCTTTCTCTCTAAAACAGGCTTTATGAAACTAGTGGTCTCTGCGAACGGTCATACATATTCAATATCTCTAATTTTGTTGACGCGTGTTTCGTGACGGCCGCCTTCAAATTCAGTTTCCAGCCAGATTTTTGCAATATCACGGGCAAGGCCTGGTCCGATTACACGCTCGCCCATAGCCAGCATATTAGAATCGTTGTGCTCTCTTGTTGCTTTCGCGCTGAATGTATCATGTACAAGCGCACAGCGGATGCCTTTGACTTTATTGGCCGCAATGCTCATCCCAATGCCTGTACCGCAAACTAAAATACCACGGTCAAATTCTCCGAGTGCTACCTTTTGTGCTGCCGGAAACGCGTAATCCGGATAATCTACGGATGCATTGCATTCACAGCCAAGATCCAAATACTCGATTTTCATTTCCTTTAAAAGTGCAATCAATTCCTGTCGAATATGAATGCCTCCATGATCAGACGCAATTACTACTTTCACATTACTTCCTCCTCGACCCCTCTTTTTTGAAACTTCTTATGAACAAAACCAGATTTAAAATATATATCGAAATGATATATAGTCTTACTTACCGAAAAAGAATCAACTTTTATCTTATGAATATTTGTTGTCCTTACTTGCTCTCTTCATCAGCTTTTGTGCATGCTTTACATTCACATTTGGAATAAAGAAAAGTGACTTTTTCGTCTTCAAAATGAGCAATCGTTGATTGGCAAATATAACAGATTAAAGTTCCCATGGGACATCTCCTTCTTATAAAAATGTTTTTATACTATTTTCTATTTAAAAATACATTTTCAGCCTCTTTAAAGAATTGTGAGAGCAACAAAGTTTACTATTATTTATGCAGATCCGATTTTTGGCTGTTTTTCATTTTCTCACCCTCACAGTTTTCACATTGACCTTTGGAATAGAGAAAGGAAACTTTTTCATCTTCAAAATGAGCAATTGTTGATTGGCAAGTATGACAAATAATCGTTCCCATTAATATATTCTCCTCCTTGTTCTTTGTATACTTGGTTACTTGTATAATAAGTGTACCTTGGTTATATCTTAAAGGATAGATGTCTTTATGTCAACGCTTTCAATTTAATTATTTCAGAAAATTTTTTAACTGAGTTCACTTTCATATTTATTTTTCTCTTTTTAAAAAAAGTATATAATAATCACAAAACCATTTTCAGTCCGATTAATACTTGTGGAGAGAAGTGATTATCATTAATTTTAATACTGTGTCTAGCAAAAAACTATACATTCAAATTTACGATCAAATTCTTTCGGAAATTCAGGCTGGTAGCTTTAAAGTAGGGGATAAACTTCCGTCAGAAAGAGAGTTATGTGCCCAGTTTGGTGTGAGCCGTGCTCCTATCAGACAAGCGCTAAGCGCATTGGAGATGAATGGCGTTATATACTCCCGGCAAGGTGAAGGTGTTTATGTCAAAAACACACAAATTACAGCCGGCCAATCTGAAGCATCTATTTTGTTGCAATCGATTTCACCTGAAGATATCGTGGAAGCCAGAATGAGTATTGAACCAATCATTATTAAGTTTGCTGCAATGCGCGCGACTGAGGAAGATATTCAGCAGCTGAAAAAAACTATTGAAAAAATGGAGCAAGAAACAAAACAAGGTATTTATGTACCAGAAACAGATGAGGAATTACATAGCGGCATTGCAAAAGCCTCTCATAATGACCTTTTCATCACCTTTATGTCTGCAATTAGCAGCACAATGAAACAGCAGGAAATGTGGAAATTTCTCCGGGATCGGACGGTTACAAGACCAGATTACAGAGATACAAACTTCAAGGAACACAAACTGTTGATTGAAGCAATCGAAAAACATGATGAAAAAGAAGCAGTAGAAAAAATGACCATGCATATGCAAAACCTTTACGACAGATATTGGAAAGACTGATATTTGTTTACCTCATGGTCTTCCCTTGATTTTAAAATAGTCATAAAAAAACATGTACTTGCTTAAGCAAGTACATGTTTTTTTATGGGAGATTAAACTTGTTACTTAACTGGATTTTTTGATTTTTGTTTGATAAACGTTTTTGTCTTCTGTGGAGTTTAATGCTCTTCCAGACTGCTTAACTAAGAATAAAATAATCAGAGAGCCGATAATCATGCTAGCACCAAGGAAAATCATACCGTTGTGGAAAGAGCCTGTAGCATCTTTAATGTACCCAACAATATATGGTCCAAAGAAGCCACCCAGGTTTCCGACACTATTGATTAAAGCAATAGCGCCTCCAGCCGCAGCCCCAGTTAAAAACGAAGGCGGAATTGCCCAAAATGGTGAGTATGCACCGAATGCCCCGCACAGTGCCATTGTTAAAAAAACAAACGACAGGATGATACTATGCTCAGCGATATAGCTGCTAGCAATCATAGATATTGCACTTATAGTTAAGCAAATGGCTACATGCCAGCGTCTTTCATTCTTTTTATCAGAGTGATTGCCGACAAAAATCATGATAACCATCGCGCACAAGTACATTAAACCTAACAACCAGCCCATGCTCTGTGTACTAAGAGACGTTATCTCTGATAATCCTTTTGAAATTGTCGGTAAAAACATATTAATGCCATAGTAACCCATCATCCAGCAAAAATAGCCAAGAGACAAAATTAGGACATCACGGTCTTTCAGTGCTTGGGCAAACGTGTAGTGCTTTACTTCTTGCTTTTTTAAGATTTCTTTTGTAGTTACATCCATTAACCAATTTTTTTCTTCTTTACTCAACCATCGTACATCTTCAATTTTGTCATCCAGGTAGAAATAGGCAGCCACTCCAAGAATTAAAGCCGGAATCGCTTCCAAAATAAACAGCCACTGCCACCCGGCAAACCCCAACCAGTCTATACTTAACAAAAAAGTAGAAAGCGGAGATCCGAGTGCATTCGCTCCTGGAATCGCTAACATAAAACCGGCAATCGCTTTGGCATGGTGCTTAGTTTGATAGAAACCGCTTAAATAATAAACCATACATGGATAAAAGCTGGCTTCTGCTACTCCAAGCAAAAAGCGGGCGGTATAAAATTGCCAAGGCGTTTGGACAAACGCCATTAAAATTGCAATGATAGCCCAAGTGACCATGATGCGGCTGATCCATTTCCGTGCGCCTATCTTTGTCATCATGGCACTTCCCGGAACTTCTAGTAGAAAGTAACCCAGGAAGAAAATCCCTGCACCCAGACCGAAAACAGCATTTGAAAATCCTAAATCTTCATTCATCTGCAAAGCGGCAAACCCAATATTAACACGGTCCAATGTGGCAATAACAAAACATAAGAACAAAAACGGAATCAGTCGCAGTGTGACTTTTTTCGTTGTTGTACGCTCCAATGTTAGTAGATCCAAAAAAATTCCCCTTTCAGCGGTTTAGCTTTTTCTATTCCATAACACCCTGCAAACGATACCATTATTATGAAAGCTGCTTGCAAATGGTTTTTTTTAAATAATCTAACAATAAACTTGTATATTCTCTTTGTTGTCCTCAAATTAGTAACTTGTCTAACAAGAGAATGTCTTTTGCTTAATATAGTTTTGTCTGTGTGGATTGTCAATAACATATATGGACTTTTTTAATCAAGTAGCAAACAGGATATGTTAACAACTAACTCTTGCATTTACCCAGTATAAGACGATTTTTATGTACACAAAAAGCAGGGCACTCGCTAGAGCCCCTGCTTGCTTTTCGTTTTAAGAAGGCAGTTTAGAACCTTTGATCATTTCTATTGCTTCTTTCCGGTTTTTCTTATTGTAAATAGCAGAGCCCGCTACCAGTACCGATGCCCCTGCTTCTATACAAAGCTGGCCTGTTTCTTGATTAATGCCGCCATCTACTTCAATCTCGACAGCTAACTTCTTCTGTTGAATAATATTCGAAAGAGTTTTTATTTTTGGCAGCACACTTGGTATAAATTTTTGTCCGCCAAATCCCGGATTAACTGTCATTAACAAAACTAAATCAATATCCTCTAACACATGCTGAACTTGTTCGATTGGCGTGGCAGGGTTAAGAACAACTCCCGCTTTTATTCCACGCTGTTTAATCGACTGAATCGTCCGGTGAAGATGAGGGTCTGCTTCTGCATGGACAGAAATAATGTCAGCACCGGCATCGGCAAAAACATCTATGTATGTGTGCGGATTTTGAATCATAAGATGAACATCCAGCGGAAGATTCGTTACAGGACGAATCGCGTCTACCACAAGAGGACCAATTGTAATGTTTGGCACAAAATGACCATCCATTACATCCACATGGATGTAGTCGGCACCTCCAGCTTCCACGTCTTTAATTTCATCTGCTAGTCGGGCGAAGTCAGCTGATAGAATGGAAGGAGCTATTTTAATCATTGTTTTTCTCCCTTCGATTTTTTATCAAATATATTAATTTATTCAACTCTATTAAAACGGTTTTCATGCCGGCCAACCGATTCAAATCATATTCTTAGTTAAGGAAGAAGCACACGTAAAAGCGACTCATTTGCACTTTTATCTGCTGTTTGTTCCTCCAGCTCATCAAGGCCAACATGAATAATACGGTTGTTCCGAATGCCTACTGCTATACCAGATTGGCCGTTTAATAAAAGGGAAACAGCTTCCACTCCCATTTTCGCGGCAAGCACCCGGTCAAAAGCAGAAGGTTCTCCTCCTCGCTGAACAAATCCTAACACAGTCGTACGGGTACTCACTTGTGTTTTTTCTTGAATATAGTGCTGCAGCTCCTGCAAGTCATACATTCGCTCGGTCACTAAAATCAAATTATCGAATTTTCCTTTTTGAATCTTCTTTTTCAAATGGTGACAAATATCATCAAATGTAAGCTTATACTCTGGCGCAGAAATAATTTCACCTTCACCCGCCAGCGCTGAATATACAGCCAAATCTCCGCAGTAGCGCCCCATTACCTCAACAATGGTCGTTTTGTTATGAGAAGAGCCGCTGTCTTTGATTTTGCGTACACAGTCAAGCACAGTATTTAACGTTGTATCAAACCCAATAGCATAATCGGTATAAGTTAAATCATTGTCAATTGTTCCAGGGATGGCTGCTACTGTCACGCCAAGCTGATGGAGTTTTTGAGCGCCCTTAAATGACCCCTCTCCCCCCACAACAACCAGGTTGTTTATATTATTTTCTTTTAATGTATGTACGGCCTGCTGTCTGCCTTCTTCTGTCATAAAAGCGGCTGATCTTGACGTTTTTAAAATCGTACCGCCTTTTGAGGCAATATCTTCAACTTTTTCATACGTCAGGTCATAGAAATTACCGTTTATCAACCCTTCATATCCATTTTGGAAGCCAACAATAGATACTCCAAAATGCTCTGCTGCTTTGACAACAGCGCGAATGGCTGCATTCATCCCGGGCGCATCTCCCCCGCTTGTGAGAATTCCAATCTTGTTCATTCGGCGTCCCCTCTCTCGTGAAAATAGAAATTCCAGCAGCTTTGATCACCGCGCTGCTGGAATAATTGATTTATCATTGGATGAGTTTTAGCTGGATTTTCCAATCTCTTTATAGTCTGTTGTTTTCCCATCCAGTGATTTTAATGCTTTTCCCGACTGCTTCACTAGGAACACAATAATCAATGCACCAATAATCATGCTGATTCCAAGAAAAACCATCCCATTATGGAAAGAACCAGTGGAATCCTTAATGTATCCTACAATATACGGACCAAAGAATCCGCCCAGATTTCCAATACTATTAATAAGCGCAATGGCGCCGCCGGCGGCTGCTCCAGTTAAAAACGAAGGTGGAATCGCCCAAAACGGCGAGTAAGCACCGAACGCACCGCATAATGCAACCGTTAAAAAAACAAACGAGAGGATAATGCTTGTTTCGGCAATATAGCTGCTAGCAACCATGGCTAACGCGCTGATCATCAAACAAGTGGCTACATGCCATCGTCTTTCATTCTTTTTGTCCGAATGATTCCCTACAAAAATCATAGCGCCCATGGCAAAAAGATACATAAGCCCAAGCAGCCACCCCATGTTTTGCATGCTAAGCGATGTCGTTTCTGACAAGCCTTGTGAGATGGTCGGTAAAAACATATTGATGCCGTAGTAACCCATCATCCAGCAGAAGTAACCAAGAGACAGGATGAGTACATCGCGGTCCTTCAAGGCTTGTGTAAATGTGTAGTGCTTTACTTCTTCTTTCTTTTTGTTTTCTTTTGTTATCACATCAATCAGCCAGTGCTTTTCTTCTTTATTTAGCCACTTAACGTCTTCAATTTTATCATCTAAGTAAAAGTAGGCAATCACCCCAAGAATTAATGCCGGGATCGCTTCTAAGATAAACAGCCACTGCCACCCGGCAAATCCGAGCCAGTCGATGCCCAACAAAAAGGTGGAAAGCGGAGATCCGAGTGCATTCGCTCCTGGAATCGCTAACATAAAACCTGCAATCGCTTTGGCGTGGTGCTTAGTTTGATAGAAACCGCTTAAATAATAAACCATACATGGATAAAAGCTGGCTTCTGCTACTCCAAGCAAAAAGCGGGCGGTATAAAATTGCCAAGGCGTTTGGACAAACGCCATTAAAATCGCAATGATAGCCCAAGTGACCATGATGCGGCTGATCCATTTCCGTGCGCCTATCTTTGTCATCATGGCACTTCCCGGAACTTCTAGTAGAAAGTAACCCAGGAAGAAAATCCCTGCACCCAGACCGAAAACAGCATTTGAAAATCCTAAATCTTCATTCATCTGCAAAGCGGCAAAACCGATGTTAACCCGGTCAAGAATTGCAATAATAAAGCATAAAAACAAAAACGGAATCAGTCGCAGCGTGACTTTTTTGGTGACAGTACGTTCTAATGTGATAGGATTCAATGCGATTCCTCCTCTACAGCCAGGCTTTTTGATTTTTCCCAAATAAAAAGCGCAGACTGGGCTTCTAATATGTTACATAGACATGTTTAATCACTTTATTTAAGCGCTTTCAACAACTACTTTTTTCTTTACACTTCTTTATCCTGTGCAGGACATATCCCTGTTTTCTTTTTTCTCTTACCTGTCTTTTAGGTAAGAGAAGGTTTGGGAACGGTTGGCTTTTGGCTTTTAACTTTCGGCATTGTCAATATCTTTAGGCTCGTGAATTAGAAAGAACGTATACAGGCACTATAACTCGAATGCCTGTATACAAGCAGGTTTAATCCATATGGGAGCCGCCGTTAATATCAATTTCTTCCCCTGTGATATAAGATGCTTCTTTTGATGCAAGGAAAGCAATCGTGGAGGCAATTTCACTTGTTTCACCCGGACGTCCCATTGGGATACCGTCAATTACCTTTTTTGCATCTTCTTCAGGAAGAGACTTCCAAATATCCGTGTTGACAAGACCTGGTGCTACGCTATTGACAGTGATGCCATCTGTTCCAACTTCACGCGCCAAGTTTTTAGAGAAACCAAGCACAGCCGCTTTTGATGCAGAATAATGTGCACCGCCAAACACGCCGCCGCCGCGTTTAGCTGATACAGAAGACAAGTTAATAATACGTCCGTACTGCTGCTTTTTCATGGGAGCAAGCACGGCCTGCGTGCAAAGGAATAAGCCAAACATGTTTACATTGAAGATACGCGTGATGTCTTCTAATGTCATATCTTCTACTGTTACTTTTTGTGAAATACCGGCATTGTTTACTAAAATATCGATGCGGCCAAATTCGTCCATTGCTTTTTGAACCATATTATCAACAGATTCTTTGCTGGTAACGTTTACTTCAACCCCAATTGCTTTGCCGCCCTGTTCTTGAATAGCTTCAACGGTATCCCAAATTCCGGCAGGATTCATATCCGCTACCACAATAGAGGCTCCTTGTTTTGCCAGCGTCATCGCAATAACGCGGCCAATTCCTTTTTCAGATCCGCTGCCTGTAACAATGGCTACCTGGTTTGTTAATTCAAACATATTCTTCTATCTCCTGTCTTTTCTTAAATGGATGAGTAACGTGTTAGTTAAGCAATTCTTTTGCAGTTGCAACAATGTTCTCAATCGTAATGCCATTCAGTTCCATTAGTTTTTCATAAGGGGCTGATTCACCGAAGCGGTCTTGAACCCCAATGCGTTTTACTTTCCCTTTTCCTTCTTCTGCAACAACTTCGGAAACCGCACTGCCAAGACCGTTTAAAATGTTATGGTCTTCTACCGTAACAATTCTTCCGATTTCCAGGCACTCCACAACTGCTTCACGGTCCAGCGGTTTGATCGTGTGCATATCAAGAAGCTTTACAGAAATTCCTTCTTGTTCAAGCTGTTCTGCTGCCTGCAGGGCAAGATAAACCGTGTCACCGTTAGCAATGATAGCCACGTCTTTTCCATCTTTAAGCTGTTTCGCTTTGCCAATTTCAAATTCTTCATTTTCATCATAGATCATTGGCACAGCATCACGAGTAAAGCGAAGGTACATAGGGCCGTATGTGTTGGCTGCTTTTTCTACCAATTTGCGTGTGGAATGATAGTCGGCTCCCATAATAACAGTCATATTTGGCATTGTTCTGTAAACGCCCATGTCTTCAATTGCCTGGTGGCTTCCGCCGTCATTCCCTGGTGTTAATCCACCGTGTGAGCAAGCAATTTTCACGTTTAAGTTTGGATAGCATGCTTCTTGACGAATTTGTTCAGCCATGCGAAGTGAGCCGAATACTGCATAAGTACTGATAAATGGAATTTTACCAGTGGTAGCAAGACCGGCCGCAAGACCCGCACCGTTTTGTTCGGCAATTCCAACGTTCACATGCTGGTTAGGAAACGCATTCATAAATGCCGTTGTTTTACAGGATTTGCCGATATCAATATCGACCACATAAATGTTTTTGTTTTCTTTACCTAGTTTAACAATCTCATCTCCGAAGCCTTCGCGCGTCGCTTTTTTTGCTACAGGTGTATTTGTTACGCTCATTATTTTAAACCTCCCGCTAGTTCTTCCATTGCTTGTGCGTACTCTTTGTCGTTTGGTGCTACGCCGTGCCAATTCACCACATTTTCCATGTAAGAAACGCCCTTGCCTTTAATCGTGTTCGCAACGATACATTTAGGCTTGCCGTTTGTTGATCCTCTAACTTCATCCAGCACTGCTACAATTTCCTCCATTGAATGTCCATCAATGTTCTTGGTTTCAAACCCGAATACCTCAAACTTCTTTTCAATATCTTGAAGAGGCATAATTTCATCTGTTGTTCCATCAATCTGCAAGCGGTTGTAATCAACAAAAACAATCAGATTATCCAGCTCGTATTTAACCGCTGTTTGAGCTGCTTCCCAAATCTGACCTTCCTGGCACTCTCCATCGCCGACCATTGCAAATACGCGGTACTCTTTTTCGTCCCGCTTGCCGGCAAGTGCCATGCCTACAGCGCATGAAAGACCTTGGCCAAGGGAACCGGTTGAAATATCAATGCCCGGGCATTTTTTCATATCTGGATGACCTTGAAATGGAGAGCCGTACTGTCTTAGTGTGTTAATGGTTTCATAAGGGACAAAACCTCTCAATGCCAATGCTGCGTATTGAATAGGGGCTACATGCCCTTTTGATAAAACAAAGCGATCACGATCTTCCCATTTTGGGTTCGCTGGATCTACGTTCAGTTCTTTGAAATAAAGAGCTGAAATGATATCAGCTGCTGACAGCGAGCCGCCTGGATGCCCGGACTGTGCTTTATATACCATTGTGACAGCGGCTTTTCTTAATTCAATTGCCTTTTCTTTTAATTCTTCGATGGTTGTCTCTTTCACTTCGATCATGTTGATCACCTCTGAAAAGATTTGATGTTCTTTAAATTATCTGTTCACTCATTTACTTAGTTACTTATCATCTTGTTAACTTGTAATACAAGTTTGTAACCTGAGTATACAACCGCTTTCATTTTTTGTCTATATTTTTTTAAAATTTTTTTAATTCTTTTATAGAAATCTACCGGACTGGACTTCGAGAAAGCCGCTTGGAGCAGCGGTTATTTATCACCACCAGAAGCACGAAGCGGTTTATCAGCTTTTTTCTTCTCATTCTTTTCCATAACTAAGACTTATGTGTAAAGGTTATGCGGACTGGTACTTACTGTAGGGGAACCGATGAACATTCAGCTACATGGAAGAGATCAACACACATAGGTTGACACCTGACTAATCTATTAAAATTAGTAAGCGTAGTACAAATCTTGGATACGAGGTGCTTAACTTACCGGTAGTTTATTTCCAAGTGATGGATCTGCTTCATCAGCAGGCTCCAGTGGCCAATCCGTATATGGAGCGCTTAAAGGACCGACGGGTGATTCATATGAAAGATGCGCAATTAAGTGGTGTCTCGGTTGAGTTAGCTGACTTTATAAAGCGTTCAATGAAATAAGGGCGTGTGCGGTATGTTCCGGAATATGAGGCACTCAGCATTGAATCGAAAGAAGAATTGCTGTCGGTTTCGTTGTCCGTAGATATTAAGGACTGGCTGCGGAAAAAAGGTGAACAGACAGGGAAAAGTATGCAGGACATTGCTGCAGAGATCCTTGAGGAAGTATATCGGCGTGAAAAAAACTCGGCTAGTGAAAAGTTTGGTGAGTTGAATAATAGAAGAATATAAACGTATTAATGACCGTCTTCCTTATTTATTTGAACAATTGATCGAAGCGCCCAGTCATTCGTTCCGTGTTATTACAAAAGGCTATCTTCAAAATGTTTTAGGTTCAAGGGAACCAGTGAAAGGAATTTACTTGATTTCGAAACGTGAAGATAATCCACTTTATGTAGGAGGCTCTAAAACACTGGCTCAACGGCTAGACATAGACCACCGGGCTACAACGGTGACACAAGCAAATTTAACTTTAAAATTATCAAAGATCATGGAATTAGATATGATTGCAACGCGTGAATACATGTATGAGAATTTTTTGTTAGGCTAATTGAAGTAGACAATACTCTTGAGCGGACACTTTTGGAGATATATGCAGCTATGATCCTGCAAACACCGCATAACAGCTTCGAGGAAACATAAAAATGAGATAATAGGAAAAATATTTAGTGTCTAGTAGTGCTGTTTAGAAAACCATATAAAAAACAATACAAATGGAGCTGGTTTAGAGGGCAGCTCCATTTTGGTTTAGAACACTGGTCATTTAACTTACAAATTCTATTATCTTTTCACCCGCCAATGACTTGTATTTTTCCTGTTTCATATATGAAAACATCCTGGAAAGAATCGTTTATAAAGAAATTTAAACATGCTCAAGCGAAATTACACATAAGTGTGAAACCTACTTCCAAACCTAATTGGAAAGGATCACACAGCTTAGAAACGTTATTGCTTTAAGGTTATGCCAATCAATTAGGGGTAATCGCAAAGCAGCCGATGCAGTATGCGACCCTTTGAGTCTTTGATGTAACAACAAGCCTATGCCTTACCGATTTGAGAAGGCGATAAGTTTATTAAAATTAGGAGGCTTAACATGAAGAAAATTGTTGGCATTATTGGAGCTGTCTCACTGGCAGCAAGTATCATGGCTGCGTGTGGAATAGAATATCCTGAAGGTGTAGACCAGGAGTTCTACGAAGGCGCGCAGGCAATATTCGATGAACTGGATAAGGATGTAGCTGAAGGTGAGCCATCAGACCGCCAGGACAAACAGAACTATAACCTTTTTAACCAAGTCGAGCCTGCTACTTCAACACAGGAACAAGAAATTGTGAAGGCATTGAATGCCATGTTCGCAGAAGAAACGGCGATCCAGCAGGATATCAACCATCCGCTTGACCGCTATTTGAATGCGCGTCAGACATATGCTCATTACATGAATAAAGATTTACCTGAATTTACATTCACGGAGGAAGACTAATGAAGAAGCTTTAGGCATTCTTCTTATTATTGATGATGTCTGTTGGTCTTGTCGGCTGCGTCGAGGACGATGATTACGAAGAAGTAGAATACAATGATGGTGAAGACGATTAAACGGCTCAACAACATTAAGATCGTTATGCCCTCAACTACTTTTATTGGCTTCTTCATTGGAGCTATTGGTGGGTGTAGGAATCGGTATGATGCTTATTTAACCCTCCTGGCTAGCACCTTTAGGCTCTAGTCTTTTACGGAGGGAAGGTTTTTTGCGCGCTGTTTTTCCTTCCTTCCTTCCTTCCTTCCTTCCTTCCTTCCTTCCTTCCGTAAAGGATTAGACAGAAAAGGAGTGGTTAATGTGCAATTAAATAAGCAACACCATTCGCGATTGGAGTTTGGCCGAGCTAGTTACACTCCCTTTTCGTGTCGCTCGCTTCGCCTTGCTCCATCCTTTTTTAGAGTAGGCATCAAGCCAACTCTAAAAGACTGGCGCTCACCCGCCATGTGTTTCCCCTTCTTCTCAAGCCGGTCAGACAAAAAATCAAGGAGCTTCCTTCGATTTTAGAAAAGGTATTTAAGGTAAATAAAGATAACTTGTTTTTGATAATATTTTTGATAAAAGAAAAAACAAATTTTTAGCCTGTTTTCGTGTATTGCTAGTTTCTTATCAAAAACGGTCGTTTTTGAGAAGGAACTAAAGATAAACTCCTTCTTCAATTAAGAAGCAGATTAGTTCAACAAAAAGGGAACTTTTTTCCTTTTTAGTTCGTATAAAAAAGTAGCAGGAAATAAAGTGTCCTTTGGGGGTGAAAAGGTGGATTATGGATTATTGGTTATTGGTATAGCTCTTTTACTTGTATCGTACTTAGTAGCTGTGAAAAAACAAACCTGGTTGTTAGCAGGGTTTAATGAAAAAATGATAAAAAATAAGTCTTTATTAGGTACAGTAACAGGTGGAACTTTTTTTCTACCGTTAGGATTATTAGTAGTTCTCAATAGTTTTATTGACTATCCTTATGAATTAACGGTACTTATAATTGCTATGTTGCTTTTATTAACGATTGTGTATGTATATATCAATAGAAGATTACTTGATTAATTTAACTATAGCTTTAATGAGCTGTGACGATCACGATCAGCTCTTTTTCTTATTGAACTAACGGGGTGCTTTAGTTCAATAACGAGTACAGCCGCTTCCTTTTGAGAGTGACTGTTTTTAGAAATCACACAAATTGATGATCACGAAAAGGGTCGTTTTTGATAATATCACTGAAGATCAGCAGAGCATTTTTATATTCAACAACAGTTTTGAATACACCAGAATACAAATTATTCTGAATTTGAACTATTAAGTTTTTTATGATTGACGGTAAAATAACCCTGTATTATAATTACATTAACCGTTGGAAGGCATGGGTCATGCCCTAATCCAAATATTCCATTTGCGGGATTAAGAATGGTATACCATTCTTTTTTTTTGCGTTCAGGAGGTAAATTATGTCAAATGCGGATATTCCACTGGATATTGAAGATCAAGTCTCATTAATGAAGTCTTACGTCACATTCCGTCAGAAACTCCGAATGAAACGCCTTTTACAAAAGGAAGGCTATTTTCGTGTAAGTCGATACGGAAAATACTTGTTATCCTTTACGCAGGTTCTTCAAGCGAAGCCGACACAAGATTTGCTGTACGATCTGTACGACTTTGATATTGCCTTGAGAGAAATATTTTTTCGATATACACAAAAAGCAGAAATACAAATAAAGAACCACATTGCAAATGCCTGCTCGCTTTATACACAAAACCCAACCTTTTATTTGGATCAAACCTTTTATACTCCTTCTGGTGGGGTAAGTGATAAAACTAAAAGAAAAGCAAATGTTAGACGTTTTCCACGTGTCTTTTCGAGTATAAAGGAAGCAGAAAAAGCACTTATTAAGCATCAAAACAAACATCCTCAATTTTCAAGCTATCGAACAGGTGGGCCGAGATACAGAAAAAGAATCCCTGCATGGGCTGCTTTTATGTATTTTGATTTTGGTACAGTTGAAAATATTTATGCCTATTCAAAAATGGATTTGCGTAAAGAAGTTCTCCGTTATGGATATCCCGATTCAAACCGAAAGTTTGGTAAGAATGATACTTATAACATGGATACTTGGATTTCAGCTATTCGCAATTTACGAAATACCTGCTCACATCACAATATTTTAGTGGGGAAAACATCTTCAGTTGTCCATCTTGACCATAAAGTTGATTCTCCCCAATGCTTACCCAGTGATACAGATTTATTTTCTAGAATGTATGCCTTAAAAAAAATCCTTCACCCAAATGACAGTGCCGAATTAAAGATAGACCTACAAAGATTGCTCTCGCGCACAAAAATTAATGTTTATCAATTCAATGTGCTTCCTCAAAATTGGGAGAGCCTTTATGACAGCATACATAATTTATAATCAATAACCATACAATATGCGTACCATCGGAAGGCGTGGGTCATGCCGTAATCCAAATATTCCATTTATGGGGGAGCAAGTCTACAAGGCTTGCTCTTTTTTATTTTCTTGCATAAATGATTACTACAGCCAGGGCTTTTCGTGTCGCTCGCTTCGCATTTCTCCATCTTTTTTTAGAGCAGGCATCGAGCCTGCCCTAAAAAACTGGCGCTCACCCGTCATGGGTTTCCCCTTCTTCTCTCAATTGTAGCAATCCGGTCAGACGAAAAATCAAGGAGCTTCCTTCGATTTCAAAAATTTTTTTGGAACAGCACCAAAAAATTTTTTGAAAGTCTTCGGACTCCTCCTTGATTTTTGCCTGCCCTTCTTGCTAGTGTTCTTCCATGAAGAAGGGAGGTGTTCACATGGAGATAGCAAAAGAAATTGTGCTCATGACAAAAGAGGTTGTGACGATCTTGTCGATGATTTTCACAACGTTCTTCGCATTCAAGACGTATCAAAACAACATGAAAAAAGCTCCGAGGAAAAAGAAGTCCTCGAAGCGCCGTAAGCAGTATAGCAGCAGATAGCATCTGCAACAGGTAAGGAGGTAGCCGCCTTCTTACCTGTTTTTATTTTATCACGATTCGAAACAAAAGACACAAAATCATTACTAGAAAAAGGGCAGCATAGATGAATAAGCCGGAAGGCAAAACCCTTAAAAACCTTGATAAATCAAGGTTTAAATCGACTACATGTAGTCGATTGACTACATGTAGTTAGTTGACTACATGTAGTTAGTCAACTAACTTTTTTCTTATTCATTCACTTTAGTTACCTTCAATAGAAAAAAACTGAATGCCTTTAAAAATGCCGCCAGACAAACATAAAAAGTAATGCACGAAAGAATATAATTAGTTAAATCAAATTCCATTTCTGGATCATGATCTAAAAAATCCATTTGTAATTCATATACATCTGGAAAGCCACCTTCATATTCAGATGCACCCGATGCTTCTAAATCTTGTGTTATAAAGGGAAAAGGAAAACCAAATTTAGCATTTCTAAATTCTTCTCCATTTTCAACGAATGTGTTAAATCCTGTTGCTGAAACGATAAGAATACTTACCACGGGTAAAAAAATAAAAATCATAATTTTTCTGAACATTTTTTCCTCACTATTCTAAAAAAGCTCTGCCGATCGGCAGCACTCTTTTTTTATTCTGTCATTGACTACATGTAGTCAATTAACTTTCTTCTTATTCATTCGCTTTAATCATCTTCCAAATTAATCATCTTCCAAAAAAGAAAATTAAATGCCCATGCGATTGGCAACACACAAATATAAATGACAATGCACGAAAGAATATAATTAGTTAAATCAAATTCGATTTCTGGATCATTGTCTAAAAAATCCTGTTCTCTGCTAAATACACGTGGAAAGCCACCTTCATAACCACCTGCACCCGACGCTGCTAAGTCTTGTGTTATAAAAGAAAAAGGAAACCCAAATTTAGCATTTCTAAATTCTCCAGAGTTTTCAACGTTTGTCTCCGATGCTGTTGCTAAAGTAATGAGCGCACTCAAAATCGGTAATAGAATACCAATCACAAATATTTTTTTTATCATTTTTTCCTCACTATTATAAAAAGAGCGCCGCCGATCAGCAGCACTCTTTTTCATTTTGAAATCGACTACATGTAGTCAGTTCCGGAGCGCAATAAAGAACAAAAAGACAACTCCAGCAAGATATAATAATATCGTCTCAGTCATAGTTAAGCCCCCTTTAGAGCTTTTCCAAACTATACACTAACTGGAATATTTGTAAACGTCAAACAAAAAGAAGTGTAGCTAAGAGCCACACTTCTTTTTATTTATTGCTAAAAGCAAACCCGATTTTCTTATCCTCAATTTTCAATTTAGCTTCAAATGATTTCTTTGTTTTAGATGATTTAAAGCCTTTTATGACAGGTGTTATCCCTTTTTCTAGCAAGTCTTTAATGTTTTTCTCCGTCAATTTCTTGGAAGCAATGGTTTTACCGATAGAAAACGTACAGCCATTTGAGTATTCAGAGCAGCCAATCAATGTTTTCCGGTCTACCATGCGCCCTTTTTTACAAACCGGACATACGCCATAACTGGATTGTGTTTGTTGCTGTTCCACAGCCTTTTGGATAGTCGAGCCATCCATTTTTCCGGGCATTGTTTCAATCAAATTTTGTACGAATTTTTTAATGTTTTGGATAAACGTTTCGGACGAACCAGAGCCTTCCCCGATCTTTCTTAAATAGGATTCCCATTTTGCGGTCATTGAAGGACTGGATAACAAAGTCCCTTGAATCGCTTCACACAAAATTTCGGCTTTTTTTGTGCTGAATACAATGTTTTTCTTAACGTCCAGATAGCCGTTCTTTTTAACCGTTTCGATAATTCCAGATCGAGTTGCTTCAGTGCCGATCCCCTCTACTTCTTTTAAAATCTCACTATCCGCTTCATCATCGACCATTTTCCCTGCCGTTTTCATGAGATTGATTAGACCGCCTTCTGTAAACGGCTTGGGAGAGCTTGTCTTCCCTTCTTTGCTGTTTAGGACTGCTGCTACATTTTCATCTTTAGAAACGCTTGGCAGCACGTTATTTGAAGCCGTTTTTTCTCCATCATCCTCTTTTTGGTGAGAAAACAGCTCTTTCCATCCTTTTTCAAGCTCTACTTTTCCGATTGTCTCAAATTCAATGCCGTTTACTACCGTTGTAATTTTCGTTTCCTCATACCGGTAATCTTTATGGAACATTGCCAGCGTGTTCCGTACCACTTCATCATAAATGTTCTTTTCTTCTGGTGACAGGCTACTGATAGTCGATTCAGCAGGGACGTTTTTAGTCATGATGATCGCATAGTGTTCTTGAACCTTAGAGCCATCTACATACCGTTTATTTGGTGTGAGATTCGGCTCAAATTCTTGGCCAAGTAGTTTCTGGTATCCCTCAACAACCTTTACTAGATAATTGAACTCATTTTCAGTGATAAAATTTGTGTCTGTCCGAGGATATGTGACGAGCTTTTTTTCATACAGTGATTGCATGGTTTTTAATACAATTGCCGGACTATACTTCCACTTCTTATTCGCGACTGTTTGAAGTGTAGAAAGTGAATGTAATTTCGGTGATTGCGTCCGTTTTTCTTTTTTCTCTAATACCAGGACGGTTCCCGGCATTTCGCTGTTTAAGACCGCTTCATTTGCTAGTAAAAAGGCATTTAATTCATCTAGTGTATCGGTCTTTATTTTGGCTTTTCCTTCATATTGACCACCAGCTGCAGCGAACTTTCCAACCAACTCAAAAAATGGCTTCGAGACAAAGTTTTCAATTTCTTTTTGGCGCTGATAAACCAGATAAACCAAGCTGCTCTGCACCCTGCCAATACTCAATGTTTCCCGAACCCCTTTTTTGGCAAGCAGCAAGCTAAATAATTGGCTTCCATTAATCCCTACCAACCAATCGGATACCTGACGAGTATAGGCTTCTTTATACATCAATAAATCCTTTTCATTATCCAATAGGTTATTAAATCCTTTACGGATTTCATCAACCTCTAAAGAGTTAATCCATAGCCTTTTAATCGTCTTATTTTTTGCACCGGTCATTCTATAAATACTGTAAAAAATATTAGAACCCTCTCGATCAATGTCACAAGCATTGATCGCAACATCACAGCCGTTAAATAATTTTTTCACCGCATTGAATTGAGCTTTTTTATCTTCCGACACTTTAAATTCAAACCGTTCCGGAAAAATTGGCAGGTTGTTTAAATCCCATCGTGACCATTCTTCTTTATACTCATTGGGCATTTTCAAGGCGACTAAGTGACCAATCCCCCAAGTAATTGCAGCCCCATCGGGAAACGTGCTGCATGGCTTTAATTCAATGTGTGTCTTTTCTCTTTTGGCAACGTCAAATGCTTCGGCATAGGCTTTCGCTTGTGAAGGCTTTTCAGCCAGAATAATAGTCTTCATTTATAGTCCCTGCCTTTCATTTTAAAATTGTTCGTGTTTAACCGTCTTTTCAGCTGCCAGGGATCCAAATAATGTTCGTCTTTTAAACAAAGTTTTGTTAGAGAGCGCTAAAAAACTTTAGCGTTCTAATTCTCCTGCCAGTTGTTTTGTTTGACGGTTCTGCCTTCCAGATGGTTCTTTTATTGTTGCAGCTGGTTTGACTGCTTCCATATCTTCTTTGTTCAATTCCTGTCTAATGCGTGGTGCAATAGAATGAATATAGGCATCATCTTCTCTGAATAATTCCTTGTCCCAAGCTGTTTGAAGTTTATCGTAAATATTCTTATCAATACCGGTCTTCTCCATCTGGTTAAGTGGATGTAAATATTCACCCTTCTTATAGCTGTTACTGAAAACATTTAGCGTATCACCTTCTGGAATAGCTACCGTATATACTATTTCATTCAATTTCAATTTATTGAAATCACCGTTATTTACGAAGCCAAATTCTTTAAAATCGGTCATAGCACCATGTATCATCATGGAAGGTTCTGCAATATTTAGCGCACCGCCATGAGCCTTTTCATGCCCATATAAAGCTATGTCATTCAGAAGCGTGTTGTGGTGTTCTGGTTTTAAATTCATTTCAGAAACCATTTGCTGATATGCGCTATTGTAATAACCATCCCCTATATCGTGCCGGTCTGGATTAATCATTTCGAGCTTATCGGCATTTGGAAAAATCACATGGTAACGGGTTTTATAGTATCCATCTTCTTGACCTTGTTCTTTGGCGATCTCCGTAAATTTTTCGTTCGCTTCACCAAATCGCATTAATTCATTATTTTTCAGTTTTTCGCTTTCAGACCATTGAATTAAAACAGTGGGCTTCTCAATTTCAGATTTATCAAAGACTTTAAAAGCGTTACCCATTTCTTTTTCTAACAGCCCCACTTCTTTATCGGTTAGCACCTCGGCCGAGTATAAAGGTTCTAACTTCTGCTTTAATTCTTCGTGCCGATCTTCTGGATAGGCTTCAATTCGATTCGTTACCGCTTGTTTTAACTCGTCTAAAGAAACCTCATTTATACTTGCTTGTGATAAAGAACCATACTCAATCAACATGATAGTGGAAAGCTCTTTTGAATAATCTAAATGGCTGTCGATCACATCAATAAACTCACCAGATGTTTGACGGACTTCATTTAATAGCTGCTCTTTATCCTTTAATTCAGCATCTTTTGTCCAGCTTGCTAGATAAGGCAATGAAAAATTCTCCATGTTGATTCCGTAATGAGTAGCCACCACATAAGCGACCATTTCAGCTTGAAATTCTTTTTCGTTGGTAGATAAATTACGCCCACGTTCCTTTTGACGGTCCCGATTATGCAATTCAGCATGTGCCAATTCATGAATCATAACAGGAATATTGTCAGCCATCGTATTGCGTGGATTCAGAGCAATTACATTTAAATCTGGAAAGAAAGCGCCTTTAGCTGTTCCCAGTTCATGACCATTCGGCGGTTCACTAAGGAGCTTCACCCCGATCTTGTCAGCCAGTTTTTCAAAAGCCTTCATGAATTCTTTATCATTTTCAACTGTTCCCTCACGATGATAGCGACCAAAGATTTCAGAGACTGCAAGACCTTTTTCGCGCGCATTGGTTTGTGTATATTCGAATACATAACCAATTTTGTAAAACATTCTCCGGTGCTTTTGCAACACACCTTTTTCTAGCAACTGTTTTTCTTGTGGCGTGGCTTTTGATACCGGCGCCCATATGTCTTTTCCTTCTGAATCAACACCACGCTTAAAAAACTCAACCGGATTAGGGACTAAAATTTTAATGCCCTTTTCCCCTTTATTGACACTAGCTCCTTTTGATTTCCAAAAGTTGAATGAGCCGACTGCACTCGCCCCCGAAAATTGTTGATTAATTAAAGCCATATTACGTGGTGAATACTTATGAAAGTTTGCCATGAAAGCTAAATGCTCTTGTATCGTTTCTTCGCTTTCAAAAAAGCTCTGTATTTGGGAATCCATTGAAGCGGTTAGTTCATCAATTTCCTTTTGTTTTTCTTCTGGTGATTTACTTTTGTAATTACGTTTGTACGCCATTTTCAGACCGCCCTTTCTTCACCGTTCATATTGAAATTCTTTATTTTTAGAAAAACTCATGCCAGGGCTTTTTTGATTTTGCTTTTCCCGTTCTAGTTTTCTTTGCTCCCTCAAATCATCGTTCCAGTCTTTATTTTTCGGAACATCGACTTGAACGATTTCACCTTCCCATTTTTCAGTAAACTCTCTACCTGCTTTATCGTTATCAACGGCAATAATTATTTTTTTTAGTTCTTCGCCACGCTCTTTACATTCCGAAGCCGTTTGTTCTATTCCTTTAATAAGAGTTTGATCTTTTAAACCAGACATAGATAAGAGACGGATGTGTTCTGGACGAATCATATCGTAATATGAAACTAAATCAATCGGGCTTTCAAATACTGCAATTTTATTTGGCTTGCCTATATCAAGCGTAAACCCACCGTCACTTTTACTATGCTCCATGATCTGCTTAAATGTTCCCCGTTTATTCTTCATTTTTGTTGTGCCTTGCCGATCAGCCCCAACTATTTTTCCGTCTTTGTCTCTCCACTTAAAAATAAGATTTTTCATTTTATCTTCTGCAATCAAATCATGTTTTCGTAATGCCAAGACTACTTTTTCATCAATACAGCGTTCATTGACTAAATAACTTTTTGCGTTTTCAATAGAAGAAACTTCATACTGTTTTGGATAAACAAATTCATTATTTATATCTTTTGAGAAGTCCATTGTCTTGGTAATGTTCAATCCGTTTACATCCCGAACAGCTTCTTGAAATTTCATTGTGTAAAGCTCTCTTGCTAAACTAATTGCGCCCATTCCACCGGTACTGCGACTGTTCCAGTACCATTTTCCATTTGTATTAAACACTAAGGAATCATGCTCTGCATGACGATAATAGTTGTGTCCTTGCTTGATGATCGGCTCGCCTTTTGTCTGTAAATAATCCAAAACATGAACGCTGGCTGCTTTGTCAATTTCAGATTTCGACACTATATCACCCACTTTTGAACACCTCATTTTTAAAATTAGAAAGGAAATCCGTTAGTTTTTTTCATTTTCTTTTTCAAATTCTTCTGGATCAAAGTCAGCTGCTCCATCTAATTCCTTCATAAACACTTCTGGAAAATATTCTTCCATGACTTCTGTATTCACTTCGATTAGCAATTCCTTTGTGGCGCTGTTAAAAGGGACAATATAAATGCCCTGTTCAACTGCTTCAAATATTGGCGTACGGGTAGTATCAGTGAGCTTAATTTCATAATCTTCACCGTTAAACGTGACCAAAACTTCATCTTCTCCGACACCTTTAATCGTTGCGTAATCTAAATTTTTAAAGAGTTCTTTCATTCTTTTCCATCTCCTTTAGAGTGTTTTTTTTGCTTCAAATTTGCGATTCTTTCATGCACGACTGTTTCAGCTTCAACTAAAAAATCCGGCTTATAAAGATCAGTTGTTGTAATGGTATCCTTGTTGGAAGCCACCATGAACCCTTGCAACAATTCAATTAAAACTTGTGTATTACGATCAGTATTATTCGTTCCTAATCGAATACGCTTCATTTCCACTTCAACATTTTTCTTAATGCCATTATCAATTTCTTGCAACAATTCCAGTTTAATTTGGTTCGTAATAAAACGCAGATCAAACATATTGTTAGAATACTCTTTATGTTGCTTTAAAATCGTTTCAAGAGCGATACTGCTGTTATTGCCATGACTTTCTATATACTCATGCCATTGTGGGTCTAAATAATATCTCTTTTGTATTTTTTTATCCTCAGACAAATTAATTCACTACCTTTCATGTTCCTTTTCTTGTTGCATCCTTTCAAATTCACGCTGATTTTTCCAGTGCTGTAAATCGTCATTCATGCCCCGATCAATAGTGTAAATAAAATTATTGATCGCCCGTTCACGCTTAATTTTTTCAAATTTATTTTTTGGTTCAGATCGGGCAGCACTCTTTAATTCATAGTCGTATTTTTTCACTTCTTTTAAAATGGTGTTTCCCATTCTTTTATAAAGATCATCCATTTTCGTTTCTTTGTACTGCTCTGCTTTTTTGGTATCACCATAGATTCGTTTGTATAATTGAACTTTTTTACCCAATTGTTTTTCAAATTCTTTAAACTCATTTTTGAAATGCCTTTGAATGTACATATCCGTCAATTTATCAATTTCCGGTCTTACATTTTTGATGCCATTCATGCTATACGCCCAGAGCCGTTTATCTTCGGGCAACATGCTATGAATTTTTTTAAACTGCTTCACCATATCCCGATTGACCACACGATTTTTCAAGGACAATAAATCATCATCACGTTTTGTTTTTACAACTTTTTCTCGAATAAATTCATTCAGTTTTTCATTTTCTTTGCTCCGGTCAAGAATCGTACTCGCCACTTTAGACTTCATACTATCAATGGATTTTTGCTTTCGTTTTCCCCGATCCCGAAAGTTTTTCGTCTGGACAGTAGCAACATGAACGTGAATGTTATCCGTATTGTAATGAATGGCAGCAGACCAAATCGCACTGTCGGACAATCCTTCTTTTTTAATCATTTCATTTACTGCATTTCGTGTCGCTTGCTTCATTTTTTGTTCATCCATAAAGCCATTTTTCAACACACCATTTTCTTGCAGCCATTCATTATCAAAGGAAATTACATCTTGCCAAAGAATACTTCCTTTTTGTTGCGATTGTTCAAAAAGGGATTTTAAATCTTCTTTTTCTTTTTCACTTAACTTGTCATTACTTGAAGTAAACAAGCCAGTGGATTTTTCTTCATTGCTCATATAGTCTTGATAATTTTGAAAATCGTTTTCGTTCGAGTGAGTGTTTTTTCTGTCCATGTAATTCAAATAATTATTGAAATTATTTTTTGAACCGGACGCTAAAATAAACTTAGATTTAATCACTACGGCAGGTCTTATAGGATTATTCATCGTCGATCAACTCTTTCAGAACTGACACTAATTCGTCTAACGTGTTCGAGGTTTTTTCCATTAAAAGCGTATTGGCAACAAGCTGCTTTTCCATACGGTCAACATGGTTATCCTTCATTTCTAAAATCGAGAAATCTTCTATCACATTTTTAAGGTACTCGTTTCTGGAAAGTCCCTTTTTTCTAGCAAGCTCGTCGATTTTTTTTACAGCCGCAGGCTCAACATTTCTGATCTTCACTTCCATTTCCTTTCCCCCCTTCTAAGAAAACAAAGTTTTGTTAAATGATACACCCTCATTACACCCCAAATTTTTCTAAAAAACGAACACTTGGGGGAAAGAGTGAGAAGAGAAAGAGCATAAGGAAAACGTGTCCCCACTTCCAGTGTGGAACTAGGCAGAGCCTAGTGTTTTCGTGGGTACACGGAATTTTGATTTTGTCTCAAGTTTAGACAGTAGAAAAAGGGTGTTTGTCTCAAGTTTAGACAGTAAAAATCATCGTTTGTCTTAACTTTAGACAGTAAAAAAACCATGCGTTTTATAAAAGTAGAGCATGGTTTTTGATTAAAATTGCAAATCATCCTTGCGCTGATTTAGCCTTTCGATTTTAGTTTCCAAAGATTTTATATCTATTTTTATTGTTTCATTATCTGTATTGTAGGATTCAATTTCTTTTTGCATTGAGTAAATTTGATTGTTCGTTACGGTCTGTTCATCGACAGTCTGGTAAATCAATTCTCCTTTTTGTTCACTAATTTCTTCGTTAATTTTCTTTACGATTAAATTGTTTTTCTCGATTTCCTTTTGCCGGTCTTGGATCTCTTTTTTCGTATTTCGAATCATTTCATCGGTTACTTTTATGGCGTATTCTTCAATGTCTTTTTCTGAAATGTCATCACGATCTACCACCGTTTGGTCTGCATAAACGCTTGTGATAATTGCATCCTTTTCTCTCTCTTTCAGTTGATCTTCATCAAATACTTCTTCTTCAAAATTCATTTCATCTTTCACTAATCTTAATGCGACCTGACCAAAATCTTTTGGTATTTTACTGATGTTTACGATGTAAATATCATTCGATGAATAGACAATTTTAGTCGGCAGTTCTTCTTTTACATTTACTCGTGGCACTGCTTTAAAATCCAGATCAGACAGATAATTCGTCATGCCAGAAGTAATAAGCGTGACCTGCATTTCATTATCCTTTTCATCGTAAATCCATTCTTTAATCGTGAATTTACCTCTGCCGTTTAAGTTAAATTCTTTATTGATTTCTGTACTTAAAACATCAACTTTATCAGCCAGGAACACTTTGCTAGATAAGAAAAAACCGAAGCCCAACATAAAAACCAATGTGACTGCCACATAGATATTAGACCAATGTGTAGCTAACTTTTTACGCTTATTTTTCGTCATGGCAACATGCCCCCTCCTTTGAGATAACCAATGGCATCAATACTTGAAATTTCACCTTTCATGCTATTAATTGGTGTAAGTTTTGATACTTTATATGTCCCACCTTCCTGCTCAAAATCGAGCAGCACATAAGAGGAATCTTTTTCTTTGTATCCACTACTTATAAACTCCAATTCAAAGTTATAAGACACAACCGCTTGCTTGTTTCCTTCGCCTTCCATAAACACTTTAATGTCAGAAGCGCTTGTTTTTAAGTCACTTCCTTTTTCATCTATCCCATCGGAAGGGAACAGGGTTTTAATCATTTCATCGGTCATGTAAAGGTCTGCATTTTGCTTAACCATCGCAAAATTATCGGGTGTTACATTGTAGATATAATCAATAAACCGTTCAGCAGAATTCACTAAATCTTTCTGTCCACCAGATTGTGCAGCTTCATTTTCTGTTGCCGTTCCTTTCACTTCTTCCTCTACTTTTTCAGTATTTGCGTTACCAGCTGCACTCTGTTTTTCCTTTTCTAAAGAAGAAATTTCATCGTTCAGCTTCCCGATCTCCTGCTCTTTTTCTTCTAGCAACAGTTTTGCTTTCTGGCTTGTTTCTTCTTTAGCCGAGGTTAATTTGTTGAAAGAAAAGAAATTGGCAGCAACCGAAATGACCAGTACCATAATCAATGTAACTGATAAACCTTTCTTCATTTTTTCATCTCCTTTTGCCATCCAAGATGTGAAAATCCATTATTGGACAATCCTTCTCACATGACCTTTCCATTGCTTTTTCCCACCCCAATATGAGTTGGATAAAAAATTAGAAATGGAAACTCCACCCGTACTTTGAGCTCCAATAAATTGATCGTTTCCAATATAAATGGCAACGTGACCATCCACTTTATAGGTATCCCAAAAAATCAAATCTCCTACTTGTATATCGCTTATCGGCACTCTTTGGCCGAGGTGTTTTAAAGTATTTGTAGTTGCTCCCATCGGTCCCAAATTTATACCGGCTTCCCTATAAGCCCACCAGACAAATGAAGAACAATCAAATTCCCTTCTGGCTATTGACGCTTCCGTTCTGCCACCGCCCCAAAAGTAAGGACGCCCTAGCGCTGTCATTCCAGTTTCAATTGCTTTTTTTGCAGCACCCGAAGCATTTACGACAGTTCCACCGCCACCGCCTCCTATCGTTGTTGCCGGTAAATACCTCAACACAGCATCTACGTATTTTATATCTCCGTAACAGGCGTTGTGCGTAATAGCTTCTTCTCGATGGCATCTGTAAATGCCAGTGTGAGCTAACTTTTGGTACATCATTTGTGAGAATGAGATCGCTAATTCATATGTGTATGAGCCGCCATTTCTCTTTACATAATCAATAAAACCGCCACCAAAGTTATAACTTTGAAGCGTTAATTTCACATCGTTATTGGCTTTTGCCATTACATCTAAAAAGTGTTTAACACCGTACCTTATACTTTCTGATGGATTCGTTATACAGCCGATATAGCCGCATTTCGATTCACTCGCCTGCATCGGGTCATTGCCCCGACCACCACTTTCTTGCGACATTAAGGCGAGTAACAACGGTGTGTACTCGCCTTTTCCATACTTATTTAATTCACTTCTAATTGCATCTTCATATTGCATAACGGATGCAGGAATTGGCTCTGAACCATACCCAACGATTCCTGACCCAATTCCAACACCACCAGACGATTCGCTTTCAGCGTTCTCAGCAACATTTTGTACAATAGAGACCATACCGGCAATCATGATTACTAGTAAAAGAACAGCCAATAAAGCTGCTCCTATATATAACTTAGCTTTCAAGCTAAGTAAGTTTAGCTTAGCTTTGATTGCCTTTTTGAGTGCTTGTTTGGCAAGTTCATTGGCTGCATTTTTTCTTGGTGCAGCACTATTATTTAACATTAAGCACCACCACCAAACATTCTCATTTCATTGCTTGGAATCTCTACCTTGAAGGTAATGTTTTTCACACCAGAAATGGATAAAACTAAGTGACCTGTTTCAAATCTTGGGATCGCCGCCAGCTCACTATCTGTAATTTGTCCTTCAAAAATCATCTTCAAGATTGGAATGGTAATGCTGTCTTGCTGTGCGATAAATTTGTATTGCGTTAACTGGAACAGCTTCTTTATGTTCTCCGCATTTTCATTATTTTGACCAACCCCATAGTTCGGCACAAAGTCACTGATTGAATGTGATACAAAGAAAATGCCGCCAAAATATTTACGTGCTTCACGCATAAACCGTTCGATGTACTGTACAGCCGGTTTTGAAATATCTTTCGTATTTATAATGTTATGTGCTTCATCTATAACGATCAGATACTTTATAGCTTCAGTGGCTTCCAGCTCTCCACGATTAAATTTTCTAAACTGATAAGAACCGTTGACGATCATTCCATCCCAAAGCATGTTCATGATGTTAAATAGTTGAGCCTGGAACACTTCACCCTGCATGGATAAAAGTGAACGAATCGGAAAAGATACAACTTGTTCTTCATCGAATGACTGAATGGATGAATGACCATTGAAAATCTGCCCGTAAATATCCACGATGCTTTGCACAGCCAGCTCAATACTGCTTAAAAGTAAAACAGTATTACTAGCTAAGTTTTCATTGATCTTTTCACTCGCAATATCACTGTAAAGCTCTTTACGAATCAACGCTAAAAAATCCGAAAAAGTAGGGTACTCATTCGGCTGAAATGATGTAACAGCGATCTCGTTTTCTTTATCCTCTGACCACAAACCTTTTTCAATATAAAGCTGTCTTAACAACGATGAATAAAGAGATTTTTCATCATCACCGGCAGTCGGCTTTAAAAAGTTATAGAAAACTTTCAGTTTAGACAAGTGCTGCATAAATGATAATTCTTCATTAGTTGAGCCATCTTCTTTAACTGCTGTCTTATAAACGTGTAATGGGTTAATGATTCCCTCACTTCCATCAAGGGCGATCTGCTTGCCGCCAAGCGCTTCAACCAACCCAGAAAACTCACCGGTTACATCTAAAATCCGCACCTTGTTTCCTTTGATTGCTTGTTCAAGAACCGTCTTTTTTAAGAGTGTCGATTTACCAGAACCCATCTGCCCCACCATCAAGGCATTGTAATGTTTTCTCTGCTTATCTTTGTGAAAAAGATCAAGTACAATCGTTCCACCCGTATAAGTTGTTCCTAGAAAAGTGCCGGTTGCATCATTTAAAGAAGTATAGTGAAAAGGATAGCCACCGGCTATTGTTGAAGCCTGTATTTCCTTGCCTTTTCGCTTATTTGTGTACTTGGCTTGTGCCTTGTAACTTTGAAACATTCCGTCCCATTCCCACTCCTGTTCATTCAGCAGTACAGCAGCCCGAAAGTTCATAGCTTCCAGTTCTTCGATCACTTTTTTTGTGTTCACTTCAAGTTCTTCCAGCGTCTTTCCCTTCACGTATAAACGTAGGTGTACGTACTTTAAAATCTCACCCACAGTTAGGTTTTCATATAGCTCACTTAGCTCTGCATACTGCTTGCGGGCATCAATTCTTTCAATGTTGTCTTTTGCATTTTCAAAACGGATATTTTGCTCGGCCAAAGCCTTGTTGATCTGGTCCACCACTTCACGCTTATTCGCATTTGAAATATCAACCGTACACAAAACATTCGGCATGTTGATGATCGGTTCGAGCCAGTAATCATTTACGATATTCTGGTACTTGTAAACATGAAGCGAGGTCATATAGCCGTCACCTAGGCGTATATAGTTAGGTAAAAACTTAACTCCACCATTAGGTTGAATGGATGAAACAACCATTGGGTTATAACCTTTTTCGCTTTTTACTTCTTCATCGGTTTGCCCCTTGCCAAACATATCTTTCAGTTTCTCGATCATGTTCATGTAATATCTCCTCTTTTATTCAGTTTCACTTAATGGCTTCGTATTCGGGTTAAACATTTGGAACAAGATATTGATTTTCTTTTCAATTGAAAGCTCCGTTACTGGATTACTACGAGCCAGTAAGTTCTTGATCTGGTGCAGTTTTTCTAGTAACTTCTTTTCTTCTTCTGCATACATGAAAATGAAATATTCCCGATTCGTCCGGTGCTTTTCCAAGTTGTCAAATTCTCTTAACCTGCTCTCTAAGAACGACTGATACGCTGTATTTTTGTTTTGTCTTAAACGCTTATAGATAAAGCTTTTTTGCTTTTCAAGATTTAAAGGGATATTTAAAGGAACAATCTTAATGTCTTCCGTATAAGCGGTTAAAAAGGTTGCTAAATTTTGAATGTCGTTGCTTAAATCGGCATCATTTAATGAGTAAATATCTTTGCTTTCAATTTGGATAATCTCCATATATTCGCCGGAACGCATTTCAAAGAAATCATTATTGGTTACATCTACTACCGGACTAATTTGAGCAAAAGAGGACTTTACAGCAGCTTTTTTCTCTTTCCGTTCCTTTTCAAGAACGAGATTCGATTCATCTAATACAGCAGCCCCAGGCATGATGTGTTTATTCTTTTTTAATTTAATTTCATCAATTAGTATCATTTTCATCACTCGCTTTCACTGTAATCTATGGAACTGTATGTGTCTTTTTTTCGGACGATTGAATAGTACATCGCTTCGTACATTCTCTTTTTCGGGTTCGTTTTCGGTCTGATTATCATAAACACGCCAAAGGCGATCAAGAACAGCGTGTACAGCATATGGAAATCGCTATGCACTAAAGGAATTGTCATATAGCGAATCAAGATCAAAGACATTATTAGAAACAAGTCGAACAGGTAAATGCTCCTTGAAATTTTTAGCTCACTTGCGACTTCATTCGGTATACGGTACGTTCGCATTTTCCCACTCCTTTATAAAATTGCTCTGTTTAAAGGTGATTACCCCTAAATTTTATAGTGTAATTTTACACAAAAGAGATATTTTTGGTATAATCATAAAAACAGAGAGGAATCACTTTGGAATATATATCTTTGGTATTGCAGTATATACAAACACGAGTAGACCCCTTTTTATGGGAACTGTTTATAGTTCCAGTTGTTGTAGTAGGGTTAGGCGTATTAGCAGCAATATTGTCAAAAAAATTTATTTTTGGTCCAATCATTACTTTTTTTCTTATGTTTACCTACAACTTTTTTGATCTTGTTACTTTTTATCCTGATTCAATAATTGGTGAAGCATCCACCCAAAGGTATCTGTTTGGCTGGTGTCTCATTCATCCTTTAGTTTCCTTGGTAATCTCATTTTTTTTAGCCCCACCCACTATACTGAAACAGTTAACACAGCCTATAAAATAAAAAGTAGCGTTAGGTGACCAACGCTACTTTTTTCTATTACTTTTTAGTTTGGTTTTTCATTCGGTTGAACCGGTCTTTTTTGCTCTTTCGATTAATCACATGCTGTCTGTCTTGTCCTTCACTTTCCAAGATCCGTTCTTCACTAGAAGCTTTTGGAACACCGGCAGGAGCAGGAGCTATGGCTACAGCTGCACCGCCACCCGATTCACCATTTTCTTCTCGACTTACACTTTGGCTACCAGTAATACTTCTGTTACTTTCTTCTACTTTCACTTCTTCATTAACTTGGTTTACATTCTCTTGTTGAACCGTAGTTTGATTTGTTGAAGAACTATAAGATGATTCAGATATTACCCGTTCTTCATTAGAGATTTTTGGAACGCCAGTGTTACTTGCCATACTGCCGGTTGATTCCGAACCACTTTGACCACTTGTGGTTGATTGACCACTTGTGGTCACTGTTTGAGTACCAGCCTGACTAGTCGTATTTACAGTTTGTTCACTATTTTGAGTATCCGTTACATTTAATTGTTGCGTTATATTGCTTTGCGTTTGTATATCACTTTGACCACCTTGAACGGTTGAGCCTTCTGTTATATTTGGTTGAGACTGTTGTTCTAGCGATCGGTCTGGTGATGTTGCTTGCTGTACAGAACCAGATTGACCACTTGTGGTCACTGTTTGAGTGTCATTTTGAACATCGGTTATATTCACCGGCTGTTCTGCATTGCTTTGTCTCTGCACATCATTTTGACCACCTTGAACGGTTGAGCCTTCTGTTATATTTGGTTGAGACTGTTGTTCTAAAGATTGATCTGGTGCTGTTGCCTGTTGTATGCTGCCGCCCTGGCTACTTGTAGTCGCTGTTTGAGTGCCGTTTTGCATATCCGTTATATTGACCGGTTGCTCTGAAAGCCCTTGTCGGCTTATACTGCTTCCAGCGCCTTGACTTGCGCTATCACCATTCATTTGCTGTTCTAAATCCGGAGTTGCTGCCCCATCCAATGCGCCTGTTCCTTTTAGTGCAGCTTGACCACCGGTTGATCTTTGTTGAACATCTTGGTTCTGCTTTACTTCCTGCTGTTTTTCAGATGTAGCTTCAAGAGATTCGCTTGCACCATTTGCCGCACCTAGTGAGCTTGGCGAATCAGAATCTTTGCTATCGCCTTTTGTCTCGCCCGATTTTGAAACGGCAGCTTTTCCTTTTTCGTCCACGTTTGCTTCAATATCACCGTTACTCGTCTGCTCCGCTTCTCCTTTATCAGATCCATCCAGGCTTGGTTTTAAAGGACTCTCTTTTCCCTTTCCTTGTTCATCAAATGGCAATTTTGCTTCTGCATTTTTCAAAGGAGACTGGTTTTGATTCTTCGCACCGTTGTTCTCAGAATCCGAACCTTTTGAATCGTCCTTACTATCACCCTTACTATCGCTATTACCATTTTTAAGTTTACTTAGCATCTTCCCGGCTCCATCCTTAGCACCTAAAGTCATCTTTCCAGCTGCATACGTACCGGCTAGTAAGCTCCACCCACCTTTAAGACCGGCATCTATGCCAAATAGCCTTTCAACCATATTCGGACCATCCAGTAAAGCTACACTAAAGCCGATTAAAGCAATAATGTAAACCAGCCCTTTAAAGTTGTCGGCCAAGTAAGCTGTACCGATAACGTATAGCTTCATCGACATAAAGATCAACACGATTACTAGAAAAGTGTTGAGGATGGACTGTATGAGTTTTTTCGTTTTCTGTCCATCATGCAAATCAGCTGGTGCAACAATCATGACTAAAAGATGATTAAACACCAACTCAAACGCCAAACGAGATAATTTATAAGCGATAGAGAATAAAGTAAATGCCATCACTAGCATGGTTACTATAATAGTGAACCAATCAAGTGAATAGCGGTAATAATATTCATTGTTCCAACCTAACCCGCCTTGATCGAGGTCTTTCAATACTTCTTTTCGTTCTTCAACATCATAAGTTAAATGCTTTTGTGCAACCTCTTTATTCTCAATTGTTAATTCTTCTGTATCAAACTTTTCATTAACACTGATTCTGCTAACCAGATCTATTGGAATAGCACTTTCGGGCTTAACATCTTCCTTATTTTCCTCGTCTTCCTGTTCAACAGGCCAGTTTGCTTTGTCAAACTCCATTAAATCACTTATATTATCAGCCAAAATATTTTCGGAAACCGTACCTTCTTCTGAATTAAATAAAGCACCACTATTGACCGCTTTTACAGCTTCATCGGAAAAGTCATTTGCTTTGTCCATCGCAGTGGATAAAAGCGTAATAACCGCCATAGCTATGATAAAATTTACCGCTATAGTTTCAGCTTGTAATTTCCGTTGGAAGACTAACAAGTAACCCGAATACACAAGGCTAAATGCCAACAGGATATATAACAATGGTCTAAAGCTGGTTACAAATTCAACCACCGATTCATTTTGAAAAAACTCTTTTACAAGCAGCATTTCATTCGCAACATTCTCTAAGGCATCAAGAAACCAAGCAATGCCTTGAACAAAAGCCCAGCCGAGCATCCGAACAAAGTCAGCGCCTAAATCCGAAAGATCGAGTTTATCATGATACTTTTGCAGTATTTCAATAACCTGTTCATCGTTCATTTGCGACACACCTCACTTACTTATTGATGAACATCAATAAAATTCTCTATTTGTGAAGTCAATTCCGTTCCCTCATAAGAAGTTAATCTTAAAGGGTCTGAAACCTTTCCATCTTCTATATAATACAAGTGGTTTTTTTTCTCTAAACCATCGAAATCAAATACTTGTTTATCTGACGTCTTGCCTTCTTCTCCGTCCGGTTGATAAGCATAGTAATAATTAACCTTTACTCCTTTGTCCTCTAAAACATCTTCTAAATACGGTTCAAAACCTTGATCTTTTTCATCAACAGCTAAGACAAAGCCGTTTTCTTCACCTGCAAGAAGGTTTTCAACTGTATCAAGATCAACCTGTTTAAGCCCAGCTTCGCTACTTCCACAAGCTGATAAAATCATTGTTAGAAAAAGAGCCATGACCATTTTTTTCATTTTTTAACCTCCGGTTGGAATTAAATGAGCAATCTCGCAATCAAAGTGTGTGTCGCAGGGATCAACGAGGGTTATTGTTTTCTGCAAATTGGTCTTTTCATCGACCTCATTAAAAATGGTAACATAGCCATCATTTAGAAGAATGGTCAAGACTGCTCCTTTTTCTAGTAATTCTTTATTATCATTTATGAATTGGTGTAATGGATTCGTCATTAATTGCCACCCTTTCTTAATTCAGTGTCTACAAATTTTTGAAGTAATAAGAATACTTGTGATTTTAATTTAGTTTGATTTGCCAGCAGCAAGTCTTTCACAGTCAATAAATCTAAGGATTTAAAGTCTTTTCCAAACATTTCTTCAAAATTTTGGTCACCGATCATATTACGGAACATGCCTTCATTTAAGGTGTTCTGTATTTTAACCTCACTTGGTTCTTCCTCTATCGGAAAGTCTTCGGCCGAGTTCTCAAACATTGGGAAATCCTCATTTGGTTCTTCTGGATCAAGCTCCATTTTTGGTTTTGGCGGCTTGCTATCAAATGACGATTCAACTTCTCCATTTGAAAAGACTAATTCTCTTACTTTCGGTTTAGCTTTTTCTGTTTCAGTTACTTTGTTTTCAACAACTTCTTTCTCAACAACTTTTTGCTCAACAACCTCATTTGCTACTGTATGACCTTCTTTATGGCTCTCTGCATTTACAGGCTGTTCATCAAAGGAAACTCTTATTTCGTTCAAATCGAGAGCAGCATGTGTACATGGAATATCAATGTCATTAATTGATTTTGCTGTATCGTAATAATCCGATAAATATTCCCATCTGTATTTCATGGCTGTTTGACCGGTATTGAAAATAGGAAATTGCTGTATTCTGTTTCTGCTTGTGTCTTGCCTTTTAATAGTGCGGATAACTACCATTTCGCCTTCACGCAGCCGCATAAGCTCGTCAGCATTTAGGAGTGGTCTTGCATCCACATTTTCTGTTTTGGATTTTTTCAAAGAAATCGTTTCACCAGAGCGTGATTTTGTAACGATTGTTTTATCACCGATTTTTTTAGAAATCATTTCTGCAGTCGAGTGGTCATCCGTCAAAATATAAAATGTATTGTTTGTATTGCCATCAATCGTTTTCCAATCATCCCCGTATAATTTTTCAATTTGGGAGTATGCTTGAACGACTAAATTAAATCGGATATTACGTCCTAAACAAACTGTTAAAATACTGGCTAAATCATCAATTGCCGGCATGTTTCCAAATTCATCTAGCAAGAAAATTACTTCTCTAAAGCACTTTCCAGAATTAACATTTGAAGCTGTTCTTGCTAAAGTCGTATAGACTTGTTTGACGTATAGCGAAGCAATTACATTAAACGTTGCATCATAGTCAGGTACGATCATGAATAGCGCTATTGGTTTTTCAAACTGCATAACCGATTTAAGCCTTGTTTTATCGTTATCAGCGACTACATGCAGCTCCCCACTTTCCTTATCCCAATCACTAACTGTAAAAGTAGTGACATTATTTTCGAATGAAATTTTGACCTTTTCACCGATCTCTACATGCTGGTTATGATATAGGTTAAATCCACCGTTTGAATTGGTCATGATTGTTTCTTTCTTTCCGTTTTCAAAAAGAATCGTTAATCTAGTGAGTGGTTGTGACTTACCTCTTAACCAATGATTAAAGCCGAATTTCGTCATTTCTAAAGTATTGTCAGAAGTCAGTTTTGCTGTCCCATCAAGGGTAAATACACCAAGCTTTGCATTTGTGTTAGCCAGGATACTAGCTCTTGTTTGACCGCCAGAAAAGTTAATCGTAGCGTATTGCATTTTTGCAGGATGATTGTCTGGAAACTGATTGAAAAATTCATCTAAACCAGAAATTTCATTTCCGTTATCGTCTTCAACCTTTTTCGTTGCTAATTCCGACATCATTAAAGCGACATTGTACATATTGATTTTTTCAGGTGCATTTCGGCAATGCTCACAGATCCCAAGAATTAAAGCCGTACATAAGTCGATACTAGAGTTTTGCCAGAATTTATCCTTTGCTGTTGCATCGTTGTACAGCATGAAAGCGACTGAACGAGCGTATTGTTGGGCTAATGAATAATTCTCTGCAAAAAATTCTTCTTTCGTTAACTGCAAAAGGTTATAGCTCATAGACTGCAACGGGTTCATCAAGTTTAAGACTTCAACGTGATACCCTAAATCTTCAAGCGTTTTTTTAGAAGCCGCATAGAGCTCACCTTTGGGATCATTGAAAATCATGGACGGTTGCTTTTCGGCGCGACTATAAATATCAATTGTCGGGAAGATAAATGTCTCACCTTTACCGGAGCGAGTTGTACCAATGATTAGATTATTCACAGCCGAATCATCAATAAAAATCTTGTCTCTATGCCTTGAAATCGGTACGCCACCGCCGCCAGAATAACGGTCAGCAAGTTCTGGCACTGCTTTATATTGCTCTTTTATCTCTTTTAAAGTAGTAAAACGGCTGCTTCCTTTTTGGTCTTTGCCGATCTTACCGAAGTTTGTAACCATCTTATATGTTGCAAATGAGCTTACAGCTGCACTCAATAAACCGACCAAGCCAAGCATGATTACATTCCCGACTAATACACTAAAGCCCGTTATCATCCCACCATTGAAGCTCAATTCTTTTGGTTTAAGTAGCGTTCCCGATACAACATAGCTGTCATAAAGCCCATAAAATAGGTTGACCACTGTATTTAAAGCCAGCAGGGTAACGACAAAGGTTATTAGAAAAACGGACAACGGCAGTGATAATTTTTTTAAATGTCTTTTCCATGCTTTTTGATTTTCCATTGTCATATCCCCTTACAGCTGCTGGATTTGTTTCCGCTTATCTTCGATTTCTTTTCTTAGCTTTTGGGCTTCACTCTTTTTATCTTCACGCACTAACAGATCATGTTTGTCTTTTAATGTTTTGATTTCAGCGTTGATAATTTCATACTGGACAATCTTTTCATTTAATTCTTCATTAGCGTTGTTGTTTAGTTCGGCTTTCGCTTCTTCCACTCGGCCGAGCTTTAATAATGCGTGTGTTTTCATTTCAGAGCGTTTCACCGACATATGAATGTTTTTGAGATTCAGCATTAATTCATAGTCACCCTGTAAGTAGGCTAAATCATAACGGGCTTCATTCGTTGGATACACATTATGAAAAGCTTTTATTTTCGCTATTTTCTCTTTGTTTGGTAAGTTTAAGGTTAAAATAAGCGATTCTGCTTTCACATAATCACCGTCTAACAATTCAACTGCTTTCTCAAACTTATTTTCCGATACATATTTATCAACTAATATCTGCTGTTGCTGTTCTGTCAGCTCACCAGAATTTTCAAGCGCTTGAACCATTTTCACATCATCACCAAGCAGGGCTTCGCCGTATGTTTCAACCAGAGCAGCACTTTCTTTCAGTTGGTTGCGCCCATCATCTAAGGCTTTTTCATAGCTTGTTTGTTGAGCAAAAAATAAAAAGCCGGTCATTAAAAAACCGGCAAATGATGCGCCACCGACTGCATAAGCCGTTTTACGCTGCCAGGACTTCAATTTAGACACTCTCGATTTATCTAAATTAACCAGCGTTTTATCGACCATTTCAGCCTGCTTGTATTCATCTGGTGTCAGCAATTCGATCTGTTCAAGCAAGTATATTTTGTCGGCTTGATCTTTCTTATCGACCTTAATGTGTTTGACCATATCTTTTATTTTGTGATAGATGTTAGGATAATCAAAAGAGCCAAAATTGAATACCCCTCTGTAAAAGACTTTTTTATCCTCGCCAATTACTTGAAAATCGCCGCTTAAAGTCTTTTGTTCATCCCTGCAAATCTGCTCTACTTCTTGGCTTATCTTCACAGCTTCCGCAAATGGCATTTTCTCAAAATTATTAATGAGAGGACTTGATACGTTATAAAAAATTACCTGCATATAAAAGTCTCCTTCCTTTTCATAGAAAAAAGCCACCTAATGAATAAGTGGCTTTCTTTGCATTTATTTGATTGATTAGAATGTTATATTTGTACTTACACTGTTCGCAAGGCTTAGAGCACCGAGGATAATTACAAGACCGACCGCACCGCCAACAAACCATTTAATGGCCTTGCCACGCCCTTGATCCCCACCAAACATTAGGTAGTAACCACCGATACAAAATGCAATTGCAGCACCAACGATAGCAGGCATTTGTAGCCATTCAAGTATGGCGGTAGCCGAAGCGATTAAACTTTCCATTCATGAACACCCCACTTAGTTATTTACTTCTACAAGTGAATCAGAGCTTTTATTAATAGAATCTGCGCCTTTACTATTACTAGAAGAAAGCTCAATTTCCTTAGAATCCGTATTATCAGAAGCATTGCTTGAATTATCAACATTTGTACCCAATGCCATTTCCAACGCTTGCATGACTACATCTTGATTATCTTGTATGACTTCTTGGTGTTTTGAATCTAGCCATTCATCATAATTCAAACCCTTAACACGCAATAACTTTTCAGCAAATTGTTTTCGGTTTTTCTGTTCTTTAGTAGCCAAATTTTCACCTGCTTTCTGTTTGAAAATCCTTCGCTTAATGAAAAGTGCATCATGCAACACACTCAATAAAGACAGTTCAAATGGCGAGTTTTTAGCTGTTCACTCGCAAACTCTATGCAGCAATATAGCTCCAATGCACAAGGTTTTGAGATAACCAAGAACTATGATATAGCCTTTTTTCTAGCAACAAGTTTTAGGAGAATCTTGTCAGAACCATTTTACTTTGTATATCTAGCTACTCGACTATTAAGCACCGGACACACTGATATTCAATTGTCATAGAGTTTTTAAACTGTCTTTATTGAGTATGTTGCAGCACGTTTTAACAAAGTTTTGTTAAAAATATTCATCACTTTGCTTTTAATCTTTTAGCTTTGACCTTTTGCAATTCATCATTTATATTTTTCCTCTTGGCGACCACACAGTTGTTAACTACAACAGTACGAGTACGATAGTACAATTCAGAAACATGTTCAACTTTACCAGATGTTTTTTCAATCCCTATAAAACCTTTCAGTTCATATGTCTTACCTTCAAACGTCTTGACGGAATCACAAGTCGGTAACTCATACAAACTTAGACTTTCCATTATAAGACCGCCACCTTTCTGAATTTCTAATTGATCGAAAGGAATTTCTTGCAGGGACTTCATGCCGAAACATGCGGCTATTTTGTATAGATCAACGATTGAGGGAATCGCCTTGTTATTTTCCCAAAGGCTTATTGTGCCTTGTGATAAGCCTATCCCATCTGAAATATACGCTTGTGTTAGATCTCGTTTCTCACGTTCTTGTTTGATCCAACTCCCTAACTCCAAATATAGCCCTCCTTTCATTCATTTGAAGGAATATTTTGAATGATATTAACATTTTTAATATTTATTGGACATCCCAATATTAAACAAAAATCTGTTAAAAGTCAACAAAGTTTTGTTACGAGCCAGGACCCCCCTTCTATCAGTATCTCAGTAATCAGTAAAATTATCACATCATATCTTTGCTATATTATAGAAATCAAAGTTTTTAACGATTTTATTAAATTTTTAAATAAACTGTTATCTCGAATTAAAACAAATTATTGTTGTTAGCTCTTATAATAGATAGAATGATACATAATAAGGGAAAAGGATGGTACTTATATGAAGATCCACAATGCTATCGCAGAAAGAATGAAGGAACTTGCAGAAGAAAGAAATAAAACCGTAACGGAGATCGGCAAGGCTGGAGGTTTAAGACAATCAACAGTGTCTGAAATCATGCAAGGAAGATCACAACATCCTAAAGTAAATACAATTAAACAATATTGTAACGGCTGCGGAATTAGTTTGGCCGAGTTCTTTACTAGTGAATTATTTACGATTGCAGAACTGCCAGAGAAGAAAAATAAGAGTGAAAACAAGGATGTAGAACTGCCGCCAGAGACAGAAAAAGAATAAAACAACCCCCATGTTTACTGCTTAGAATATTGTTCGTTGATTAATAGGTATTTTATATTCAGTGGTTAGAGATTAAGGAGCATGAGGAAGTAAAAGTAATACTAGAATTGCTAGAAATAAACTAATTGTAATAAGCCATGCTGTTAAATTTATTGATTTCGATACGATAGCCAGGACAGTAATTACAAAAACACCTCCAATAAAATATACGGGAGAATAAAATAATAGCAAAATAAGCATAATGGCAACAATTAAATTCAAGATAGGTTTTTTATAGTTTACCGGCATTAAAATTCACTCCTTTACTGATAAAAAAGACAAGCGAACTTGCCTTTTTTATTATTCCACACTCCTTGCAAAATCCCGACTCATTGCTGACAATAAATGTTTAACAGGAATACGACTTGTTTCTGAATGTTCCTTTCTAAATACTGCATCTATCCTTAAACTACCATTTTGGCTATATGTAGTCAAAGGTACATCTTAATAAAATAATGAAGGTAAGTTGTAAGCAAAGTTGCAGGGGTTGAAATAAATGAGGAGATAAACGTATCTCTTTTCTTGTTGACAGTAAAAAGGTAGGAGTGGAAACAGGGACATTCATATTGTTTTTAAAGTTTAAAGCAATGTTATTCTGAAATAAATAGACAAATAAATAGTTAAATATACATATTTACCAATTTTTACATTAATCAGATGACAATATAGTATATAATATATTCTATATTTACAAATATTATATATTTTTGGAAGGTGGATACATGAGTACAGTAGTGATAGTGAAGAATGCTATGTTGAGATTTGTAGAAGTAACGGAGCGGACAGTAGATTATTCAATAATCGAACACGAATCAAAACAGCATACAAAGTCTAAACACTTAGAAAAAGGAATCTTTGCTATAACCTCTAATCATGGCAAAAACCAGCCAATATACCTTTTGAAGCTAGAGAGTTGCACTGAAAGGATTGTGGGAGATTTTATGCTGGCTAATGGCGCTGGTGATCAGTATTTACCATTAACCGAAGAACAAGAAGATTTCATTATTCAAAATTGTGAAGTGACACAGGAACCAAATTTTCTTAATGCAGTTTAAAGCGAGTATAAATAATGTACTTGCTTTTTTTGCGGAAAATTTGAAAAATAAGCCCCAAATTTTTCAAATAATAAATCTTTATTTTATAAAAAGATTTTGAATGAAGTATCTAGAATACATAAAACAGTAAATCTTAAACCAAGATTATTAACTCAAAAAAAATGATATGATTCATCTTAACTTTGACAATGCCTATGATCGCGATTGACATAAGAATGATGAAGATTGTGATTTTGACGTTAATTTGTCAGGGGCGCTTGTAATGCTTCAAGATGAATATAACACCAGACCGGGGAATCCAGTCAAAATAAAACAATAAACTTTAGATTGGATCACTATTTAACCGGCAAGCTTATACATTTTATTTGCCAAAGGACGGGACAAAATCTTAAGGAGGAAACCAATGACAGGGGAACATTATGTGCAGATTGGCCGGGCACTGGGTTTTTTATTTGAAGAGGAAGAAACGGGGCGCAAATTTTTTTCTGTAGGAAACGGCATGGAACAAGTCGAAATAACGGAGTTCGAATATAGGCTTTGGGAAGAGCTGCGTACGGTTGATACATTGGATGACTGGAAGACTCTTATACGATCCAAAACACAAAAATATCCCGACCTTGATTTAGATGCAATTTTAAACAAGTTTTATGCTTTGAATTTAATGAGACAGTGGAAGTTCGATACGTTAGAGGATCCTGAATTACTGGGTATTTTTATTACGCGGAATGCCTATGCCTATGGGGAAATCGAAGGGTATTGGGTAGTTGGCGACCATCGGCAAGTTGGAGATAATATGACGCTTAATCAGGAACAGTATATTGTATGGAATGCGGCTGCTGGCGGTGCACCATTGCTTCAAGTGCTCGACATTATCATGACCAAGCTTTCCTTGACGGAAGAAGAAGCATTAGTGCTGCTAAACAAGGAAGGATACAGTTTTGTACAGCTGGGGCTTTGGAACACAGAATACATGCCATTTTTGCTGGAGGAGGAAGCACAATGAAAAATATATTAAGCGGATTTTTATCCCGGGCGGCGGATGGATTGGGAGCCAAGTTCCCTGCTTCTTCTGACGGCGGAACGGCGAAAGAAGAAAACGCACCGGGCATAAGACTAGTCGCAGTAGGAGAAGTGCTAGGCGGCTTCAAAGATACCTCGACGCCTTTAACTTTTTCATTAAAATATGGGAACGAAGAAATCATCTTGGACCAGTTTACTTACAATGTGTGGGAGTCCGTCAAAATGACACTTACTACGCGAGAAGAAACGGTGTCCTTAATGAAGCGAATCAAGCCAGCTGCACACATACACCAGGCTATTGATGAGCTTTTGGAAAAAAAGCTGCTGATCGAATGGAAAGATACATATAACGAAGAGTATTTTGAGCAGTTTGCTTTAATTCCAAAAGGCCGCGTAACGGATATAAAAGAGGACGATTACTATGTGCTTACCTTTCCAAAATCGGAACCGATTGCCTTGTCGATGATGGGTTACTTTATCTGGCGCCATGCACATCCGTTTCTAAGCTGTAATTCAACGATTCAGCTGGTTCACCAGTCAACCGGAGTGGAAACTGTCCTCATTAAAGAAGATTTCATCCGCTGGATCCCTATCCTGGTCATGTACGATGTGTTATCGATCGTGCCGAATCGCTAAGGGCTGGTTTTAATATGGGAATAAAAGAAAAACTGGCTCGCTTAAACTCATCTATAGATAATGCAAAGGCATACTATAAAGCGTTTGTGGAACTGCCGCGTAGAGAGCAAAAGGAGTTATCCATTGCGTCGGCAGGACAAAAACTTGGCTTAAATACGGAGGAAAGTATTCAATCCAAACAGGAACAGATAAAAAATCCTGATTTAATTCCAATCGCAAAAGCACAGCGTGACCGCAACGTTTTAACCGCTGTCGGAAAACATTCTTTAACAATTGCTAAAGGAATAGACTGGTCTTTAAAACAAGCAGGCATGGAATCATTAGAAATAGGAAGTGCCTTGCGGCCAGCGGGAGATGACTTCGGGAAAACGCTTGGAGAAGCAACATCTATGTATCTGGGTATGTTGTATGACCAGCATCTCTCTGAAAAAAATATAAAGCGCCATACAAAAAAATATAATCAATTAACGGAGCAAGAAAAAGCAAAGGAAATTGAGAAGCTTGAAAAAAGCGTAGAGAAAGAAAGCAAGAATCTTCAGCTTATCAAAAGCTTCATGAACCGTGCCGAGCAATTGAAAGGCCTAGATAGCATAGAAAATATGCTAGAAGCTCGGAAAGAAGCTGGACAGCAAAAAATATTGCAAGAAGATATCCAAATAGAAATAGAAAATGTCCAAATCAATCTTTCTATTCACCAAGAAGCAAAGCAGAATATGGAAAAAACATCTGATAAATCCGACTATATTGATAGTTTAGGAGAAGGCGGCCACATCAAAGGATCAGCTGAAACTAAAAAGCAGGAAAAAGGTGATTTGCATATTGAGGAAGAAATACCTGTTCAGGAGAATATACAATTTGAGCAGGAAACACAGCAGGCTAAGGAAGAAACATTAAGCCTAAATCATGGAGACATTTATTACCCTAATGTTGGTTTTCAATCGACTGGCAAGGACCGACCTATAACCATTATAAAAGACCAAGCCACTGTAGAATTACTGACCCATACAATGACTAGTGAGGCAGACACTTCCTTAAATCATCAAGATAGATATGAAACAAAGGATCTAGAGGAAACAGGATTCCCAAACGGTTCGATCATTAAAGCACATAAAGATAATGTTTATGATGCTGATTTGATTCATCATGATAGAAAACCTGGTGAATTAGCAAAAAAGGATCGATCCGGTTTGCCCTTAAAACGGCTTGAGGTGAATGAAAGAGAAAGAAAGAAAGAAAAAAGAAAAGCAAAAAGAAATGATCACGAATTGGAAAGATAAAAAACTATCTTTTAAAGGATTATGCATATAAATGAAGTTGGGATAAGCGAGATTCCACACAGTCAAACAAAGGAAAACGCTCAGAGAATTATCACTCTGAGCGTTAATTTTATTCTTTCGCTTATTCAATTAAAGCCCCCTATCGTATTATAAGGTCAGCCAGAAAAGAAAATATTTCTGGTTGACCATTTTTTATATGGTTTTATGATAACGGTAGCCGGGGTAGAACGTAAGCCCCCGTGGGACTTGAGATCCCGTCAAGTAAACAGTTCGCCCCCTACTTGCTTAAACATGTTTTGGCTGGTTGGGACCAAGATCTCGTATAACAAGCGAAGCTATGACACTGCAAGAAGGATTAGGGGTTACCGGCAATATTCGTATTGGAGGAGATAAAGAATGGATCCAGTGGTTGGTCTGGATGTAGCCAAAGGTGAAAGTCAAGTTCAAGCGTTCTTGGAAAAAAAGAAGCCTTACAAAGGCAGTTTTAAAGTGGCACATACCCTTGAAGGACTAGAGAGCTTACACCAATACCTAAGAGAAATCGAAGACTTAACAGGAATTCGACCTCCGGTCGTTTTAGAGTCTACTGGGCATTATCATACACCCGTTGTTCAGTATTTCGAGGAAAAAGGTTATTTATTAATTATCATTAACCCACTCATCTCTTATCGAGCAAAGAACTCTTCTTTACGCAAAGTAAAGACGGATGTACTTGATGCTTATCATCTTTGTGAGCTGTATTATAAAGAGGATTTGGAGCCTCATAAAAAACGAGGAATCCAACTCTTAAATCTTCGTAATCTTACAAGACAACACGCAAATATAACAGGCATTTATGTACAAACAAAACTTCAATTTCAAGCAGTGCTCGACCAGGTATTCCCTGAGTATCGAGGCGTTTTTGGGGATTTATATTCAGGTGTTTCTTTACTAACTCTATTGGAATATCCTACATCGGAAGATGTTTTGGCAACTGATGAAGCAGTGTTAACCAATAAAATCGATGAATTATGTAAAAGCCGTTCTAAGAATTGGGCAAATACTCAGGCAAAGAAGCTGATAGAAGCAGCAACTAGAAATCCCTTTCAGAAAAACCTATATCAAAGCCATATCCTCAGCATCGAAATGTACATCAAAATGCTTATAGAGTACCAAAAGCATCTATCTAAGCTTGAAGATGAGATAGATGCTTTGGCAAAAGAAATGGAAGAATATAAGATTATCCAATCAATCCCTGGTATCGGAGAAAAAATCGCGGCAACGATTATTTCTGAAATTGGTGAGATTGATCGATTTAATCACCCTAAAAAGCTTGTAGCATTCGCTGGAATCGATCCCAGTATCTATGAGTCTGGTCGATTTAAAGGCACTGTAAACCGGATTACGAAAAGAGGTTCAAGTAGATTACGTCATGCCTTGTATATGGCCGTTCGATGTGCCATCCGTGATTGTCGTAAAAAGAAAACAACGAATGAAATCATCCCGAGAAATAAGAAACTGCGTGAGTTCTATGATAAAAAACGGGAAGAAGGAAAGCCTTATAAAGTAGCTGTAATCGCATGTGCCAATAAGCTCTTACAGTGGATATATGCCCTTTTAAAAAGCTATTCCACATTCCAAGATATAGCTTAAATAAGAAATAAAACAAAACCATACAAAACCTTCCAATTGTTTGAATTAGGAAGGTTATTTGGCATGGCTATTTTTAGTATAGCATGAACAATTTCAAGTTTTTATTGAAAAATGTTGACAAACTATTAGCTGGTTTAGTTTAAGTGCAAAACTTCACAAAATTAAAGTTTAAAACAAGCAGCCCCTAAAAAAGTGGGGCTGCCTCGTTACAACAGTTTTCTTTTTAGAGTTCTTGAATGGTTGGACGAACAATCATCTCATTAATCGCTACATCTGATGGTTGTTCAATGGCAAATGCAACGGAACGAGCAATGCTAGCAGGCTCGATTCCAATTTTGCTAACTTCAACGATTTCAGATTTTAATTCTAAATCCGAAATGGATTCTAATAATTCTGTAGTAATAGTTCCTGGCGAGATAATGGTTGTACGAATATTGTTGCTAGCCTCTTCTATACGAAGACCTTCTGTAATGGCACGTACAGCAAACTTTGTACCACTATAAACGGCACTAGCAGGGAATACCAAGTGACCAGCTATGGAGGAAACGTTAATGATATGCCCTTCTTTTCTTTCTCTCATGGACGGAAGAACAGACGCAATACCATAAAGTACGCCCTTGATGTTAACATCAATCATCTTATCCCACTCATTGATTTTTTTCTGATGAACAGGTGATAGCGGCATTACTCCTGCATTATTGACCATTACATCAATCTTTCCAAACTCTTTAAGAGCATAATCAGCTAACTCTTCCATTTGTTCATGTGAGGCAACATCCGTCACTTTATAAATAGCTTGCCCGCCATTATTTTGAATCTCTTCTTGTAATGTCTTTAATCGCTCTTCACGACGAGCCGCCAGTACCAGCTTCGCACCTTTAGATGCAAGTTCTTTTGCAGTAGCTTCTCCTATCCCACTAGACGCACCCGTAATAATAACAACCTTATCTTGAATATTGGACATATAAATGACATCCTCTCTTAATAAAAATGCGAAAAAAACAGTTAAAATTTTTTATTACGATGTTATTCTTCAATCTTAAACCAAGGACCTGAAGCTTGAATTACATTCCAAAGTTTTTCTGGAAGCTCAAGCTCACTTACTTTTGAAGTCTTAATGGCTGTCTCAATTTCAGTTTCTTTTCCATTCTGAACCTTTTCTACCCAGTCTGGATTTATGATTAACGTATGACCAATCGCTGCTAGAGATAGTCCCTTATCTAATGCAGATGCAACATCGTCAGCAGTTACCATGGAACCTGCAGCTATTACAGGAACTCTGCCGTTTACATGTTCAACAATTAATTCAAGCCTTGTTTTTCCACCTTCTATGCCTCGTGGTTTTGAAGATACATCATCAAGTGATACATGGATGTAATCCAAATCCTGTTCAACCAGACGGTCAATTAATTCATAGGCATCTTCCATCCCATAACCGCCTTGTTCTTCAGGTGATATTCTGTATCCGAAAATAAACGGCTTTGTTGCATGATTTTTAATTACATTTTTCATTTCCTGAATGACTGCCAATGGGAAACGCAAGCGATTTTCTAGAGAGCCACCCCATTGGTCCTCACGTCTGTTAAAGAAAGGAGAGAAGAAGTTTTGAAGTAAAAACCCATGCGCTCCATGAATTTCAACACCATCAAACCCTGCTTCAATGGCCCGTCTGGTTGTTTCTCCAAACGCATGAATCACTTCCATTATTTCATCGTGCGAAAGTTCTCTCGGCAATACGGAAGGAGCAAAGGCAGTCGCTTCCGTCTCCACAGCGCTGGAACTAACAATATCACCATTAGGCGTCAAGTCCGGTAGTGCTTTGTTGCCCGCATGAAAAATTTGAAGAATGGCAGGAGCTCCGCCACTTTTCGCTGCATTCGCCAATTTCCGTAGACTTGGAATAAATGAATCATCATATGCTGCGAATTCATTCGTAAAACCGATCCCATTTGGCTGAACATGCGTGCAGCCAGTTATAACAAGTCCTACTCCATTGACTCTTCGTTTATAATATTTCACTTCTTCATCTGAAATAGTGTAATCGTCATTGCTTGCCCAAGTGGTCATTGGTGCCATAACGACCCTATTTTTAATGGTGATACCATTTTTAAATGTAAGGGACTCAAATAAGTTGCTGTATTTTCCGTTCATATTTTAACCTCTTTCAATGTGTTTTTTATACTCTTGTCAGTTTTGCACTATTTTATAAAGGTTTATCATCCCTTCATGTATTTAAATGGTGCAAAAATAGGTTAATCCTTGGAGTGCACTCCAAGGCAAGTGTTTTTTTATTTTTACTTTTTCGATAAGCGAAGATTTCGAAGAAAGCTGTCTGTACGAGGTTTATCCAAAAGGAACAAACAACTAGCTGCTTAATTTTTGGAGAAACAGTCTCCTAATTCATTTTCGTAAAAAGTTATTTTATTATCCAGATGCTCCAAACTTCGGTGAAGCTTCTCCAACTCTTCCACTACTTTTTTGCGATGATTTTTAAGTAAAGCTAACCTTTCTTCCATTGTTGTATCTCCAACATGGCCCCACATGGCAAATTGTTTCATGTCTTTTAGTGGCATCCCCGTATTTTTTAAGTGAAGCAAAGATTCAATCCATAATTTATTCTCATCCGAGTAGACTCTGACATTGTTCTCGTCTCTGTTTACTTTTATTAACCCTTCTTTTTCATAAAACCTTAATGTATGGTCGCTTAACCCAACGATTTTAGAAAATTCTCCAATAGAATATGTCAATTTAATTGCCTCCATTAAATCTGGTATGTCTATATCTTCTTTCATTTTTACTTTGTGACACAAAGTAAAAATAATACTTAGAGTTTACTCTAAGTCAAGGGATTATACTTTGTCTTTCTATGATGCACTAACATTTTTAGATTAATTTGGTTTCGTCAGGCAATAAAAAAAGAAAACTCGCCATTACTACGAATTTTCCTTTTTATAGTTATCCCATTCCTTATTCCACTAAACTGCCCTATAGTGCAATAAGAAAAGGCGACTATTCATGTTAAACAATCGCCCCCGTTTGTTTAAGTACACTTTTTCACAATCTTTGCTTTAAATAAGAAAAAAGCTGCCACAATGACAGCCAGTTATAATTTAATATCTACGGCAGTTTAATTCTAATTAGATGAAATGCCCTTTCCGCCTTTTGTTATTAAAGTGCTGATTCTTTCCATACCAGTAATAATTGGTTTCGCACGACTTATTAATGTTTGGGTAGCTTCGAGACTTAGAGACGCTTGATGGGCATCTTCATTTGCCCACACTTCATAAACATAAACAGAACTTGGTTCATTCTCGGAAATATTCACAAGATATATTTCGCATTCATCCAAATTCTTCAATGATTCTGCTGCTTCTAACAGAATATCAACCATTTTTTCTTTTTCGCCTTCTTGTACCATAAACTTGTTAAATAAACTAAATTTGCTCATACCATCCTCCTTAATTTTGTCACCTGTTAAGTATTTCTATATCTAAATACGCATCTCCTATTATTCCGATAAATAAAACTAATCAAAGCTTTTTGATTAACCTGCCCCGTGGCTGAATAAGAAAAGGCTGCCGAAATGACAGCCGAGATATTAAACAAAAGCATCCGTTATTTGAACAAAAAATTAGCGCCGCATTCCCCTTCAAAATCTCCGATTTAGTGGGGGTTAGGCGCTAAGGTCTTTATTCTTCTTGTTCTTCTATCTTTTTATTATACCGATTGCCGCTTCCTACTTATTATCATTCAGATTCTCTTTTCGTTTTACAATTGATTTCCATTTTGATACGATCAACCTATCATAAGGACTACACAATGGAAAGGAGGGTTTGATCATGAAAGTTGCGAAGTCGCTGCTGCACAAAATTATAAACCAGACCGAAATCTTCAATGCTACGCTGGATATTTACAATGACGCTTTGGCTTATGTGATTGAGGTCATTGACAAAGAATTTGATGATACCGAACACCTGACAACAAAGTCGATTGTGCCGGCAGTGGAAAAACTGATTCACGCAACCAAATCAAACCCTCTTCCGAAATATAAAGAGTTTAACGAGCGTTTTTACAAGTTTCCGTCCTACTTCCGCAGGAAGCTTAACCAGCTGATGTTGTACTGTATTCAAGATAAGGGATGCTCCATCAAAATCTTTGATTTAGGTGGCGAGGTTCACTTAGAAATGAACTACAAGCAATCAGTTCATTTTTATGTAACAACCATTTTCTCCTCAACAATCAGCCCCCTTTACAAGTGGAAGAAAAATGAAAAAAGCCAGGCATTCGACGATTGAATTGTCAAATGCCTGGCTTAGTTAAAACTATCTAGACTTTTTCAATGCCTCCATTATTTGAGGCGGGATGCTTGGAAATTACCGTATTACTTTTGGAATCCGTTTAATTGCTGTTCAGCCATACGTACTAAACGTTTCGTGATTTCGCCGCCAACTGAACCGTTAGCGCGTGCTGTAGCGTCTGCACCTAGTTGTACACCGAATTCTGATGCGATTTCGTACTTCATTTGGTCGATGGCTTGCTGTGCTCCTGGGGCGACTAGTTGATTAGTGTTGTTGTTTGGCATAACTGTTCATCTCCCTTTTTTAATTGGCCGGGTACTAACGGAGTTGCACCGCTGCGATTGAATCGTCCGGACTGCCAGATGAAGAACCCGATGTGATTGTGTGAGTAGTATGTATTAAATGTGGCACTTTATCCGCGTTATTCGTATTTCAAGAAATATTTTTCATTAAAATATTTTCCAATAACCTCACATTTTGTAATGAAATAGTGAAAAAAAAATATGGGGGGGAGCAAGTGAAAGCAAAGTAGATGTTAACAGCAGGCATATTATTGTTGGCTGGCTTTAAACGATAGTGTTAATGTTTTTACAAAAGAAAAAAAGGACCAATTTTTGATCCTTTGCTTTATCCCTTCTTCAACTTAAGCACCCATTAGTTGAATATCATTCGTATATACTTGAAGCATATAGTATGTCAGCAATAGTCTTCCAAGATGGTTGTTTAGGTACAGGTTGATCTGTATTCAAATAATATCCTTCCATATCATTAACCCAAGCCTCCATAGCTTCTAAATAATCTTCAAGTGTTATATTCTCCCATTCATCCTTATTATTTTGTAAATCCATTCTCAAGTGTTTTATGAATTTGATTAAATCTTTTCTACTCTTTACGTTTTCTACTTTTTCATTTAATTCCATCTTTAAACCACCTTTTTATAATAAATTTCTCCAAAAGGTTAGGCTTTCCCTTATTCAACTATCCTGCTCCTTTAATTCAATAAAAAAGAGATGCCACAACACCTTCCGTCCTTAAACATAAGACATTTTTACTTTCATGTAGCATCTCCTTCGAAAAGTAACTTCTTCTACTGATTTTCCCGCATTTCCTGGCAGCACGGCGACCCTGAAAATAAACACACATATGTAACATTCATACAAAATGAATTAAGAAGCCAGAATAGACATTGTGAAAACGGGCAGGATAACCGAAGATTCCGTTTCTTACAAAGGAAGTCAGACCGGCTAAACCAGGCTGTGGTAAAAATGATTTTTTACATGTGGTCAGTTTATAATTACTGATTTCAACAAAAGAAATACGCTTGAAAATAATGTAAAAATGCAAAAAAATGCTTCGCTTTTAAAATAAAGGTTTAGGGAGAATAAAACGAAGGAATTAGTACAGCATAAATTCCATACCACTACTCAAAAGAGAAAGGGACGAGTTCACTAATGGCACAAGTTCTTTATATTACAGCACATCCGCATGATGAATCCAACTCATTTAGTATGGCAGCGGGGCAGGCTTTTATTAACGCTTACCGAGAAGCAAACCAAGATGATGAAGTGACTCATCTTGATCTATACAAAGAAAACATTCCTCACATCGACAATGATGTTTTCAGCGGCTGGGGGAAACTCCAGGGAGGAAACGCATTTGATCAGTTATCCAGTGATGAGCAATCAAAAGTAGGCCGGCTGAATGAGCTGTCCGATCAGTTCGTGAAAGCTGATAAATATGTGTTCGTTACACCAATGTGGAACTTCTCGTTCCCTCCAGTGATGAAGGCCTATCTTGATTCCGTTTGTGTGGCCGGCAAAACATTTAGATACACAGAACAAGGGCCAGTTGGTTTAATGACTGATAAAAAAGCGCTGCACATTCAGGCGCGTGGTGGTATTTATTCAGAAGGACCAGCGGCTGATATGGAAATGGGCCACCGTTATATAAGCATTATTATGCAATTTTTCGGCGTCCCTTCTTTCGACGGGCTGTTTATCGAAGGCCACAACCAGTTCCCAGACCGGGCGCAGGAAATTAAAGAAGCAGGAATCCAGCAGGCAAAAGAGCTGGCAAAATCGTTTTAATAAATATAATGATAAAAAGCGGGAGCCAACAGGTTCCTGCTTTTTTATGATGAGGGGACTCCACTTTCCCGATATCTTTTGGGCGTCAAACCCGTGTGCTTCTTAAATACTTTTGTAAAGTAGCTCTGGTCCGTAAAATGAAGCCATGAACAAATATCTGCAATCGTATAGCTCGACAGAAGGAGGAGGCTTTCCGCTTCTTCGATGCGTGCTTTTTGAATCCATTCGCTGATTGACGTTCCTGTTTCTTTTTTAAAGCAGGACGATAAGTAAGAAGGAGACAATTTTACATAGTCAGCCAGATCCTTCAAGCGGATTTCATCATAAACGTGCTGAAGAATATAATGCTGGCACCGGGAGATAACAGAAGAAACGGCATTTGTTTTCGCTTCCTTTACACGATCCGCAAAAGTGCCAAGAGCATCTTCTATCAGTTGCTGTACCTGCCTTACATCATGCAAATCTTCTAAACGCTGAATGTATAGATCACTAAGGGTATATGCCAGCTCTGAATCAAGCCCTCCATCCATCGCAGCCCTTGTTGCCATGGTGATCGAAGCAATCGCCAGGTTTTTCTGACTGCGCACATAACTGGACTTGGATAAAACTCCATACTCTCCCCCATCTTCCGGACCTTCCTGTACAAGCTTAACCACTTCTCTCCTGACACCCTTTTTAATTGCATTCATCAGTTTTTTCTCATGGAATGGATCATGATGAAATGACAATGATTGCTTGCGCCGTGACACAGGGGCAGCTGGATTTTCTACTGTAATCCCTATTTTCTTCTCGGCCACCTGCTCTTCCCGTCCATGAATCATAAAATACGCAATGCGGGCTGCCGACTTTAATTCTCTTTTTGTTAACACGGGCAGCTGACGGTAGTAGTCGGCAAGCTTTGTCTGATTAGCGGTGAGATCATTAGTCAGACCCCCAAGGCGCAGATCATTCATTTCTTCATACAGGCAGGGACCGCCTGCCAGAATCAGGGTGTCACTTGCTTTAAAGTAAAAGAAATTCTCTAAGTATGTCGTTGTGTGCACATAAGGAAAATCAAGGATTTCAGGCGCTTCTGACAAAAAGCTGATAGGCGACGCAGCATATGGATGTGCCGGCAACGGAGCTTGGTCAAAGACGATTTCATTACGGTGATTGACGATAAAAACAGGCAGGCCAAAAGCTTCCCACAAAAGCCGGCAGACTGAAATAAGTTTTTCTATTTTTCTCACTCTTTCGTAAAAAATAACTAAAAATCAAAAAAATCTACCATCATTATACCTTTTATTTTTCTATCATAAAAACAGAAAATGAAATGGAGGCGTTATGGCATGAAACAAAATGTAAACGCATTAATTGAGCAAATGACACTTGAAGAAAAAGCAGGTATGTGTTCAGGCCTTGATTTCTGGCATTTAAAAGGTGTTGAGCGGCTTGGCATTCCATCTATTATGGTAACGGATGGACCCCATGGACTTCGCAAACAAGATACAAGCGCTGATCACTTAGGTCTTTTTGACAGTGTTCCTGCTACATGCTTTCCTTCTGCAGCTGGTCTTGCCAGCTCTTGGAATCGTTCTCTTATCGAAAAAGTCGGGGTTGCACTTGGTGAAGAATGCCAGGCAGAAGACGTGAGCGTGCTGCTCGGTCCTGGCGCTAACATTAAGCGTTCACCTCTTTGCGGACGAAACTTTGAATACTTTTCTGAGGACCCCTATTTGTCTTCGGAAATGGCGGCAAATCATATTAAAGGTGTACAAAGCCAGGGAATCGGCACTTCTTTAAAACACTTCGCCGTCAATAACCAGGAAAACCGCCGCATGTCAGTCGATGCGATCGTTGATGAGCGGACATTGCGTGAAATTTACCTGGCCAGCTTTGAAGAAGCCGTTAAGCAAGCACAGCCATGGACTGTGATGTGTTCTTACAATAAAGTAAACGGCGAATATGCATCCGAAAACAAACGGCTTCTTACGGATATTTTAAAAGATGAATGGGGATTTGAAGGCTTTGTGGTGTCTGACTGGGGTGCCGTGAACGAACGAGCGGATGGACTGAAAGCGGGACTGGAACTCGAAATGCCATCCAGCCATGGTGCCGGCGAAAAGAAAATGATCCAAGCGGTTCAAAATGGAACTCTGTCTGAAGACGTACTAAACCAGGCAGTTGAGCGTATTCTTAACATTATCTTTAAAGCGGTTGAGAACAAGAAAGAGAATACTTCTTACAATAAAGAAGCCCACCATCAGCTTGCCCGTGAAGCGGCGTGCGAAAGTATGGTGCTGCTGAAAAACGAAGGGGCTCTCCTACCGCTTGCAAAAGAAGCCAAGCTTGCTGTTATTGGGGAATTTGCTCAAAAAGCACGCTACCAGGGCGGCGGCAGCTCTCATATTAAGCCAACGAAACTAGAAAGCATTTACGAGGAAATTCAAAAAGAAGCGGATGCTGTTTATGCCCGCGGCTATGATTTAATGAGTGATGATGTGGATGAAACACTTTTAGAAGAAGCAAAACGAGCGGCACAGAATGCAGAGACAGCAGTCCTGTTTGTCGGACTGCCGGATCGGTATGAATCTGAAGGATATGATCGTGAACATTTAAGTCTGCCGGCTAATCATATTGCCCTTATCCAAGCGGTTGCCTCTGTTCAAAAAAACGTAGTTGTTGTACTGAGCAACGGTGCTCCAGTTGAAATGCCATGGCTTGATCAGGCAGCAGCCGTCCTGGAAGGATATCTTGGCGGCCAGGCGCTTGGCGGTGCGATTGCAGATCTTTTATTTGGCCGTGTGAGCCCAAGCGGCAAACTAGCTGAAACATTCCCACAAAAGCTCAGCCATAATCCATCTCACTTAAATTTTCCAGGTGAAGGTGACAAAGTGGAATACAAGGAAGGATTATTTGTCGGCTATCGTTATTATGATACAAAGCAAATCGAGCCTCTCTTCCCGTTTGGCTTTGGATTAAGCTATACGACATTCGAGTATGCTAATTTGACTGTCGACAAAAAACACCTTACAGACAAAGAAGTCGTAAACGTGGCCGTCACCGTCAAAAATACAGGCAGCGTTGCAGGCCAGGAAGTGGTGCAGCTGTATGTAAAAGATACAGAAAGCACCGTTATCCGCCCGGAAAAAGAACTGAAAGGCTTTGAAAAAGTATACTTGCAGCCTGGTGAAGAAACAATCGTCACATTCTTACTCGGCAAACGCGCATTTGCTTACTACAACGTCGATTTAGAAGACTGGCATGTTGAAACGGGTGACTTTGAGATCTTAATTGGCAAGTCCTCTGCTGACATCGTTTTAAAAGATTCGGTACATGTTACTTCGACTGTCTCTTTAGTAAAACGCGTACATCGCAATACAACTGTTGGTGATTTATTAGGTCACCCAGCAATAGAACCTCTTGCGAAAGTATTTGTAGAAAGGGCCACAGCCGGCGGACCATTTGCTCTATCAGAAGATAATCAGGATGACATGCTGGCGGCTATGCTTAAATTCCTGCCGCTGCGGGCCATTCTTGCCTTTAATCCGAACACAGTCACTGAAGAAGAAATGTATGCTTTTATTGAAGAAGCGAATGCTGCTTTAGAAAAGGAACCTTTGGCGTTGAGCCATAAGAGTATATAATTACGACAAAAACAGCACGCAGTCTTGCGTGCTGTTTTTGTATGAATTTTAAAAACCTTTTTTCAAACGATTAACTATTAATACTTATCAAAGTATTGTTGGATTTTCTTTGGATCATGTGTTTTTGTTAATGTAAGCATTAACAAAATACGGGCTTTTTGTGGGTTAAGAGAATCGGCAGAAACCAGGCCCTCAGTATCATCAGAAGCTTTGTGAGTGACAACTCCACTTCCTACACGTGTAGAGCGGACGACCGTGACTCCCGCTTTACTTGCATCTTTGGCTGCAGCCATCGCTGTATTAGACATTGATCCATTACCGGATCCTGCTACAATAATTCCTTTACTTCCTGCTTCAACAGCGGCATCAAATAAATATCGGCCCTCATTTTGATGAGAGTACAAAATATCGACTTGTGGCAGTTTTTCAATCTTAGAGATATCAAAAGCTGTTTGTGTCGTATGTTTTTTTGTAATAGCGGAGCTGAAGTACGTACTTTCACCGGCAAATCCGCCTAAATATCCTTGTTCTACAGATTTAAACGTATCTAGTGCTGTCGTGTGGGTTTTGGTTATGTAACGGGCAGCGCCAATTCGATCATTGAATGCAACCATCACACCTTTTTTCTGTGCAGCCGGATTTGCCGCAAGTTTAACAGCGTTATATAGGTTCATTGGGCCGTCTGCACTGATCGCAGTAGCCGGCCGCATCGCTCCGACAACTACCACTGGTTTTGTACTTTTCACCACAAGGTTAAGGAAATACGCCGTTTCTTCTAATGTATCCGTACCATGTGTAACCACAATTCCATCTACATCACCGGAAGCAAGCAGGGTATTAATTCGTTTGCCAAGCTTCAATAGGATTTCATTATTGATTTCTGAACTTCCTACATTCGCCACTTGTTCCCCACTGACATCTGCCAGCTTTTTCATTTCTGGCACTGCTTTAATTAATGTTTCAACGCCAAGCTCTCCCGCATTATAATCCGTAGTATCCGTATTGCTGGCAGAAGATCCAGCGATCGTGCCGCCGGTAGCTAAAATCTTCACATTAGGCAAGTCCGTCTCTGTACTTTGTATGGCTGTTTTCGTAACAGAAGACGCCTGAGCGGAAGTCATCATTGAACCCGGCATTAACAAAAATGTAGTCGCTGCTGCTACTTTTAATGTTCTTTTCAATTTCATATTTTACTCTCTCCTTGTTCTCTTCAATTACCATCTTGCATAACACGGTCCTTACAAACAACTGCCTCACTTCTTACGGCTTTTTCTACTTTTTTATAAAAGAAACCCCAAAAAGGGAATTAAATGATCCCTCCTGGGGTTTTCTTCTTTTCACTTTACGTTTTTATTAGTAAGGAACTTTAAACATATAGCGTCTAACTTCAAGAGGATGATTACGGGCTTCAGCCAATTCAACAGCGTACACACGTAAAACGAAATTAAGCACTAATGGCACCATATATTTTTTTACCTCTTCATCAAAGCCCGTTAAATCAAAGTCTTTTGCATCAAGAATCAGCAGTTTTTCACCGTGCTCTTGAAGGAATTTCAATGCTCGCTCTTCCATTGGACGAGTTTCATCAAGTCCCATTAACAAAATAAACGGGCATTTTTTATCTAAAATTTCAAATGGGCCATGGAAAAATTCTCCTGCATGGATTGCATGAGAATTGATCCACTGCATTTCCATCAAGATACAAATCGCGAATGAGTAAGCAATTCCATAATTCGAGCCGCTCGCCATAGTATAAATCGTTGTTTCGTCTTTGTACTCCTGAGCATATGCTTTTGCTTTTTCTGTGTATTGGGCTTTTACCTTGCGAAGCACTTCATCCATATTTTCCAGGCTGCTTACGATTTTTTCATACTGCTTGTTGCCTTCTTTTACGTACAGCAGACCTGCTGTAAGGCGGTAAAGGACAGCATAGTTCATAAATTCTGGATGAGGATCAAGTTCTCCTGGAGGTGCCCAGCTGTAATTCACGATAAAGTCGGATTCATCTGCCAGCGGTGCTGTTTCAACGTACATGAGAGAAACAACCAATGCTCCTTTGCTTTTTGCAAATTTTGCTGCTTCTGTTGTTTCTGGCGTTTTTCCTTTGTGTGAGCAAAGAATAACCAAAGAGTTTTCACCAAGTGTTCTAGGATTGCGGTAAATAAATTCATTTGAGTTATACACTTCAGCTGTGACATTGCTTGATTCCCGGTCAAGGAAATACTTGCTCGGATACATTAAAGCCGAGGATCCACCGCATGCTACATAAAATACGTGATCAATGGTTCTGCCTTTGAATGCTTCCAAAATCTCTTCGATTTGCGATTGAGCAGTTGAACAAACACTTGTGACTGTCATGGTTAAACCCTCCTGAAATTGTAATGTTTTGTTATATATAAATATATAACAAGTTAAGGTAACCGTCAACACTTGTTATATATTTTTATAAACTTTATTATGATAAGTTTCTGTAAAAAAAAGAACCAGTCATACATTCCAAACAGTAGCTGCTGATTTGGCCTTTTTCAAAAGAAACAGCTATGAAGATCCAGACAAAGGTAGTTTAGCACCACCTTTGTTTGGAGCGTGTTTTAAAGATCCATATATACTAGTAATGGATTTTAAACAAGCTTCTTTTCCATTTTTCTTGATAACAGTGATAAAGGATAACAAATGATGAAATAAACAACTAATAACAGTGAATATACTTGAAACGCAATGGCGCCTCCTTCTAATATTTCCACTCGTTCAATCAAAATTTGTGCTGATTTTAATAAGTCCATGTTGCCAATTAAAACGGATAAAGAAGTTGTTTGAACCAAGTTAGAAATCAACCCTATAATAGATGGAATCATCCGGCGGAATGCCTGAGGGAAAATTACATAACGCATCGTTTGCAGACTGCTCATGCCAAGCGCCAAACTCGCTTCCACCTGTGTAGGAGGAATCGATTGAATCGCACCACGGACCGTAACAGAGATATTTGCGCTGCTCCATAAGCTAAGGCCAATCATGGCAGAAATGTAGCTGTTTACTTCAATTCCTGCTTCCGGCAGGATGAAAAAAACGAGAAAAAGTGTAATAACAATCGGCAGGCCGCGAAACAACTCAGCATATCCTTTTGCTATACTTCGTGCGAGTACGTGTTTAGAGTTTTGCATCACCCCGATGATGGCACCGATCACGAGTGAAATGACAATACAGCTTGCACTAAGAAGCAGTGTTCTCACTAAACCGTCTAATAAAATTTGATAACCTGCCACGGCTGCTCATCCTTTCTTTTGGTGTTTTATTAAAGTTTAATTTGCGTTCAATCTGGCTGAACAGGAATGAAGCGCCCCAGATAACAGCAAGATAAATAACGGCGACTGAAATTAAGATCTCGTATGTTTTAAAATCATAAGCCATACGGTCCATTGCCACGAATGTCATTTCAGCGGCCCCAATACTTGTCATATAAGCCGAGTTTTTAATAAGAGAAATGGCTGTGTTTGAAAAAGAGGGAAAGCTAATTCGGAATCCTAATGGAATGATAATGTAACGGACGATTTGTCCAATGCTCAATCCGAGAGATTGACCAGATTCAATAAGCGATTTAGAAACCGCATCTGTACCGCTGCGGAAGTTTTCAACTGCATAGGCACCGCCCCAAATAGATAACGTTAAAATACCAACAGTAACAGCGGGTAAAGTAATGCCAATGGTCGGAAGGCCAAAGTACAAAAAGAAAACATGTACTAAAAGAGGAGTGTTCCGTGTTACTTCAACAAATATTGTCACAAGCTGCGATAAAATGGGTATATTTAACGTCCTAATAATAGCGCCTGTAATTCCAATTAGCAGTGCAAACAAAATGGCCATTCCGCTGATCCAGAGTGTTAATTTTAAACCTGTCAGCAGAAGTGGAAATATGTCCGCCATATAAGCAAAATCAAGTCCCATTGTTTTTCCTCCTTTCATCGTTTATTACATGGCATTTTTCAAAAATTGCTTCGTGCGTTCTTCTTTCGGATTGCCGAAAAGCTCTTCCGGAGGACCTTCTTCTACTACAACTCCTCCATCCATAAAAATCACACGATCGCTTACTTCTTTTGCAAATCCCATTTCATGCGTCACAATCATCATGGTCGTTCCGCTTGACGCTAAATCTTTCATAACCTCTAAAACGTCTCTTACTCTCTCTGGGTCAAGAGCCGATGTAACTTCATCAAATAAAATCACTTCTGGATTCATCACGAGAGACCTTGCAATTGCAATCCGCTGCTGCTGTCCGCCTGATAATTGATTTGGATAGCTGTCTGCTTTATCCAGCATTCCTACTTGTTCTAATAAAGCCGTCGCCTGCGGAAGCACTTCGTTTTTAGACCGTTTTTGCACTTTCATTGGGGCAAGCAGCAAATTTTCCATTACCGTCATATGAGGGAATAAATTGTAGCTTTGAAATACCATGCCGATTTTTTGCCGCACTTTTTGCAGGGAAGCAGGTGTATAGTCAATTTTTTGGTCGCTGTCTAAATAAACTTCACCTTCATTAATGCTTTCGAGACCGTTAATACAGCGAAGTAAAGTGCTTTTTCCAGATCCGCTCGGCCCGATTACAACAATGACTTCTTTTGGAAAAACGTCAAAGTTAACACCTTTGAGGATCGATAGATCCCCAAAGTGTTTATGCAAATTTCGAATGCTCAATTTTGGCTGTATTTTTTCCATTGTGTCTCCTCCATTTCTTTGTTTACGGGCGCGGTACCATTTCCAGCGGATCCAGGTCACCTGTTGGCTCCATATACTTTTCAATAACAGATTTAAAATAATCTTCTTTTCTCATTTCTTCCAATGCATCATTTAAGAAATCCAGCATCTTCGGCTCATTTTTGCGTACACCAATCGCCATTGGCGAATCCACTGCCACTTGTTCCCCTACCATCGTATAATCATCTGAATTTTTAATTAGTTCCGACATCAGTACTACATCGTGAAGGACCGCATCTGCCCGTCCATCTTTAAATGCACGGAATGCATCCGCAATACTTTCAATTTTAATTTGCTTTGCTGTTGGTACTTCGGCGTCTAAATAAAGAGAAGCGGTAGACCCTTTAATCACAATAACCTTTTTGCCTGCTAAATCTGCCGGGCCCTTAATGTCACTTCCTTTTGGCACTACTGTAATAGCGCCTCCTTCAAAAAATGGAGTAGTAAAATCAATTTCCTTTTTTCGTTCTTCTGTTGTCCCCAGCGTAGCAGCAATGAAGTCGATCTTTTTAGAGGTTAAAAATGGAATACGATTTGTTGCGTTAACGGCCACAAATTCAACTGCATCCTGCGAACCAAATGCGTACTCAGCCATTTTTCTTACTACATCAATTTCATAACCAGCATTCTTTCCTGTTTCATCTAAGTAACCAAGTGGTGGATAATCAACTTTGACACCAACGACGAATTTGCCTCTTTCTTTTATTTCTTCAGGCAGGGCTGGAAGGTTTGTATTAATCTTTTTTTCATTTTCTGCTTCTCCAGCTGTTGTACTTGAATTGCTACATCCTGCAAGAGCCGAGAAAACAAGTACCAAAATAACAGCCAACATGATCGAAAAACGACGTTTCATCCTCTTCTCCTCACTTTTCCATAGATTTTTAAAATCAATGTTAGAAACTGAATTGCATTTTTTATGAAGAAAGGTAAAGCGGTATTCAATCGGCTTAAGAACTAAAAGTAATTCTTAAAAAGTACACATAAATATTGCTAGGCCTATTTCTCTTAAAATGATGCATCACCCTTTTATTTGTTATATATATTTATATATTATTATATAACATGTAAGTCCCGACTTCACCATTCTTATGAGAGATAATCTTACATAAGAATCTTTGGTACAACTGTTTCTGTGTAAGATACTTGAGAAATGAAATCCTCCTCAATTCCATATCCAAATGCCCCATGGCATCGGCATGTTTTAGCTGCTGCTTTTGCCGCTTCATAAAGAGCTGTTATAAGGTTGTGATGATCATAATAGACGGAAAGGAATGTTCCAATAAATGAGTCTCCAGCCCCCATCGTATCAATGACTGTTGTTTGCAAAGGCTGGTGTTCAACCCTTCTTCCTTCTTCGGAGAACACAGCAGGTTTTTCTCCTCTTGTCACACCTACTACTTTCACGCCCAGCTGATGAACTTCTTCTATTAATACATCAATGTCTTCAAGCGGCAGATCGCTTCCCGAGAAAAAAGCGAATTCTATATAAGGACAAATTTGCTTTAAATACTCTTCATTCCATCGATTAGATGTAGAAAAATCAAAAGAGATTGACTTATGAGCCAGTCGGGATAGTTCATGCTCTGTCTCGCTGTTGACACTCATATGAACCAAATCGAACTGATTAATGTAGTCAATATCCTGTTCCGTTAAAGAAAGCTTCACTAATGATTGAACGCGTGTGCCTTTGTTTGTTCCTATGAAAATCCGGTCTCCGTCTTCCGTAATGGATACCGTTGCTTTCCCGCTTTCTCCATACACTGTACGGCTGCGATATAACTCAATGTTTTCTGACGCAAGACAATTTGTAATATGCTCAGCAGCTTCATCATTTCCTATAATACCTAAATAAGCACTTGAAGCCGCTCCTATTCTTTTAGCAGCTACTGCTACATTGACTGCATTTCCCCCAGGATATAACACATTTTGATTTTGGTAATAATCCACCACATTATCACCAATAGCGATCAGCTTCATTTTAACCACCCTTTCTTTTTAAATGTTTGAAGCCTGCTAAAGCTTGTTTGTTTAAAAGGTGTTGTGCATTCGCAGTTTTCACGGTAAGATAAATCATCGATCCTTTCATTTAATCAATTAAAGCGCTTTCTTACCTTTTGATATTCCTGTTCAATGGTTGTGGTACCATCCATACATATCATATAAAGTTATAATATATTATATATATACTATCTACGCGAGCCAAAGTCAATAATAAATTTAAAAATTCTAACTCTTCAGACTACTATCTTTTCTCCATGTTATGCTGGATAAAATAAAAAAACAGAAGAACAAGTTGTCTTCTGTGTTTCTCTAATATACTGTTTGCTGTTTAAAGCAAGAAACAGCTTTCGTCAGGCCCTTATATGTCATTGTCTACATCAATGTTAAAGACAACCCGGTTTGTCATATATAAAGATTGAGAAAAATGGATAGGCCGGCTTTGGCGGTCATACGTTAATTTCTCTATTGAAAAAAGCGGAAACCCTAAATCACATTGAAATAAATTTGCTTCGTACTCAGATGCTGAAACCACTTCTAACGTTTTTTGAGAACGTGAAAACTCAACACCATATTTTTCTTTTAGTATTTGATAAGTAGATGGTGCACCAATATACTTTTCAAGATCGGGAAAGTGGTTGAGCGGAAAAAAAGATGTTTCGATAATGAAGGGCAGTTTCTCTTCAACAAAAAGAAGGCGGTGAAGCTTTAACACAGGATCTCCCATAGCAATACGGAATTTTTCGCTTAAATCTTCTGGTGCCTTTATAATTTGGCTTGATAAAATTTGCGAACTCGGCTGCTTTCCAGAAGCGGTTGTTAATTCAGAAAAGCCTCCCACAGAAATGAGCTCGCGCTTTTCTTTTAATTCTTTTACAAAGGTTCCTTTGCCTTGCATACTATATAAAATGCCTTCTTGAACTAAGTCGGTAATCGCTCTTCGTGACGTAATGCGGCTTACTCCGTACGCTTTACAAATTTCAGATTCTGGAGGCAGCTTTTCTCCCGGCTTATATTTCCCCCTCAATATATCTTCTTTTAAAACCTGCTTTAACTGAAAATACAGTGGTTTTTCGCTTGTGTTATTTAATTTCATTTAGATGCCTCCTTTTCCTCACTTTTATATTTGTAATATTTAATTATAATATACCATATATCATGTTTCACAAGAAATGAATAGCTTTTGTTGGTAATCCATTTTTATCATAGAATATGTCTGAACATATATTCCTATACAAAAGATAGAAAGCGATTACAAGATTAGGTTGTTTGTATTTGAACTATTTTAACATACCATGCCGGAAATAAAGACACAAAAGGATTTAGTTTTTCTAGAGATGCAAAAAGAACCCTACTCACTGGGGGTAATTGTCATAAAAGATAAAAAAGCAGAAGACCTGAAAAAAAGCCTTCTGCTTTCTACGATATTTAGTTCTTTATCACTTCCCGCTCCCCTATTGCCTGGACAGGCCGGTGGTCATCCGGGAAAATGTGGCGGAAAGTATTGATTTGTTTTTCAGACATTTCAATGGGCTGCTTGAAGACCACCCATTGCACCCCTTCAGAACATGGAGGTGTTGTTAAAGAACCTGCATATTGATAAGTGTGCTGATTTTTGGGCAAAATATGCGCCAGATCAATCGGCTCCGATATGCTTATTTCTTCGGTTGTTTTTTCTTTTGGTATCGCGTTCCATGCCTGTTTTAGCACGGTATTTTCCTTACCTTCTTTGATCAGTATGCCCAATACTGCAAGCTGGCCGTCTTCGTTTTTATGAACAAGATGCAGCTCCATATCGTAGGAATTTCCGTTAATCAAGTGTTCACTTGGTGTATGGAAATGAAATTGTGCCAGTGTGTATGTCTTGCCATTTAATTTAATAGAATTTCCTTTTGTTTGGATATTTCCCTGTACAGTGTGTCCATTGTTTACGAGTGAGAAAATACTTAGTCTATAGTTAATTTCTAAATTCTCAAGCTTTGCTGCCTCTTTCGCTTGTCCTTTTTGAATGTTGATTGGAGACTGCTCTGTGCCATTTGCACATGCAGAGTTTAATGGATTCAGCTCTGCCCAATGGCTTGGACCGGTTTCTCCTTCATAAGACCACTCATGCCCCGTTTCTGCCAGGCTGCTTTCTTCTCCATTCACAAATTGCGATGGGATAAACGTATATGAGGCTAGTGCAAGTGTAAAATATGTAAATGACACGGGTATAACTAATTTTTTCTTTGACATATTTACTCTCCTTTTCATCTTTTTTCTTATATATTTACCATAGTCATCGAAAAAGGAAATGAATCTTTTGAGCTGTTTTTACTGTATTATCTGAAAATATAGACAAAATGTCCAAAGGAATCTTCAAATTGGAAGCCATGTTAAATCTAAACTGGTTTAAATAAAGTATTGGGGGCACACTGCTTTTTAGGGGGTGAGGGGAATGTATAAAGGATTTGAAATTGCCGAGCTGTCATCCGAGCAAACAAAAAAAATCCAGCAGCTTGAAAGAGAGCTGGAATGTACCCTTATTGCGTATGAGCGTCAAAATGAGCTCCCGCATGTAACGGAACAGCCAGTTGATTTGGTATGAAAAAAGGCAGCTTCTAAGCTGCCTCAGGCTGTTGACAAACGCCCGCTTTCGACGTCACTTGCCGTCTGTGAATGCTCATGACCCGAAAAAGGTCACTCCGCTTCCCAGCCGGCGGCGTTCCTGAAAAGACAGGCGCTCTCAATCAGCCTGCTTTCTTACTTTGTCTACATTCTCAGGCAGCTTCCAAGCTGCCTGAAATACTTTTTAAAAGTTCATCCGCGATTGCCCGCCATCGACATTGATGCTTGTCCCGACCAGCCAGGATGCTTTTTCTGAAGCAAGAAAAGCAACCACATTTGCGACTTCTTCAGCTGTTCCAAAACGGCCCGCCGGAATCTCATTTTGAACAAACGCGTTGATTTTCTCCGGGTTTTCTTCCAGACGTCTTTTCCAGTTGCCGCTTTCATGCAAAATACTGCCCGGTGCCACACTGTTTACACGGATACCATCTCGGATCACTTCGTCAGCCAGCGATTTTGTGAAACTAATCAATGCCGCTTTTGCGTTATTATAAGTCACCTTGCCTCCGCTTTCTCTGCCAAATACAGATGTGATATTAATGATCGCTCCTGACTGCTTTTTCTTCATCTCTTCAACCGCTAATTTGCTTAAATGTACTGATGAGAAGTAGTTCAGCTCCATCGCTTCATAAAATAAATCCATATCAGTTTCGGCTGCTTTTCCGCCATTGCTGCCACCGGCATTGTTGATGAGCACATCGATCATTCCGTGCTGTTCAATAAACGAGTGGATCAGCGCTTCCCGCTCGTTGGCCTTCAGTAAATCTGCTTGAAAGATGGATACGCTTCCACCCAGTTCTTCTTTTGTTTGTTCAAGTGCTTCTATTCCACGGGCTGCGATGGACACGTTTGCTCCTTCTTCTATAAGCGCTTCTGCAATCGCCCGTCCGATTCCTTTTGAGCCTCCTGTGATCAGAATATGCTTGCCTTTTAATTGTAAATCCACTTCATCATCCCCTGTTTGCTTGATTTGCTTCTACAGTTTTATCTTAGCTCTTTTTCTTTCCGATTGTCCAAGATAACAGGTCATTTGATTTTGGTTGCCTTCCATTGCTCCCATACGGTTAACTTGCGCTCCGATATTCGGACCCATGTCCCCGGCTTGACGGACTTGGACAACGTATAAACATGATTTTCATATATAAGCCGATGATTTGCCCGTATCTGGCCGATTCTTACATCAATAAAAGGAAAATCACGGTTCATATTTTTTATGTAATACGTGCCGTTTTTTTCTTCAAATACTTCTTCGCCTTCTGCATTTGAAGGCATTCCTACCGCAAAGTCTTTGTAGGAAAGCTCTGTTTGAACGATTTGATTATGTGATAATTGATAGGATTCGACTACGTCCGATAAATGAATCGAGTGTGTGTACTGAATTTGAAAGGTTTCTTCTTTTTTTAAGGGCACGTAGGCGAGCAGGCTGTCTTTATTTTCATAAGTCAGCGCGATCACCTGCCTGTACGGATAGAAAAAAACGAGGGTGGAAACGAACAGAATCGTTAGTGCTGCCGCACTGATTACTTTAGCTTTCAACCGAATCACCCCTTTAAAAAAATGAAGTCGACAGGCCGCAGTGCAGCCTATCGACTAAAAGGTGTTTACTTAGAAACGCCTGCTTCTTCAAAATATTTAGCCGCCCCTGGGTGCAGCTCCATATCGCCTAAACCTTCAAGAGCCGTTTCCGGTGTAATAAATTCTCCTTTGGCGTGAGTGATTTGATCGGTGTTTTCATAAAGCGCTTTTGTCATTTCGTACACAAGATCTTCATCGACGTCTTTTGATGCTACAAGCATAGCTTTAACAGCAACCGTTTTTACATCTTCCTTAATTTTATAAGTTCCGCTTGGGACTGTGTCTTCTGCATAATATGGATACTTTTCAACAAGCTCCTGGATTTTATCGTCAGCAATCGGGATGATCACGACGTCATTTTGTGCTGATAATGCTTCTACTGCACCAGTAGGTGTTCCAGCTGTGATAAACGCTGCGTCAATGTTTCCAGATTGAATCCCGTCCGTCGATTCATCAAAAGAAAGATTTTGGGCTTTAATGTCTTTGTCCGACATTCCATGAATCTCTAACACCTGCATGGCATTAATGTAAGCGCCTGATCCAGGTGCTCCGACAGAGACCGTTTTTCCTTCCAAATCTTCAACCGATTTGATGCCGCTTTTAGCGGTTGTCACAAGCTGCACCGTTTCCGGGTATAGGGAAGCGATCGCCTGGATATTATCAATCGGGTCTCCTTCAAACATTTCTTTTCCTTCAATGGCGTAAGCGGCAATATCTGTTTGAGAAAAAGCCAGCTCTGCTTCTCCGGCCCGCAATGTTTCCATATTCTCTGCAGAAGCACCGGATGTCTGCGGAGTGATATTTGCATCCGTTTGATCGGAAATAATATTAGCGATTTGCCCGCCAAGCGGATAATAAGTCCCCCCTGTGCCGCCCGTCAGCAAGCTTAAATCCTGGCTTGCGCTTCCACCGCCTCCACTTCCTTCACCTGTGTCAGCCGTGCCGCCGTCGCTGCTTTCACCACAGGCAGCCGTGATGGCCGCCGTCATTAAAACCGTGCCGAACAATACGCTAAAACGAGATTTTTTCATACATACATCCTCCCTTTTTTTCCTTAATCACAGCAGTACGAATGGAATAAACCTTTCTTATATATAGAGAAGAGCAGGAACAAGCAAATCTTTTCACTTTGTTTTCCTGTCTTTGATTGAGCAAAAATGGCTCGATCATAGCCGTTTATTTGACTTTTGGGTAATCTGCTTCGGACTTGTCTTGAAAGGCGTTTCCGCCCCCTTTGTCCTGCTTCCATAAATATTGTAAGGCCAGCAGTGCGCCAAACATCACTAACCCTGTAATGTCAGAGATGGTTTCCGGGTAAATAAGCAGCAGTCCTACAATGCAGGCGGTGATTCGTTCCAGCCAGTGCATGTTTCTCATCCAGTGGCCGATCACACCGGCTCCGATGGCAATCATGCCAATCATTGCAGTCAGCACAACCCAGACGATCTCTCCCCAGCTCGTATTGATCATTAACATTTCAGGTGAAAGAACAAAAATATATGGGATAATAAAAGCGGCAATGGCCAGCTTGGACGATTCAATCCCGGTTTTAATGGGTTCTCCTCCCGACACGCCGGCTGCGGCAAAAGCGGCCAGTGCTACAGGCGGTGTAATATCGGCGATAATACCAAAGTAAAACACAAACAAATGAGCAGACAAATCGGGTACACCGAGTAAAATCATCGCCGGTGCTGCAATTGTAGAAGTGATGACGTAGTTCGCGGTTGTCGGTGAACCCATCCCGAGTACAAGCGCAGCAATCATCGTCAGGATAAGCGTAGGGATTAAGTAGCCTCCTGCAAGATCAATTAAGCCATTGGCCAGTTTTAATCCCAATCCTGTTTTTGTTACAATGCCTACGATAATTCCAGCTGCTGCCGTCGCAGCCGCTACAGCAAGGGCTGTGCGTGCTCCGTCTACGAGTGCATGCACAATATCAACAGCTTTCATTCCCCCATCTTTATTAATAAAGCCAACAATAATGGAAATGACAATTGAATAAAGCGCGGCATGCGTAACGGTTATATTAGACATCAGCAGCAAAATAATTGCGATAATCGGAATGAGTAAATACACTTTCCCGAATACTTCTTTTCTGCTTGGCATCTCTTCTTTTGTCAGCCCGCGCAGCCCAAGCCGTTTCGCTTCAAAGTGGGTCATAATCCAAATGCCCGAAAAGTACAAAATCGCTGGGATGGCAGCTGCTTTGGCAATATCCCAGTATGTAATGCCGTTTCCGATAAACTCAACCATCAAAAAAGCGGCGGCACCCATAATAGGCGGCATCAGCTGCCCGCCTGTTGAAGCCGATGCTTCTACAGCTCCAGCGAATTCTTTTTTGTAACCAAGGTTTTTCATCATTGGAATCGTAAAAGCACCCGACGTTACCACATTCGCAACAGAGCTTCCGCTGATGGTTCCTTGAAGGGCACTTGAAAAAATTGCTACTTTCGCAGGCCCGCCGATGCTTCTGCCGGCAATGGCAATGGAAAGATCATTAAAATACTGTCCAACGCCTGTCCGTATTAAGAACGCGCCAAATAATAAAAATAAAAAGATAAAAGTAGAGGAAACGGCTAGCGGTGTGCCTAAAATTCCTTCTGTTGTGAAAAACATCGTTTGAACCATACGTTCCAGGGTCAATCCGCGGTGAGACAAAAAGCCTGGCATGTACGAGCCAAAAAGTCCATAAAGCATGAAAAGGAGCGCAATGATCATAATAGGCAGGCCAACGGTTCTCCTTGTTGCTTCTAGTACAAGTACAATCGCTGTCAAGCCGACCGCGAAATCCAGCGGCTCGAGACGGCCGACACTCATCACCAATTCTTCGAAACGGAGCGGCCAATACGCACCTACACCGATGCTTAAGATAGAGAAAATCAAGTCGTACCAGGCTACCTGGAGCTTTCCTTTTTGCCTCTTTTTTCGATTAGCCGGAAACAGCAGAAAAATTAAGGAAAGGGCAAAGCCTAAATGCACGGTTCGCTGAATTTGAGCCGTGAAAACACCAAAAACCGCTGTATAAAGCTGAAACAGGGAAAAAGCCAAAAGGCCAAAAAAAGCAATGTACCCGAGCAGGCCGGTTAATTTTCTTGTCCCTGCTTCTGGATCATATTTTTCGAGCAGCTTCTGTTGTTCTTCTTCTGATAAATAGCTTGCTTCATGCTTGGTTGTCAATTCTACTTCACTCCATTCCTCCGTTTCACTTTGAAACTTTTTTTCTTTCACTTTTTGAAAATCAAAACATTTCTTACAGTTTTAACTATAGTAGAACCGAAATGAATTAATCCTTTTTTTGTCATATTTTCTTCCATACTTTAGTTATTCATTTTACGTAGTAACTCTTAAAAATATTCCTCTGACTTTTATGTACGGGATGAAGCTGTTATGCTGCGAAGTAGAATTTTTCATAATAGAAACATAAGCAGGCTGTCGTTATTGACTCTCCTCTTGGGGGAGGCTTTATCGCATTACCGGCCAGAAGACTCCTTCAAATTGCTTTGCAATTAGTGGGAGATGAATGGCCGCTTTTTTTTGTGTGTTTGCTGCTTAGCGGTTGAAACATATGTTCCCTTTTCGGCATACTATATTTGTTAAATACTGGAGGTGAATCGAGATGATGCTGAATTACCGCTTCGAAATTTTTCCGAATGAGGAACAAAAAAGCACCCTTCATTCTTGGGTCAACCTCTGCCGCCAGCAGTATAATTCCGCTCTTCTCGATAAACAAAGAGCCTATCAAAAGAATAAGAAAAACCTGACTAAATCTGACCTCAGTGCCCTATTAACTCTATCTAAGAAGCATCATCCATATCTTAAAAAAGTGCCTTCTCAGCCTCTTCAGGAAACATTGGACAGGCTGGGAAAAGCGTTCGATCAATTCTTCAAAAGGGAAGCCCGCTATCCTAAGGTGAAAAAACATAAAGACTACCACTCTATAACATTTACACAGTTTGGCATGAGTAAACAAAAAGATAAAAAAGGAAAGATTCACACTGTCCGGCGGGCCGTTTCCTTTGGAAAAGGGGGAAAGCTGCTCATTTCTAAACTGGGTTTATTAGAATATCTGCCTCCACCGGAAACTCGATGGCAAAGTAAAACAGGTCATTATTAAGCGCCAGAATGGGCGCTGGTTTGCTATTTTTTGTGTCGAAAGACAGGCAGACGTCGATGAAGCAGGAAAATCAATAAAGTTAGAGCATGTTTATTCATGCCTCTGACAGAGATGCTCCATCAAATTGTGCAGCAATTAGTTGGAGAGGTTCACAGTATGAACTGTACAATTCTTGATAGAAAGGGCAGAATGGGATGCGAAGTTATAGAATGGTGTTAACCATTTTATTGATGAATTTATTTATTGCATTTTTGGGGAGCGGTCTTGTGGGGCCGGTAACGCCTACTATCATGAACGAGCTGAATATAAACGGGGCGATCGTCGGTTATATGGTTGCTGCGTTCGCAGTAACACAGCTTATAGCCTCTCCTTCAGCGGGAAAGTATGCTCTAATTGCTTACGAGTGTGATCCAGAAACGTATTGAGAAAGTTATTGTAAACCCGTGAGGAGGCTACGGCGGCCCGAGGCTTATTTAGTAGAAATGAAAATTCGTATTTTAAATTGAAAAGCAAAAAAGGCCGGGAAGCAAAATGCTTCCCGGCCTTTTTTATAACGCATAAAGATTATTTAGATGTTGGCGCAAGGCTCGCTTCCGGAGACGTGACATTGTCGTAGAACTGAACATATTTATCACGGTCTTCACTGTTACGGTATGCCATTGCCACACGCGGATGTTCGTTTAAAACGCCTGAGATCATGTAAGGGATAATGTAGCCCCACTCCCATTTCTGGCGCATTTCCAGCATATGGTCTTCAATCACTTTTAATACAGGCTTCATTTCGTAGCTTGGTTTTTGAATATGGCTCACAAGAAGTTCTGTGTTGCAGTTTCCTGCTGCGCGTCCCATGCCGTATACAGAAGAATCAAGGAATGTTACACCATTGCGCAGGGCTGTTAATGTGTTGGCAAATGCCAGCTGCATGTTATTGTGAGTATGAATGCCAAGCTGTTTGTTTGGAATCATCGATTTGAATTTTTTCACCTGATGCTCAATGTCAGCAGGGTCCAAGCTTCCAAATGAGTCTACAATATAAACCACATCAACCGGGCTTTGTTTTACCATTTCAAAGGCTTCGATCAATTGATGTTCAGGTACACTTGATAGTGCCATAATATTCAAAGATGTTTCGTAGCCCAAGTCATGGAACATTTGTACAAGCTCCAAGCCTTTATCTACTTCACGGATGTAGCATGCTACCCGGATCATATCCAGAGGGCTTTCTTCACGCGGAAGAACGTCATTTGGATCAACACGGCCAATGTCAACCAGCGCAGACAGCTTCGTGAATTTTTTCTCCGGTAGAATTTCTTTTAAAAAGTTATCATCAAGAAATCTCCACGGATTAGGTTCAGTCGCATTTAAAAGTCTCGCGGAATTTTTATATCCGATTTCCATATATTCAACACCTGCTTCGCTCAAACCATTGTATAGGTCTTGAACAAATTCAATGCTGAAATCCCAGTTATTAACTAAACCGCCGTCACGAATTGTACAGTCGATAATCTTGCTGCGTTGTTCCATAGTCGTCGTTCCTCCTGTTTCTTCTGTTAAAGCATATTTACTTTCGCGCTTTTATGCTTTTATGCTTTTATGTGATAAAGTATCTTGTTATGTTTATATCATGTTTTCCATTAGACTGTCAATACTTTTTTCAATATTTGATGCTTTTCGTCAAAAATCATCTGGTTTTTTCCTTTTTCCCCGTTTGTTTCTGCTATTGTATCCCAAGGGTGCTCTTCTGTATATAGAAAACGGGGATTTAACGAAACGAATTCTTTATCGCTGCCTCCCCTATGCTTTTAACTTCTCCAGCGACGTCCCAAAATAATCCGTGATGATTTTCTCATTCAAACAGCTGTAAATACCATCCATTTTCCTTTTACTTCTGCTGTCCAACTCACTTTCGTCCCCATAGAAAAAGCACCTTTAAGTTAATTCAGGGATCCCATACCTGTTTTCAACTTAAAGATGCTCATTTGTTCTGCCTTGCAGAATGATCAGCTAAATAACCTTATTTCACAAAGCGATTATTCAGATTCCCCTACAACTGAGAAACGTGCATTTACATGCTCTGGATTTTCCATTTCATCTAATACAGCAATCGCATAGTCTGCATAGCTGATGTAGCTTTCACCTTTTGCATTTAAAATCAGATTGTCCTGACCTTTTTGGTACGTACCCGTACGCTTGCCTGCCGGGTCAAAGAATCCAGCTGGGCTGATGTATGTCCACGTAATACCGCTTGTGTGTTCCAGTTCAGCCAGGTTTTTTCCCATATTCACCGCTGTTGGAAGATAGGCTTCTGGAAAATCAGGTGTTTCGAATACCCGGACTGTTTTTGCTTCATCTACGAATAAGCTGCCGGCACCCCCTACGACAACTAATTTTGTTTTCGGTGCGCCTTTTAGCGCTTCAATCAGTACCTGGCCCGCCTCCACATGCAGATGCTCTTCGCCTGGAGCGGCATTAAAGGCATTCACAACTACATCAAATACCTTTATATCCTCTGCTTTCAAATTAAAAATGTCTTTTTCGATGACGGCTGCTTTTTCATCTTGTACGTTTGAAGCGTTGCGGACAATAGCGGTTACTTCATGTCCTCTTGAGACCGCTTCTTTTAAAATGAAACTTCCCGCTTTCCCACTTGCGCCAATTACGCCAATTTTCATCTTTTTTCCTCCTGAGCTTATCATATATTTGTAACAATTTAAGTTACATATAAACTAAAAAAAGAAACTGCATAAAGCAGTGATTCGTTCTATTTGTAACTATAAATGTTACAAATAGAAAAGTCAACTATTGCTCCTTCTTTTTTTACATATCTTCACACGTAAAGAGTACGGATGTTTTGAGAAAAGCCGATAAGGCGCAGGTCGCGTGGCTTCCCTATCGTCTCTTTTTAAGAAGCGATATTTCCCGAAAAGCCTCCTGCCCGTTTTGGACAGTGAAAGCTCTCATAAAAAAAGACTGACGACAAAGTCGTCAGTCTCAAAGCCGTCCAACGGCCGCTTTTTGCGCTTTAGGAAGATTCGTAAAGCATTTATCTGTTTGATTCTGCCTGCTTAAAGCCAACAGTCTTAAGGAAGAAAGCAAGAACCAAACCAATGACAGCCAGGATCAAACCGAAAGTAAAAGCGTTTTGCACGCCTGCGGTTAACGCTTCTCCAATCACAGACGGGTCCGCTGGGTCTTTTACATTCTTCATGAAATCAAGCTGTGCCGAAGACATAATCGTAATTGCTACGGCTGTACCGATCGCTCCAGACACCTGCTGCAACGTGTTCATCAACGCGGTTCCATCCGGATACAGGTTTTTTGGCAGCTGATTTAAGCCGTTTGTCTGAGCCGGCATCATAATCAAGGAAATACCGATCATGAGAAGAGAATGCATCACGATAATCGCTAACATAGATGTTTCCGTTGTCACACGGGATAAGCTCCATAAGGTAACAATGACAAGAATAAACCCCGGAATTACCAATCCCTTTGGTCCGTATTTATCAAAAATACGACCTGTCAGCGGAGACATTAAACCGTTCAGCACTCCGCCCGGCAAAAGAACAAGACCGGCTGTAAAAGCTGCTAATCCCAGTCCTGTCTGCAAGTATAAAGGCAGCAGGATAGCGGAAGACAAAATTACCATAAAAGCGATAAAAACAATGAAAAGCCCAAGGGTAAACATCGGGTATTTAAACACACGCAAATCAATCATTGGCTGCTCCATTTTAAATTGTCTAAGGGAAAATAAAACAAGCGCCACACATCCAACCGCAAGAGCAGTCATTACGATAGAGCTCGACCATCCGTCTTCGCCGGCTGTACTGAAGCCGTAAACAATGCCTCCAAAACCAAGAGAGGATAAAACAACAGAAACGGCGTCAATTTTCGGCTTTGTAATCGTAGATACGTTTTGCATATACACCATGCCAAAAAACAGCGCAAACACTAAAAACGGCAAAGACAGCCAGAAAATCCAGTGCCAGGTTAAGTTTTCAATCAATAAACCAGAAATCGTAGGCCCGATGGCCGGAGCGAACATGATTACCAAGCCCATCAGCCCCATTATGGCGCCTCTTCGATGAATAGGGAAAATCAATAAAATTGTGTTAAACATGAGCGGCAGAAGCAGGCCTGTTCCAAGCGCCTGAATGACCCGCGCCACCATCAGTATGCTAAAGCTGGGTGCTAATGCCGCTATGAGCGTTCCGATAATCGAAAAAAACAAAGCTGCCATAAACAGCTGCCTTGTGCTGTACCATTGCAGCAAAAGGCCCGTCACCGGAACTAATATCCCCAGTGTTAATAAGTAGCCCGTAGTCAGCCACTGGATCGTTGCAGATCCTACATTGAACTGCTGAATCAAATCTCCAAGCGCCATATTAAGCGCTGTTTCACTAAATAACCCAATAAATCCCGCGATTAAGAAGGAAATTAAAATAGGGGTCGTTTTCACATTTTCTTGTTGCTTTGCTGCAGTACTTGCTGCCATCTATCCATTCCTCCCTTTAAAGGCTAAGCCTTCTCCAAATTACCCGCTTTTCTTAGTCAGTAACATCGGTATCTGCTCCGCGATCACACGAAGAGGCTTATTACTCTTGGCTGTAAGAGAAAGAAGAATGCCTCCTTCTATGACGGCAAGAATGATGATACCAAAATCCTCTGCCTGCTTTTCACTGTACCCAGCCTTTATGAACTTTCTAGAATACGTTTCCTTCCACTCTTCAAATGCTGAATGACAGGCTTTTCGAATAGGCTCGCTCGTCGAATGTTTTTCAGATGCGATCGCCCCGATTGGAAATCCAACCGGTTCTTTTTCATCCCGCATTACCTTGGCTAATTCGCAAATATGGTCCTGAACAGCTTTGATTGGATCTTCAGTTCGCTCGAACACTTCTTCAATAAAACCAATCACCACGCCCTTTGTATGACGAATGGCTTCAACAGCCAGCCCTTCTTTTCCCTCGGGAAAATAGTGATAAAGCGATCCTTTTGGAATCCCGCTTTCTTTCAAAATGTCATTAAGGCCAACTCCGTCATATCCACGCATACGAAACAGCCTGGAAGCTGTTTCAATCAGCATCCCTTTCGTATTGAGCTTTTTGGTCATAGTTCACCTCTTCACATATTAAACCGACCGGTCTAATATAATGCATTATTTTACATTTGTCAATGTAGAAAACTTCATTAACTTATTTATTACCTAAATGCTCAAGTCGGAGACGAACCGTTTATTTAAAATGCAGAAGAAGAATTTTATTCAAAGCTTTGTACATATTTGCTTGGGATGGCTGCTGTTTAACAGAGGATCATAGAACTCGTTAAGCGGTTAACAGTTTATGAAGCATATAGCGGCCTGCCCGTTCAAAACAACTATAACAAAGCGGAAAAGCAGGCAATATATCCACTTCTTTTTTCCTAGCAGCTTAAAAAATTGCAGATAATCATAAGAAAGTTTAGAAAGGCTTCCTGTTTTAAAGCGCTACACTGAGAAAAAGCCAAGTTATCTTATTTTGTGAAAGCGCTTCAAAAAATAAGGATTGAGGGGGATAAACGGTGAAAAAACGTTCAAAGAAAGACACAGGTAATAAATTAGTAGTTGCTGTACTTGCAAGCGGGCTTCTTCTTTCTAGTACTAGTCTTTATGTGTCCGCCTCTGAAACAATCTCTACTGATCAAATACAGCAAAAAGAAGGGTTTGTTAAAGCCGCAAATACGGTTCCAAAACTGGTTAATGCAGAGTCAATCGATGCGGTTATAAACGCTATGACCCTGCAAGAAAAAGCCTTTTTATTGGTAGGCGGCAATAAAGGAGGGTTAACTTCTGAAAATGGAGAAGTAATCGGCGGCCAATCAACCAAAGTACCGGGTGCTGCCGGCCAAACACAGGCCATTCCGCGTTTAGGTATTCCAGCTATCGTATTGGCAGACGGCCCAATGGGTGTACGGATTAGTCCAACGAGAGAAAATGATGCAAAAACATACTACGCAACGAAGTTTCCTTCTCCAACGGTTCTGGCCTCTACCTGGGATGCTGATTTGGTAAAAGAAGTCGGAGACGCGACTAGTGAAGAAATGAAGGCCTATGGGATCGACCTCCTTCTTGCTCCCGGCATGAATATTCAAAGTTATCTACTGAATGGAAGGAATTTTGAATATTTTTCAGAGGATCCGGTAGTTACGGGTAAACTAGCCACAGCTTTCGTTAATGGTGTAGAAGAAAATGGTGTGGGCACAACGATTAAACATTTTGCGGCTTTCAATCAGCGGACAAACAATAACGGAAATATGATCGTCAGTCAAAGAGCATTACGGGAAATTTACTTAAAAGGATTTGAAATGACAGTAAAAGAAGCGAAGCCTTGGTCGATAATGGATTCCTACAATAAAATTAATGGCACATACGCAACCGAAAACAAAGAATTACTAACAGATGTGTTACGAAACGATTTTGGCTTTACTGGATTTGCGATGACAGACTGGGAGTTTGCCGACCGGGACATCGTCAAGCAAATGGAAGCAGGTACAAACCTGTTAATGCCAGGAAGAGCAGCGCAATCAGAAGCTATTATCGCTGCAGTTGAAAGTGGGCTTTTAGATGAAAAAATTCTAGATCGAAATGTTAAAGAAATTCTTCAAATTGTTGTGCAGTCCCCTACCTTCAAAGGAGCAGAGCCAACAAACTCACCAGATCTTGCAGCGGGAGCAAAAGTAGCGAGAACGGCAGCTGCCCAGGGAATGGTGCTTCTGCAAAACAAGAATCAGGCTCTCCCTATCAAAAACAATGTAAGCGCTTCTTTATTTGGTGTCCCCGTTAGTGAAATCAACACCGGCGGAAGAGGAAGTGCTCTCGTTTATGCGCCTTATCAGCTTGGCATTGCAGAAGGATTGCGAAATGCCGGCCTGACGTTGAATGAATCTCTGCTTACAAAATACGATCAATATGCAGCAGATTTACGGAGCCAGGATGCGTACAAAGGAACACCGGGCACTTTCGGTTCTGTTGGACCTAAGCTTCCTGAGATGGATATTACCGAGGATGTGCAAACAGCAGCAGCCAACACGGATATTGGAATTGTTGTGATTGGCACTGCTCCTGGTTCTTATGCTGTCGATCGCGCCAAAGAAGATTTTTATTTGTCTCCTTCACAAAAAGAAATGGTAGAAAAAGTGTCCAAAGCGTACCGCGATCAAGGCAAGAAAGTGATTGCTGTCTTAAACGTAGAAGGTCCTGTTGAAGTGGAAAGCTGGAAAGAAAAAGTAGATGGCATCCTTCTTTCCTGGCAGCCGGGGCAGGAGCTTGGAAACGCTGTTGCGGATGTTTTGACTGGCAAAGTAAATCCATCTGGTAAACTAGCTCAAACATTCCCGGTTGATTATACCGATCTTCCGTATGCGGACCGCTATCCTGGCTCACCGGATGGATTCCCTTATGAAGAGGATATTTATGTTGGTTACCGCTACAATACTACCTTTAATGTAAAACCTTCTTATGAATTTGGCTATGGCTTGTCTTACACTACATTTGCATACGACAAAGTGAAAGCCACAAAGAAATTTAAAGACACACTATCTATTAGTACGACCGTAAAAAACACTGGAAAAGTACCAGGAAGAGAAGTAGTCCAGGTATACGTGTCTGCGCCTGACGGAAAATTAGAGAAGCCTTCTCTAGAGCTGAAAGCATTCACTAAAACGGCCGAACTGAAGCCAGGAAAAAAAGAAAAAGTAACGTTTGGACTGGGTGCAAAGGATTTAGCATCATTCAGTGAAGAACTTTCTGCCTGGGTGCTTGAAAAAGGCACGTACACCATTCAAGTGGGCGCTTCTTCTGAGGATATTAAAGACACAGCCACTTTTACAGTTGCAGAAGATATCATTGTTGAAAAGGTCAGTGATGTACTGGAACCCGGAACAGATATCGACCGTCTTTCAAAAAGGTAACGACTTTCCATGAACGCAAGTAATCATTAGCAGCAGAATTTTATAAAAACGCTTTCAAAATTGATGCGAGTAAAGGTGGCTAAAGGATATGTTAAAAAAAATGAAAACACAAGCAAAAACAGCCATGATCTCTACATTAGCAGCAGGCGCCCTGCTTTCTTACAGTACAGGAGCAGCGGCTCAAGAAGTAAAAACACAGCCGGCTTCTTACCAGACTGTTACAGAAATTAAAGATTGGGGAGCAGTCAACACAAAACTAATTGTCGATTTAGGAAGATCTGTTCCAAAAGGTTCTATCACACCTGATACATTTTCTGTGAATGTAAAAAGAAGCGATCACCGCTTAAAAACACCGTTTTTGGAGGAAGGCAGCCGGAAGATTACCAATGTTTACGTTTCAGATAAAAAAGGTAATCCTGCCGTTAAAACAGGCAGATACGCCGTTCTGGAAATGGAAGTAAGCCCAGCAAGCTCTTTGAGTTCTGCTCTAAACTACGATGCAGCCGGAACAGGATTTAATGACTGGACAGAAAATAAATACACCATTACGCAGCAAAAAGATATCCAAACAAACGCTGGAGTCATTTCGGGTTTGGTTATTAACCAATTTGCGGGAGAAACAAAAGAGCTTGTAGAGGATTTCTCTACCGGCCAAGCCACATATAATCATATAACACTATCCTATGCGAACTACGCTCCCGAGAAAGACAAAGAGAAAAATCCGCTGATCATTTGGCTGCATGGTGGCGGTGAAGGCGGTACAGATGGTACGATTCCGCTGTCTGCAAATAAAGCGGTTAACTTTGCCACAGAAGATATTCAAGACCATTTTGACGGAGCGTACGTTTTAGCACCGCAGGCACCGACTTACTGGATGGATGGAATCACTGGCAGAGCAGACGGAACATCCAAATATGAGGAAGCGTTGATGGCGTTAATTCAAGAACAGGTGGCTGCTAACCCAGATATTGATCCAAGCCGAATTTACATTGGCGGCGCTTCTAATGGAGGATATATGACCATGCTGATGACGCGGGATTACCCTGGGTACTTTGCAGCGTCATTCCCGATATGTGAAGGGTTAAACGACTCACTTATCTCTGACGAGGACATTCAAAGCATGAAACAAACACCAACTTGGTTCGTGACGGCAGAAAATGATACAATATTGCCCCCTTCTCTTAACACAGTGCCAACGTATGAGCGCTTCGTTGCTGCTGGAGCGGAAAATGTTCACCTGTCTTTATTTGAGGATGTCCATGATACGTCTGGTTTGTATACGAATGCAGATGGTACACCGTATCAGTATAACGGTCACTGGTCATGGATCTATGTATTTAACAATGAAGTAGATACCGTAATAAACGGAAACACGACTACCCTCATGGATTGGCTGGCTGACCAGTCTCTTCAAAACTAAAAATCGAACTTTGTGGCAAGATTCACTTTTTGTGAACTTGCCATTTTTATGTTTTTCTTAAATGTTTAATGTGCTTTAACAACATTCCCTGAACTAAACGGCGAAAAAGACCCATTAGCAATGAAGACTGCGCCAAAGCATGATTTGCAAAGGATCATAAAGAGGAAATCGAAAAAAGCCGCTTTTTCACTAGCAGCTTTCAGACTATAGACAAATTACACGGATAACCATGCACATGAAAAGGATCGATCGGCGGCGTCCAGGCAGCTCCGCTTTCCATGGGGCAGGCGCTGCCTGGACGCCGCCAAGTGGCTCGAGACAAGATTGGATAGAGCGAATAAGGTCGTATCTTTCTGTTTAAAAAGGAGAAATGTCTAGTCAGTCTTTGTTTATTGCTCTTCAACACCATTTAGTGAAGCCGAGGAGGCTCCCGCATTGCCCGCGGAACGCGAAGTCCGGCAGGCTTCACTTATCGGCTCTTCTTTAAAAACGAAAGATTTTGTCTACGTATTGAAGCCGCTCTTTTACTAGCGGCTTTTCCTTTTATCGCATTACAAGCCAGAAGACTCCTTCAAATTGCTTCGCAATTAGTAGAAGATGAATGGCCGCTTTTTTGTGTTTGTTACCTAGCAGTTGAAACATACGTTTCCTTTTTGATATACTTTATTTGTTAAATAATGGAGGTGAATCGAGATGATGCTGAATTACCGTTTCGAAATTTTTCCGAATGAGGAACAAAAAAGCACCCTTCACTCATGGGTCAGCCTCTGCCGCCAGCAGTATAATTCCGCTCTTCTTGATAAACAAAGAGCCTACCAAAAAAACAAGAAAAACCTGACTAAATCTGATCTCAGTGCCCTATTAACTCTATCCAAGAAGCACCATCCATATCTCAAAAAAGTTCCTTCCCAGCCCCTTCAGGAAACACTGGACAGGCTGGGAAAAGCGTTTGATCAATTCTTCAAAAAAGAAGCCCGCTACCCTAAGGTGAAAAAACATAAAGACTACCACTCGATTACATTTACACAGTTTGGCATGAGTAAACAAAAAGATAAAAAAGGAAAAATTCATACTGTCCGGCGGGCCGTTTCCTTTGGAAAAGGAGGAAAGCTCCTCATTTCGAAGCTAGGCTTAATAGATATCCGCCTCCACCGGAAACTGGATGGAAAAATCAAGCAGGTAATCATTAAGCGCCAGAACGGGCGCTGGTTTGCTATTTTCTGTGTCGAAAGACAGGCAGACCCGCCGCAGGCTGTCCATCAAGCCTCTAAAACAGCCGGTATTGATGTCGGCATTAAGAAATTCTCCGTTCTGTCGAACGGAGAAGAAATTCTACACCCGGGCTTTCTCCGCAAGGAGGAGAAAAAGCTCAAGCGTGCCCAGAAGAAACTTTCGAGAAAGAAAAAAGGCTCTTCAAACTGGCAAAAGCAAGTGGCCAGGCTGCAGAAGCTTCATGCCAAGGTGGCGAACCAGCGAAAGGATTTCCTGCATAAAACAGCGTTTCGCCTGGCAAGTACCTACAGCGTCATTTGTGTAGAAGATCTGAACATCCGTAATCTGGTGAAAAACCGGAAGGTGTCCAAGTCAATTCATGATGCAGGGTGGGGAATGTTCCGCCAGTTTCTGGCATATAAATGCGAGCGCAATGGCGGCCAGCTAGTTAAAGTGAAGCCTTATTTCACCACCCAGGACTGTTCGAACTGTGGAAAAAGAGTGAAAAAATCTCTTTCCATTCGAACGCATGTCTGTCCGGATTGCGGCCTTGTACTTGACCGTGACCATAATGCCGCCTTGAACATTGAAAAAGCCGGGCTGGCCCAGATAGGACTCATTCCGGCAATATAATTCCTTTACACTGTAGGTCGAGGTCCCGCCCGAACAGTATAAAACAACGCCTGTGGAGATGATGTAAGACCCTGTTCGGAAGAATAGGGCAGATATCGGTGAAGCAGGAAAATTAATGAAGTCAGAGCATATTTTTTTATGTCTCTGGCAGAGATGCTCCATCAAATTGCGCAGCAATTAGTTGGAGAGGTTCACCCTTTTACTGACCCGGCCAGCAGGCCTCTCACAAAATACTTCCCGAGAAGAATATAAACCAACAGCGTAGGCAGTGCAGCCAGCAGCGCTCCCGCCATTTGAACATTCCACTGGACAATCTGGCTTCCCGATAAGTTTTGCAGCGCGACCATAACCGGCTGCTGATCAGCGGTTGTAATGGTAACCGCAAATAAAAATTCATTCCAGATGTTTGTAAACTGCCAAATGGCCACTACGACAAATCCTGAGACCGACAACGGAATCATAATATGCCGGAACACGCCAAGAAAGTTAGCTCCATCAATTTTGGCAGATTCAATCATTTCATCGGGAATATTCACATAAAAGTTTCGAAACATCAGCGTGGTAATCGGGATGCCATACACAACATGAACAAAAATCAGCCCGGGTATAGAGTTATACAGCCCCGCTTCTCGTAAAAACTGAATCAGCGGAATCAAAATACTTTGATAAGGGATAAACATACCGAACAGCATAAGAGTAAATAAGATCTCCGACCCTCTAAACCGCCACTTCGAAAGTACATACCCGCTCATCGCCCCTAATAAAGCAGACAGCAAAGTAGCTGGTATAACGAGATAAAAAGAGTTCATCAAGTTTGGCGCAAGTTTGGAAAAAGCTTCTCCATAGCTGCTGAAATCCAACGAGGATGGCAGCGTCCACATTTGGTCCAGCGTAATTTCATCCAGCGGCTTTAAACTCGTAATGATCATAACATAAACCGGCATCAAAAAGAATAAGCTGACCGCAATCAGCACGAAGTAGCTGGCCGGTTTTGTAAACGCCCTGATGACCATATTACGCTTCCCCCTTTCGGCTGTTTAGTAAGTATGGAACGATAAATATGGCAACACTGAGAAGCATAATAATCGCAATCGCAGCTCCGTTCGCATAATAATTACCCCGGAATGTTGTTTCAAACATATAGACACCTGGAACGTCCGTTACAAAGTTTGCACCAGGACCTGTCATCGAATAAATCAAATCAAATATTTTTAAGGAAATGTGCGCCATGATAATAATGACACTCACTGTAATCGGGCGAAGCTGGGGCAAAATAATCTGCCGGTAAATTTGAAATTCAGAAGCCCCATCCATACGGGCCGCTTCTTTTGTTTCATCCGGGATCGCCCGAAGCCCTGCAATATACATAGCCAGTGAAAACCCGGTCATTTGCCAGACAGCCGCAATCCCTACGGCAATCAGCGCAGCCGGCAGGCCAAATTCAATCTGTCCCCATTGAAAGCCCGCTAAAATGTTGGTATCTGTGTACCACTTAGGTGTAATCCCAAATGTGTTTAAAAATAAGTTAATTCCCGTTGAAGGATTTAATAACCACTGCCACACGACGCCGGTCACAACAAACGACAATGCCATAGGGAAAAAGAAAATATTTCTGAAAATGGATTCTCCTTTTAGCTTTTGATCAAGCAGAATAGCCAGTGACAGCCCGAATAAAATCACCAGGCCGATAAAGAGAATCGTAAAGAAGAGAGTATTGCGTAAATCAGCTTGAAAACGAAAATCACTGAATAAATACATGTAATTTTTCAAGCCGGCAAAAGAGAAATCAGGAATAAGGGAATTCCAGTTGCTCAGTGACACATATCCTGTCCAGCCGATAAATCCATATACAAAAATGACGATCAGCAAAAAAGAAGGCAGCAAAAAAGCAAGCGCCATCCATTGGTCAGAGGAATAGCTTTTTTTAGACACTTTTTCTCCCTTGGCTGTTTCTTTTCTTACTGCTTCCATAGTAGATGCCTCCTTGTAAAGAAAACCCCCCGTACGGAGGGTTTCTGCTTTATTTTAATTCGGTTCCTGCCGATTGAAGCGTACGAACAAGCTGATCAACATCTCCCTGTGTAACAAAAATATTAACCGCTTGATTGACCTTCGTTACAAATCCTTCTGGTGCTGCTGAGCCGTGCGCTAAGCTTGGCACAAGCGCGGCAGATTTAAAATCCTCCATTGTGTCTTTTCCATATTGATCGTATTTTGATACGTCTGCGTCAATACGAGCTGGAATAGAACCTTTTAATGGGTTAAAAGCATCCTGGCCTTCAACCGATCCAAGTACACTAAGGAATTTCTTTACATCTTCTGAATTGTTTAACCCTTTCGGGAGACCAAAAGTATCCGTAATAACGCCGAATGTTCCCTCTGTTCCAGGTGTTGGTGCATAGCCAAAATCTTTATTGACAGCCAGTTTCAAATCATTCGTAAAGTATCCTTTTGCCCAGTCACCCATAACGTTCATCGCTGCTTCTCCACTTCCAACAAGCTGCGCAGCATCCTGCCAGTTGCGGGAACTGTGATCTTCATTTACATAAGTGAGCATCTTTTTAAACGTTTCGGCTGCTTTTTTAACTTTTGGATCGTCAAAAGCCAATTCGCCTGTCCAAAGCTTTTTATAGTCCTCTGCGCCCAGCTCGCCAAGCAGGACCGTTTCAAATAAGTGTGTGGCTGCCCATGGCTCTTTGTCTCCAAGTGCAAGCGGCGTAATGCCTTTTTCTTTTAAAGTGTCTGCAGCTTCAAAGAACTCATCAAACGTTGTTGGAACAGCAATGCCATTTTCCTCGAAGACTTTCTTGTTATACCAAAGAACATTTGCACGGTGAATATTGACCGGCACCGAATACATATTGCCGTCTTTGCTGACAAGTTCAATTAATTCTTTTGGAAATTTATCATTCCATCCTTCCTGCTCATACAGATCATTAAGCGGCTCCATTTTATCCGCTGCTACCCAGCTGTCATTCAGCTCTGAACCGCCATGCACCTGGAAAGTAGCGGGCGGATCATTTCCCTGCATCCGGCTCGCCAATACGGCTTTCGCATTGGTTCCAGCCCCTCCGGCTACAGCAGCGTTTTCAATTGGAATATCCGGATATTTCTCTTCGAACAGGGCAAGAAGTGCTTTTAAGCCGTCTTCCTCGCCTGCACCCGTCCACCAGCTGAAAATATCGAGTTTTCCTTTTTCCCCGCTTCCCCCGCTGCTGCCCTGGCTTCCTTCTTCCGTTTGTGTGTTAGATCCGCAGGCAGATAAAACGAGCGTTAAAATCATCATTAAGATAAGTCCCAGTCTTTTCTTCATGCCTTTAGCCCCCTTTATTGTAAGCGTTAACATAAATAAGTATATCCCTCTTAAGAAGGCGACTTTTCTGAAATCTTTTATGATTTTCTGTACTTTTTTATGCAAAAGAAAAACAGCGGCTTCAGCCCCTGCTTAAGAAAAAGATTTCCGGTATTCTTTTGGTGAACAGCCAGCTGCTTTCTTAAATACACGGCTGAAGTAATTCGGATCATTATACCCTGTTCGATCCGCAATTTCTTTCAGTCCCAAATTGGTGTGCTGAAGCAGCTTTTTAGCCGTTCGAATTCTATAATTGGTTAAGTAACCAATAAAGGTTTCATTCATTTTTTCTTTAAACAGTTTTGTGAAATACGTTGGGCTTAGCTGTACGTGATCAGCCACATCCTCCAGGCTGATTTGCTGATGAAAGTGTGTGTGGATAAATGTTTTTGCTTTTGCAATCATTTCTCTTCCCTGCCGATGCATAGCGACTCGGCTGGCCAATTCATTACCAAAAGCAAGGCAGTCTTCAATAAATGCCGCTTCCATAATATTTACATCATCAACGTAAACACCGATAGCGGCCATTTCTTTTTTGACATGCACCAATTCTTCTTTTAATTGATTAAGCGAATAGCGGGTAAAAAGAGTATCTAAAGGATGGCGGTTCATAATCGCTTTTTCAACCGCATTATGCGAAAAAGAAGCACTCTGATCCGCAAACCCGTATGATGCCCCGCGTCCAGCTTTTAGCTGCTGAAAAGCAAGCAGGGCCTCCGAATAAGAGGATCCCAGCTGTTTTAAGGGACAGGGAGCGCTTGTTCCTACAGTGATTTTACCGGGCCAGGAGCGAACGATAGACTTGGCTAAAAGAAGCACATCTGACTTCTGGCATTCCTTACTTAAAAATAAAACAGCCAGCCCGCCGGCCTGTGGATGAGCCGCCAAAAAAGGAAACGGGGAGTGCTCGTTAAGCTGTTCGATAATGTCTTCCCTTGTATTTGCATCTGGACATTCATACACATGCATAAAACCGACTTTTGCCTCGGGGTGAAGCATCCGCAGGCGCCTGCACACTTCTTCATTCATGTCCTGCTGCATTACTTTAGCGAGTACAAGCTGCCAAAGGGCAGCTTCTGAGGCCTGTTCTTCCTTTACTTCCTCTTGTACTTGTAAAATCGTTTGAATCGTTTCATCTCTTTTAGCTGGTTTAACAAGATAGTGTTTTACTCCCTCAATCATCGCTTCTCTTGCATAATCAAAAGAAGCATATGCTGTCATCATAATAAAACGAATGGAAGGCTGCTTTAACCGAATATGGCGAATCGCTTCAAGACCATTCATGCCCGGCATTTTAATATCCATCAGCATTAAATCGGGATGGAGCGATTCGGCAAGCTCAATCGCTACCCGCCCATTCCCGGCCTCACCTACTACCTGAATCTGTGGAATATGCTGCTCAAGCAGCTTACGCATCGCTTTTCGTTCAATCATTTCATCGTCAACGACAATCACCTTCATCCTATTCCTCTCCCTTCATAAAATGGTATACGAATTTGAACGGTGGTTCCCATTCCTTCTGTCGATGAAATAGAAAAAGATCCTTTTTCTTTATAGAAGAGATGCAGCCGCTTTATGACATTTTCCAAACCGATTCCAGTCGAGTGCCCGGTATGTTCCGCTGCCTTCCCGCCTTCTCTTAGCTTTTGAAGAGTTTCCTTGTCTATGCCCGCCCCGTTATCTTTTACTTCAATAACAGCCTGTGTGCGGCTGCTCGTCACAACGACAGAGATTTCTCCGCCTTCCTCTCTATTTTCAATCCCATGAATAAAAGCATTTTCTACAATCGGCTGCAAGATCAATGCTGGCATAGAGATGGGAAGGCATTGTTCCTCTATAGATAAATGAAAAGAAACACGGTCCGAAAATCTCGTTTCTTGTATGGCAAAATAACTCTTTACCGCTGCCACTTCATCCGCCAATGTAACAGATTTTTGCAAATCCCCAAGGCTGTACCGGAGGAGGGATGACACGGATTCAATCAGCTGTGTAGTCATGGGGGCATCTTCCAGGTATGACATTTGCTTTACGGTGTTTAAAGTATTAAATAAAAAATGCGGATTAATTTGATTTTGAAGCTGCTTTAATTCCAGTTCCTTCAGCCATTGGTTGAGCGCTGCTTTTTCTTTGATTTCTTCAATAAAACGGCGCATGTCTCTTCTCATCTGGTTAAAAGACTCCCCGAGCTGATGAATTTCATCTCTGGTTGGAACGGAAACATCCGGCCCATCGAGCCGCCCGGCAGACATTTCGGCTGCCGCCTTCGTTAACGTATGTATGGGCTTTGTAATCCCTCTTGAGAACCAAAGAGCCATGAAAACAGCAAGAAGCAGCGTGGAGACAAATAAACTGATAATAAAATGCTTAAAAGCTGTATTTCGCTTTTCCATTTGATCATAAAATCGCTGGTATTCATTTAATTCTAAGTTTAAGTAGGCGAGCGTGGCTTCTTGTACATAACCGGAGACATTCCGAACTTCACGTAAATGACCGGGGTATTCATCTACCGCCTCTGTCTGAATCGCTTGAATGGTTTTATCGCTTTCTTCAACAAGAGTATCCATCATTTCCTGATACATGGTCATGGACTCGGGCTGGATATCGGCTGTATTGGTTGCTTCTATCCTCTCTTTATTTTCAAGTAAAACCATTTGGGCCGCTTTTGCTTTTTCCAAGGAACTCTTTTCCCGCTCAATCGCATATGAATTGACTCCTTCATACAGTGCAGCAGACTGCTGGGATATTTCATTCAGAAGTAAAAACCCTTGAAAGCTTTTATGATATTCATTCACAAGCTGCCGGCTGCTTGCGTAGATAGAGTATGAAACGACATTAAACAAGACTACAAACACCAAAAAATAAAGAAGAAGCTTTTTCCTGATCGTAATCATGACCCGCTTTCTCCTTCCACAATCGGTAAATCCTCTCTTCGAATAATAGATGTATCCGTATACTGAAGAGGGTGAATGTTTTCTCCTGCTTTCAGCTTGATTAATGACGCTACTGCGTTGTAACCCATCTCATACGGATCCTGGGCTACGGTAGCCTGAATCGCCTGCTCATTTAAAAGAAACAGGGTTTCTGGAAGTGTATCAAATGCAATCACATAAATATTTTTTTTATTAAAGTACCGGGTTACACCGGCAATGCCGATCCCGTCTAAAGCGCTGGTACCATAAATGGCCGTGATGTCAGGACGGTTATGAAACAGGCGGTATGTTGCTTCAATGGCGCCGATCTTTGTAATAGAAGACTCTTCAATTCCAACGATTTGAATCCGTTCTTCTTTTTTAATCGCTTCTTTAAAGCCCTCTACCCGCTGTTTCTGATTTTCGGACTGAAACCGTCCCGTTACGATACCCACCCGCTGTGGACCGTTTGTATCCGCTAAGAGTGCCTGCCCTGCTAAAAAACCTGAATAATAATTGTTCGTTCCTACATATGCAGCCCGTTCTGTCTCTGGAGCATCTGTGTCCACAGTGATAACCGGAATTCCTTTGTCGTGTGCTTTTGATATTAACGTTGTCAGCATTTCACTTTTTCCGCCCTGCATTAAAATACCGTCTACTTTACCTGCAATGGCCGTATCAAGTGTTTTTAAATGCTCGCTGTAATCGGCCTGCCGGGGACCTGCATACTCTAAATAAACACCGTACAGGCTGGCTGCATCTCTTGCTCCTTTTTCAACTAAACGCCAATATTCGTTATCCAGCTCTTCCGGAATCAAGACAAAGTGATACATAGATTTATCATGCTCTGCTTCCGCTTTTTTCATATGAAATGTTAGTTTCCCATAGTAAATCATACAGGCTGATGCCGCGAGAAAAGCAAGGAGCAGGATGCCGTATGCAAGCCGCTTCATAAATCTCCTCCTTGTAGTAAGCGTTTTCATTTATTCGGTGCTTTTATCTGTCCATCTAGTCTTTTCCTATTTACTTTACTTCTCTATGTATCGTTTTGTTTCCTTTAATCTTCCATTAAAAATAAAAGCAAGCAGCATTTATCATTCAACTAATAAACTTCCTATGTTTTCTTTCCCTTTTTAGTCACTCATAGAATATCAAGATCTGCCGATGTTTATGACAAAAGGCTGCTTTCGCGAAAGCAGCCTTTTGTTTGAAGCTTATTCTGTTCACAGTCGTTCATTAAATCGAGATAATTCCAAAAAGAACGGCCGCCACTGTCATTACGGTTGTAGTGCCCAGTGCCCACTTGACCGCAAACCGCTGCAAGTCGCCAAACTCTGTTCCCACAAGTCCAATCAACAGGTGGGCTGCTGCCACAAGCGGACTGAGAACGTGGACAGGCTGGCCAAGCAAGGAAGCGCGTCCAATTTCCACAGCGCTAATCCCGTATGCTTCCGCTGCCTGTGCAATAATAGGAAGAACTCCAAAATAAAACGCGTTATTAGACATAAAAAATGTGAAAGGTGCGCTTAAAAAAGCAACGATCACCGGCAAAAACGGGCCGAATGAATCTGGAATAATAGATACAAGCGTTACAGCCATGGCATCAATCATTTTTGTTCCAGACATAATCCCGGTAAAGATTCCTGCTGCAATCACGATGGAAACAACAGCTAATGCATTTTTAGAATGGGCAGCCAGCCGTTCCTGCTGGTCTTTTAAATCTGGGTAGTTCACAAGAAGGGCAATACCAAAGGCGATCATAAATAAAATAGTCAGGGACATAAAGTCAATGATCAGAGAAGCCATTAAAACAATTGTTAACAATAAATTGAACCAAACCAGTTTTGGGCGTTTGTAATCCGCATTCAGCGTTGTGGCGGCAAGTCCTGTGTTCTCCGCTGATTGATGAGCAGAATCAAGCTCAATTACACCAAGCCGTTTTCGTTCTTTTCGGCCCAGTAAAAAAGCGACCGTAAGAACCCAGACAAGGCCGATGCCCATTACAGGAATCATAGGAATAAACAATTCAGATGCATCCAGCCCGAGGGAAGCCATGGCCATCGCAGAAGCCCCTCCCCATGGAGTCATATTCATTACCCCCATCGAGAGCATAGCAACTGTGGCTAAAATAAGCCGATTCATGCCAAGCCGCTTATACAATGGCAGCAGGGCAGAAACCGTAATAATATAGGTAGTCGTCCCATCCCCATCAAGGGCAACCGTCATAGAAAGAACCGCTGTGCCCAGTACAATTTTAAGCGGATCGCCTTTTACAATCTTTAAAATTTTGGCGATCAATGGATCAAACAAGCCAGAGTCAATCATAATGCCAAAATACAAAATCGCAAACAAAATCATGATAGCGGTGGAGGCAATGCTTTCAACGCCTTCCTGCATCATCGGGCCCAGCTCGGTTAAAAAGCCGCCGAGAATACCAAATACGATCGGTACAAGCATAATGGCTACCAGAGCCGATAATTTTTTTGACATAATTAAATACATAAATACCGCGACCATCGAAAATCCCAATGCAGCTAACATATATTCATCTCCTTTACTTCACATTTATTGATAGCGCTTTCTTTAGAAAAGAGTATCAATCTTCTGATATTTCGTGTAGTTAAAAATTGTTTTTACTCTTTTAATTGTAATAATCGTTTTTTTCTTATTTTTCACAGCAAAAAAACCGCAGCTGCAGCTTTGCGGTTTTAAAGAGATTTGTATTTTCGCTCCGGCCGCCCGATGCTGCCGTAAATCACTTGTACCTCCATCTCATGAGTAGAGACAAGGTACTCTAAATAACGACGGGTTGTGGAATAGCTAATACCGAACAGCTGACTAAATTCGTCCGCATTCAAGCTTTCCTCAACCGTTTTTATTTTTTCCCTGACCAGCTTTAGCGTATGTTTATCGATTCCTTTTGGCAGCTGGGCGGTGCTAGAGCCAGGTTGTTTTTTGGATTGAGCAGTACGAAACATGCGGTCCACTTTATCCTGATCCACTTTTTTCTGCTCATAAAGCTGTGATCGCATCTGCTTGTATTCCTCTAAGGTTACAATCAATTTATCAATCATAATCGGCTTTATTAAGTAGCCAAATGCCCCCCCGCGAATCGCCTGGCTGACTGTTTCGGTATCATTGGCCGCCGTAATTAAAATGACGTCAACTCCCCAATGCTGTTTCCTAATTTCTTTTAGCAGTTCAATACCGTTGGTGTCTGGCAGAAAAACGTCAAGTAAAATCAAATGAGGCTGCACCACCTTTAACAAATCCAGCGCTTGCCTGCCTGATCCGGCGGTTGCAATCACATCAAACCCAGGCTGCTGGTCTGTAAATTGCTTATAAATGCCTGCTGCTTCATAATCATCTTCTACAATAATCACTTTAATCGTCTCCATCAAATTCCTCCTTTTTAGGTACGACAATGGTAAACCGGGTGCCCCCAAGCTGACTTTTGCTCAAGTAAAGATCTCCCCCCAGCTGCTGCAGAGCATGCTGGACAATCGTCAAACCAATGCCGTGATTCTCTCCTGTTTTGGTCGTATACCCTTCTTGGAATATCCTTTCTTCCATATGAGCCGGAACACCCGCTCCATTGTCTTCAATATCAAACACTATTTCTTTTCCAAAGTCCGTAAATGACACGGAAACTTTTCCTTCTCTTCCTTTTTCGGTGCGTGCCGCTTCCAGCGCATTGTCTATGATATTTCCAATGATCGAAACCATCTGCTGAGCTTCCTGGGCAGTAAGTGAAAGAGATAAACTGCTTTCTTCATCAATGGTTAAAGATACTTGCTGTTCCTTTGCCCGATTCAATTTCCCCAGCAGGCAGGCAGCGATCATAGGGTCCGCTACAGATGAAACCAAGAAGGAGATGACATCCTGCCGCTCCTGAACTTCTTGAGAAATCAACTGCATCGCTCGCTCATACTGCCCTAATCGCAGCAGTCCATAAAGCGTATTCAGCTTATTTAAAAATTCATGATTTTGTGACCGCATATTTTCAGAGAATGCTTTCATCTGAGATAATTCTTCCGTCAGCTTTTCAACTTCTGATATAGGCCGGGCTGTCAGTACTATGCCTTCTGTCTGGCCATTCTTCAAAAACGGAGACAAATCCGCAATGAAAAGCTGGTTTTCAAATACAACCGGTTGATTGATCCTCTCTTCTTTAAAAGTAAGCACTTCTTTTAACAGGGTTTGAAGCTTCTTCTCTTTTATCACATATCCTTTTTGAATGGTTTGGCCGCCAAATAGCAGACGGGCTTTCCTATTCATCGATGAAACCTGATTCTGTGTATTGATCACAATGGTTGCATCCCGAATAGATTCCAGTGTAGCTTCTTTTTCTTTGAATAAAGAGGAAATTTCCTCCGGTTCAAGCCCTAAAATAACTTTTCGAATCCTTCGTGCAATAATCATGGCTCCTACTGCTCCAATGGCTAACGGAATCATAGCGAGCTGGATAATTTTCGTTCGATAAACATCTGTCTGTTCTTCTACATCATTTAATAAAAACCCAACGGACGAAACACCAATAATCTTTCCCTGTTCGTTCCATATAGGCGTTTTTGCTTTGATTGCCGGGCCGGATATGCCCGTATCTTTATAAATAACCGATTGCTCTCTTAAAAGGGAAGCATCATTACTGGTCGCTGTATGTTTGCCAATCGAATCAGGATTCGGGTTTGTATAGCGAATTCCTTTCGTATTGACAATCGTGACATAACTGGCTCCGGTTGTTTTACGTATTGTCTCAGCAATCGGCTGCATCGTTACAGTAGGATTTTTTTCTTGGAAGGCATCGATAATTTTTTCATTCTGTGCCGCAAGTTTTGCCACAGTCATTGCCTGCTTTCCCATATAGGATTCAACCATTTCATCGATCATGGAAGAAAAAAGGAGACTGACCAAAAATGTACTAATGATTACGACTATCGTTAAAAGAAGGGCAATTTGAGTCAGCAGGCTCAATCGCACCGGTTTAAAAAGCATGATGTTTCTCCCACCTTTATGCTGCTTATCTTTTGTTAAAGCGCTAACATGTGTAGCTGTAAAAAAATGAACCTCTATTTTTCTTTTTAAGTATACCTGTTAGCAGAAAGCAGACAAGGGCTATTTCTCATTCGTATATAGAGCGCTTTCCTTTGTATACGCCTTTTATTGTGTGAAAAAGGGTACATTACTTTAAACGTTTGGACTCAAACGAAGAATGCCTGTGTAAAGGCAGTTTTCTTCCCGTTCCATAATCGGCTGATTCTTTTTAAAAAGGGTATACTAGCTATAAGCAACCGAACATTTAATAGCTGACAAAGAAAGAGCAAAGTAACGTACACTCTTTTATGAAAACAGTTCCAAAACCGTTTCTTTTCTAGTAGAATAAAAAAGAAGAAAAAAATTTTCTTGCTTAAAACAAAAAAAATAAATAATTTTCATTAACTCATGTTTGATAAACACAGCAAAGATCGGATCATTTGATAAAGGAGACTATGAGTATGTCAAAACAATCTTTTTATCTAGGCGTTGATATCGGAACGACCAGCACAAAGTCCGTTTTATTTGGAGAAGCCGGCAAAGTGCTGGAAATGCACCATGTAGAGTATCCTCTTTACAGCCCCTCCCCATCCATTGCGGAGCAGGATCCGGACGAAATTTTCCGGGCTGTGCTTGAAACGGTCAAAACTGTTCTGACAAAAGGACATGTTGACCCGGCTCAGTTGAAGCTCGTCAGCTTTAGTTCTGCTATGCACAGTGTGATTGCGATGGACAAAAACGGCAAACCGTTAACACGCTGCATCACCTGGGCAGACAGCCGGCCGACCAAATGGTCCGAGAAAATTAAAAACGAAATGAACGGGCTGGAGATTTACAAAAGAACCGGCACACCGATTCACCCCATGTCCCCTCTTTGCAAAATTGCCTGGCTGCGGACCGATCAGCCGGATGTGTTTGCAGCCGCTGATAAATTTATCGGGATTAAAGAATACGTGTTTTACCAGCTGTTTGGTGAGTATGTCGTTGATTATTCTATTGCTTCTGCGATGGGTATGTTTAATTTACATGAATTAGCATGGGATAAGGAAGCACTCGAAGTAGCAGGCATTTCAGCGGACCGGCTGTCAAAAGCGGTTCCGACGACTCACTTTTTAAAAGGCTTAAAGCCGGTATACAAAGAAGAGCTCGGCATTTCTGATGACACACCATTTATTGTAGGGGCAAGTGACGGGGTTTTATCGAACCTCGGTGTGAATGCTATTGACCCAGGCGTGGTAGCCGTAACCATTGGCACAAGCGGCGCCATCCGTACTGTAACAGACAAGCCGGTCACAGACCCGAAAGGACGCATTTTCTGTTATGCGCTGACCGAGAATCACTGGGTTGTCGGCGGGCCGGTTAATAATGGCGGCATGACGTTTAGATGGGTGCGGGATGAATTTGCCGCAGCCGAAATTGAAACAGCGAAGCGGCTTGGCATTGATCCCTATGAAGTGCTGACTAAAATTGCTTCTCGTGTAGCACCAGGTTCGGATGGTCTTTTGTTTCATCCTTATTTGGCTGGTGAGCGGGCACCGCTTTGGAATCCAAATGCAAGAGGCTCCTTTTTCGGTCTCAGCCTGCACCACAAGCGCGAGCATATGATCCGCGCTGTTTTAGAAGGGGTAATCTTGAACTTGTATTCGGTTATGCTTGCCCTTCAGGAAGTCATTGGCGTGCCGAAGCAAATTCAGGCAACAGGCGGATTTGCCCGCTCTGAGCTGTGGCGCCAGATGATGGCTGATATTTTCGATCAGGAAGTGACTGTGCCGGAAAGCTTTGAAAGCTCCTGCCTTGGTGCGATCGTATTAGGTATGTACGCGCTTGGGGAAATTGATGATTTCTCTATTATGTCAGAGTGGGTCGGCAGCACACACAGCCACCAGCCAAATCCGGAAAACGTAGAGGTTTATCAGGATCTTATGTCGGTTTATATTCGCGTGGCACGTGCACTTGAAAATGAATACGGCCTTATTGCCGAGTTCCAGCAGAAATGGATCAAATAATAGTGCTTGAAAAAGAAGCGGCCTGTTCTCTTAAACAGGCCGCTTTACTTATTTATGTGTTGCTGCTCTTCCTTTATGAAACCGACACTTCACTGATCAGCCGTTTCCTATAAACTACTTTTGAAATCGTGATGCTTACTTCATATAAAAGCAGCAGGGGAATGATAACCAAAACGTCTGAAATCAGATCAGGAGGTGTAATTAAAATGGACACGACAATGAGTGCAAAATAACAAAGCTTTCTCGCTTTGGCCAGCCTCATTGGATTAATAATGCCGAGTCTTGTTAAAAACATCACAACGAGAGGCATTTCGAATAAAAAGCCAAATGGCAGTGTTAAGTGCAGCATAAAACGAAAATAGCGATCCGCTGTAAACATCGCCTCAAAGTGGCCGGATGACAGCGTAGTCAGGTAGTTTAACACGATTGGAAACAAAATAAGATAACCAAATGCAATACCGGTAAGAAACAGAAGAAATAAACCCGGTATAAAGTGAAAGGCGACCCGGCTTTCTTCCTTTGTTAAAGCAGGAGCGACAAAGCGCCAGGTTTGATAGGCAGCAACAGGAATCGTTGCCGCAATCGCACATACACCCGAGATGACCATATAGACCCATAGAATATCACTCGGCCCTAGAATTGCCAGTTTTCCGTCCAGGTCTTTAATCAGCCAATTGTAAATATCCTCGACAAAAACAAAAGCAAGAATAAGAAAAAAGAGAAAAGCAATTAAGGTCCTAATAATCCGCTGACGAAGTTCTTCTAGATGTTCGATTAGATGAGCATTCTTGTTTTCCATCCAACCACCTCCTATCTTTTACTAAAAAAAGATGTAGACGAGTTTCCTCGTCTACATGTCTCTTATGAAACCGCTGATTTCTCTTTTTTCTCCACCGTTGTCAGCTCAGGCTTTTTTTCTTCTTCCTCTTCTACTAAATTTTTTGTGGCACTTTTAAACTCGCTCAATGTACGGCCAAACGCCCGGCCGATCTCCGGCAATTTCGAAGGGCCGAAGATTACAAGGGCGATGATTAAGATTAACACTAAACCTGGAACACCGATATTTTGCAGCATGCAAATCTGCTCCTCTCATAAACATGTTTTATTTGTTTTTATTTTTGTAAGCCACAACCGCTTCAATTTCGATGAGCCAGTCTGAATTCACCAGGCTGTCGACGCCCACGGTAGAACGTGCCGTTTTAATGGGATTTTCTTTTGTGTTAAAAAACTGTCCGTACGCGTCAAACCACCCTTGATAGTCCGGTTTTCCGCCCTTATTCGGATCTGATACTACATACACACGCAAATATGTTACATCCGCAAGTGTGAGTCCTTTCGCTTTCAGCTGCGTTTCTAAATTCTTTAATATACCGACAGCCTGCGTTTTGGTATCCCCGTATCGTTCATACGTTGTCGCCCCGTCTTTATTCAACAAAGGCGGAACAGTTCCGCTAAACAGCAGCTGGCCATAAGAAGAAGGAATGGCCACTGAACTGGAAATAGAGGAAGACGGGGTGCCAAAAAACGTTACTTCATTCGATTTTAACTCTTCTTTTTCACTCACCGCCGAGGCAATCGAAAATCCGGCAATAACGTTTGCCCCAATTACAACCGAGGCAATCGTGGTTTTTAGTGATTTTTTCATTTTTCTTCCTCCATTTATAAAAGGTAAAATAACAGCCGGATCATTCATTACCCCGCGATCGAAGGTACCGGACCGCTTTCTTTCAGCACTTTCTCATGAATCTGGCTGACGACTGTTCTTGCCGATTCAAAGGCACCAGCCATCCATCCCGTCATGTAGCTCAGGTGTTCACCGGCAAGGTAAATACGCCCTTGCGGCTGATTTAAAATTGGATAATAGTTTTTCAAATCAGAAGCAGAGTATTCTGCCCATCCACCTTCGTTGTATTTGATTTTGTGCCATGCAAGTGAGAAAGAGGTTTCAAATTCATCAGCATACTGCTTATGTATTTTTCCACCCTGAGCCAAAGCATGCGATTGACGCTGGGCGATGGATCGGTTGCCCACATCGACTGCATTTTGACCGAAATTATAGTAACCGACTACAATTCCTTTTTGTGTTAAAAAGTCAGAGGATGGATACCAGATTTGGGAGATATCCATGTTGGTTGTTGTAATGCCGCCCAGAATGCGGTCTTCCTGCTCCCAGAAACGATTTTTAAATTGAAGGCCGATTTTGCCTGTTGTTGCGTAGTTGATGCTTTTGATTGCATTTTTCATTTCGCTTGTGAAATCTGCTTTTATATTTTTCAGAACAGGCAGCGGGATCGTACAGATGCAGTAATCTCCGCTTATTTCTTGTGTTTTTCCTTTGGTCTTGTATACTACCCGCGTGCCCTCTGGGGACTGCCGAATTTCCTGTACTTCCGCTTCAAACGTAATTTTGCCTGGCAGCTGTCGTTCAAGTGCTTTTGGAATCTGATCCATCCCACCTACGGGCTGGAACATCATAGGTTGTTGAGTGAAGGAGTATTCTGAGTTGAAGTTGTTCATCATTCCTGATTGAAGAAGTTCACTAGATGTATAGGGTGTGCCGATAGTTCCTGGCTGGAGGCCTGCACCTGGGAGTTCTGTATATCCGCGGCGGCTTGAGCCTTTGTAGATGTACTCGGAAGACAAATCACCTTCACGTTTCAGGTAATCCATTAATTTTTCCCTGTCTTCTTTCGTTAGCTCCTGGTCAAGTGCAGACTTATTGACTGCTTTTGCTAACAGCTCGGATACAAATCCGCGTGTGTCTGCTTTAATGGCCTGCTTCCGGATTCTCTGGTTTGCGAGACCACCCACATTTTCCTGATAATAATAAGCATATTCATTTACGTTACAAAACACTTCAAGTGGAACCCCGAGCTCTTTACAATAATCCATGGTTACATGATGCTGGGGAATTCGGGCAGGTCCGGCGTTAAAATAAAGGCCTTTGTCAAATTTAGCTGTTTGTTTAACCCCGCCGATTTCGGTTTCTTGTGTTCCGTTTCGCACGGTCCAGTTCCGTCCTCCTGTTCGGCCTCTCGCTTCGAGAATATGACAGTCATACCCTGCTTTTCCAAGTTCATAAGCGGCTGTCATTCCGGCAATACCGGCTCCGAGGATAATGACTTTTTTGCCCATTTTCCCTGACTCGGAAAGGTCACTTTTGGACGGAGGGCGATAGCTGCTGGCGCTTGCCATCACAGGAGAAGCAAAAAATCCTAGGGATTCCATTGCTCCAAATACGGCAACGGCTCCTCCTACTTTCCCTACTTGATTCAGGAAATCTCTCCTTGTTAAGCTTTTTTGTTCTTTTGTCACTTTGTTTCCCCCTTTTATCACTTGGAATAAGAGTATAATAGAGGTTATATTTTTCCATATCTACACATTTGTTAGAAAATATCACAATTTTTCTAAAAATCTATAATTATTATTAATAGTGAAAATATGTAAAAAACATCACTTTAAGGCTTATAAAATAAGTCCTAAATGAACAAAAAAAGAAAAAGCAATTCTCATCCAAAAAAGAGAAAAAAGCTTTTTCTTGTATATGAATATGATTTTTATTCGCACATTTACTTTACGTGATTAATTGCTTTTTTCAACGCTGTGTCCGCCGAATTCATTTCGCAAAGAAGCAACAACTTTTCCTGAGAATGTGTCTTCTTCAAGCGAGCGGTAGCGCATCATTAAAGACAAAGCCGTAATAGGCGCGGCTGCCTGCATCTCAAGAGCCGTTTCAACTGTCCATTTTCCTTCTCCAGATGAATGCATAATGCCTTTAATGCCTTCAAGCTTCGGATCTTTTGAAAATGCATTTTGTGTCAGTTCCATCAGCCATGAACGAATAACTGAGCCATGGTTCCACACTCTGGCCACTTGTTCGTGATCATAGCCGAAATCGCTTTTTTCTAGCAGTTCAAAGCCTTCTGCAATCGCCTGCATCATGCCATATTCCACTCCATTGTGGATCATTTTCAAAAAGTGTCCGCTGCCGCTCTTTCCTGTATACAAATAGCCATTTTCAACGCAAATGTCCCGGAATACAGACTCTAACTGTTCAAAAGCGGACTGTTCACCACCGACCATCATGCAGGCTCCATTTCTTGCACCGGACGTGCCGCCGCTTGTGCCGACGTCTAAAAAGTGAATACCGCGCTTTGCTAACTGTTCTGCGCGCTGCATAGAATCTTTGTAATGAGAGTTTCCACCTTCAACGACAATATCGCCTTCAGTTAACAGCGACGCTGCTTCATGAACGACTCCTTCTGTAATCTTGCCGGATGGCACCATGATCCAGACCACTTTCGGACTTGGCAGGCTGGCAACCAGCTCTTCAATAGAAGAAGCTGTCTGTGCCCCTTCTCCACTCATTTTTTCTCTTGCTTCCTGGTTTACATCAAAAGCCGTAATTTCATGACCATGCTCCATTAAGTTCAACCCTAACTGAAAGCCCATTTTGCCGAGCCCGACTAAACCAATATGCATATGTGATAAGCTCCTTTGAAAATAATTTTCATTCTTCTCTTAAATTATATAAAATTTTTTTCTTAAATAAAACCCTTTCAAGAAATATTTTTTTACTTCTTTTCTTATGCTATACTGATGTTATAAGACAGTTTGTAAGGAGGGACTTCAGTGGCACAACAGTGTATGGCAAGAATTCGCTCCTATTATGCAAGGTTAAGTGCAAAAGAAAAAAAGGTAGCGGATTACATTTTACAAAACCCTGAAAAAATTATTCATATTACGATTAACGAACTGGCAGAAGATCTGCATGTTGCGGATGCAACGGTATTTCGGTTTTGCAAACGAATTGGATTTAAAGGATATCAGGCGATGAAAATTGCCCTCGCTTCTGAAATTATGGAACCGATTCAACAAATACATGAAGAAATTTCAGAAAATGATGATGAAAAAACCATCACCAAAAAGATTTTTCAATCCAATATCCAGACGCTCGAAAATACACTGCATTTACTCAATGAAAATGCGCTTCATCAAGCTGTGTCCCTGCTTCTTCATGCAGCGAAAATAGAATTTTACGGTGTCGGCGGCTCTATGGTCATTGCTATGGACGCTTATCATAAATTTATCCGCACAGGAATTAAAGCGTTCTCATTCGTCGATTCCCACTACCAGCTGATGTCCGCTTCCCAACTGACAGAAAAGGACGTAGCTGTTGTGATTTCGCACTCCGGAACGAATAAAGATACGATTAATATTTTAAAAACAGCGAAAAAAAACGGGGCAAAAACGATCGGTATCACAGGCTATCCGAAGTCGTTTATAGGCCAGAATGTCGATGTTGCGCTATTCACAAGCTCCGAAGAAACGGATTTTCGTTCTGAAGCCCTTTCTTCCCGGATTGGACAGCTGAGCATTATTGATGCCCTTTATGTAAATATCATGGTACTCAACAAATACAATGCGAATAAAGCACTCGATAAAATCCGCGACTCCATTTCTGAAACGAGAATTTAACCGGCTTAGCAGACGGTTACTCAATCGTCAAAATGAAAGCCTTTTCTACGAGAGAGGCCATAGGAAAAAAATGTGGTTTTTCTTTCAAACAACTCCCACAGATAAAAGTGGTTTCTTTACTACTTACATTATGTACAGTGGTATTTGTTTTCATGCAGGAGCTTTGCATGCAACTGCGTTAAAAAGAAAGTACTTCTGTCTGACCAATATTTTGCTTGATCCCCATAGCAGCTCTTTTCGTTCAAATAAGAAGGAATTTTCCCATTCACCAAGAAATAAATAGCTGTACAAGCGATTCTGTTTGCACGATTCCTTGGGGAAAGGGCGGCTGAAATGGATCAACATATTCGAATGAACAGGTTCCAGGGCACGGAAGTAAAAGCCACAGTAGAGGGATTGCAAATGCTGCAGCAATTATGTGAGGATGAAGCCGCTAAAAGCGAAGTTCCGGAAAGAAAATCTTTTTATGAAGGAATGGCGCTTGCCTACTCGACGATTGAGCAGAAGGTAAAGGGACATGCAGAGTATATACAGCCTGAATTTATTGAACGTTTGTTTGATGCCATGAATAAAGTAGAAAATACACCATCAGCGAAGCATGATTATACGGAAACTTGTTCTTTTTGTGAAAAAAGCAGAAATGAAGTGGATGCGTTAGCATTAGGACCCGGAGTTTCCATCTGTATAGAGTGTCTGGATTTCGGCAAAGAAGTGATTGAGTCACAACCCCAGCAAGCTGTAGAAAACACGCCAACAGCAAACACATCTTATACGGAAACTTGTTCTTTTTGCCAAAAAAGCATCAGTGAAGTGGGTGTATTAGCGGTCGGGCCAGGTGTTTCGATTTGTGCCGGCTGTTTGGAATTTGGCAAAAACGTTATTTAATCAAATTCATTATATGTATGTAAAATCATAAAAAAAGCCCTGGATTCCCAGGGCTTTTTTCGATCTTTACTCTTCACTTTTATTAAACGAACATGCTGACGATCAAGACACCGGCAAATGCCGTAAAAGAAAGAACGGTTTCAAGAACCGTCCATGTTTTAAACGTTTCTTCGACAGTTAATCCTAAATATTCTTTTACCATCCAGAAGCCTGCATCATTTACATGAGAGAACATTAAGGAACCAGCGCCTGTTGCAATAACAAGCAGTTCAAGGTTTACATCCGGCATACCGGCAATGATCGGTGATACGATACCTGCTGCTGTTGTAAGAGCTACCGTGGCAGAGCCGGTTGCAATCCGGATTAAGCCAGCAATCATAAACGCCAGTAAAAGCGGCGACAGAGATAACCCTTGTGACATATCACCAATTGTTGCGCCTACTCCGCTGTCAATCAGAACTTGTTTAAACGCACCGCCCGCTCCAATAATTAAAAGAATAGAGCCAACTGGCAGAATGCATTCTTCTGTAAATCTCTTGATTGTATCGCGGTCCATCCCCTGACGGAAACCGAGGAAATAGTAAGCAGCGAAACAAGAAATTAAAAGGGCAACAAGCGGACTGCCGATAAAAGCTAAAATCTGTTCGGCTTGGCCAGGCAGTCCGGCATACGGCGCTGCGGTGCCAATGATCATCAAAATAACAGGCAATAAAATAGATAAGAATGAAATTCCTACGCTTGGAAGAGAAGCAGGATCTTTTTGTTCTACCGTTACTAAGCTCGGCTCTCCTTTTGGCATAACCCGCTTATAAATGAACTTTGCAAACAAAGGACCACTGATAACACCAGCTGGTAGTGCAATGATTAAAGAGTACAGCAGTACCTTTCCTAAATCAGCGCCATAAATGCCGATTGCTGCAATCGCACCTGGATGCGGAGGCACAAGGCCATGCACAACAGATAAGCCAGCGATCCCTGGCAGTGCAATCAATAAAATATTTTTCTTTGTAGCTTTTTGAATCGAAATGACAAGCGGCAGCAAAATTAAAATGCCGACTTCAAAAAAGACAGGAATCCCAATGATAAACCCTGAGAAAAACATCGCCCACGGAAGTTTTTTCTCACCGAAAACCTTTACAAAATAGTTGGCAATCTGCAGTCCGGCACCGGATTCAGAAAGCATTTTCCCCAAGATCGTACCAAGGGCTAAAATACCAACTAAATGCCCCAGTACCCCGCCGACTCCCGTCTCATAAGCGCTTACAATTTTGTCCCATGATAAACCGGAAAGAACAGCTAAAAACAAACTGGCTACGGTTAAACTAATAAACGCATGCCATTTAAACCAAGAAACGCCGATAATAACGAGAACAATTGATAGCAGCGTTACAATTAATAAATAAGCGTCCATTGAAATACCACCTTTATACTGTAATACGTTTCCGGTTGATAATGTAAGCATTTTCAACCGATGGACTCATTATACGAAAAAATATTTTTAAAATCAACAATAATACAGAAAAAATATTTCTTTATTTTAGGCTTAAAGAGTGAAATGATAAAAATTTTTTAAAATTTCTCTTCTTTCTGCTGCCTGGGTACTCGAGCAGCTGAAAAAAGCTGGTGCAGTTTACCATCATTTTTTTTCGGCATTCCTCTAAGATGGTAAATAGGGCGTCTCTTTTCAATCGGAGTTCTGCCTTTATTTTTGATCATGCTAAAAAGGCCCTTGCGTAATAAATATACGCCAAGGCTTTTCCAATTAAAAAAGAAGATTGGTTTGTTTGCTTTTCGTTTGTCAGGCCGTTCTCTGGATCAACCCGATCATCTGCTTCACGATCAGCAATATCATGTTATGAGCCTGACTAAAATACGAGAGGCATATCGAAATCAGGCATACCCATGCTATTTAAAAGCTGCTTCCTTTAAAATGGTTTGGAGAATTTCATTCCATATCTGTTCTTCTTCTGTAAGAAAATGACCTCCACCCTTTATATAATGGGATGTAACAGCTGAAAATCGGCCAGCCATCTTTTTCACTTCACTGACAGGTGACAATGTATCCTCTTCACCATGCCAAATATGAACCGGAACCTGAATATTGCTAAGGTTGAATCCCCAGTTTTCCGTCAGCAGCCTTGTTTCGTATAAAGCACCTTCAACTCCCTGACGGTAGGCTTCTTTTAAATGAAGAATCGTACTGTCGAGTACCTCCTCTTGCGTTAGCTGGCGGTTGTCCCATTCCGGTAAATGCCGTCCTCCTTTTTGGAGGGCTGCTTTATACTTGTCAGGATCACGATCTATCATTTTTTTCTGGGAACTATTGATCTTTTTTAATATCCATGGAGCATGCTTAGACAGAAAAAAAGCAATTCGGTTTTCTTTTGACATATTTTTAGGGGGTTTACCCGCATGAAAAGGGGTCGCTGATGAAACAAGTACACACAATCGAGTTCGTTCAGGAAAGCGATAAGAAACAGCTGCTGCATAAGCACCTCCTCCAGACACCCCTAAAACAGAAAACGACTCTGTCTTTAAAAAATCAGCCAGTTCGGCTATATCGTCTGCCCAGTCGAGAACACTGCGATGCTTTTTTTGATCGGATAACCCGTATCCTGGCCTATCGGTCGCTATAAAACGGATACCAAACGTATTCGCTATGTCATCATCTTTTAAAAACCAAGTTCTTGAACCCGGTGTGCCATGAAACAAAAAAACCGGAATCCCCTGTTTGTCCCCATACTCCCAAAAGCCAAGCTTTCTTCCATCCGACAGAGTCATCATGTTCTCTTGCATTCCCTTTCTCCTTTCGCCTTCTTTCTCTGCTCATTTTATTCTTTTTTCTGGTACATATCTGTTAAAAAGGTGAATCATTTACTTTTTTGTGAATTTTCATTTTAAAAAATGACATTTTGGAGCTGTTTTTGTAAAATGATAAATAGACTTTTGTTGATTTATTTTTGTTTACCTTTTTATTAAGAAAAGCAGAAAAAGGCAAACCAGTCGAAAGGTTGGGACGCAAAGTTTCAGATCTACGGTCGAAAGACTAAGATGGCTGAACTGCCTCGTAATCATAGAGGAGGAGCAGGCAAGTTGCGTAAAATAGACATTGCGGATGAGTATTTAATAGAAGCTTACATGGATGCATTACGTTTAAAATTAACGCCTGATTTTATTTATCTGCTTGAAACAGAAATGGCGGCAAGAGGACTTATTTTTGTAGGCCCGCCCTCTTTAGAAGCTTATGTAGCTGTAACTAGCAGGTAGTTTGCTTTTTTCTCTCGTAAGCCGCCTCACCTTTTCAGACAACTAAGAAACCTGGTTTGTTGTACTGTAAAGGTTTCAAATCTATAAATCTATCAAAATTGTTTCACGTGAAACATATTTTAAGAGATTTATTATTTAATAGAGGGAAATCATTATTGGAGAATGGCTTTGCAATGGATTAAATGTTCATTCTTTAAAGATGAGACACGTTTTTTGATAGGGATTCATAGATTTATACATCATCTCGTCAGATATCGACGGAAAGTGCGGATCTTCCAGCTCCTAAATCTAGTATATTACATTTTAAATTATGACTGTTCTTAATAGCCGGTAACACCGCGAATAGATGGTGCCTTTATGAAAGGGAAGGGCTGATCAAAACTTGATTCAAGTATATATGCTGCATGCGATATGCCGACATGTTAACAACTAATCAAAATTTCTTTTAAGCGATCGTGGTGTCATCATCCAATAAACATAAAGAAAATTAAGCGCTCCATACATATATACTCCTTACATAGAAGGAAACCAGCTATATCCTTTTTATTTATCCCGTAAATCGACACCTTAGAAGAGGTCTGCCCCCTGGTCGCAGAAACAGGTGCTTGTATATAAACCAAGCCCTGTTTCTCTTTCCCATTTTGTCACTTTCGCAGCAGCTTTAAGAAACAGCTGTCCTATAATGTCTTGTTATTGAGGAATAAGGATAACCTAATGTTGTTTTCACTGAAAGAGCTTTTCGTGCATGATTTACTGGATATTGAAGACAAACGACAGGCTCAGCAGAAAAAAGATCTGCTTAAATGAAAATTTTTTTACTTTTGTTAATGAGAGTCTCACGATGGGTCTTCTAGTAAATCAATGTTCTGACATTCCATTAAGCAACAGAAGATCCCACTGGTTTACTAGCTGATCAAACGGGGCCCTTATGAAGGCAGGAGTAGTATTTTTTGAACTACCGCCCACTTACCTGACGGTTGAAGTGGGGATTCCTAGGCAAGAGGATCTTCGACCCCCAGTAATCAGGCTAACCCCGTATTCCAACGGTTTTATGACCAAGCTTAAATAGACTGAAGTGAAAGAAGCCGAAAGGCTTCTTTTTTAATATTCAGGCTCGCATTCAGGTCTCGGTCGTGACGCACACCGCAGGCCGGACACTCCCACACCCGGACAGCGAGATTTTTCACCTCCTTATGCTGGTAGCCACACCCGGAACAGAGCTGGCTTGATGGGAAGAAAGGATCGACTTTTATAATCGTCCGTCCATACCACTTCGCTTTGTAGGCGAGCATTTCGTTGAACCTTGACCATCACGCATCGTGAATCCCCTTGCTTAGTTTTTTGTTTTGGATGAGCTTCTTTACTGACAAATTCTCCACTGCGATCACTTGGTTTTCATGAACGAGCCTGGTCGTCAGCTTGTGAAGAAAATCTTCTCTTGTGTGTTTGATTTTTTCGTGCAGTTTAGCAATCTGGGCTTTATTTTTTTCCCACGATTTCGAACCTTCTTTTTTACGTGCAAACGCACGCTGAAGAAAGGCTAACCGCTTTTCGTATTTTTGATAGTGTTTCGGGTTGGCAATGAATTCACCGTTGGAGAGCACGGCAAACTCTTTTAATCCCAGATCAATCCCAATGGCATCAGCTGTGCTTGCTTTGTAAGGCGAATATGGCATCTCGCAGATAACTGCAATCGAATACCGGCCGGTGCTGCTTCGGCGCACGGTGACACGCTTAATGTTTCCTTCGATATCACAAGACTTTGAAAAACGAATCCAGCCGAGTTTCGGCAGCTGAATGCGATTGTCCACGATTTAAATATTGTGATTTGTCATTTTGGTTGTGTAGCTTTGGACCGGGTTTTTCTTGCTTTTGAATGTCGGATGGCCCTTAAAGTCATACGCCGTTGGCGTATAGCCTTCTGCACATTTTTTAGCGGCTCGTTTTTTTAATTCTTTTTTCGGCTGTTCCTTATATTTTTTGAATCCTTCGTACTGATATTCGATGCTTGCCTGAAGAGCGATACTGTCAGAACCAGACAACCATTTGAACGTTTCTTTTAGCCCAGGGAGGAGCTTTTTAGCAGCTGTTTCCATATACCGTTTTTTTGTTTTTTCGAAACTCTTGATGTTTTCATTTAATATATAATTGTAGACAAACCGGCAGCAGCCGATCGTTTGGTTAATCAGTTGTTTTTGCTCGTCACTTGGATGGATTTTAAACCGAAAGACTTTAAAATGAAGGTTCTGTTTTTCATCTTTTTTAGTTTTTATTATTTTCCTCACCCCCGCGAACGTTTGTTCTTAATTTAATTATACTATTTTAGCAATACAGCGTTCAAGGAAAAAGAATGACTGAAAGAGCAGCGATTCATCCCCCACTTAGCAAGCTTGAAGTGGGGGTGTTCTCGCCGAAGATGATAAAAAGTCTACGCAGTTTGTAGAAATGTCAAACCATGTAGCAGAAATGAAAAAAAGCTGCAGTGGCTGCTACAGCTTTTTTCATTTCTTTTAAATAAGAATGGTTTTGGATCGCCCCTGTTTATTTTCAAGAAATCGTATATGGGGATTCTTTATCAAACATTAACTTCTTCATATAAGGGAAATAGGGAAAAGAAGAGAAGCTTCCTTCGTCTCGTATATGGTTAGGTTTAACTATAAACTCTTGGTAGGCTTTTTTATTTATTGGTGCTAATTTGTCTAAGCCGTAACCGTTATAGTATACAGGCTTTTCACCCTGAACATTCATTGCACATCCCCCTATTGTTTTCAGCTTATTTCATTTATATGCTAGACTTTTATTTACTATTCATTTTCATTGCAGTAAATCCTCTTCTTATGCCCAATGATAAATGTTCACACAAAAAAGCCCCTGGCTAAATAGGAGCTTCTTTTCATATCTTTATATCGCCTTCAAAATATACATGTATACAAATATACATGTATACAAATATACGAATATACATGTATACAAAAGATTAAAATAGCTATTCTTTCTTGTCCGCCCTGCAGGCAGTTTAAGAAGGATTGGTCGGCTCTGAGTAAAATTCAACCAGATCTCCTCTTGCTAATCCATTTGTGTATTCGATAATACGGCCTGACATATCGTGGGTTGTGCCTTGAATCCATAAACATGGGCTTTCCGGTTTAAGCTGCAGCAGTTTGCTTTCAGATGAGTTAGAGTAGGAAATTTTCATGCGTTGTTTTTGTTTTTTCAATTGGATTCCATATTTCTGGGCTAATACCTCGTACAAAGAAGCATTATCCTCCATGTATTTTTCAATTCCTTCGCAATATTTATAAGGAATCTGGCTCAATTCAATCGCAATGGGAATTTCATCTACAATTCTCAGCCGTTTCAAAGAAAAAACTTCTTCTCCTACATCAACATCAAGAACTTTTGCTAGATGTTCATCTGCTTTTTCGAAAAGCATATGTATTTTTTTTGTAGAAGGCTTAAACCCTTTATCAATCATTCCTTTTGTAAAGCTGTTGACGGTGATAAAGTTCCATCTGATCCGGCGGTTTGCCACAAACGTGCCGACCCGCGGACGCCGCTCGACAACCCCTTCTCTTTCTAAAAGGTCAATGGCATGGCGGATGGTCATTCTGCTGATTTTTAATGTTTCGGACAGCTCTCTTTCAGAAGGGATTTTATCACCGTGTTTTAACTTTCCGCTTTTGATTTCCTCGAGCAGCATTTCCCTTATTTGCTGATAATAAGGCGTATTCTCTTCTGATTTATTCAACATCTTTACCACCAACTTCGTCCATTATATAAAAATGACTTTCTTGTTATATCAGTATATATTAGATAGAACATATTGAGAAAGAAAACGGTTTATTGGAAAAAGGATAAGTGTTAGAAAAAAGCGGTTCCTTTGGAATAAGGAGCCGCTCTGCTTTTTCTTATGCTGGTTTATTCTTTCTCCTTACCAATCCACATGAAAACGGCCGAATGTTTTTCGGGTAGGAACAGACGTTACAAATGAATCTCCATCTAC